>NZ_JBSHIT010000001.1:0-9000 GCF_053619115.1 Arthrobacter sp. NPDC055585
TTCCCGGCCCGCCGCATAGGCGAAGGTTCCGTAATGGCAGCTGCCGTTGCGACAGCTGCCATTACAGGGAAAATCGAATTACTTGGCTTCTTCAGCGGGAGCTTCGGCGGCCGGAGCCTCCGGAGCAGCTTCAGCGGCCGGAGCTTCAGCGGCCGGGGCCTCAGCAGCCGGGGCAGCTGCGCCTTCGAGCAGTTCGCGCTCCCACTCAGCCAGCGGCTCAGCCGGGGCTTCGGTGTTGCCGGACTTGTTGTGGCGGGCGATCAGGCCCTCGGCAACGGCGTCGGCAATAACGCGGGTCAGCAGGTTGACGGAGCGGATGGCGTCGTCGTTGCCCGGGATCGGGAAGTCGACGTCGTCCGGATCGCAGTTGCTGTCCAGGATGGCAACAACAGGGATGTTCAGCTTCTTGGCCTCGTCAACTGCGAGGTGTTCCTTCTGGGTGTCAACGATCCAGACCACGGACGGAGCCTTGGTCAGGTTGCGGATGCCGCCCAGGTTGGATTCCAGCTTGGTCAGTTCACGCTTGAGGAGCAGCAGCTCCTTCTTGGTGTGGCCGGAGGAAGCAACGTCGTCGAAGTTGATTTCTTCGAGTTCCTTCATGCGCTGGATACGCTTGGCAACGGTCTGGAAGTTGGTCAGCATGCCGCCGAGCCAGCGCTGGTTGACGTAGGGCTGGCCAACACGGGTGGCCTGCTCTGCGATGGCTTCCTGCGCCTGCTTCTTGGTGCCGACGAACAGCACGGTTCCGCCGTGGGCAACGGTGGCCTTGACGAACTCGTATGCACGGTCGATGTAGGACAGCGACTGCTGCAGGTCAATGATGTAGATGCCGTTGCGCTCGGTGAAGATGAAGCGCTTCATCTTCGGGTTCCAACGACGGGTCTGGTGACCAAAGTGAACGCCGCTGTCGAGCAGCTGGCGCATGGTAACGACGGGCATGTCGTCACTCCTTCCGGCAGCATGCGGCGCTGGGCGCACGCAGAAAATAGGCTGCCAATTGACGGTTATCAGCGGCACCCGGCGGGTGCTGCTCCTGGTGCCCATCAGCCCTCCGCCCGAAGCGGGCAGGTGGCGTGTGTTCCTTTCCGGTGTTGGCCGGACCGCAGGATCACACCCAGTTATTCCAAGTGGAAAGCGTGGATAGTTGGGGCACGCGTAGTCAGCCTGAGGCGCGTTCCCCTGATCCCGTCCTGCTATCCGGGCGGTTCTCCGGTGCGCCAGTGGCGGCAGGAGGGACTTTCCCGGATGGGCAGGGAGGATCAGCGCGCAGCAAACTGCTTCGTCAAGTGTACTACAGCGGAAGAGCAGTTCTGCCCGGTGCTGCACCTCATTCCCTCCACAGCCTCTGCGGTCCGTAAACCTTAACGAAGATGCTCCACAGCGGCGCTGGCCAGCCAGCACCGCGGCCTCCGTCGGGGCTGAACTGACCTCATGAGTCTTCATCCTTCGGCACGCACCCGGCAGGTCCCGCAGCCAAGGAGCTCTGCCCCTCCGGTCATCGTGTTTGTCCTGGCAGTGGCCCTCTCGTGGGGCGCGGCATGGCCGGTTTTCGCCGGACCGGCGGGTGCCGCACCGGCAGCTCCGGCCTGGCATTGGCCGCTTACTCCTGCTCCCGCGGTGGTCCGCGGCTTCGACAAGCCGGCCCAGCGCTGGCTGCCCGGGCACCGGGGCGTGGATCTCGTCGCCGTACCCGGGGACTCCGTCCTGAGTCCTGCAGCCGGCACCGTCCGCTTCACCGGACACGTGGTGGACCGCGGCGTGGTCACCGTCGACCACGGGGGCGGGCTGCTCAGCAGTTTTGAACCGGTGACCGGCTCCCTCTCACCGGGCGATCCAGTGAGGCAGGGGCAGGCCATCGGGGAGCTCGAGGCACGCAGCACAGCATCGGAAAACGGACAGCCGCACTGCCCCGGCAGTTGCCTGCATTGGGGTGTGCGGCTGGATGGCGAGTATGTAGACCCGCTGGGCCTGATCATGGACCGGCGGCCGAGCGTACTGCTGCCGCTCGGCGCCGGTCCATTGTCCGGTCTAGACGAAGGCGGCAATTCCGGTGATGGCGCGGCCGGTCACCAGGGTGTTGATCTCGTACGTGCCTTCGTAGGAGTAGATGGCTTCGGCGTCTGCGAAGATCTTGGCCATTCCGTAGTCGGTGACAATTCCGTTGCCGCCCAGGATGCTGCGCCCCAGCGCCACCGATTCGCGCATCCGCGCCGTGGTGAACGCCTTGGCCAGCGCTGACTGCTCGTCCTTGGCCCGGCCCTCATCCTCCAGCTGCGCCAGCCGGACCATCATGCCCATGGAGCTCACCGTGTTGCCCAGGATCTGCACCAGCTGCTCCTGTACCAGCTGGAAGGATGCCAGCGGCTTGCCGAACTGCTGGCGTTCTACCGCGTAGCGGCGCGCGACGTCGAAGGCTGCCATCTGCTGTCCCACTGCCTGCCAGGCCACTGCCAGCCGGGTGACCTTCAGGACCTTGTTGGTGTCGCGGAAGCTGTTGGCGCCCTTGAGGTGGAAGTCGTCACTGACAACCACATTGTCCAGGACGATGTCTGCGTTCTGCACTGTGCGCAGTGCGATCTTGTTCTCAATCTTGGTGGCGGTGTAACCCTCGGTCTTGGTGTCCACGAGGAAACCCTTGACCTGGTTGTCCGCCTCGTCACGAGCGTAGATGACAACCCAGTCGGAGAAGGTGGCATTGCCGATCCAGCGCTTGGCACCGTTGAGGATCCAGTTGTCGCCCTCACGGCGGGCTGTGGTCCGGGTTCCGCCGGCAACGTCGGAGCCGCCCAGCGGCTCGGTCAGGCCGAAGGCGCCGATCTTTTTCAGCGAGTAGATGTCCGGGAGCCAGGCTTCCTTCTGCTCCTCGGAAGCCAGCGCTTCGATCGAGCCGGTGAAGAGCCCGTCATGCACACCCATAAAGGTGGCAAAGGACGTGTCTGCCCGGGTGAACTCAGCGTGGCAGAGGCCGGCGAACAGGTTGGAGTAGCCCTGCCGGTAGACCGGCGAAACAACATCCAGTTCAGCGAGCTTGGGAATCATGTGGGTTGGGAAGGTTCCGGCGTTCCACCAGTCGTTGGCGTACGGCTTCACTTCGGCTGCCAGCCAGGACCGGACCTCATGCAGGCGGTCGCGCTCCTTGTCGCTGAGCATGTCCTCGAATGCGTAGAAGTCGCCGTCCGCGTAGGGGAGGTTATCGACGTCGATAGTTGCCATGGAATGTCCTTCGCTGATCCAGTCTGATCCGGGCCGTGAAGCCGGCTGACCCTTATGTTACCCGTCAGTAACATTGCGCACAATCCCCCTGCCGTGTGAGGCGGACCGCGCGGCTTCCGCGCGGCAGGGAATGCCCGGCGGCGCCTGCCGGTGGAAACAAAAAACACCCCGGTCCGAAGACCGGGGTGTTTTTCCGTCACGCGGGACGGATCGCGTTGCTGCACAGGTAGGGCTGGTGGGGCTTGAACCCACGACCCACGGATTATGAGTCCGCTGCTCTGACCGGCTGAGCTACAGCCCCGTGCACTGCCCTGTTCCTGACAGGCAGTAGGAACATCCTAATCGGCAGCAGGCCCGGGCACCGAATCCGCCGGCGCCCGGGCAAAAGTACCCTAGCTGGCGCTGTCGTCGCGATAGAGCTTTTCGAACGTTGCCAAGGTGCCCTCGAGGCTGTGGGAGTCCACCATGTCGCGGCTGTGCTGGCCCATCTTTCGGCGTTCAGCTTCGGGCAGCGCCAGGATCTCGGCAATGCGTCCTGCTACCTCGGTGCTGTTACCGGGTTCAAAGAGGAAACCGTTCCTGCCCTTTTCCACCAGGTGCGGCAGCGCCATGGCGTTGGCCAGGAGTACGGGGGTAGAGGCGGACATAGCTTCCAGGGTCACTAGGGACTGCAGCTCAGCGGTGCCTGGCATGCAGAAGATGTCCGCTCGCAGGTAGGCCTGGCGCAGTTCCTCGTCGCTGACCAGTCCCCGGAAGGAGACCCGGTCTTCAATGCCCAGCTGCTTGGCCAAGGCGATGAGGGCAGGTTTGACCTCCCCTCCCCCCACAATTTCAGCGTGTACGTTCAGCTCGCGCGGCGCCTTGGCAACGGCGTTGATCAGCACGTCCACATGCTTTTCCTCGGCCAGCCGGCCCACGAACAGCACGGTGGGATGATCCGGCCGGTCAACGGTCTCCCCGGGACGGAGCTCGTAGGTGGACGCCTCGATTCCATTGGACAGGGGCATCACGTCCGGAAGCCGGGCGTACTTGACCATGGCTTTTGCCGCAAGCGGTGTAGGTGTGGTTACCACGGCCGCCTGGCCCATGACTTTGCCCATGTCCCGCCAGGAGTTCCTGGCGACAATGCGCTTGAACCACTTGGGGAAGGGCAGGAACGGGTCCAGGTTTTCGGGCATGAAATGGTTCGTGGCGATAACCCGGATGCCGCGCTTGCGGGCGGCGTAGAGGGTGTACTCCCCCACCATGTAGTGGCACTGAATGTGGACCACGTCAGGCTTTACCTTGTCCAGCAGCATCGAGATGTGCTTCTTGATTTCCCAAGGAAGGCAGATCCGCCAGTATTCGTGGGTGGGCACTCCGTGCGAACGGAGACGGTGCACGGTCCAGGGGCCGTCCGTCTCAGAGTGGGCGGGCCCGCTTTCCGGGCTGGGAGCCAGGACGTGCACGTTGTGGCCGCGTCCGTGCATTCCCTGTGCCAGCCGGAAGCCGAACTGGGCTGCACCGTTGAGGTGGGGCGGGTAGGTGTCGCAGGCGATCAGGATGGTCAGCGGTTTATCTGCCGGTTCCTCGGTCACGAATGAAGTCCTCTAGTGGTGTTGTGGCGGTCGGGCCGTTCGGCATCAGGGCTTCCGGGTGGCCCCGGTCCGGGTGGACGCGGGCCTGTGCCGCCGCTTGTTCATCTCCCGGCGTTTGATGACATCCGGATGGTAGCGGGACAAGGCGACCACCCCAACAATAGCAATCACAGCGCAGACGCCCATCGCGACTCCCAGCACGGCGGGAACATCCGGGCGAAGTTCGTTCAGCACGCCGATTCCGATGGCGATGCCCACCATCGGATCGATCACTGTCAGGCCGGCTATAACCAGGTCCGGCGGTCCGCTGGAATAGGCGCTCTGCACAAACCAGGCACCCAGCCCGCCCGCCACGGCGATGCCCACAATGGTGTACCACGGCACGTTCAGCAGGAACCGCCCGTTGGGGTCCAGCAGGTCAGCGGCGATGGTCTTGGTGAGCACCGCGACGAAGCCAAAGAGGATGCCTGCTCCGAGGATGTGCGCAATCGCTCCAAGCCGCTTCCCGAAGACCAGGTTGAGCGTTCCGAAGAAAGCGACGACGACGGCGAGGATCAGCACGATCACGATCTCCTGCCGCGGTTCAACCACCGGCTCGCTCCTGGTGGCCCCGACGGCAAGGAGCACAAAGAGCATGCTGCCAACTACACAGGCAACGATGGACACCACAGTCACACGGTTCAGGCGCAGGCCCTGGTCGCGTGAGTTGACGATGGTGGTAATCACCAGGGCCAGGGAACCGATCGGCTGGACGACGGTCAGCGGAGCCATCGCCAGGGCCGCGACGTTCAGGGCGGTGCCGGTTCCCAGCAGCAGGAGGCCAAAGAGCCAGCGCGGATTGCGGAGCAGCCGTCCAAGCCCCGCCGAGTTCAGGCTCAGTCCGCCGGTGTCTGCGCTGACCGCGCTCCCCTGGCGCTGGGCGCCAAAGGCCAGGAAGACGGCGCTGGCAAGCGCGCACGCGATCGCGACGGCGGTCATGGCGGAGGTGTCCCCATCCCGGGCCTAGGCAGCATGGGCTTCCCCGGCTGTCTGCTCCTGCCGCCGGTATTTCTGCCAGGAAGCGCGGAGGTAACCGAAGAAAGCCGCCACGTGCCCGATGCAGCCAAGCACCAGCACGGTGTTGCCTGCCATGACGAGCCACTCATAGTCGAAGCCGGGAACCTTTTGGAGCAGCAGCATGGGGGCACCGACCAGCAGCAGCGCTGTCCGGATCTTTCCGATGTTGCTCACCGGCAGGTTGGGGCTGCCGCGGAAGAGCAGCAGCGAATTGAGGATGAGGATGATGTCGGGAATGACGATCGCCCAGATGAACCAGCCCGGAGCGATCCGGTCCACCACAAATACGGTGGCAACGATGATGAGCGCCAGCCGGTCTGCAACGGGGTCCAGCCATTTGCCGGCGGCTGAGACCTGGTCCAGCCGGCGCGCGAGGTACCCGTCCACCCAGTCGGTCGATCCCACGATGACCAGCGTGATAAACGCTGCCCCGTAGTTGTCCTCAACGATCAGCCAGACAAAGAGCGGGACACCGAGGAACCGCAGGATTGTGATCAGGTTGGGGATCGTCCAGAAGGTTTCCAGGACCCGTTCTCCCCGGCCCGGCCGTGTTCCGGCGCCGATGAGCCTGATCACTGATGAACTCCTTCTGCCTTCCGCATCAAGGCACTATTTTCGCAGAAGTCTGCGCAGCAGAATTCCCATTGTCAGCAGTGAGGCACCCAGCACCGCGAGGGGCTGCCGGCGTTCACGGAACATGGCGCCGACCTCGTCCGCCATGCCGTCGGTGTGTGCACCCGAACCGGCCGTACCGTTCCTCCGGTCTGCTGCGCGGCGGGCCTTGAGGTCTGCCATCTGCTTTTTGACGTCCGCTTTCTCTCCCAGCCCGTCGCGGACGGCGGCAATGTGCTCGCGGCGCTGGCGCAGCCGGATACGCAGTTCCTCGGGCGTTGGCTTCTGCACTGCGTCCTCGGGCTTCTCCTGCTTGTCTTCGGCAGACTTGTCCTTGGGCGGCTTAGGTGCATCCAGGGTGGCCGGATCGAAGCTGCGGCCCTCCTTGAGGACACCAAGGTCGTAGCGGATGCCGCGCAGGGCGTCCTCGGGCAGCAGCGGCATGGTCTTCTTGAACCTATTCACCCCGACCAGCGCAGCGATTGCCGCGATAACTAGGAAGAGCGCTGCGACGAGCAGTGCTGAGAGCCACGCCGGCATGACGGTGGCAAGGCCCAGGATGGCTGCAGCGATCAAAGCAACTCCGAGGGCGGCCAGGAACAGCAGAGCGACGACGAGGAAGGCGGCTGCGACGCCGGCCTTGATCCCCTTCTGCTTCATCTCCGCGACAGCCAGCGACACCTCATCGCTCACCTGCCGGGGCAGCAGCCGCGCCATCACCTTGGAGAGACCAGCGAGGGATGAGCTTCCATTAGCCCGCTGGGTCCTGGTGCTTGCGGAGCTGTTCATCGGCCCTGCTTCCGTCTGGTCGTTACTGTTCGCCGTTGCCATTACCCAAAATTACCATTCTCCTCAGGTTTCACTAGCCGATGCCTGGTCGCCCCAGCACCATCAGTCACAGTTTGTCCCGGTTCTCCTCAAGTTCCCGGCCGGACAGTTCAGGAAGTTTGGTCTTTACGAACCAGAAGGAGACCACGGCGAAGATCGTAAAGATGGCGTACATGATCCACAACCCGAAGTTTTCGCTGACCCACGGGAAGGAGAGCGTGACGATGAAATTGAAAATCCAGTTGACCATGGTGCTCAGGCCCAGCGCGAGGGATCGGATGTTGTTGGGGAAGATCTCCCCCAGAGTCACCCACATGACCGGTCCCCAGGTCGCAGCGAAGAAGACCACAAAGAGGTTGGCACCAATCAGGGCAATGGCACCCCACGGCTGCGGCAGCACCACTTCACCGCTGCTGCTGTCCGCCTGGAAGAAGGACACCGTGGCGGCCAGCAGTCCGATGAACATGCCAACTGAGCCGGTCATGAGCAGCTTCCGGCGGCCAACCCGGTCCACGAAGGCGATCGCGACGATCGTCATCAGAACGTTCACTACGGAGGTGATCACCGACGTCGTAAAGGAGTCCGACTCGCTGAAGCCAACCGACTGCCACAGCGTGGTGGAGTAGTAGAAGATCGCGTTGATGCCAACCAGCTGCTGCAGGGCGGCGATGGACATGCCGATCCAGAGGATGGGCTTAAGGCCAAGCATTGTGCCGCGCAGGTCAGCATAGGTGGCACGTTCTTCGTTTTCGAAGCTGTCCCGGATTTCGCGGATCTTCTTGTCCGTGTCCCGGACCCCGGTAATGTCCCGCAGCACCCTGGCTGCTTCCTCGTCACGGTTTTTCCGTACCAGGTACTGCGGGGATTCCGGGATTGTCAGCGCGAGGATCCCGTAGACAATCGCCGGAGCCACACCGACCAGGAGCATCCACCGCCATGCGGCCATGCCCCACCACAGTTCGTTGAAGGCGCTGCCGGCCGTGTTGGCGAGCCAGGCGTCAGAGAGCAGGGCAGCGAAAATGCCGATGGTAATGGCCAGCTGCTGCACGGAGCCGAGTGCTCCGCGCCATTTGGCCGGGGCAACTTCGGCGATGTAACCGGGAGCGATGACCGACGCCGTACCGATGGCCAGGCCGCCGATCAGCCTCCACAGCATCAGGTCCCAGACGCTGAACGCCCAGGCTGAGCCGATCGAGTTCGCGGCAAACAGGACGGCTGCCGTGACCATGACGGTCTTGCGGCCCAGCCGGTCAGCCAGCTGGCCGGCAAACCATGCGCCAATCGCGCAGCCCAGCAGCGTAATTGCCACAGTGAAGCCAAGGACGCCCGCGCTGAGGGAGAATTCGCCGCCGATCGCATCGACGGCTCCGTTGATGACAGCAGTGTCAAACCCGAACAGAAGGCCGCCCACCGCAGCGGCGACCGTAACGGCGATGACTTTTGCCGGATGTGCAACACCACCGGCGCTTCCCTGGCTAGGGCCTGTCTGACTGGCGCCCATCGGTTCCTCGGCTTTCCTAGTACTGGGAAATAACCAATAAAGCCTACTCCAACACTAAGCATGCTTTAGGTGGCTGGGAACTGCGGCAGCGCGTTTCAGTCTTCCGGGGCAGAGGCCGGGGGCGGGGGGGGGGGGGGGGGGGGGCGAGCCGGCCCCCCAGCGCGGCTGGCGGCGGGGGGGGGGGCGGGGGGGGGGGGGGGGGGCGGGCGGGGT
>NZ_JBSHIT010000001.1:9009-855735 GCF_053619115.1 Arthrobacter sp. NPDC055585
CAAAAACAATCCCCTGTTTGGTGGGGGGTGCCAGGGGCGCCGGGTTTTTTTTTTCTGGGGGGGCGGGGGGGGGGGGGGCGGGGTGCGCTGCCCCCCGCCCGCGCCGGCACAGCAGCTAAGGATCAGGCGGTGTGCCCCGGAAGGACGGGCCCCGACGCTGCAGCTACCGCGGCCGCCACAGCCGGTGCCACGCGCGGATCGAGCGGGCTGGGCACAATACGGTCGGCCGCCAGATCCTCTCCCACCAGGTCAGCAATGGCCTGCGCGGCCGCCACCTTCATGGCGGAGGTAATCCTGCGTGCGCCGCTGTCCAGGGCTCCGCGGAAAATGCCGGGGAACGCCAGGACATTGTTGATCTGGTTCGGGAAATCGCTCCGCCCGGTGGCCACGACGGCGGCGTAGCGGGCAGCGACGCCGGGGTGGACTTCAGGATCCGGGTTGGAGAGCGCAAAGATGATGGCTTCCGGGGCCATCGTAGCCAGGATTTCCTCCGGCACCGTGCCGGAGGAAACACCAATAAAGACGTCCGCGCCGGCCATGGCTTCGGCCGGGCCGCCCTCGAGGTTCCGCGGGTTGGTTCGGGCAGCAAGGCCTCCCTTGGCGCCGTCCAGACCACGGCCGGAGGACAGGATGCCGCGGGAGTCAAGGACAACGACGTCGTGCACTCCGGCTTCCAGGAGGATGTTGGCGCAGGCCACGCCGGCGGCTCCGGCACCTGAGATGACCACGCGCAGGGCTGGCATATCGCGTCCGGTGACCCGAGCGGCGTTGGTCAGTGCTGCCAGCACCACGATTGCCGTGCCGTGCTGGTCATCGTGCATCACCGGGCAGTCCAGGGCCTCAATCAGCCGCTGCTCAAGTTCGAAGCAGCGCGGGGCGGAGATGTCCTCAAGGTTCACGGCACCGAAGCTGGGCCGCAGGCGGATGAGGGTCTCGATGATTTCATCCACGTCCGTGGTGTCCAGGACCAGAGGAATTGAGTTCAGGCCGGCGAAGGTCTTGAAGAGCGCGGACTTTCCTTCCATCACCGGGAGTGAGGCGGCGGCTCCGATATTGCCCAGGCCAAGGACTGCAGTGCCGTCGCTGACCACGGCGACGAGCCGGGAGGCCCAGGTGTGGGTGCCCGCCAGCTGCGGATCGGCGGCGATCCCGCGGCTGACCTGGGCCACTCCCGGCGTGTACGCAATGGACAGGGCGCGGGTTGAATCAAGCGGCTGCTTCGTTTCGACGGAGAGCTTGCCGCCCTCGTGGGCTGCGAAGATCTCTGCTTCGGTAATGGCTGCGGATACGGCGGTAGAGGTCATGGCTGTGCTCCTGATGAAGGAAAAGATTAAGGACCGCGTCTGCGACAGCCGGCTGGATCAGCGGCATCGCGTGCGCGAAAAACGCAACGGAACAGTAGGGTTCCGGCATGGGCATCAGGATAGGTACGCCCCTGGCGCCTGCGGCACCGGATATGTGGTGGATCCAGTGCTCTTTGCAGCGGCAGAACCCCAGTGTAGCCACTCAAACTGAGGATTCCGCAAACCGGCACCGCGTACGGCGCGCCCGTGCGCGCAGGCGGGATTCGTGCGGACCGGCCGCGGATACACCGAAGGCCCGCAACACTGTTACGGGCCTTCGGTCAGTTGCTCCCCCGACTGGACTCGAACCAGTAACCCTTCGATTAACAGTCGAATGCTCTGCCAATTGAGCTACGGGGGAAAGCGGCGACAATCAGTCTACACCGTACAGGCCGCTGTCACCGACAGCCTGCGGCGCTTCCCGCGTTCGGAAACCGAAGCAGGAAGAAGGCTCCTGACCTGTTTTTATTCAGGTCAGGAGCCCATTTGCTCCCCCGACTGGACTCGAACCAGTAACCCTTCGATTAACAGTCGAATGCTCTGCCAATTGAGCTACGGGGGAAAGCGCGACTATTACTTTACAGACGAAGCGCCGAGAAACGAAATCCGCGTCTCACTGCATCTCACGCAGGGCGCGGCGCTGCATTTCGAGCTCCATCAGCTCCCGGTTGAGCTGCTGGAACAGGGCCGGATCAGCACTGGGATCCAGCCGCTGCAGCTGCCCCAGCTTCTCAGCCTTCAGGTGCGTCACCTGCAGCTCAAAGAGCCGGTTGAGGATATCCCGGCAGTACATCGCCAGCGCATCCGCGTCCCGGGCGGGAATGGGTGTCACCGCGAGTTCGCTGACAAAACCGCGCAGCGCGTCCGGCAGTTCCTGGCGAACCTGCTCAACCCAGGCGGCAGCAGAAGACGGCACCTCACCGGCGGCGCGGACTGCATTGTGCACGGCAACGTACGCCGGCACGGTGAACCGGGCGGCCTTGAAGCGCTCCCACTGGCCGGCGTCGAGGAGGCCGGGCTGCTGGAGCACGACCTCCAGTGCCTGGCGTTCCATCCTCGCCGCGGGGTCGTTGGGATCCGGGCGGGCGAAGGCCTGCGTCTGAGGCGCCTCCGCGGGATCCTGCCCCGGGTGCTGGGAACGGGCGCCGCCGTCGCGCCCGGGCTGGAGATGAGGCCCGGACTGGTTGTGCTGCCCTGACTGGCCATGCTGGTTTTGCGGGCTGTTCGGATCCCGTGCCTCGCGCTGGCGCTTGGCCGCGGCATTGACTGCGCGCAGGACGTCGTCAACTTCGCTGCCCAGCCAGCCGGCGAGCTCACGCGCATAGGCAGGCCGCATGGCGGAATCACGGATCTCGGCCACCACGGGAGCGGCCGCCCGAAGCGCGGAAATGCGTCCCTCCACGGTGTTCAGGTCGAACTTGGCCAGGGTGGAGCGGATCGCGAATTCAAACAACGGACGGCGGGAACGGATCAGTTCCGCCACGGCAGCGTCGCCCTTCTGCTGGCGGATGTCGCAGGGGTCCATGCCGTTGGGGTCGACGGCCACGAAGGTCTGGGCGTTGAAGCGCTGGTCTTCCTCGAACGCACGCAGTGCCGCCTTCTGTCCGGCGGCATCGCCGTCGAACGTAAAGATCACTTCTCCCCCGGTGCCGTCATCGGAGAGCAGCCGGCGGGCAATCTTGATGTGGTCGGTTCCGAAGGCCGTGCCGCAGGTGGCGACGGCGGTGGTGATCCCGGCCAGGTGGCAGGCCATAACGTCCGTGTAGCCTTCCACGACTACCAGCTGCCGGTCCTTGGCGATGGAACGCTTGGCCAGGTCAATGCCGTAGAGGACCTGCGATTTCTTGTAGAGCGGTGTTTCGGGGGTGTTCAGGTACTTGGGACCCTGGTCGTCCTCGTAAAGCTTGCGGGCACCGAAGCCGATGGTGGCTCCGGTGAGGTCGCGGATGGGCCAGATCAGCCGTCCGCGGAACCTGTCGTAGAAGCGGGAAGCGTCCTGTCCGGTGGAGAACATGCCGGTCTGGGCCAGTTCCTCGCGGCTGAAGCCGCGGCCGGTGAGGTGCTTGAGCAGCGAATCCCAGCCCTGCGGTGCATAGCCCACGCCGAAATGCTCCGCTGCCGCCGGGTCGAATCCTCGTTCGGCCAGGAAGCTGCGGGCTGCGGCAGCGCCGGGTGTGAGCAGCTGCTCACGGAAGAACTCCGCGGCAACCTTGTGCGCATCCAGCAGGCGCTGGCGCTTGCCCACGTCCTCGCGGCGCGGCCCGGTGCCGCCGTCTTCATAGTGCAGTTCGTAGCCCAGCCGGGAGGCGAGTTTTTCCACCGTCTCGGAGAACGTGCCGTGGTCCATCTTCTGCACGAAGGAGATCACGTCGCCGCTCTCCCCGCAGCCGAAGCAGTGGTAGGTGCCTACCTGGGGCCGGACGTGGAAGGACGGGGAGCGTTCGTCATGGAAGGGGCACAGTCCCTTGAAAGATCCGATGCCGGCGGACTTGAGCGTGACATACCCGTCCACTACCGCCTTGATGTCGGTGCGGGAACGTACTTCATCAATGTCTTCGCGTTTAATCAGGCCGGCCATGCTTCTACCTTATTCCCCGGCACCAAACCCGGGTTCCTACCAAAGTGCAGGAACCGGGCCCACCAGGCGTTCGTGCAGGGCCAGAGCGGACCCGTCCGTGAGCGAGGCCACCTGGTCGATGACCACACGGAGCCGGGCGCCGTCGTCGGCAGCTTCCCGCCAGTCAGCAGCAAACATTGGTTCAAGGTGCCGGTCACCGGTGGCGGAGAGCTGGGCAACCAGGTTGGTGAGGACCTCGCGCTGGCGTTCGTACAGCGGCTGTCGCTGGTCCGTGGTCATCACGAAGGTGGTGGCCAGGCCCTTCATCACGGCAATTTCCAGCTGCGTTTCCTCGGGAACAACCATTTCCGCGTTGTACCGGGTCAGCGGGTCCGGTCCGTAGATCTCCCGGGTGGCGTCCATGGCGCTGGAACAGAAGCGGCCGATCAGCTGGCTGGTCATGTCCTTCAGCGCGGCCATTGAACGGCGGCTGCCGTCAGCTTCCCGGACCCAGACGCCTTCGGCTTCCAGCCGGGCCAGTGCGGCGTCGACGGCGGCGGGATCTGCGGTGGGCACGTACCACTGCTGGGTGTAGCCGATGACGCGGGCGCGCTGGTCGGGGTTGTCCAGCCACTTGAGCTGCACGTGCCCGGCCACGATCGCGTCTTCGACGTCGTGTACGGAGTAGGAAATGTCGTCGGCCAGGTCCATGACCTGCGCTTCCACGCAGGACCGGCCCGCCGGGGCACCGTCGCGCAGCCAGGTGAAGACCGGCAGGTCATCCTCGTACACGCCGAACTTGGTGGTGCGGTGGCCGTTGACCAGCGGGGCGTCGACGGCGGACCACGGGTACTTGCAGGACGCGTCCAGGCTGGCGCGGGTCAGGTTCAGGCCGGCCGGCGAACCGTCCGGGGCGATGATCTTCGGTTCCAGCCGGGTGAGCAGGCGCAGGGTCTGTGCGTTGCCCTCGAACCCGCCGATCGCATGCGCAATGTCATTCAGTGCCGTCTCACCGTTGTGCCCGAACGGCGGATGCCCCAGGTCGTGGGAAAGGCAGGCGGCGTCAACGACGTCGGGGTCGCAGCCCAGCGAATTGCCGAGTTCGCGTCCCACCTGCGCCACTTCCAGGCTGTGCGTGAGCCGGGTGCGGACAAAGTCGTCAGTGTCCGGTGCCACTACCTGTGTCTTGGCGCCGAGCCGCCGCAGGGCCGAGGAATGCAGTACCCGGGCGCGGTCGCGGCCGAACTGGGTCCGGTGTGTGCTCTTGGCCGGTTCGGTTACCCAGCGCGCCTGATCGACGTCGGTGTAACCGGCGGTACGGAAAACCTGCGGAAGGGTCATATGTTCTTAGCCACCTGATACGTCGAGTTCGGCTGCCGCAATGATGGCCTTCTGGGCGGGGTTCAGTTCCCGTCCGTCCAGCCAGCCTTCGGGCAGGGCTGTCTTCTTGGGTGTGCCGGCCCGTCCGCGGGGGCCTTCGGCGTCCGCGCCGGGGTACGGTGCGGTCGGGTCGAGCTCCGCCAGGAGCCCGCGGAGCACCTCGAGGGAGGGCACAGTCGCCAGCTTAGCCCGCAGCTCTCCCCCTACGACGTAGCCCTTGAAGTACCAGGCCATGTGCTTGCGGATGTCCCGTAGTGCAATGACTTCATCCCCGAAGGTTTCAACCAGCAGTTCCGCGTGACGGTAGACGCTGTCTGCGACTTCCTTCAGCCCGGGGCGGTGCCGTTCGTCGCGGCCTTCGAAGGCCGCCTGCAGGTCCGCGAAGAGCCACGGGCGGCCCTGGCAGCCGCGGCCAATAACGACGCCGTCAACACCGGTCTGCTCGACCATGGCGATGGCATCCTCGGCTGACCAGATGTCTCCGTTGCCCAGCACCGGCACATCGGGCAGGGATTCGCGCAGTTCGGCAATCGCGTTCCAGTCGGCCTTGCCGGAGTAGAACTGTGAGGCGGTCCGGCCATGCAGCGTCACGGCGGCCACGCCGGCGTCGCGGGCGATCTTGCCGGCCTCTCGGAAAGTCAGATGGTCCTCGTCGATGCCCTTGCGCATCTTGATGGTCAGCGGGATCTCTCCCTTGGAGGCTTCCCGGACTGCCGTCTGGACGATTGCGGTGAACAGGTCCAGCTTCCAGGGCAGGGCTGAGCCGCCGCCCTTGCGGGTGACCTTGGGGACGGGGCAGCCGAAGTTCAGGTCAATGTGGTCGGCCCGGTCTTCCTCCACCAGCATCCGGATGGCTGCACCGACGGTCACCGGGTCCACGCCGTAGAGCTGGACAGAGCGGATCGACTCGTCGTCGTCGTGCTGGATGATGCGCAGCGACTCCGGCGAGCGTTCAACAAGGGCCCGGGACGTCACCATTTCGGTCACGTAGAGTCCGCCGCCGTATTCGCGGCAGAGCCGGCGGAACGCCTTGTTGGTAATGCCTGCCATGGGAGCCAGGATCACCGGCGTATCAATGGTCAGCTTGCCGAGCTGCAGCGGGGGCAGTTCAAGCCTGGTCTTAGTGGTTGCAACGCTCACCTTCCTATTCTCGCAAGCGGGTGCAAATCCTGCGCGCATTCGGCGGAGGGTGTTCCTGCAGCAGGCCTTTTCGAGGCGCTGGCGCGGGCCGACTAGTCCCGGATCCGGTCCTCCGTCGGCGCACCAGACGCCGAGCGCCGGGCCCGGGCGCTGCGCCGTGTACCGGGCTCGGCCGAGGCCGCGGCGGCGGCTCCCCCGGGAACCCAGGCCACGTCACCGGCAGGGTGCAGTTCCGCCGGGCCTTCGGTGCCGGCGCTGTCCGAGCCCTCCCGGGCACCGGACAGTCCCACGGCCTTGACCACCAGGACGGCGACGGCGGTGGTCACCGGGATGGCCAGCACCAGTCCTATCGAGCCGACCAGGGTGCGCACAACCTCTTCGGCCAGTTCCCCGCTGGTCAGGGTTTCCATCAGGGTCCGGTCATACAGGGAGACCAGGATCAGCACCGGCAGCGCGGCACCGGCGTAGGCGAAGGCGATGGTGTAGACCGTTGAGGCAATGTGGTCCCGGCCCACGCGCATCGCTCCGGCAAAGAGGCGCCGGGCGGAGGCTCCCGGAGCCAGTTCGTACATTTCCCAGACGGCGGAGGACTGGGTGATGGTCACGTCATTGAGGACACCCAGGCCGGAGATGATCAGTCCGCACAGAATGATGCCGGAGATTGACAGTTCATCGGAGGCGTTGATGAGCGTGTAGGCGTTCTCGTTGTCGACGCCGATCAGGTGTGCGGCATCCGTGGCCCAGGCAGCCAGCCCTGCCGTGATGCCCAGCCCAAACAGAGTGCCCAGCAGCGCCGTCGAGGTCCGCGCCGAGAAGCCGTGGGCGAAGTACAGGACCCCGATCATGATCACGCTGGATCCAACCAGCCCCAGCAGCAGCGGCGGTTTGCCTTCCACCAGGCCGGGCAGGATGAACCCGGCCAGCACCGCATACGCGCCGCCCAGCCCGATCAGTGCCCGCAGTCCGCGCCAGCGGGCGACGGCGATGACGACGCCGGCGTACAGCACCGCGAGAGCCGCAATGGGAACGCTGCGGACAAAGTCCATAAAGATGTACGGCGGTGCGCCGCTGTCCACCATCACGGCCTCGAGGTTGAGGTAGCGGATGCTGTCCCCCGCCTCGATTGCGTTGGTCTTGGCGACTTCGGGCGGAACTTCCACTGCTACGGCGGAACCTCCGGAAGACGGCAGCACGTGGGCCACCTGGCACTGCGGAGCCTGCACTCCGGCCTCGGTAAGCGTCGCGGAGGACGGGCAGTCCTCGATTCCCACCCGCTGGACGGAACCGGTGTCGATGCTGACGCCCTGGGCGGTGGCGTAGGGGTCCGCGATGGTGATCTCCCCCGGCTGTCCGCTGGGCCAGAGCGCGATCATGCCTGCCACAGCCAGCAGGCCGAGCGGAACAAGGATCGCCGTCAACAGCCGGTTGGCCTTCCGGCGGGCGGCGAGCGCCGCGCGGGTGGGGGTGCCGGCGTCGTGCAGGTGGCTGTGTCCCATGCAGGTCCTCACTGGGTTGGGCTGACCGGATGCCCGGTGCGGGTGCGCATTCCCATTCTCCCCATGCCGCGGGCGGATTACCGAATCCTGCCCGGCAGCGCGCTAGACTGACTGGTCAGTACAAAAAGTCGATTTCCCGAAAGGCACTTCGTGCAACCGGTTATCTCTGCGGAAGAGCTCAGCCTCACCGCCGCCAGGGGCCGCGTCTACGGCCCGCTCAGTTTCACCGTCGCTGATCCGCTCAGCCTGATCTGCGGCCCGGCCGGCAGCGGACGCACCAGCCTGCTGCTCACCCTGGCCGGACGCATGAAGGCAGGCAGCGGCCGCCTTGAGGTTCTGGGCTCTGCCCTCCCCCGGGACGCCCGCCAGGTACAGAAACGCACGGCCATTGCAGGGTTCACCGGTATCGATGACCTGGAGCCCGGAGTCACGGCCGGCGCCGCCCTGCGTGAGCGGCTGGCCTGGCTGTCCCCCTGGTGGCGTTTTGTTCCCAGGGTCTCGGACCGTCAGCTGGCAAGGGCCTGCAGCCCGGTGTTCGGGAGCCTCGGGGCGCCCGCAGCCAACGCAGTGATCTGGGACCTCAGTGAGGAGGAGCAGTTCCTGCTGCGGATCTCGCTGGCCATGCTCTCCCGCCCGGACATCCTGTTTGTGGATGACATTGAGCAGGTCCACGCCAGCCGTGCACGTGTCCTTGTGGAGGAGCGCCTGGCGGCCATCGCAGCATCCGGCACCGCCGTCGTCGTCGGGGCAGCGTCGCTGCCAATCCAATCGTGGAGCGGTTCGGAGACCCAGCCCTCCGCCGTGCTGATCGCCGAGGAGGCGCACTGATGTTTGCCCTGTTTTCCCCAGGCACCGAACTGAGCCGGTTTAGGCGGGGAACCCTGCCCAAAATCGCCGTTGTGGTGATGCTGTTCATTCCGCTGATCTACGGCGCCCTGTACCTGTGGGCCTTTGACTCCCCGGACAAGCACCTGGACGGACTGTCCGTGGCACTGGTCAATGAGGACAAGGGGGCAGACCGGGACGGTGAAGCTCTCAACGCCGGCGACGAACTTGAGCAGAAGCTCCTGGACGGCGCAGACCTGGACTGGCACGCCACGGATGCCGCAGATGCGGCAGACGGCGTCTCCGACGGGACGTATTACCTGTCCCTGACCATTCCGGAAGATTTCTCCGCCAGCGCGGTGTCCGTGGGCACCGAACATCCTGTGTCCGCGAAACTCAAGGTGGACTACAACGACTCCAACAACTTCCTGGCCGGTGTGCTGGGCAAGCAGGCGATGGCACAGGTCCAGGCTGCGGTCTCCTCCCAGCTGGGCAACCAGGTTGCCTCCACGCTCCTGGTGGGCCTGAACGACGCCGGAACAGGCCTGCGGGACGCAGCTGCCGGTGCCGGTGAGCTCACCGAGGGCATTGATTCCGCCGTATCCGGTGCCGGCCAGCTGACCGCTGGACTGGGCAGCCTGGCGGACGGAACGCTCACCCTGCAGGACGGTGCTTTCCGCCTCTCCGCCGGAGCCGGCTCGCTGGCCTCCGGCCTGAACGACCTCTCTTCCGGAACCTCAGCCCTGTCCGCGGGCAGCGGCGACCTCGCAGCGGGTGCGCAATCCCTTTCCGACGGAACCGCCCAGCTTTCCACCGGCGCCTCAGGCGTGGCGGCCGGCGCCCAGTCGCTGGAAGAGAACCTGTCCGCGCTTTCCAGCAAGCTCAGCGGTGCCGTACCGCAGGCCGGACAGCTGGATGCCGGTGCAGCCCAGGTCTCCTCCGGGCTGGACAAGGTGGTGGCCGGGATCACGGCCCAGGATCCGAACAGTCCGCTCCTGGCACAGCTGCAGCCGCTGGCCGAAGGTGCACGCCAGGTGGCCTCCGGAACGGACGCACTCCAGACCGGCATCGGCCAGGCCGCCGACGGCGCGGGCCGGCTCGCCGCCGGAAGCTCAGACCTCTCCGCGGGCGCGGCCCAGGTGTCTGCCGGGGCACAGTCCGCGGCGGACGGGGCATCTGCCCTCTCCTCGGGCGCCTCGGACCTTGCGGCGGGCGCTGCGCAGGTCGACGCGGGTGCCCGGTCCGCTGCCCAGGGTGCCGCTGAACTGAACGCCGGCGCTGCCACACTCAGCGGAGGCACCACTGACCTGGCGGCCGGCGCCGGTGAGCTGCTCGACGGCGGTACCGCGCTGTCTGAAGGAGCCGGGGAACTTTCCGCCGGCAGCCATACCCTTGCAGATGCACTTGCGGACGGCGGGGACGCCCTTCCTCAGGACGATGACTCGCTGATTGAGTCCAAGGCTGCTGTGGCCGCGGACCCGGTGGAGCTCGACGCCGGTTTCGCCACCCAGGCGGACAGCTTCGGTGAAGGTTTCGCTCCGTTCTTCCTGGCGCTGGCTACCTTTGTGGGCGCGCTGATCACCTGGCTGCTGCTCCGGGCCCTGCCCACCCGGGCACTGGCAGCAGGAATCTCCGGTTTCCGGGCCGCATCCACCGGCCTCATCCCCGCCCTGGCCATCGGACTGGGCCAGGTGCTGATCATGATGGCAGTGCTGGTCTGGGGACTGGACATCCATCCCGCGTACCTGCTGGGCACCGGCGCCTTCCTGTACCTGACCACGGTGGCGTTCCTGGCCCTGCAGCAGATGCTGATCATCGTGCTGGGAACCGCTGCCGGCCGGGTGGTCTCCCTGGTGCTGCTGATGCTGCAGCTGAGCTCCTCCGGCGGAACCTATCCGGTGGAAACCACCCCGGGGTTCTTCCAGGCGCTGCATCCGTTTATGCCGGCGACCTACGTGGTGAACGGCCTGCGGGCCCTGATCACCGGCGGCGTGGACGCCCGGATGTGGACCGCCGTCGCCGTGCTGGGCACCCTGACGGCCCTCTGCGTGGCGGTGAGCTCGCTGAGTGCAGGCCGCCAACGGATGTGGACGATCAAGCGGCTGCACCCGGAGCTGCACCTCTAAGATCAAAGGGAACCACCGGAGAAACAAAGGACTCATTGCATGCCACGGGTATCAGGCACCAAGCGGTCGATCCTGGACGCCGCTTTGGAGCTGGCGTCGCTGAACGGGATCACCGGCACCACCATGGAGGACGTCGCGGTGCGCGCCGGCGTGGCCAAGGGCAGCGTCTACTACAACTTCTCCTCCAAGGACAAGCTGTTCGAGCAGCTGCTCCTGGACGGGATCGGCGCCCTGGCCGAAACCCTGCGGCAGGCCAGGGAAGGCAAGTCCGGAGCCGGCGCGCTGGGGGCCATGGTCACCGCGATGCTCGAAGTAATCTCCGGAAACCAGCCGCTGGCCAAGCTCATTGCGGCAGAGATCTTCCGCACCGACCGGTCCTGGCAGACCCATCTGCAGATGGTCCGGCGGGAAGCCCTCGCGGAGTTCACGGCGGTCATCCGGGAAACCCGTCCGGAGCGCACCGACGCAGAGCTGATGGCCGGCACCATTTTCGGAGCCGTCCTGGTGGGCGGCATCGAGTGGCTGGTCTTCTCCCCCGAACGCTCCCTGCAGGAAGTCTCCGAGTCGGTGCTCTTTACCCTCTCCGGCCGGCTCACTGCCTAAAAACCGACACCAAACAACGACGGCGCCGGACCCCCTCAGGGATCCGGCGCCGTCGTTGTTTCGGTCCTGCCGCAGCGTTAGCTGGACAGGATCAGCGTGTCCGCACCGTCCTGCCGGGCGGCGCCGGCTGCCAGCAGCCGGTCCAGGACCCGCACCAGGGCGGTCATCGAGTCATCGACTTCCAGCTGTACCGGGTACTGGTAGGCCAGCATGGCCAGCAGTGATTCAACCGCAGCTTCCGCTTCGGTCTCCTCCAGCGTGGTGTCCCAGCCCAGCAGCACGTCCGCCGGGGCGTCGGTGCGCTCGGAGGTGTAGCTCACGGCGAACGCCGCAATCTTCCCGCCTTCATGCTTCGGCTTGTCCCGCAGCACCACAGCACCGGAGGCACCCGTTGCCTCGTGCAGCAGCATCTGCTGGGCACGGCCGATTCCCATGTCCGCGCGGTCCCAGTCGTGGACGGCGTTGTAGAAGTCGGCGACGGCGCGGGTCAGTTCCACCGAACCGGTTGCCGCTTCCTCCAGCTGCGGTCCGTGGTCTTCGAACACGGGCAGCTTGAGCTTGCCCGGTTCCACGATCACTGAGCGGGCGCGCTGGATGGGCTCCATCCCGGCGGCAGCAGCGAACGCCGCACCCGGAGTGTCCGGAGATACCTTGGCGCGGAGCTTCGTGACGCCCGAAGGCGCGTGCTCGGCTTCCTTGCGCAGCATTCCCAGCAGCGTGGAGCCCAGGCCGGCTCGCCGGTTCTCCCGGGCGACCTCGACATAAGCCCACAGCCGGTCCGGGTGCAGGCTGGTCTCGTAGACCACCCCGGCAGCCACGGGCACGCCGTCGTCCTCCGCCACAATGCAGCGGCTCCACGGCTCGTTCGCCGACGGCCGCAGCACGGAACGGAAGTGCGCAGCCTCTCCGGTCTCCGGGTCGCCCCAGAGCTGGATCAGCGTGAGGTCATCGTCCTCGCGCCATTCACGGAAAGAGATCGCCATTACGCGCCGATCAGCCGTTCGGCCAGGTAGCCCTGGACCTTGTCCAGGCTGACACGCTCCTGGGCCATGGTGTCCCGTTCGCGGACGGTGACGGCCTGGTCTTCGAGCGTGTCGAAGTCCACCGTGATGCAGAACGGGGTGCCGATCTCATCCTGGCGGCGGTAGCGGCGGCCAATGGCACCGGCGTCGTCGAAGTCGATGTTCCAGTTCCGGCGCAGTTGTGCTGCCAGCTCCTTGGCCTTCGGGGACAGGTCCTCGTTGCGGCTCAGCGGCAGCACGGCTGCCTTGACCGGGGCCAGGCGCGGATCCAGGCGCAGCACGGTGCGCTTGTCCACGCCGCCCTTCGCGTTCGGTGCCTCGTCCTCGGTGTAGGCATCCACCAGGAACGCCATGAAGGAACGGGTCAGGCCGGCCGCGGGCTCGATCACGTACGGGGTGAAGCGCTCGTTGGTGGCCTGGTTGAAGTAGCTCAGGTCGGTGCCGGAGTGCTTGGAGTGCGTGCCCAGGTCAAAGTCGGTGCGGTTGGCGATGCCTTCCAGCTCGCCCCACTCCGAACCCTGGAACCCGAATCGGTATTCGATGTCCGTGGTGCCCTTGGAGTAGTGGCTCAGCTTCTCCTGCGGGTGCTCGAACAGGCGCAGGTTCTCCGGGTCGATGCCCAGGTCCGTGTACCAGTTCTTCCGGGTTTCGATCCAGTACTTGTGCCATTCCTCGTCCGTGCCGGGCTCAACGAAGAATTCCATCTCCATCTGCTCGAACTCACGGGTACGGAAGATGAAGTTGCCCGGGGTGATCTCGTTGCGGAAGCTCTTGCCGATCTGGCCGATGCCAAACGGCGGCTTCTTGCGGGAGGTGGTGAGCACGTTGTTGAAGTTCACGAAGATGCCCTGGGCCGTTTCCGGGCGCAGGTAGTGCATGCCTTCTTCGCTGGCCACCGGACCCAGGAAGGTCTTGAGCAGGCCGGAGAATTCCTGCGGCTCGGTCCACTGGCCCTTGGTGCCGCAGTTGGCGCAGGTAATGTCCGCGAGGCCGTTTTCCGGGGCGCGGCCCTTCTTCTCTTCGTATTCCTCTTCGAGGTGGTCGGCGCGGTAGCGCTTGTGGCAGCTCAGGCACTCGACCAGCGGGTCGGAGAAGACTTCAACGTGGCCTGAGGCTTCCCAGACGGCGCGCGGGAGGATGACCGCGGAATCCAGGCCTACGACGTCGTCGCGGCCGCGGACCATGGACTGCCACCACTGCTTCTTGATGTTTTCCTTCAGCTCGACGCCGAGGGGCCCGTAATCCCAGGCGGAACGCGAACCACCGTAGATCTCACCCGACTGGAAGACGAAGCCCCGGCGCTTGGCCAGGGAGATGATCGGATCCAGTTTGGATTTGGTCGAAGCCATGAAATGGTACCGCCGTTCTTTCTGCTCGCGCAGGCCGCTGGGTGCGGTCCGCTTTCGATCCCGTGCCGCCCGGTTTTCCGGCGCTGAAGTGCGCGGATTCCGGGCGGAGGGCAAAACTTATAGATACCAGCTTAAGGTCACGGCGGCGAAAGGCTGTTACCGGCGCTCCCGCCGGGGCCAGGGACGGAATCCGGGCATGTTCCAGGGCAGGGTGGCCACGACGATCGCGGCCAGGGTCAAGGCGGTGCCCAGCACGGTGGCGGCCACCACGACGGAGCCCGGGGCGGGTACGAAAATGTCCAGCAGGAGGGAGCCGATCAGCTGTCCGCCGATCAGGCCGAGGCTGGTGAGCAGCACACCGAGGGTCTTGACCAGCATGGCGCTGACGCCGATGAAGATGCAGCCCAGCGGTCCGCCGAGGTAGAACCACCAGGTGTCCGGCAGCGGGTTGCCGGTTCCGGAGACTGCGATCTTGATCAGCCAGAGGATTGCAAGAGCGGCAAAGCCGGAGACGAAGTTCAGCAGTGTTGCGGTGATCGGGGTTCCGTAGTGCATGCCCGTGGTGCCGTTCATGGCCTGCTGGAAACTCATGGCCATGCCTGCGCTCAGCGGCAGCAGGACGGCCAGCAGCCAGTCCCCGCTTCCGCCGGAGCCGGAGAGCTTGGGGCTCACCGCCCAGGCGACGGCGGCGATGGTCAGCACGGCGCCGACCACCCGCATGATGGTCAGGGTTTTCTTGCCGCCCGGACCAATGCCCATCCGGTCCACCACCAGTCCGGTCAGCGTCTGCCCGGCGACGGTGGCGACCGTGAAGACGGCAACGCCCAGCACGGCGATCGTGAGTGTCTGGGTGAGCACGAACCAGGCGCCGATCACACCGGCCAGAATGTAGATCCGCGGAAAGCGCCGCTCACGCAGGGCCGGCAGGATCTGCCCGAAGCCGACGCGTCCGCGCGGCAGCACTGCGGTGACCAGGATCATCACCACCAGCCCGACGCCGAAGCTCACCAGGGCGGCCGCGAGGGAATCATCCAGCGCGGCGCCCAGCTCCCCGTTGACGCGGGACTGGGCAGGGATCGCCATCCCTGCGGCTAAGGCAAGGGGAAGTCCGACGGCGGCGGGGATGCGGGCAGGCTGTGGCACCGTTTCACCCTACTCCGGCTGCAGGCTCCTCCCCGGCTGCGCCGGGGATCCGTAACTTGCGGCAACCGGCCCGTGCCGGCGTCGTGCGCTTTCTCCGGCAGAATAGGGGCATGAGCTCAACCGATCCCCAGGACCTGCCCATCCGTGACGACATGATCCGCCTTGGCCAGGCGCTGAAACTTGCCAGCCTTGCCGAGGACGGCATTGAGGCGAAGGAACTGATCGAAAACGGACTGGTGAAGGTCAACGGTGAAATCGAAGAGCGCCGCGGCCGGCAGCTGCACGCCGGGGACACCATTGAGGTGAACAGCCAGGCCGTGCGGATCGTCTCCGGCAGCTGAGCCCTACCGGGAGCCGAGGACCGTGTGGGTGAGGAATTCCCGCACGTGTCCCAGTTCCTGCATGTTGATGCTGTGGCCCATGCCCGCGTAGAGCACCTTGGTGAGCTTGGTGTGGCCGTTGAGCCAGGCGTGGGTGTATTCGATCCGCTCGGCGTCGATCACCGGGTCGGCCTGGTCCCGTCCCCAGAAGAACGGCACCTTCAGGGCGGCCAGTTCCTCATCGTGGAAGAAGCCGCTGCCCTCCGCGGGCACGACGAAACCTGAGAGCCCGACGACGGCGGCAAACTCCTCGGGGCGGTGCCGCATCAGGGTGCTGGCCACGGCCATGCCCATGGAGAAGCCGAGCAGGCTCACGCTGGAGTGCTGCTCCCTGATGCCGTCCAGCCAGTCCGAGACGTCCTGGACGGCGGCAACCACCCGGTCCACTGAATACTCCGGTTCGTGCATCAGCGGGAACCATGAGTACCCCGGCCCCAGTGCCTGCGGGGCACGCACCGACGCGATGGTGAACTCCTGCGGCAGGTACTGCGCCAGCCCCATGAGGTCTTCCTCGTTGGCCAGGTAGCCGTGAAAGAGCACCAGCAGCGGCGTTCCGGCCCGCTCTTCCTCCGGCTTGGAGAAGAGCACAACAGGGTTCCAGGGAGAGATTTCAGTCATAAAACCCATTCTGGCATGCAGCTGCGCCAACCTACGGTCGCGTAGCCAGCCGCCCACGGGCAATCATGGTCTGGTGACCGAAAACGTGCAGCATCCTTCCGAACCAGTACCGTCCGCACCGCAGACCGGCTTCGACCCGGCAGTACAGCCAGCCCCGCCGCAGGGGCACCCCGACCATCCCTTCAACCGGTACGTGGCGCTGGGCGACTCGTTCACGGAAGGGATCGGAGACCCCAGCCCGGAGAGCCCCGGAGGCCACCGCGGCTGGGCCGACCGCCTCGCCGAGGAGCTTGCCGCCGGGCACGACGACTTCGCCTACGCGAACCTGGCCATCCGCGGCCGGCTGCTGAACCAGATTGTGGCTGAGCAGCTGCAGCCCGCCATCGACCTGAAACCGGACCTGGTGACCATCTGCGCCGGCGGCAATGACGTCATCCGCCCCGGCGGGGATCCGGACCGGCTGGCCGAAACCATGGACACCACCATCGCCGCGCTGCGCGAAACCGGTGCCACCGTAGTGCTGTTCACCGGCCCGGATATTGGAGCCACCCCGGTGCTGGGCAGCGTCCGCGGGCGGGTGGCTATCTACAACGAGAACCTGCGCACCGTCGCCTTGCGGCACGACGCCGTCATTGCGGACATGTGGGCGCTGCGGGAGCTGAGCAACCCGCAGATGTGGGCGCCGGACCGGCTGCACTTTTCCCCGATGGGACACCAGACCATCGCCGCCATGGTGCTGGAGACACTCCAGGTACCGCATACGCTTGAACCCGCCGTCGTCAAGGAGCTGCCGCCCAAGAACTGGCGGACGGCGCGCTCCGAAGATCTCTTCTGGGCCCGCGAATACCTCATGCCGTGGGTGATGCGCCGGGTCCGCCGCCGCTCCTCCGGTGACGGTATTTCGCCGAAGCGGCCGGATGCCGGCCCCTACTTCGGCAAGCGGATGCCGCAGGGCTCCTCCGAAGGTGCCGGAACCGGGCCGCTCAGCCAGAGCTAGTCCGGTTCGGGCTGTCCTGCCGTCCGGCTGGCCTGAGTCCGGTGCTGCGGCTTCCGCCGCGAGAGCACCAGGTAGGTCAGGAGCGCGGCGCCCCAGGCGAGGAACAGCGGATCCCACAGCCAGGCGTGGCCCTTCAGCCCGTCAAGATCGGCGTCCGGACCGGCGGGGATCCAGCCTGCCAGCACGGCTGACGCCGCTACTGTATTGACCGCGCCGTACAGGCACAGTGCCGCGCCTCCTACCCAGCTGAGCGCGCGGATGAGCCGGGGAAACGGAAACCTGCCGTGGGCTGCGGCCAGCGGAATAACCGCCGCAGCGGCCTTGAGCAGCGCGGCACCGCCGAGGACCGCGGCGGCCTGGGCCGGGGACTCCTGCCGGTTCTGCACGGCGAAGCGGCCTACCGTGGCCAGCAGCCAGTCCCCGCCCAAGGCCCAGTACGCGCTAAACGCCGCATGGACCAGGCCAAGGATGCAGGCTGCCCGGAGGAAGCCGGTGCCGCGCCGGGGCCAGGCGTCCGCTCTGCGCGGCGGTTCCTGCGGTGCACTGCGCATCCCCCCATGGTGCCGCGCAGTTCCTAGGCGAAGAAGTCCTGCCGCAGAACATCCTGGAGCTGGAGCACATCGGTGAGGAAACCGTCGTGTCCAATCGGGGCATTGATCAGGTGCACGCGGTTCTCGCCGGGCAGCGCTGCGGCCAGTTCATGCGACTGTTCGGGGAAGTACAGCCGGTCCGAGTCCACCGCTGCCACCAGGAACTGCGCCTGGGTGCCCGCGAGCGCCTCGGTCAGGCTGCCCCGGCCCCGGGTGACGTCGTGGCTCATCAGCGCCTCGGTGAGGACGACGTAGCTGTTGGCGTCGAACCGGCCGGCGAGTTTTTTGCCCTGGTGGTCCAGATAGCTCTCTACCTGGTACCGGCCGCGCTCAGCCGGCAGCGCTGCTCCCAGCGGGTCCTCCCCCGGCTGCGGTGTCCGGCCGAACCGGTACTGCAGTTCTGCCTCGGAGCGGTAGGTGATGTGCGCGATCCGGCGGGCCAGACCCAGCCCGGCCAGCGGGGCGCGTCCGTTGTAGTAGTCCCCGCCGTTGTAATCCGGATCCAGCCGGATGGCAGCGACCTGAGCCTGGGCGAAGGCGATCTGCTCGCCCGTACTTGCCGCCGTCGCCGCGATGACCGCGCACCGGGCCACCCGTTCGGGTTCAGTGACGGCCCACTCCAGTGCCCGGGCGCCGCCGAGGGAGCCGCCCAGCACGGTGTGCCAGCGGCGGATGCCCAGCTGGTCTGCCAGCCGGGCCTCGGCGTGCACGGAGTCCCGGATGGTGACAAACGGGAACCGGGATCCCCAGGGCAGCCCGTCCGGGTCCGCCGATGCCGGACCGGTGGAACCGTAGCAGCCGCCGACCATATTGATTGAGACAACAAAGAACCTGTTGGTGTCGATGGTCCGGCCCGGACCCACCAGGGGATCCCACCAGCCGGGTTCGTCCGTGCAGCCCTGGGCCACGTGGGTGCTGCCGGTCAGGGCGTGCGGAATGAGGACGGCGTTGGACGCGTCGTCGTTCAGCACACCCCACGTTTCGTAGCCCAGCACCACGTCCGGAAGGACGCCGCCGGTCTCCAGGGCCAGGTCACCGATCGAGGCATACTGCAGCACCCCGTCCAGTACTCGGACAGGGTGCTGCGGTGCAGGAGGATACGTTGTCACGCTGTGCTTCATGCTCCCTTGGCGGCGCGGAAACCGGCGTCGAGGTCCGCGATGATGTCATCGATGTGCTCCAGGCCCACGGACAGGCGGACCAGTCCCGGGCTGACGCCGGCCGCTGCCTGTGCTTCCGCACCGAGCTGGCTGTGCGTCGTCGACGCCGGATGGATCACCAGTGAGCGCACGTCGCCCACGTTCGCCACGTGGGAGTGCAGCTCCAGGCCGTCCACAAAGCGCTTGCCGGCCTCGACTCCGCCCTCGATTTCGAAGGACACGATCGCTCCGGTACCGCGTGGGCCGTACTTGCGTCCCCGTTCGTACCAGGGGCTCGACTCCAGCCCTGCATACGCAACGGAAATGACGTCGTCGTGCGCTTCCAGCCAGCGCGCCACGGCGACGGCGTTTTCAACGTGCCGCTCCACGCGCAGGCTCAGGGTCTCCAGTCCCTGGGCCAGGAGGAAGGCATTGAACGGGGAGAGCGCAGAGCCCAGGTCGCGGAGCAGCTGAACCCGCGCCTTGAGGATGTAGGCCAGGTTCGCGCCGAGGACGCCGTTGGCGCCCAGGTCGCGGGCGTAGACCAGCCCGTTGTAGCTCTCATCCGGGGTGTTGAAGCCCGGGAACTTCTCCGGGTCGGCGCCGAAGTCGAAGTTGCCCGAGTCCACGATCACGCCGGCAATCACGGTGCCGTGCCCGCCCAGGTACTTGGTGGCTGAATGCACCACAATGTCAGCGCCCCATTCGATGGGCCGGATCAGGTACGGCGTGGACAGGGTGTTGTCCACGATCAGCGGGATCCCGGCCTCATGGGCGACGGCGGAGATCCCCTCGATGTCCAGGACGTCCTGGCGGGGGTTGGACACCACTTCGCCGAAGAAGGCCTTGGTGTTGGGGCGGACTGCTTCCCGCCACTGGTCCAGGTTGTCCGGGTCCGCGACGAAGCTGACGTCGATTCCGAACTTCTTCAGCGTGTGCTTGAAGAGGTTGTAGGTTCCGCCGTAGAGGCTGGGGCTGGCCACAATGTGGTCCCCAGCCTGGGCGAGGTTGAGGATGGCGTAGGTCTCGGCGGCCTGGCCGGAGGCGAGTAGCAGGGCTCCAAGGCCGCCTTCCAGGGAGGCGATCCGGTTCTCGACGGCTTCCTGGGTGGGGTTGCCGATTCGGGTGTAGATCGGCTCCAGTTCGGCCAGCGCAAACCGGTTCGCTGCCGCTTCGGCGCTGGGGAAGACGAAGGACGAGGTTTGGTAGATGGGCAGGGCGCGGGCACCGGTTACGGCGTCGGGCTCCTGACCTGCATGGATCTGGCGGGTTTCGAAGGACCAGTTGGCAGACATTGTGCTCCCTTTATGACCAGGGGCCCCACAGGGTCGGGTCCGGGATACTCCGGAGCGACACGTGTGGCCCGCGCTTGCCGGTACGCCTGTTTGCGTACGGCCAGGTCTTCACCCGGGGCACCCCACCGCGGTTGGAGGGTTGCCGGCCAGCAAGCCGGGGCTATCTGCTGGCACTCATGACCTGTACCTATAGAACCAACGCTCCCGCTGTTGCGCAACCCATATGACGCAGCGTGAAAGTTGCTCATTACGCTCCTTAGGCTTGCCTTAGTCGAGACACAGGTCACAACGTGCCAAGATGTTCGCATGCGCCTGGATCACGTCTCTTACGCCTGCGAATCCGACGGCCTGCTGGCCACCACGGAACGCATTGCTGCTGCCCTGGGAACCGACTTCGTCAAGGGCGGAGTCCACCCCCGTTTTGGTACCCGCAACATGATCCTCCCGCTGGCCAACCACCAGTATGTTGAGGTTGTTGAAGTACTGAATCATCCCGCATCGGACAAGGCTCCCTTTGGGCAGGCCGTCCGTGCACGCTCCGAAGCCGGAGGCGGCTGGATGGGCTGGTGTGTTGCCGTTGAGGACCTGGCTCCCTTTGAAGAACGCCTTGGCCGCGCCTCCGTTCCCGGCAACCGCAAGTTCCCCGACGGGCAGGAACTCACCTGGCGTCAGATCGGCATCAACGGCCTGATCGCGGACCCGCAGGTTCCCTACATGCTGCGCTGGGATGAAGACAAGGCCGACCTCCACCCCTCGCGTGCCTTCGAAGGCACTGTCTCGCTGCAGTCGCTCACCATTGCCGGGTCTGCCGCACGGGTGACCGAGTGGCTGGGTATGCCGGTTGAGAGGCCCCTGGAGTCCGTGGACGTCACCTGGGTCTCCCCCAAGGGCACCCCCGGCATCATGTCCGTCACCTTTGCCACTGAGAAGGGTCTCGTCGAGATCTAGTTTCCGGATTCGCTCCGGTTTGGGAAATCGCTCCGGTACGCCGGGGACGATTTCTCCCAAGCCGGAGCTTTTCCACATATTGGGGTCCCTCCCCACGACCTAGCCGCTGCGTCTCCAACTATTGGGGCATGGAACCCGAGTTGATTTTCACTGCCGATGCCGATGCCTATGGGGCCGGCCGATACCTCCTTGCCGAAAGTTGCCGGAGGGGCAGCATCGTGCGGTTGCGCACCGGGGTCTATGTCGATGCTGAAACCTGGCACGGACTGGCGCCGTGGGAACGCGAACGCGTCCGGGTCCGCGCAGCAGTTGCCCAGGGTCAGGAACGCCGGATCCCTGTGCAGGAATCTGCAGCCGTCATGTGGGGAATGCCCCTTCTTCAACTTCCATCCGAGGTGCTCCTCCTGGCCGAAGCCCCCTCCCACGGCCGACGTCGTGCAGGGATCCGGTGGACGGTCAGGAACCTGCTTGAACCCCTCGACGCGGTCTCCGGCGTGAGCATGACGTCACGTACCCAGACCGCCCTGGACATAGCCGCGTACCTGGACTTCGAGGCAGCGGTTCCTGCTTTGGACAAGGTGCTGCGGAGCGCTCCGGCCCGTGGGCTGCCCTGCTACAGCAAAGAACATCTGCTGCGGCTGGCGGAAAACCTTCCGAACAAGAGCAGGCTGAACCGTGCCGTGCGCGTGATTGGCTTTGCCGATGCGCGTTCCGAGTCGGCCGGCGAATCCTACTCCCGGGCGGTCATGTTCAGGCAGGGATTCCCTGCGCCTGACCTGCAACATGAATTCGTTACTGCAGCAGGACGTTTCCGCGCCGACTTCTTCTGGCCGGAGCAGAGCCTGGTTGGAGAGTTCGACGGCGCCTTGAAGTACGGCCGGGGCAACCCCGCGGTTCCACCGCAATGGGACATCCTGATGAAGGAGAAACGCCGCGAGGATGCCATCCGGGCCACGGGCGTGGGCTTTGTCCGCTGGTCCTGGGCCGACATCTCGAGACCCGCATCGCATCCGGAGTCCCTGGTGCAGCGGCTCCTGCGGGCTGGCCTGCCGCTCCCGGGCCGGCCGCGTTCTCGCCGAAGCTGAGTTCGCTCCGCTTTGTGCAGATCGCTCCGCGGCGCGGCGGAGCGATTTCACAAAGTGGAGCGATCTTACAAAGCGGAGCGGTCCCCGCGGAAGGCACGGACAAGGTCAGCGTTCAGCGCGCGGACAGCCTCCGGATCAACCTTGAGCACCTTCCGATCGTAGGTGAGCAGGCCGTTGACCTCATCCTCGACGTCGGTGAGCTGGGTGTAGACGGTGGCGGCAAGGCCTTCCCGCAGCGCCGGCTCAATCTGGGTGCGGTGCAGCGAGGTGTACGCCCGCTCCAGCTCGGCCCGGGTGTGCAGGGTCTTGCCGTAGCCAAAGACCTTGCTGTTCCAGGTATACCCGTCCAGGGGAAGGCTGAAGCCGCCGTACTCGGAGAGCACGATCGCCCTCGGGTCGCGCTGCCAGCGCCGGCGGATCCGGAACGGCACCGCATAGACGTGCAGGCTCTTGGCATCACCGGCGCCCTGGTCGTGCCAGCCGCTGGCATGGTCGATGAGGCGCGTGGGGTCAAGCTTCCGGAGCTCGGGGGCGATGTCCGCAGCGTCGAACTGGCCCCAACCCTCGTTGAACGGCACCCAGAGCGCGATGCTGGGGACGCTGCGCAGCAGGTCGGCGGTTTCCCGCATCTCCCGCCGGAAGGCGTCCCGTCCGGCGGCGTCGCTGCGGCCGAATTTGGCGTACCGACGGTCGCTGCGGCTGCCACGGCCCGGCAGCGGTACGGGCTCAGGTGCCCGGCCCTCCCCCATTCCGCCGTTGACCAGGTCCTGCCACACCAGCATGCCCAGCCGGTCGCAATGGTGGTACCAGCGCAGCGGCTCGATCTTGATGTGCTTGCGCAGCATGGTGAAGCCGAGGTCCTTGGCAGTCTGGATGTCGAACACCAATGCCTCGTCCGACGGCGGCGTGTACAGCCCGTCCGGCCAGTAGCCCTGGTCCAGCAGGCCGAGGTGCAGGTACGGCTTGCCGTTGAGCAGCAGCCGCTGATGGCCGGAGGAATCGGTCCCGGCTCCAAAGGTGCGCAGACCAAAATACGTCTGGACTTCGTCAGCTCCGAGCCGCACCCGGACGTCATACAGGAACGGATCCTCCGGGCTCCACAGCCGCGGCTCCGGCAGGCCCAACCGGAACGGCACGCCGGGAACTAACGGGGCTGAAGCCACCTCAGCGCCGTCGGCGAAGACCACCGCTTCTGCTGCGCCGGCGGAGCCGCTGGACAGCGCACCGCCGGCGAGCACGGTGATTTCGACGCCGTCGAGTGTCTCCAGCGGCGTCAGCACCACGTCCCGGATCCAGGTTTGAGGCACGCGTTCAAGCCAGACGGTCTGCCAGATTCCGGACTGTGCCGTGTACCAGATGCCGCCGCGTTCCAGCTTCTGCTTGCCGCGGGACGCCCCGTTGGTGTCGGTGGCATCGAGCACCCGCACCAGAAGCTCCTGCTCGGCGGAACCGGCGTCGAGCAGCGCGGTGATGTCCAGGGTAAAGGGGAGGTAGCCGCCGTCGTGCGTCCCTGCCGGCTGCCCGTTGACCGTCACGGTGCAGGACTGGTCCACCGCCCCAAAGTGCAGCAGCACGCGCCCGTCCGGCCCGTCAGGAACAGTGAAGGTGCGCCGGTACCAGAGCGCTTGGTCGGGCTGCAGCTGGCGCCCGACGCCGGAGAGCGGCGCCTCGGGCGAGAACGGCACCAGGATCCGGCCGTCCCAGGACTGCGGCGGATCGGTCTGGCGCGCGGAAGTGATGGCGTAGTCCCAGTATCCGTTGAGGTTCAACCAGTTCCCGCGGACCAGCTGCGGCCGTGGGTATTCGGGCAGCACGTTCTCCGGGTCCAGGGCTTCGCCCCAGGGTGTCAGCAGTGCCATCGAGGCGTCAGTCTCCAATTCCAATGGCGGATCCGAACAGGGCAAACCCCACGAACCCGGCGATGTCCACGACGGCGTGGGCGATAACCAGCGGCATCACACGCTTCGTCTTGTAGTAGGCGTAGCCGAACAGCAGCCCCATCAGGAAATTGCCAATTCCGGGGCCGATCCCCTGGTACAGGTGGTAGCTGGCCCGGATGAGGGCGCTGGTGAGGATCATGGCCGGCACGGACCAGCCGAGCGCGCGCAGCCGGGTGAAGAGGTAGCCCACCACAATGACCTCTTCCAGGACAGCGTGCCGCATCGCCGAAAGCACCAGCACCGGAAGGGTCCACCAGTAGGTGTCCAGCGCGGCGGGGACAATGGCAGTGGTAATGCCCATCGCGCGGCCCGCGGCGTAGACGCCTAGCGTGCCCGCGCCGATCACGGCCGCCAGGGCGAAACCGAGCCCGAAGTCCAGTACCGGCCGGGAGAACGTAAATCCGATGCGGCGGAACGCTGAACGGCCCGGCTCTGTGAGCAGGAAGAGCACCAGCGCCACCGGGACAAGGGAGAAGAAGATGCCCAGCAGCTGGTAGACGAGGTCAAAGACGGGACTGTCATCAAGGACCGGGTTGAGGGTGGTGGTCTGGCCCTGCAGGGGCCCCTGCGTCATCTTGTCAATGAGGCGGACGACGGCGTACACGCCTGACTGCCCCAGGGACAGCCCCAGCACGATCAGGATTTCGACGATCAGCCTGCGCCGGGTTCCGGCATCGAGGACGGAGGCGGCGGAAGCAGGGCGCATGTGCCTATTGTGCCTGATCCGGTTCCCGGGCCGCGGCGGCGCCACTTGCGAATAACCGCCCGGTGCATTTCACTGGTTGAAATGCCAATACCACTGTGTGGCATTTCATAGTGCTCTGGCAGATCAGCACGGCCGGCGAACAGACAGGATAACGGTCTTGGTTCTTTCTCCTCAGGGTTTCACCCCGGATACGGCCCTGCCCGTCGAGGTCGGTACAGGACCGCTGGATCCGCAAGCGGTCCTCGCCGTGGCACGCTCCGGGGCCAAGGTGGCTCTGACTCCCGAATCCATCGCAGCGATGCAGGCTTCCCGCGCCGTCATCGAATCGCTGGCCGCTGACTCCAAGCCCCACTACGGCGTCTCCACCGGATTTGGGGCCTTGGCAATAAAACAGATTCCCCCCAGTCAGCGGGCCATACTGCAGCGCTCGCTGGTGCGCAGCCACGCGGCGTCGTCCGGACAGGAAGTGGACCGCGAGGTGATCCGCGCCCTGATGCTCAACCGGCTCTCCACCCTGGCCACAGGCCGTACGGGAGTGCGGCCGGAAGTGGCCCGGGCGTACGCTGCGCTTCTCAATGCGGGCATTACCCCGGTGGTCGGTGAGTACGGCTCGCTGGGCTGCTCCGGCGACCTGGCACCGCTCTCCCACTGCGCACTGGCCCTGATGGGCGAGGGCAGGGTGCGCGACGCCGCCGGCCGGGAACAGGACGCGTCCGCAGCCCTCGCCACGGCCGGCCTGGAACCCCTTGAGCTGCAGGAGAAAGAGGGACTGGCCCTGATCAACGGCACTGACGGGATGCTGGGAATGCTGGTCCTTGCGACCGCCGACCTGCACCGGCTGCTGACGATCGCGGACATTGCCGCGGCCATGAGCGTCGAGGGCCTGCTGGGGACCGACGCCGTGTTCGCCGCCGACCTGCAGAGCCTTCGTCCCCAGCCGGGACAGGCCGAATCTGCGGAGAACATCCGTACCGTCCTGCGCGGATCGGTCCTGGTGGAGGAACAGAAGACGGGCGAGTTCACCCGGGTACAGGACGCCTATTCACTGCGTTGCGCCCCGCAGGTCCACGGTGCCGCCCGGTCAACGCTGGCCCATGCGGAGCAGGTAGCGGCCTGCGAGGTGGCGTCCGCCGTGGACAACCCGGTGGTGACTGTCGACGGCCGGGTTGAGTCCAACGGCAACTTCCACGGTGCGCCGGTAGGTTACGTCCTGGATTTCCTGGCCATCGCCGCCGCGGACGTCGCGTCCATGAGCGAGCGGCGTACCGACAGGTTCCTGGACCGCAACCGCAGCCACGGGCTGAACGCGTTTCTTGCGGATGATCCGGGTGTGGACTCCGGCCACATGATCGCCCAGTACACGCAGGCCGGGATCGTCTCCGAGCTCAAGCGGCTGGCGGTTCCGGCGTCGGTGGATTCGATTCCGTCCTCCGCAATGCAGGAAGACCACGTGTCCATGGGCTGGGCGGCCGGACTGAAGCTGCGCCGGTCGCTGGACGGTTTGGCACGGGTGCTGGCAGTAGAGGTGCTTACCTCAGCGCGGGCACTGGATATGCGCGACGGCGGCCTTGCCACGGCCCGCAGCGCGCCCGTCTCCACGGCTGTGCGGTCCGCTGTCCGGGCCGTAGTCCAGGGTCCGGGTCCGGACCGCTACCTGGCACCGGAGATCGAGGCTGTCTACCGGCTGGTCTCCGGCGGCGAACTGCTTGCAGCAGCCAACGGTGTACTGGATGAGCCGCTGCACTAGGCTGCAGGCATGAATTCGCTGAACACAGGTACCGGATCTGCAGGCTCCCCCGGAGATGATGTCCGCGTTACGGCAGTGGTCCGCGGAGTCGTTCAGGGCGTCGGGTTCCGTTACCGGGTCCTAAGGCAGGCACTCAAGCTGAACCTGAGGGGAACCGCAGTCAATATGCCGGACGGATCCGTGGTGATCACCGCGGAAGGGCTGCCATCTGCACTGGATGGACTGCTGCTATGGGTACGCTCTCCCTCTGCGCCGGGAGTCGTGGAAAGTGTTCAGGAGCACCACTCCCCTGCAACCGGCGAATTCAGCGGCTTCGACGCCGGATAACCGCGGCAGAATCACCGGCCGACGCCGGAACCAAACGGGCCGCGGCGGAACACGAGCGGCCGGGCTCGCCGGACAGAAACCGGGGCAGACCGCTGGGAAACGACTCCAGACATAAAGAACGCCGGACATGAAGAACGCCGGCAGACTGTGGGGTTGGTTGGGGGGAACAACCCTAGTCTGCCGGCGCCGGATAGTTCACTACGCTATCCATTCATCACTCGCACCCTTATGAGGTACTAACTACGTTAGGACAGCGGTCTGGAAAGCTCCTGTCAGCAAGCTGGCAACTTCCTGAGAGTGAGTGGATGCCTACGCTGCGCGCTTCATATCCGGGGCTGCGGCTCCCGGCTTCCCCTGCGCAGCGGGAAGCTGTCCGGTCCGGGGCCTGCCGGACTTCTTCTTCTTGGACGATGCCTTTTTGTTCACCACGGACTTGCCGGCGGCCGGCCTTCCCGCGGGCTGCTTGTCCATCGCGCCGCCGGCGGCCGGCCGGGCAGCTTCCGGCGCGGCGGGCTTCGGTGCTGAGGACTTCGGTGCTGAGGATTTCTGTCCGGAAGGTTTTGGTTCGCTGACGCGCCCCTGGCCTGCAGCGGCAAAACCGGCGGCCGGCCCTATGAGCGCCTGCTCCGCCAAAGAGTTCCGAAGGGAAGGATCCTGTGCGCCCGGCTCCCGGAACACAGGGACCGCAGCAGCACGCTGCTCAGCACCTGCCTTCCAGGCCGATGCTGCCGGCACGCTGCCGGAGCGCGAAGGGCTGAGGGCTGACCGGATCTCTTCGGCTGCGAAACGTGTGGCGTCCACGAATGCCGCTGCAGCTGCGTCCTGGGGTGCAGTCTCGATCCGGCGCACGGCGGACCGCTTCACGAGCCGGTACAGCGCGGAGGCTACAACCAGAATCGCCATGCCTGTGCCGTACATCAGCGCCAGCGAAAGTGCCAGGGACGTCGTACCGCCAGAGAAGGAGCCATACCCCGCCACGGCCAGGATCAGCCACAGAATACTGACGGCGGTGATGATGGAACGGGCTTTGACGTAGAAGGGACGCTGCTGCACGCCGGCAAGCTGCGGCGGCATAATTTCTGGCACTGACGAGACCTCTCAAAAGCACAAACAGCAGGCTTGGAATAGGAAGTTGGCCGGAGCCGGCCTGCTCTTCAACTCTAGGTTTCCCGGCAGCTTCATTCGACCATTCCCGCGCCGTTTGACCGATTCGTTACACCGTAATGATGAGAGATTGGTCACAGCCCCGCGCGGGTAGGTGAAAGGTCCTCGGAGACGTCCAGCACGGGCTGTATTCCGAGCAGCTGGGCAGCGGCCAGTTCGGCTATCCCGGAGGATGTCTGGAACCCGTAACCGCCCTGGCCGGCGAGCCAGAAGAAGCCGGGAACGGCGTCGTCAAACCCCACCACCGGCACGCCGTCTGCTGCCTGCGTGCGCAGTCCTGTCCAGGCCCGAAGGGTACGGCCCAGCTCCAGGCTGGTCAGTGAATTGACCAGTGCCACCAGCTCCGCCACGTCCTCAGGCCGGTGCCTGGCGTCCTCGGCGGGGCTGGGGACGGCTTCGGACGGGGAGATCAGCACGCCTTCCAGATCCGGCCGGTAGTAAAAGTTGTCCAGCGCTCCGGCCACCATGGGACCGTCCGCCGCGGGCGGATTGGCCGCCTCCACGATGGCGGCTGTCCGGCGGTAGGGCTGCAGCCCCCGCGGCCGGGCACCGAACAGCCCGGCAACGGGGTCAGCCCAGGCTCCGGCGGCGTTGACCACTACGCCGGCGGTGAAGGTCTCCCCTCCTGCCGTTACGGTCCAGGTCCCGCCCGCAGTGCGGGCAGCGGAGTCCACTCTGCGCCCGGTGAGGATACGCCCGCCGCCCGCTTCGATCCGGTCACGGTGCCAGGTCATCAGGATGTCCGTATTGCAGGAGACTGAGGTGGTGTCCAGGCCCGCTGCTTCAAAGTTCCCGGCGGCCAGTTCCGGTGCCAGGCCCACCGCCTCGGCCATGGTGATCGGATGCATGTGTCCGCTGGCGCGGTCCCTGACGTCTTCCTCCCGGCCCACGAGCATAAAGGACCGCGGCACCAGGATCGGCTCGGGAAGGCCGGCTTCGAGTTCGCGGATAAGTGCCAGCGTACGCACCGTGAGGTCCTGCACCACGGGCGGGCCGTAGCTGGGGATCAACTGCCGCGCTGAGCGGGAGGACGTGTGATAGCCCAGTTCGTTTTCCGCTTCTAGGAGGACGACGCCGGTGTCCCCGCCAAGCCGGGAAGCCAGGGACAGGCCGGCGATGCCGCCGCCGATGATCAGAACGTCTGCTGCTGTCTCAGGCACCGGGCACCACCGTCAGGATGGTGGCGTCATCGGCTTTCTCGCCGGTGGCGGCCTGCCGCTCCCGCAGCTCAAGAAGCAGCTGCTGTGCACCAAGCGGCGTGGATGCCGCCCGCAGGAAACTGCACGGACTGTCCACCAGTCCCAGTTCCACCGCCCGCCACGCGCCGTCGGAGGCGAGCACCACACGCCGCGGTGCGGGCAGCCGCACCAGATGGGCATGCTGCACTGCTTCCGGTTCACGGCGGGCCACCCACAGCCGTCCGGGCGTGTTGCGCAGTTCCCGGTCCCGGCGCAGCAGTTCCCGCGCCTGGTCCGGATCCGCAGGGTGTTCACGGTGGACGCGCAGGTCTGCGGGTTCGCTTGTTACGTGCACGACGGATCCATCCTCCAGTTCCACTGCCGCGTGGCAGTCAGCCAACACCAGCACTTCGATGCCTTCCGCAGTGAGCTGTGCCAGGGCCACGGCCGCGCTCGGAAAGCGGGTTCGTTCGCTGCCGGCGCGTTCCTCTGCCACCCGGTCCACCCGGCGCAGCGCGTCGGCCACTACGGCGCCGGCTTCGGAATCGGTTTCCTCCGGGACGGGGGCGCCGGCACTCTCGGCGAGCAGCAGGTCCAGTGTCCGGGCGTACCAGGACGGGTTGGATGCCCCGGGCAGGTCCAGCTCCGGGAGAAGGGAAGTAGCTCCATCAATCACCCAGGCGCTGGCCGCTGCAAAGCCGCAGCTGTCTTCAATGACGTGCCCGTCCCCTTCGGTCTGTATACGGACAGAGTGTCTCCAGGAGTTGGGCATAGCTCATTCTGGCACGGCCCCTAGAGCCAGGAGAGGTCATCGGTGAGGATCTCCATGAGAGTCTCCGAGCCCACGAGGTACAGTCCGGGATGCCGCTGTGCGGCTGCCAGCAAATTCGATGCCATGCACAGCGCCCAGCCCCGTGCCCGCAGCCAGACATAGGGATCGGCGTCGTACCGGGTTCCCAGCGCCGCGCGGAAGGCCCGCCGTCCGGCCGGTTCGAACACCAGCCACGCGGCGGCGAGGTCTGCAGCGGGGTCGCCCGCGGTGAGGTCGCCAAAGTCGATGATGGCCTGGAGTGTCCCGTTTCCGGCGATCAGGTTGGCTGGATGCAGGTCCCCGTGCAGCCACACCGGGTCCGAGTTCCAGGCGGGCGCTTCCAGTGCCTCAGTCCAGAGTTCGCCTATCCTGGCGGCGTGCGGCACCATGCCCGCATGCAGCCGTTCCTGGACGGCCGTGTCCTGTGAGGACAGCGGCCCGCCCACCATGGGGTTGCGCGGGTAGTCCTCCGGCGCCGGCTTGTGGAAGGCGTTGAGGAACTCCGCCAGCGGCGCCGCCAGGGCCACGTTCCGGCCTCTTGGCTGCAGCGAGACGTCCAGCCCGTCAAACCAGGTGCTAATGCTCCAGGGGTAGGGATAGGGCTCCTGCGGAACCCCCGCGAACACCGGAGCGGACGTGGCCGTGGGAAGCCCTGCGGCCAGCGCCGGCAGCCACCGCTGCTCCTTGGCCATCAGGGCTGCAGCGTCTTGCCGGCGCGGCAGCCGCACGGCGAAGTCACTGCCAAGGCGGAAGACGTGGTTGACCCAGCCTTCGCCCACTTCCACAAGCGGGTGGTCCGCCAGCTGCGGCTGCTGGGTCCGCAGCAGACCGCGCACCAGCTCTGCATCCACCCTGAGCTGGGACGGCACGCTAGACATGCCTTGCACCCTACCCCGCCCGCAGCCGTTCGGGCAGGGCGGTTAATGCCGAACGGCCCCGGATCCGGTGCATCAGGTCAGGTGACCATCAGCACCGGCTCCGGGGCCGGAGCGGGTTTGGGCGCGCGCTAGGCGGAGACGCCCAGGCGTTCCAGGATCAGCTCGCGTACGCGGCCGGCGTCGGCCTGTCCGCGGGTTGCCTTCATAACGCCGCCGACGATCGCGCCGACGGCCTGGATCTTGCCGCCGCGGATCTTGTCCGCAACGTCCGGCGCTGCGGCCAGGGCGGCGTCGATGGCTTCGAGCAGGGCTCCGTCGTCGGAAACCACGGCGAGGCCGCGCTTCTCGATGACTTCCTCCGGGGTGCCTTCGCCGGCGAGGACGCCGTCGAGGACCTGGCGGGCCAGCTTGTCATTGATTTTGCCGGCCTGGACCAGGCGGTCCAGCTCCACGATCAGTTCCGGGGTGACACCGGTATCCACCGGGTCCACTTCGGCTTCCTTGGCGCGGCGGGCAACTTCACCCATCCACCATTTGCGGGCTACCTGGGCGGAGGCACCGGCGGCGATGGTCTCCTCGATGGCTTCCATGACGCCGGCGTTGACGACGTCGCGGAACTCGGCGTCGGAGTAGCCCCAGTCGGTCTTGAGCCGCTTGCGGCGTTCTGCCGGCGGCTCGGGCAGGCGGGAGCGCAGTTCCTCGATCCACTCCGGGGTGGTGACCACGGGCAGCAGGTCCGGTTCCGGGAAGTACCGGTAGTCATCGGCGTCGGACTTCGGCCGGCCCGAGGTGGTGGAGCGGGTGTCCTCGTGCCAGTGGCGGGTTTCCTGGACGACCTTCTCGCCGGATTCAAGGACGGCGGCGTGCCGCTGGATCTCGAAGCGGACGGCGCGTTCGACGGCGCGCAGCGAGTTCACGTTCTTGGTTTCCGAACGGGTGCCGAACTTTTCCTGGCCGTACGGGCGCAGGGAAACGTTGGCGTCGCAGCGGACGTTGCCGCGCTCCATCTTCGCGTCGGAAACACCGAGGTTCTTCACGATTTCCCGGATGGCTGCCACGTAGGCCTTGGCGAGCTCGGGTGCACGGGAACCGGCGCCCTCGATCGGCTTGGTGACGATTTCCACCAGCGGAACGCCGGCACGGTTGTAGTCCACCAGGGAGAAATCCGCGCCCTGGATACGGCCTGCCGAACCACCCATGTGGGTCAGCTTTCCGGCGTCCTCTTCCATGTGGGCGCGTTCGATTTCGACGCGGAACACGGTGCCGTCTTCCAGCTCAACGTCCAGCCAGCCGTCGTACGCGATGGGATCTTCGTACTGGGAGGTCTGGAAGTTCTTGGGGGTGTCCGGGTAGAAGTACTGCTTCCGGGCGAAGGTGCAGGATTCGGCGATCTTGCAGTTCAGCGCCAGGCCGATCAGGATCGAGTACTCCACGGCGGTCTTGTTCACCACCGGCAGCACGCCGGGCAGGCCAAGGTCCACGGGGGTGACGTTGGTGTTGGGCTCATCGCCGAACACGTTCGGGGCGTCGGAGAACATCTTGGTCTTGGTGTTGAGCTCCACGTGGACCTCGAACCCCAGTACCGGGTCGTACTTCTCCATGGCCGTCTCGAAGGGAAGGGTTTCTTCCTGGGTGTGCACGGACATTACTTCACTCCTCCAAGTACGGGTGCCGAGGCCAGCAGCGGGCCGCCCCACTTCTGCTCCAGCAGGCCTTCAAGTGCCGCGCCGGCACGGTAGAGGCGCACATCTTCACGGGCCGGTGCCAGGAACTGGATGCCAACCGGCAGTCCGTCGGCCAGGCCGCCGGGGATGGAGATGCCGGGGACGCCGGCCATGTTGGCCGGGATCGTGGCGACGTCGTTCAGGTACATGGCCAGCGGATCGTCCAGCTTCTCGCCCAGCTTGAACGCGGTGTTCGGCGAGGTCGGGGAGATCAGCACGTCAGCCTGCGCGAACGCAGCGTTGAAGTCGCGCTGGATCAGGGTGCGGACCTTCTGGGCTGAGCCGTAGTAGGCGTCGTAGTAGCCGGCGGAGAGGGCGTAGGTGCCCAGGATGATGCGGCGCTTGACCTCGTCGCCGAAGCCGGCGGCGCGGGTCGCGCCCATCACGCGCTCAATGGTGAGCGGCGGATCGGAGGGCAGGCGGCGCATGCCGAAGCGGACGCCGTCGTACTTCGCCAGGTTGGAGGAAGCTTCCGAGGGCATGATCAGGTAGTAGGCGCCCAGGGCGTACTTGAAGTTGGGGCAGGAAACCTCAACGATTTCCGCTCCCGCGTCCTTGAGCAGTTCCAGTGACTCATCGAAGCGGGCCTGCACGCCGGGCTGGTAGCCCTCGCCCTGCAGTTCCTTGATGACGCCGATGCGCATGCCCGCGACGCTGCCGTTGCGGGCGGCGTCGGCGAGGTTACCCACCGGATCGGTCAGGGAAGTGGAGTCGCGCGGGTCGTGTCCGCCAATGACTTCCTGCAGCAGCGCGGCATCCAGCACGGTCCGGGAAACCGGGCCGATCTGGTCCAGCGACGACGCCATGGCGATCGCGCCGTAGCGGGAGACGCCGCCGTAGGTGGGCTTCACGCCCACGGAACCGGTGACGGAGGCCGGCTGGCGGATGGAGCCGCCGGTGTCAGTACCGAGGGCCAGCGGGGCTTCGAAAGCGGCCACGGCTGCTGCCGAGCCGCCGCCGGAGCCGCCGGGGATGCGGTCCAGGTCCCACGGGTTGCGGGTGGGGCCATACGCAGAGTGCTCGGTGGAGGAACCCATGGCGAATTCGTCCAGATTGGTCTTGCCGAGCATCGGCATGCGGGCGGCACGGATCCGGGAGATCACGGTCGCGTCGTACGGGCTCATCCAGCCTTCGAGCATCTTGGACCCGGCGGTGGTGGGCTGGCCCACCGTCACAATGAGGTCCTTGATGGCGATGGGAACGCCGGCCAGGGTGTGCAGTTCTTCACCGGCGGCGCGGGCCTTGTCCACACCGGCGGCAACTTCAAGCGCCTCATCGGTGTTGACGTGCAGGAACGCGTTGATGTCCCCGTCCACGTCGGCGATCCGGTCCAGGTGTGCCTGGGTGACCTCGACGGCGGAAACCTCACGGGAGGCCAGTTTCTCCGCCAGGACGGCAGCGGGAGAGGTAATCAGTTCACTCATGGAAGTCTTTACTCCTCATCCAGGATGGCAGGGACCTTGAAGCGGCCTTCGGCGTTGTCCGGCGCGCCGGACAGGGCCTGCTCATTAGTCAGCGTCTGCCCCACAACATCCTCGCGGAACACATTCGCCAGCGGGATCGGGTGGGAGGTGGCCGGGATGTCCTCGCCGGCAACTTCGCTTACGGATTTGATCGAATCCACGATGACGTCAAGCTCGCCGGCCATTTTGTCCAGCTCGTCATCGGTCATCTCAATGTGGGCCAGCCGCGCCAGATGCGCCACAGCCTCACGATTGATCTCAGACATGAGTCTCCCATGCGTCTTATGCAGTATTTTCGGCCTTACGCCGGTATCCGTACCAGTCTACGGCGTTTGGGCCTTCGGTTCGGGTGGCCGGGACATACAGGGCGCGGCTGCCTCTCCGGCAGTCAGAAAGCAGTGCCCGACGCCGGAGGGTGTGTTCCGTCTGGGGTCAGAGTTCCAGCCGGAAGACCCAGAGAACGTAGTCTTCGCCGGGAACTGTCCAGTCCCGCTCAGGCACGCGTTCGAAGCCCAGGGACAGGTACATGCTGTGCGCCCCGAGCATGCTCGTCATGCTGGTCAGCGACACAGCATGGATTCCCTCCAGGCCGCGGGCGTGCTCCACGATCGCATTGACCAGGGTGCGGCCCACTCCCCCGCGCTGGACAGCAGGATCAACGGCCAGCATGCGGAATTCAAGCTCACCTTCGACGGCGATGTCCGTGTAGGGCTGGCCGGCGAACGTTACGGCAGCTGAGCCTGCAACAACCCCGTCCTTTTCCGCCACCCAGAGCTCTGCATGCTGGTCCCGGTGCTCAACGTTTTCGAGTTCCTGCACGTAAGGATTGTCAGCGTCAATGAACCCGGCCTTCAGGTACGCCTCGCGGGTGATCCGGCGGATGTCTTCATAGTCAGCCGGTGTTGCCCGCCGGACGGTGATGCTCATTGGTGTTACGAATCCTTACGTGGGGGTTGATTTCCACGGTCGATTCTAGCTGCGCATCAGCTGGTCCGGACGCCGGAGGTGACGGCGGGCACTTTCGGCCGGGTCTCCGCCGGCGCCGGGGCTGCAGACGAGCTTCAGCGCCGGCGTGACGCTGCGGCGCAGGCGACGCAGAAACGAGCTTCGGGCCGGATTTCCAGGCGCGCCTCGGGGATGGGCTCTCCGCAGCGTTCGCAGATTCCGTAGGCACCGTCGTCGAGCCTCACCCGGGCGTCCAGGAGCTCTACGAGCGAAGCCTCCAGTGCTGCCAGCATGGAAACCTCATTCGCACGTTCAACGCTCACGGTTGTGCCTTCGGGATCATGCTCGTCATCCGCGGGAGTGTCCTTTGCGGCGGCCGTCACTTCCCGGATATCCGCCAGGACTGTGTCGATTTTCGCGCGGGCCTCATCGATGTGCTCATCAATAATGGCGGCAAAGCGGGCGGTGTCCAGGTCTTTGGGCGTTTCCGGCTTTGGTTCCTGGACACGTGCAGTGACGACGGGTGCCAGCTTGCGCGATGCCGCTGTGACTTTACGTGGCATGGTGCGTCCTTCCGGGTCCATGAATGTCGCTAAGTTCCAACAATTATCCGCGTGGTGGCGCCAATTGCCCGCCCCTGGAAGCCCTGCTTCCCTCAGGGCTTAAACCTCGGCTTCAGGTCCGTGATGCGTGTGGCCAGAGTGCTCCCCGGGAACAAAAGCTCAAGATTCGCTCAAGGCTGGCGCAGGAAACCCACAATTGTCTGCCCCTGCCGAAAACAGGTCAGCCGGATCCGCCCGTTCTGCGCCCCTGTTGGCTAGTCTCGCTTCACCGTTCCTGATTGGTCTCGGAACGGAGTTCCAACACTGGGGGTAGGCATGAAACAGGAAATCCGGCTGGCGCCGGGCATGATCGTCAGCTGCCAAAAAGGCATCAGTTCCGTGAAGCTCCGTGTCATGGGGGCCAGCCGCTGCGATGGCTGCAGCAAGATGGGTGTCATTGTCCAGGTCATGGAGGACGCCGTGGTGGACAACTTCCATTATTGGAGGGGGCACGTGATCGTGATGGACCGGGACAAGATTACGGTGGATTCCAAGACGGCAGTGCCGTCCTGGACCGGATCGTACTAACCCGCCCCGGGGAAACGCGGGGCCCGCTGCCCGATGCCGGTTCGGGTCGTACTGCAGACAGCGTTGCCAGGCCGGTGACGGTTGTGCACCAGGCCTCCAGCAGCATGCGGTCATGGCTCAGTGCCAGGACACCCATGCCGCGGGTCTGGACCTCGGTGCTGATTACCCGAACAAGCCACGCGGTGGTGGCAGCGTCCAGCATCGCCGTCGCTTCGTCGCAGATCAGATACAGCGGCTCTGCGGCCAGCGCCCGCGCCAGGCAGGCCCGCTGCAGCTGCCCGTCAGAGACCTCGCGGGGATACCGCTCCAGCAGGTCGGGTGTCAGCTGCACCTCCGCCGCGAGCTCCCTGACGCGGAGCGCCGCCTCTCTCCGGTTCAGCCGGCGCACCCCTTCGGTTATGACCTGGCGCAGCGTCAGCCGCGGGCTGCAGGAGGCGCGGGGCGACTGGAAGAGCATCGCGATGTTGCCTGCGCGCCCCTTGCCTGCGGGGGGAACAGGCTCGCCGTTGCAGGTCACTGTTCCGGCGGCAGCCGGGATCAGGCCGGCCAGCAGCCGGGCCAGGGTTGTTTTCCCCGTTCCGGAAGGCCCCGTGAGGCCCAGCTGGCGTCCCGCGGGCACCCTCACGGTGACATTGCTCAGGACGGGGACGCCGCCGTAGGGAAAGCCTGCGTTTCGGGCTGCGAGTTCAGCGGGCATAACCTGCTGCCTCCTCCGCCCCGGCCGCCAGCCGGCGGGCAGAGCTGTACTCCACGGCAAGGTCCGTCAGCTCCGGAGAGGTACCGGCCATAGCCTGAAGACCGTTAACGGGGAGGGCTGCCAGCAGGTCCCGTGTGTAGGGATGGGCCGGCAGCCGCAGAACCTCTGCCGCCGGGCCGGTCTCCACGATCCGCCCGGCGTACATGACGGACACCTCGTCTGCGGTGCCGGACTCCATGAGGCGCTGCAGATCGTGGGTGATGAGGACGACGGCGGTCCCGGAGTCGGCGACGCGCCGCAGCATCCTCAGGGTCAGCTGCGCCAGGTCCGGGTCAAGTCCGGAAACCGGTTCATCAGCCAGCAGGACCTCGGGCCCGCCGGCCAGCGCGAAGGCAATCGCCGCCCGCTGCAGCATTCCGCCGCTGAGCTCATGTGGAAATGCTTCAAGGGCGTCCCGGTCCAGGTTCACCTGCTCCAGCAGCTCCTCAGCGCCGGCTGCTCCCCCGAGTTCCCGTATTGTTTCCCGCAGCTGGGAACCCACCCTCCGAACCGCCGTCAGATAGGTTGCCGGGGATTGGGGGACATAGCCGATGGTCCGCCCGCGCAGCTGGGCCGCCCTGGCAGCTCCGCTCCGGCCCGCCGTCAGCGGGATCCGGTCGCCGGAAGCGGCCACGTAGTCCAACCGCCCACCTGCCACCGCACCGGGAGGGAGCATGCCGAGAATCGCGGAGGCCAGGGTGGTTTTCCCGCACCCCGATTCGCCCACCACCGCGTGTACCCGTCCCCGGTATGCGCTAAACGTCACGTCGGTTGCCGCGTGGACCCACGCAGCCCTCCGCTGCCTGCGGACCGGAATCCGCACGGTGTGCCCCTCGGCCCGGATAGCGATGCTGTTCATTGTCTTCCTTCCGTTCGGGAGAGGATGCCGTTCCCGCACGCCGCGACGGCCAGGGTAGTCATCAGCAGGAGCAGCGCCGGGAAGACCAGCGCCCACCAGCCGCCGAGCATCACCTCCGACTGCGCTTCTTTCAGGAGAGTCCCGAGGGACGCCTGGTCCGGGGACAAGCCCAGTCCCAGGAAGGAAAGGGTGGATTCGTGCCAAATGGCGTGCGGAAGGAGCATCACAGTGGCCAGCACCCCCTGCGCAAGCGTTCCGGGAAGAAAGTGCCGCCGGAGCACCTGTCCCCGGGTCAGGCCAAGGAGGTAGGCGGCGTCCACATACTCCCGGCTGCGCAGCGAGAGGACCTCGGCGCGGATAATCCTGGCCACCTGGGTCCAGTGCGTGAGCGCGATGGAGGCGATGATGGCTGTCACTGAACCCCGGAACAGCGCAACGATCACCACTCCCAGCAGCAGATGCGGAACCGCGTTGATGCCGTCGATGACCCGCATCATGATTCGGTCCGTCCGGCCGCCGAGCGCCGCCGACGCAGCTCCTGCGAACATCCCGAGTCCCATTGAGAGCAGTGCACAGAGCACCGCGATGAGCAGTGAAACGCGCAGCCCGGAAGCTAGCCGGAGAAACAGGTCGCGTCCGGCATGGTCGGTGCCGAAGAGATGCTCGGACGACGGCGGAAGCCGGGCAGAGCTGAAATCGGTCAGCTTCTCATCCGTGCCGGCAAGCATTGGAACGAAGAGGGCGTAGGCCGTAATCAGCACCAGGACGGCAATCCCCAAGATGGTGCCCGCGGCGCGGAGTCCCCGCTTCCGGGCAGCGGGACCAGTGAGCCGAAGCTCGGCTGCGTCCACGGCGCTAGACATCGGCCCTCACCCTTGGGTCAATCCAGACGTACAGCAGGTCAGCGAGGAGCGAGCCGGCCAGCACCGCTGCCGTCGTGAGCACCGTCAGAGCCGCCAACAGCGCAAAGTCCAGGGCCTGCGCAGAGGAAACCACCGCTGCGGCCAGTCCCGGCCAGGAAAAGACCGTCTCCACCAGCACGGCCCCCACTATGACCTCCGGGAGGCGGGAGCCCAGAACGGCGATGAAAGGAACCAGCGCGGAGGGCATCACGTGCCTGCGGATGACGGTTTCCTCACGCAGTCCGCGCAGCCTCGCCCCGCGCACGGCGTCGGAGGCGAGCGCCTCGGCGGTGGAGGCCCGCAGGGAAAGGACCAGCCAGGGAACCTGCGAAAGTGCGGTAGCCGCAACGGGGAGCGCCATGTGGCGCAGCACCTGCCCCGCGGTCGGCTCCGTTCCCGGATCGCTCAGCCCACCCCCGGGCAGAACCGCCAGGCCGAGAGCAAAAACGGCAAGCAGCCCGAGGGAAATCACAAACGGCGGCAGCCCCTGCAGCAGCGTTGCGGCGGCGGCAGCGGCCCGGTCCAGGATGCCACCGGGACGGCGGGCGCAGCGGGCAGCGATCAGCAGTGAACCGAGGGCTGCCAGGAACAGTCCGGTGCCGGCCACCAGCAGTGTCCAGGGCAGCCGTTCGAAAATCACTGTCGTGACAGGCTGCCGGAACACCCGGGAATAGCCCAGGTCCCCGGACAGTGCTGATGTCACCCAGTGCCACCACGCCTGGATCCAGGAGCTGCCCAGACCAAGGGATTCCGAGAGCACTTCCCGCTGCTCCGCCGAGGTTTGCGCAAAGCGGTCCCCCAGGTACGCGGCGAGCGGGTCGAACGGCGAGACGCTGGCCAGTAGGAACACCAGCAGGGAGACACCCGCTGCGACGGGCAGCCCCAGGGCCAGGCGCCGCAGAATGATCAGGCGCACCTCCCGCAGGCGCCTCCGCCGTCGGGCTGGCCGGGAGACGGCCGGGAAGCCGGGCACCGGGCTAGTCCTTCGTCCAGTCGCGGAGGCTCCACCAGAAACCCCAGCCGACGTCGTGGGCATGCGGTTCCAGGACGGTCTGGACGTTGTTCCAGCCCTGGTCCTCCTGGACGTAGTTGTGGTCGGTGAACGCCAGCATCACGTAGCCGGGATCCTGGATGTACAGGTCCTGGACGGCCAGATAGTGTTCCGTGCGTTCGTCCGCGTCCAGGCTGCTGCGCGCGGCCTGGAGATGGGAGTCCATTTCCGCGCTGCCGGTACCTCCCGGGTTCGCGAAGGGCGAGCCTCCCGGAAGGGGGCTGTGGAGGGTTTCAAAGAGCTGGGTGTCCAGGTCGTAGGGTTTGTCGCCGCCGCCGAGCAGGATGCCCACTTCCCGTCGGCGTTCCTCGATGACGTTCCAGTCCGTGCCCAGGAGTTTCACATCTACACCGAGTTCGGCCATGTCGGAGGCAAAGGCGAGCGCCAGGTCCCGGCGGAGCGTGTCCGTGGCGTTGTACGCAACCTCAAATGCAGCACGTTGTCCGTCCCTGCCCCGGATGCCGTCTTCGCCGCGCAGCCAGCCGGCGTCGTCAAGCAGCTGCCCTGCTCTCTGCGGGTCGTACGGGAAGACGGCTTCGGGGTCGAAGGCTTCTCCGTAGATCTCAGCAACGGGAGTATGCGCCGGCGTGCCGTGCCCGCCCAGGACGTGGTCGACCATTCCCCTGCGGTCGGCAGCCATGTTCATGGCCAGAACGGCGGCGGGATCCGTGGCAAAGGCATTGTCTGCAGGCAGCGAAAGCCCGCGCCAGTCTGCCGTCTTGACTGCCTCGTAGGAGTACCCGGATCTGCCCTCATACTGCGCGGCCAGCAGCGGCGGCAAGACGGTCCCGTCCACCTCCCCGGCCTGAAGCCGCTGGGCGCGGGAATTGTCATCCGGCACGTGGATGACGGTAACGGTCTCCACCTCCGGAACGCCGTTCCAATGATCCTCGTTGGCTGTGAGGACCGCTTCACCGGGGCGGAGCGACGTCACTTTGTACGGTCCGGATCCTACGGGGTCCGTGTTGAGGGAGGATTCTGCCGCCAGGCCCGGAGTCAGCCGTTCGGACGGAGCGATGCCCAGCAGCAGCCGGCTGGGGAATCCCGCATACGGGTATTTCAGACTGAACGTGACTGTTCCGTCCTCGGCTGCTTGGACGTCCTGGAGCATGTCGTAGGACGTTGCCAGTTCCGACGCCGAGGCGGGATCGATGACGGCCCGGTACGTGGCGGCGACATCTCCGGCATCCAGGTCCGTCCCGTCAGTGAACCTCACGCCGGAGCGGACCTGAACGGTCCATTCGGTTCCTTCGGGATTGCTCTCCGGCATCGCCATTGCCAGCCAGGGCTCGAATCCCGGCAGACTTGAAGACCCGTTCGCGGGGGAAAGGCGCAGCAGGCTGTCGTAGATCTGGGACTGGCCGCTGTCCCCGTGACCGCCCACGGGATTGAACTGCCCGGGTTCGTTGGCGTCAGCCAGAACGATTCCCGCGGCCTCCCCCGGTGGGCCGCTGCAGCCTGCCACTGCCCCGAAGATCAATACGGTGCCGGTGGCCAGGGCCCTGCTCGAATGCTTTTCTGCTGACATAGGGAAACCCCTCAACGTATGCATACGTGTGCAGCTATCGGTGGATCAATTCTCGACTCCCGCGCCGGGCCCAGCTAGGGTTCAGGCATCGGAGGGACGTCTCCACCCGGAATTCGTCCGCGGCCGCAACCTGGAAGGGACGTGGAGCATGGGAGCCCCTCCCGGCGGGACCTTGGGAGATCCCATCTCCCGTGCCTTGGACGCCGTTGATGTTCCGGCCTGGTCCACCCGGTTTGAACTGGTTTCAGACCCCACCCGGCTGCAGCTGCTGCTGTGCCTGCACTTCAGCCCCGGCATTACCGTGACCCGTCTGGCTGAGGCCTCCGGAGTCTCACAGACCGTAGTCAGCCAGTCGCTGCGCAGGCTGCGCGACCGCGAATGGGTGGAGGCGGCGAAGGTTGGCCGGGAACACCACTACCGGATTGTGGATGATTCACTGCACCGGCTGCTTCATCTGATCGGCGCCCCGCACTCTGAGCGGAGCGAAGACCACTCAGACATCCATGGCGCGCCTGGATCCGGTTAGGACGGTGCCGCGGTCCACGCCGTAGTCACGGCAGCCAGCCGCTCGGCGTCGTCCATCCTGCGGTCCGGGGAACCTGGACGGCCCACCGTGAGGCCAGCTTCCTCCGCGATAAGTGCGCCGGCGGCGAAGTCGTGCTCGTTCAGGCCGCGCTCCGCGTAGGCATCCAGGGTGCCGTCAGCCACCATGCACAGATCCAGCGCCGCGGACCCGAGCCGGCGCAGGTCGGCATAGCCGTCCATGAGCTCCGCGAGCCCGGCGTACTGTTCGGTCCGGACCTCCGGTTCGTAGGAGAATCCCGTGCCCAGCAGCTTGCCCGTCCGCTCGGGGTCCGGTCCGTGGAGCTGCCGCAGGGTGCCGTGCTCTGCCAGCCAGGCGCCGTGGCCCTTCGCGGCCCAGTAGACACGAACCAGCGCCGGGGCGTGGACCACACCGGACAGCCACTCGCCGTTGGCGTTCACCGCGGCCACGGAGGTGGCGTAGAAGGGAATGTTGCGGATGAAATTGGTGGTTCCGTCCAGCGGGTCCACTGACCAGCGGATGCCGGAGGGTTCCTCGGGAACGCTGGCTTCAAGTTCCTCGCCGGTCACTGTGTCGAAGGGACGCAGCCGGTTGATCACTTCCCGGACGGCGTACTCGGCCTCGGTGTCATAGGCGGTGACCCAGTCGCCGGAGGCTCCCTTGTTCTCGACGTGCAGCCCCGCCTCCGAGCGTTTGGCCAGCACGGCGGCTCCGGCGGCGGCAGCCTGCCGGGCGACGTCGAGCAGTTCCAGCGGATCGGGTGCGGGTGCTTGGGTCATGGCGTGGTTTCCTCGTCCTCTGCGGTGTCTTCTGCGTTGTCCGCCGGAGCTGAGTCCAGCGGTCCGTTTTCAAGCAGTTGCCGGAACCCGTCCTCGTCCAGCACGGGAACCCCCAGCGACTCGGCCTTGTCCAGCTTGGTGCCGGCGTTCTCCCCCGCCACCAGGTAGTCGGTCTTCTTCGAGACGGAGCCCGAGGCTTTGCCGCCGCGGGTGATGATTGCTTCCTTGGCTTCGTCCCGGCTGAAGTTCGGCAGGGTACCGGTGACGACGACGGTGAGGCCTTCCAGGGTCCGGGGCTGGGAGTCATCCCGTTCGTCAGCCATCCGCACGCCCGCACGGGCCCAGGAGTCGACGATTTCAACGTGCCAGTCCTCGGCGAACCATTCTTCCAGCGCCGCAGCGATGGTCGGACCCACGCCGTCCACGTGCGCAAGCTGCTCTTCCGTGGCTGCCCGGATGTTCTCCATGGAGCCGAACGCGGTGGCGAGGGCGCGTGCCGCAGTCGGGCCCACATGCCGGATGGACAGGGCCACCAGGACGCGCCAGAGCGGCTGCGATTTGGCCTTCTCGAGCTCCTCGAAGAGCTTGCGGGTGTTGGCGGAGGGCTCGGACGGCTTCTTCGCGGTGCCCTTCGTGTAGAAGTACGGCACCAGCTCGGTACCCACTACTACGCCCTTGGAGCGCTTGGGCCGTTCGATCCGAACGTCTGCCAGATCTTCGATTTTCAGGTCGAACAGGCGTGCCTCGCTGGTCAGCGGCGCGTTCTCCGGTTCGGCGGGCGAGGTCAGCGCGATGGCAGCTTCCCAGCCCAGGGCCTCAATATCGAAGGCTCCGCGGCCGGCCAGGTGGAACACCCGCTCGCGCAGCTGGGACGGGCAGGAACGGGCGTTGGGACAGCGGATGTCCACATCGCCTTCCTTGGACGGTTTCAGCGCGGTGCCGCAGGAGGGGCAGTGCGTGGGCATCACAAAGTCCCGTTCGCTGCCGTCGCGGAGTGCGGTGACGGGTCCCACGATTTCCGGGATAACGTCCCCTGCCTTGCGCAGGACCACGGTGTCGCCGATCTTCACGCCTTTGGCCTTCACCACGTCCTGGTTGTGCAGGGTGGCCATCTCCACGGTGGACCCGGCCACCTTGACCGGCTCCATCATTCCGTACGGGGTAACGCGGCCGGTGCGGCCCACGTTCACCCGGATGTCCAGCAGCTTGGTGTTCACTTCCTCAGGCGGATACTTGTACGCCACGGACCAGCGGGGCACCCGGGAGGTGTGGCCGAGCGCGCGCTGCAGGGCGAAATCGTCCACCTTGACCACAATGCCGTCGATCTCGTGGGCCAGGCTGTGCCGGTGCTCGCCGTTGGTGGCGATGAACTCCAGCACCTCGTCATAGGTGTCCAGCACCTTGTAGTAGGGCGAGGTGGGCAGGCCCCAGGCCTTGAGGAGCTCGTAGGTCTCCGACTGGCTGGCGGCTCCCAGGCCTTCGCGAGCACCGATGCCGTGCACGTACATGCTCAGCGGACGCTCCGCGGTGACCTTCGGGTCTTTTTGCCGCAGCGACCCGGCGGCAGCGTTGCGGGGATTCGCGAACGGCGCCTTCCCGGCGTCGACCATTTTCTCGTTGAGCCGCGTGAACTCCTTGGACGGGATAAAGACTTCGCCGCGGATCTCGACCTCGGCGGGAAGGTTCTCCCCCTGGAGGCGGCGCGGGATGGAGTCAATCGTGAGCACGTTGTGGGTGATGTCCTCACCGGTGGTACCGTCGCCGCGGGTGGCGGCCCGGACCAGCTCGCCGTTGCGGTACAGCAGGTTCACCGCCAGACCGTCGATCTTGAGTTCGGTCAGCCACCGGACCTTCGACCCCGGTGCGATGGACGCGATGGAGGCTTCGGCGCGCTTGACCCACGCATCGAGTTCATCCAGTGAGAACACGTCTTCCAGGCTGTACATCCGGGAGAGGTGTTCCACCGGGGCGAACGCCGCGGATACTTCGCCGCCGACTTCCTGGGTGGGGGAATCGTTGGTCACCAGTTCGGGATGGAGTGCCTCGAGCTTCTCGAGCCGGCGGTAAAGCTCATCGAACTCGGCGTCGGAGACCAGCGGGGCGTCCTCGTTGTAGTACGCGAAGCGGTACTTCCGGACCTGGTCGGAAAGGGTCTCGTACTCTTCGCGCAGACTGTCGCTGGGAGGGGTATCCGTGCTGACGGCGTCGACGGCTTCTTCGGGGGAGGTCTTGGCTGTGCTCACCTACCCAATCTTGCCGTATGTGCGACGGCGGCGGGAGCTTTGCGGTGCCCGCCGGCTGCCGCGCGTCCCGGGTCCGGCAAAAAACTTCCCGATGGTTGTCGATATCCATGCGGCCCGTTCGACGGCATAGTAGGAGCTGCACCGAGCGCTCCCTCTAGAGGTCAGGAGAATGCCATGAAGTACATGATGATTATGCGGACCACTGATTCGGCCGTTGAAGCATCCAAGGACATGCCGTTTGAAGAAATCATCAACGCCATGGGCGCCTACAACGAGTCGATGATCAACGCCGGTGTCCTGCTGGCCGGCGAAGGACTGGCCGAGGCAACGGAGGATGCCAACTTCCTGGTGGACTTCGCCCAGGACCCGCCGCTGATCACCGACGGCCCGTACGGCGAGACCCACGAGCTCTTCAACGGATTCTGGATCATCCAGGCTTCCTCGAAGGAGGAGGCTGTGGAGTGGGCCAGCCGGTGCCCGCTTGGCCCCGGCGCCAAGCTGGAAGTCCGGCGGGTTACCGATGCCTCTGACTTTGAGGACTTCGCTGACAACGAGTACATCCAGAAGGAAGAAGGGTGGCGCGCGCAGGAAGAGAAGCTGCGCGCAGAGAACCCCTAGCGCCGTGGCGGATGCAGGCAGCGGGGTCCCGGCGGGTGAGGAGACGGCTGGTGAGGACGCGGCGGCAGTCCGCCACCGGATAGACGCCGTGTGGCGGATTGACGGTGCCGGGATTGTCGCGGCCCTGGCCCGTGCCACCGGGGATCTGGGTCTGGCGGAGGACGTTGCCCAGGAAGCAGTGGCTGAGGCGCTGGCCTCCTGGCCAGCTGGGGGCGTGCCGCGGAACCCGGCTGCGTGGTTGACCTCCGTCGCCAAGCGCCGCGCGATTGATGCCTGGCGGCGGGCGGAGCGTCTCGAGGAGCATTACGCGGATCTCGGCAGGGAGCTCCGGGACGAAGCCGCCCCGGCATGGGATCCGCTGCCGGACGACGTCCTGAAACTGATTTTTGTGGCCTGTCATCCGGTGCTGTCCCGTGAAGCGCAGGTGGCGTTGACCCTGCGGATTGTGGGCGGACTGTCCACCGGGGAGATCGCGCGGCTGTTCCTGGTTCCGGTGGCTGCGGTGCAGCAGCGGATTGTCCGGGCAAAGAAGACCCTGGCCGCCGCCCGGGTTCCTTTCGATGTGCCGGAACCGAATGAATGGGGAGCCCGTCTCGGCGGGGTGCTCGCGGTGATCTACCTTCTGTTCACGGAGGGGTACGCGGCGTCTGCCGGACAGTCGTGGATGCGCCAGGACCTTGCAGCAGAGGCACTGAGGTTGGGCCGGCTGCTGTCCCGGCTTGTTCCGCGGGAGCCGGAGGCGCTCGCCCTGGTAGCGCTGATGGAGTTCCAGGCGTCCAGGTTCCGCGGCAGAACGCTTGCGGATGGGTCACCCGTGCTGCTGGCCGACCAGGACCGCACGCTGTGGGACCGCGCCCAGATTGAGCGCGGACGGGCTGCCCTGGCTCAGGCTGATGCTCTGGGGCGGGGCCGGGGCAACTATGCGCTGCAGGCTGCGATTGCGCAGTGCCATGCGGTTGCGCCGAGTGTCGAGGGTACGAACTGGCAGCGGATCGTGTTGCTGTATGAGGCTTTGGGCCGGATGGCACCGTCTCCTGTAGTGGAGCTGAACCGCGCGGTGGCGGTATCCATGGCCACCGGTCCGGCGACGGCGCTGGAGATCGTGGACCGGCTTGCTGCCACGGGTGCGCTCCGCGGTTCATATCTGCTGCCCAGCGTGCGGGGTGAACTGCTGTCCCGCCTCGGCCGGGTCGAAGAGGCACGGACTGAATTCAGTACTGCTGCTGCGCTGGCGCGCAACGACCGGGAGCGGGAGGTCCTGGAGGGCCGCGCTGCAGGAATGCCTTAGCGCGTCAGCAGATCGTGCTCGGTCAGAACGAAGTCGGAGAGGTCTTCCCAACGAAACTTTCCGTGATAGTCACCCGGTCCGGCGATAGTGATTTCCGGGATCTCTCCGCGGTGAATCTGTCCCCCTGCAGCACACCGTACATTCCCGGGACCCGCATCCCGTTGGGCAAGTATCGCTGTGCGCGCCGGCACTCTGGCTCGGCTGCCCTCTCCTCTCCGGTATCGGGGAGTGGTGGCACCAGCCGTAATCTAGTCACCGGGTCACCCCCGGAATGCCAGGGACGGCAACCGGTTCTGGATCACCTGAACATCCTGCGCCTGCGACGCCGGCACCACCGTCCAATACACCCCGGCATCAGCCTTGTTCAGCCCCAAAGCCTCAGCCCGGTCCGCGTTATGCCCGGTATAGAACAACCGGTAGACCTGCCCGTCCCTACCCTGGGCAACGTCGGTGATCCTGAACGGCTCCCCCTGCCACGAACACGTCGCCAGCAGCTCATAGAAGTCCTGAATCTCCCCCAGCCCTACCGTCCGGCGCCAAACCCCCTTCGGGGTCCGCTCAAAACCCTCCGCTCCGGGATCCGATGTAGCCGCCACTTCAACGGAACGGCCCTCGTCCACCAAATCAGCACGGAACACCTGCCCCTGCCACACCGCCGACCAGCCCATAATGTGCGACGGCATATGAGCACCAGGCCGGGAAATCCCCGAGGCATCGGATACACCCCAGCCGGTCGCCACCTCAAAATAGACGGCAATCAGTTCCTCAGGCTGCCCGGCCCGGATCCGCCACAGCTCAGCTCCCGGCGGAATGGCACATTCATCCAGGAAATACACCGGAACCACACCACCGGACCACGCCGCGAAACCCGTCCCCGTAAACGGTGGACGGTCCACAAACTCCGGACCTGCCGCATCGTGCACATAAACGGACAACGGCACCTGGAACCGCAGCACATCAACGTACCCGGCAGCCCGGTCCCACGGCGACCCCGGGAAATCCAGGCCATGAACAGCAAACAAGTCCTCCGGCGTCCGCGCATCCGCCGCATCCCCGGCATTCACCACAAACCCCGAAACCGTATCCCGGTTACCACCCACCAGAAAATCAACCTGCACCGGACTCAAAGCCTTCTGAAAATAAGCCACTGCTGCCCCTCGGTAGATCAATCAGTCCGTGCCAAACGGAATAGTTTCTACTCTGATATCCCGAACCCGGTCTGCGGGAAGCCAGCCGGCAACGAATACGTATTCCAATGGTTCATTCTCGCTAAACGGCGTGAAATTGTGGTTGTTGATGAGTTGACGCTTGTACTGCGTCGCCATCGGGTCAATACTTTGCACGGCCAGCTTCCCCTCATCATCTTCCGCGATGACCACAAAGTTACGTCCCCGGCCCATATTCCCAGTCACCTCAACACTGTGACGGTTGGTAACTTCTCCTGCCGGGACATCGAGGCTGTGGGCAAGAGGGGTCTTTGCAAATCGGTTGGGAAAGGTCGCAGTATGCCATTCCGGGCCCGGTGAGTCGCCGCCGTTCTGAACCAGGGTCAGATACCCCTCATATGGTTTCAGAGACCACAGCTCGAACTCTTGCCCCTTCCATGTCCCGTAATTTCCCGTGAGTTTTGACCCATCTCTTCTCCACATAATTACAGGCTTACCCATCCGGTTTTTTGATTAAAGACTCCCACTAATACTTCGTTCCCGTCTCTGTCGATCCGCCACATTTCCGCGCCCGATTCCATTATCACACCCCTGTCGACCTTGAGTTCCGGAACCACAGGCAAAGCGTCCACCCTGCTGCTCGTTAGGCCGTGGCCGGTGTTCGGCCATTCCGCGCGGTCAGCAAGTGTTCCTGCCCCTGATTCGGTATTCGCGTGTTCCCGGTAGATTGCGATGTCCTGCTCCATGAGCCGGATATCTTCGGGCGTGAGCGCTCCGTCGGCTTCTCTGATCTGCTCTGCGACCCGGTCACGGCGCAGCTCCTCGACGCGGAGATGGTTGGAATAGTCAGGGATGTGGATAGGTGCCGCCTTTTCTGCGTGGAACCGGACCGCATAAACAGCTTCAGTTCCTCCGACCTTGTAAGGCATGCTGCCGTCGGGAAGAACGTAGTCCAACCGCAGGCCCAGGATAATCTCGTCTACTGTTCGCAGTAAGGCGGTGTCGGACGCCTGCGAGATGAACCCGCCCATACTGCCTGCAAAGCGGTCCTCATTGGCTAGGACAACGCGGGCATCGTCAGCGCCCATGATCTTCTGGAACGGCTGGCTGATGTCGCCGCTGCCCAGCAAATGCCGGACATCGTGGACCATAATCGCCTGTGCATCGGTCAGGTCGTAGTAATAGCGAGTCGGGATTCCGCGCAGTGCATTCTCCAGCGGGCCGGCACCAGGGTGAACCGGTCCCCGGGCCTCGCCGGCGAAGGCCTTCTCCAACAGGTCAGCAACCTGGGACTCCACCACATTCGGCGGCAGCTTGCCGTCCGGGCCGCGCAGCCCATCCAGGGTCTGGAACTCTGCCGGCGAAAGATGGGTCCCAAGGAAATCGTCGGTGTTCTTCCACGTCGCAGGATCCAGGGAACGCTGCAGCTGCGCAATCTGGTCATTCCGGGTCGAGACAGTGTGCGTACGTTCCCCGAGGTCCACCTTCTCGGCCCGACCTTCAGCGTCGTAGTGCACAACCGGCTTGGGCGCAGGCGCATCCATTGCATCCGGCGCATCAGCTGACGCGGGCGAATCAGCGTCACCGTTCCGCGGTCCACCGGCAGCATCGTCAACCGCAGCAGCACCAGGGGGCACATCGTCGGCATCGCCCTTTCCACCCGGACGGGCGTCGTCGCCATGCACACGTCCCGCTGGAGCAGACGTCTCCGTTGTGTTGCTCGACGGCGTGCGGTCCTCCGGGACGGCATGGCCAGGCTTGCCCGACGGCGGCTCTGCGCCAGAACCGTTGCCGCGCGCTGGGACATCCGGTGCAGATGACCGGCCGTTACCGGAGGACTCAGGAACGTTCGTGCGCACCGGGGCATCCGGTGTCGCCGTCGAATGCGGGACCGTGGACCCGGCACCCGAACCGCCGCCGGTGCGGGCCGGCGGAGTGTCCGGAGTGAAGGCCATGACGCGGGGGCCTGCCCCGCCGGCACCAGCCAGCGCAGGAGTGCCAAAACGGCCGTGCCCGGCATTGGCCAGCACAGTATCCACCTTGTTCACGGCCGCCCGGCCCGAGTCGATCAGGAACTGATCCGCTGCCTGCCACGCAGCGCCGACCTTCCCGACGGTCACGCGGGAGGTGTCCACCACCGTGGTGATGGCGTTGATCTTGAATGCCTGCGCGGCGTCGGTGACCTTCACCGTCACCCCGGCTACCTTGCCGATACCGGTGGCATTCACCACGGCCGAGACCTTGCCCGAGGCATTGGCGACATCGCCGATCTTCCCCGCTACCGAACCGACCTTCGCCGTGGCACCGGCACCGGCTGTGAGCAGGATCGTAGCCAGGTCGAACGACGTCGCTCCGGCAGCGTACGCGGGATCGGTCTGCCACTCGTCCCAGTGGATGGCAGCCTTGCCAACTGCCAGCAGCTCATCCCCCGCCTGCCGAACACGGTCACTGTTACCGCTGGCGTGCAGGGCAATCTGGACCACAGGGCTGGTCACGATGGCCAGGTTGACCGCGAGGTTACCCAGGCCCTTCCAGGTCTGTTCAAAGGCCTCCGCGCCGCCGAGCCCAACCATGTTGCCGAGCCCGGTGACGGTGCCGGTAACACCGCTCCACACACCCTTGCCAAAGGACGCCACCCCGTCCCAGGCGTCCCGGTACCAGGGTTTGTCCCATTCGGTGGGCTGTCCCCAGGGCACGTTGCCCTCCACCGCTGCGGCGTCGAGCTGTTCCCCGCTGAAGCCGAACTCCACTTCGCCGGTCCCGGCGCCTTCTTCGGTGGTCAGCACATACTTCGGGCCGCCGTAGATGGCGCTGATCGCGTTGGCGCAGACGCGCTGGGCTTCCTGGAGATCTGAGTACAGCCGGTTCAGGTCGCCGATGATGTTCTGCTCGGCCTGGATCACGCCTTCGTCGTCGTCCCAGTCATCCTGGCTTCGGCCGCGAATCCGGGAGAAGAAGTTTGCAGCGTCGGCTTTAACCGCGTCCAGCCGCAGCTTGAGGGAGTCCACGGTATCCGCGTAGGCCAGGACCGCTGTATCGACGGTGCCAACGTCCGAATCGAGATCTGTGGCGGAGGACGTAACCGGGCGGAAAGCGTTGAACACCACTTCGGAACCGGCAATGTCGTAAACATCCGGTGACTGCAGGTGTCCCCATGCGACGGCCGATTCCTCCGCGGTGTCCACGACCTCGCCGACGGCGCTGACGAGCGCGGCGGCGGCTGCCCGGATCGCTTCCGGATCCGGCAGCACAGCTTCGAATGCTGCGATGTCGATGCTCAATGGATTCCCCCGGTTTGAACTGGATACGAGTGCTGGTGCGCCTGCGGCAGGACTAGACGGCTTGCGGACCCGGCCCGTAGTGGGCCGCAGGTTCCGGAGCCGGCGGCGGATCGTCTGCGGCAGCCTGAGCCGCGCGTATTGAAGCCTCGCGGGCATCGGCGTCCATCTGTGCGTCCGCTTCCAGCAGGATGTTCAGTACGTTGTTGACGGCGTTCACGGCGTTTGAGGAGCGGCCGGCAATGTTCGTAAACGCCGGGTTGATCAGCTTCTCCGTCAGTGCGCCCAGTTCGGCTGCCACCGGCTCGGCCATGCAGGCTGTGGCCAGCTCGCTGATTCTCTCCCCCACAGCCGTGAATTCTGTGCCGTAATCCTCCAACAGGGGGGCTACCTGCTGGAGGACACCGGCCACGGCGCCGGGGCTGACGTTGTAGCTCACCGGCTAGCCAATGTTCTGGACAGCGCTCCTGGCGCGGGAGCCGGCGCTGGAAGCGGTCTGGTCGTTGAGGTTCAGCGTCTGCTTGACCAGGGCAATGATGTTGCGGGTCTCGTTGGCGGCGTTGCGGAAGCGGTTCTCCACCGCCTGGTACTCCTCGGAGACTCCGTCGGCCTGGAAATCGGACATGGCCGCGTTCACGGCCTTCTCCCGTTCTCCGATCAGGGACTCAAGCCGGGCAACAATGGCCTGGATGTCCCCCTGCACGGCAGCGGAAGTGTCGGTGTCATAGCTCAAACGGTCCTGGGACATGGCGATTCCTTCTCTAAGACTGTGTAAAAGGGCGGGAGTTAGCGCGAGGAGCCGAAACGTGCTGCGTCAAAGCTGGCTGCGCCCTGCTGCTGGGCTGCGTTGTCCGCGGATTCCTGGTCGCCCATTTGGAAGGAACGGTCCATTTCCGACTGGCCCATCAGGATCGCTGACAGTGAGCTGTTGAGCTCATTGGCGATCTCATCCGTGCGGGCCTTGAATTCGTCGAAGCGCACCCGGCCCTGGCCGTTGAACTTGCCCTGGAGCGGGGTGACAGCGTCCATGAGGTTGCGGACCAGCTGGCCCAGGTCCTCATTGGAGTGTCCCGTCTGCTGCGTCAGTGTGCCGAGGGTCGATGACCCCATATCGAATTTCATGCTCAAACCACCTCCGGCACCTGCGTGCCAATTGTCCGGTCATTCCCCCCGCTGCCGGTCCCCCTGCCACGTAAGTGGCCTGGCCGCCGCGCGGTACCCCCTCATACAAGCCGCACATCTACCGGCCCGCAATGGGGAGAACTACCCATGTTGATAACCGCCCGGCCGCGCCGGGAAAGGCGCCGGGGCATGTAAGGATAAGGAGCGTACTTGTGATTGGGGGACTACGCATCGTGGCAAGCGACTACGACAACCAGCTCATTGAGTCTGTTGCTGTCCGCCGGAACCGGCTGCTTACGGCCCTGCTCTACGGAAGCAATCCCAACGAACGCCGCTGGGCAGACACCGTCAAGCTGTTCCTCTTCAGCATTGCCGTCGCGGCACTGATCGCAGCTGTCTGCGTCGGGTACTCCTTTGTCACGAATCTGCTGGAACAGAACCGCGCCAAGCAGGAACAGCAGCAAAGCACCGCTGCGGGTCCCGGAACGGCCTACGACGACGGATCGGCAGCTGGCGCAGGCGCCGGCACGGACAGCAGCACGGGCCCTGCCAACACAAGCATCGAACACCTCAGCTACGAGACGGGAGCCTGGCAGCCATGGCGCATGCCTACACACGGGTGACACTGGTGGGCCAGCAGCGTCATCTGGATCTGCTGCTGCCCTCGGACCAGCCGGTGGCGGCGCTGATGCCGCAGGTGCTGGACCTTCTGGGCGATGAACCCGCCGCGGACGTCGCCGCCAAGGTCCTCGTTGCTCCGGACGGGTCCGAACTTGCTCCTACGGACACCCTGGCGCAGGCCCAGGTGCTGGATGGCACGGCCCTGCAGCTATGCGATGCCTCCGAAGCCCCGCCCGCTCCGATCGTGTACGACGTCACCGACCTGGTGGTCGCCGAAACCGAAGCCGTGCGCGGGCGCTGGAACCGGCACTGGAAAAACGCCACCGCCGGCGTCTTCGCAGCAGCCGGGCTCTGGGCAGGAGCAGAGCTGCTCCTCGCGGCAGTGGCGCCGGAAGCCGCATGGTGGCTGCTCGCCGCCCTCTCTGCCCTCGCCGCAGCGGCAGGAGTCCTGGTTTCCCGGCGCAGCCCCGGCTCCGCTGCCGGCCCGGCCGCGCTTGCGGCAGGATGGCTTGCCGGACTCGGGTCCGCCCTGCACACCGGCAGCATGGACGACGGAAACTACGGACGCGCCGGGCTGGTTCTGGCTGCTGCAACAGTCCTGGCTCTGCTCGCACTGGGTGCCTCCAACCGTCGGCCAAAAGCCATGTACACCGGCGCCCTGGTGGCCGCCCTTGCTGCCGCGGCATGGACCGGTGCAGCCCTGCTGACCGGCAGTGCCGTCCAGGCGGCTGCACTGGCTGGCATCGCCAGCGTGCTGCTGCTCGGCCTGCTCCCCGGCATGGCGCTGGCCGCCTCGGGACTGGCGGCACTGGATGACCGCCGGGCCAAGGGTGGCCAGGTGGGACGGCCGGACGCACTGGTCGCTGTCGCCTCCGCACACACCGGCCTGGTGGTCAGCACCGCTGCCGCCGCGGCTTCGGCTGCCCTGGGCTTCTGGCTTTTGGGCACCGATACAGCGCAGCAGGCCTGGTCGCTGCCTCTGCTGGCGGTGCTCACCCTCGCGGTGTTCCTGCGTGCCCGGGCTTTCCCTCTGGCACCGGAGCGGCTGGCACTCTATGCCGCGACCGCCGTCGGGCTTGCAGCACTCGCGTCCGGGAGCAGCAGGTGGTTCAGCGACCAGCCCTGGGCTCCCGGGGTCATGGTGCTGGTGCTCGCGGCCGCCGTCTGGATCGCCTTGTCTCTGGACCTGCCGGATCATGCCCAGGCCCGGTTCCGGCTGGCGGCGAAGCGGCTGGAAACCCTCGCAATCCTCGCATCCGTCCCGCTGGCCGCAGGAATGTTCGGAATCTTCGCGCAACTGCTGGAGAGCTTCTAGATGACACAGATAACTTCGGGCGACGGCTTCGGTGCGCCGGCAACGGCCCAGGGCGACGGTTTTGAGTCCACTCCCCAGCGGCTGCGCCGCACACTGCGCACCCGTCCTGCCGAAGGTCCGGCCCGCCGGTTCCTGCAGCAGGCCGCAGACATGTTCCGCGGCGATGACTATCCGCAGTCGCTGGCCGAGGCCGCGGCCGGCGTCCAGCAGCCGGTAACCACTGGGCGCCGGATCGCCGTTGTGGGGTCCCGCGGCGGCGCAGGCCGGAGCACGGCCGCCGCCCTGCTGGCCCGCACCTATGCTTCGCTGCGTTCCGACGCCGCGGCCGCTGTGGACCTGGCCGAAGCCGGAACGCTCGCGCTGCGCCTGGCCGCTCCTGCGGCACCGTCGCTGGACGCCGCCGCGGCGCGGCTGGGACGCACCATTCCGGGTTCGCTGGCAGGGGTGCGGGAGTTTCTTGCCTCGCCGGGCCCGGAGAACCTGCTGGTCACCGGACGCCGTCCGCCCGGCGGAACGAAGACGGCCGACGACGACGTCACCCATCTTCCCCGGGTGCTCTCCCGCTACTGTCCGGTCACCCTGTTCGACTGCCCGCCCGGCCTCGGGCCGGACGCAGTCCGCTGGGCGCTGGGCGAATCCCATCTGGCCCTGTTCGTCACTCCCGCCAGCGTCGCAGGCCTTGACGACGCCGAGCGCGCCGCCGACCTGTGGCGGACCCGGCCGGATCTTGGCTCGGTTCCGCTGCTGGTCCTGCTCACCCGGACCTCGGCGCGCAGCCCCTTCAAACCTGAGGCCGAGGCGCGCAGGCTCGCCCGGTCCGGCGTTGATACCGCTTACCTGGACTATGACGCGCACCTGGCTGCTGGTGTGGAGATCCAGCCGCGGCTGCTTTCCCGTGCAACCCGGCTGCAGGGCACCGAGCTGGCTGCCCGCGTGCTCTCCGCCGCGTCCGCCGCAGCCGGCCGGCCCGGCGCACCCGTTGCCGCCCGGCGCGCCGAAGCGGGATCCGGCCGGAGGGCCCGCACATGAGTGTGAAGCTGCTGCACCGTCCGGCCCGCACCACTCCCCCGGCACGCAGCATGGATCCCTTCACCCTGGACGCGCCGCCGCAGATCGAAGGCGGCAAGGGCGGAATGAACATGATGTCCCTGGTGCCGCTGCTCGGCGCAGGCGTCTCGATGACCGTCATGATGCTGTTCCGCGGTTCGCCGCTCGCCGCGGTGGGCGCGCTGATGATGATCGTAACCATCCTCGCCTCGATCGTGATGATGGTCAGCCAGCGCGGCAAGCAGGGACGCGCCCGCCGGGAGCAGCGCGAGAACTACCTTGAATACCTCGAACGCTGCCGCACCACCCTGCGGCTCCAGGAACAGGAGGCCGCCGCCGTCGCGCGTGCCGCCAATCCGCCGCCGGAAGCGCTCTTCGACATCATCCGCAACCACCGCCGCGTGTGGGAACGCCGCCGCCACAACGAGGATTTCCTGCAGACCCGCATCGGCACCGGCACCAGGACCAACCGGGAAATCACCGTCCTGGACTCCGGTTCCGCGCTGGCCCGCGACGACACCTTTATGACCACCGAGCTGCAGATCCTCAAGCGCCGCTACGAGGCCAGCCCCGATCTGCCGGTCACGGTGCCCCTGGACGGCGCCGGAACGGTCAGCGTGGTCGGGTCCCGGCCGTTCGTACTGCAGGTGGCGCGTCTGCTGCTGCTCCAGTCGGCTTCTTTCTCCTCCCCCGAAGACCTGCACCTCGCCCTGGTTTCCCCAGAGGAAACCCGCGCGGACTGGGAGTGGGCCACCTGGCTGCCGCACCTGGCCGACCAGGACAAAACGCACCGGACCGGTCCGGTGCGCCGCATTGCGCCGAGCGTGGATGCGCTGGCTGATCTGGTGCAGGATGATCTCTCCCGCCGCTCCAACATGGCTGCGGAAGCCCGCAAGAACTTCCTGCGCGGCGGCATCGGCTCAGCGCTTCCCCGGCTGCTGGTGGTGGCCGACAGCTACGGCACGCTGCCCTCGGAGCTGCCGCTGCCGGACCGCCAGGCCGCGCCCGGGCAGCTGGGCATCACCACGGTCTTCCTCGCAGCCGAACGCGGACAGGAACCCGGCGAGGTGGCCGTCCGCATCTCCGAAACCGAGTCCGGTTTTGTGCTGGAGAACTACCGTGAAGATCCGGTGGATCCGCAGGTCGGCACCGGCACCCTGGATTCCCTTCCGGTCGCCCTCGCGGAGTCGCTGGCCCGCTCCCTGGCGCCGCTGCGACTGTCCCCCGATTCCCTGGAACACGAGAGCACGGGCAGCTCCGAAGGCTTCCTGGACATGCTTGGGCTGTCCCCGAACCTGGACGAAGCAGACATCCGCCGGCTCTGGCAGCCGCGCAGCGAGGTGGACTTCCTCCGGGTTCCGCTCGGCGCTGACGACCGCGGGCGGCCGGCACTGCTGGACCTGAAGGAATCCGCCCAGTTCGGCCACGGCCCGCACGGTCTGTGCGTCGGCGCCACCGGCTCAGGCAAGTCCGAAATGCTCCGGTCGCTGGTGGTGGGCCTGCTCGCCACACATCCCCCGGATCTGCTGGCCATGGTCCTGGTGGACTACAAGGGCGGCGCCACCTTCGCCCCGTTTGCGAACGCGCCGCAGGTCACGGGCGTGATCACTAACCTCTCCGACGACGTCAGCCTGATCGAACGCGTCTACGCCAGTCTCTCCGGCGAAATCCAGCGCCGTCAGGAAGTGCTCAAGGACGCCGGGAACCTGGCCAACATCACTGATTACCAGCTGCACCGCAAACACCGGCAGGGGCAGGGCGAAGAGCTCCCGCCGCTGCCCCATCTGGTGGTCATCATCGACGAGTTCGGTGAGCTGCTCACCGCGCGCCCCGACTTCATCGAACTCTTCCTATCCATTGGCCGCATCGGGCGGTCCATCGGCGTGCACCTGCTGCTCTCCAGCCAGCGGATCGAGGGCGGCAAACTGCGCGGCCTGGACACGTACCTCTCCTACCGGATCGGCCTGCGGACCCTCTCCGAATCCGAGTCCAGGACTGTCCTGGACACCCCGGATGCCTTCCACCTTCCGCCCGTGCCGGGCTTCGGATACCTCAAGGTGGACACCACCACCTACACCCGGTTCAAGGCCGGGTACGTCTCCGGCCCGCTGGAAGACGCTGCAGCCCCCGCGGAACAAGACGAGGACGAACAGCCTCCAGTGCTGGAAGTCCCCCGCTACGCGGCCTCGCTGCAGGCCCCCGGCGACGGCGGCGGCGCGCCCGCGGCGGCCACGGCGTCGTCCGCCAAACGCACCACCGGACCCACTGTGCTCTCCACCCTCATGGACACCCTTGCCCGCTTCCCGCGCGCCGTGGACCCGATCTGGCTGCCGCCGCTGCCCCGCGGCCTGGCCCTGGATACGGCGGCTGGCGGGGTGCTCACCACCAGCCAGGGACTCCGGCTGAACGCCGGCGGCAACCTGTCCATCCCCATCGGACTGCTGGATGACCCGGCCAAACAGTGGCAGGGCATCTGGAACCTGGATCTGGCCGCCCACGGCGGGAACGCCGCCATTGTGGGCGGGCCCTCCACCGGCAAAAGCACCGCCCTGCGGACCATCGCCGCGTCCCTGGCACTGACCCACACGCCGTCGGAAGCCGGCATTTACGCCGTGGACCTGCTGGGCAGTTCCCTGCTGCCCCTCGAAGGCCTGCCGCACGTAGGCGGGGTGGCGGTGCGTACCAACCGCGAGGTGGTCCGCCGAACCGTGGACGAGATCCTCGGGATGCTCGCCCAGCGTGAACGCATTTTCGAGAAGCACCAGATCGATTCGCTGGGAACGCTGCGCACGCTCCATGCCCAGGGCCGGATTCCGGAGCTGCCCAGCGCTGACATTGTGCTGCTGGTCGACGGTTACGGGCAGCTCTCGGACGAGTTCGAGGACATCGAGAAGTCCGTCCACGCACTGATCTCCCGCGGCGGCGGCTACGGCATCCACGTGGTGGTCACCTGCTCGCGGATGAATGAGATCCGAATTGCACAGCAGAGTTTCTTCGGCAACCGGATCGAGCTTCGGCTGGCAGATCCCGGCGAATCCGCGCACGGACGCAAGCTGGCCGAGGCGCTGAGCCCCGGCACACCGGGGCGGGCGCTGACCGACCGGAAACTGCAGGGACACCTTGCCCTGCCCCGCATCGACGGAAACCCGGACGAAGGTTCCGCCATCCAGGGGACGCGGGATCTGGTGGCTGCTGTCGCCGCGTCCACCGACGGCCGGGCTATGGCCGTGCGCGTCCTTCCCTCCGTGGCGCCGGCGGATCCGGCAGCGGTGCCGTCGGTGCCGGGCCTGGTGCCGCTGGGGCTGAGGGAAACCGACCTGGGCACCGAGAACCTGGACCTCCAGGGCCGCGAGCACCACCTGGTGGTCGTGGGCGATGACGCCTCGGGCAAGTCCAATGTGCTCCGCAGCGTGGTCCGCACGCTGGCTGCGCAGCACACTGCCGAGAACATTGTGTTCGCGGTCTTTGATCCGCGCCGTGCCCTGGCCGGCGAGGTGCAGGAAGATTATCTGGGCGGCTACGCCACCAGTGCTGCCATGGCCGAGAAGCTTGCCGCCGCCGTCGCCGCCGAACTGGAGAAACGGGTAGGTGCTTCACCCGAGGAAGTCGCAGCCGCACCGCGCGTCGTCCTGGTGATCGATGACTATGACGTCCTGACGGCGGGCGGTTCCTCCCCGTTGGCTCGGCTGACCCCGTACCTGCCGCTCGCCCCGGAAATCGGACTGCACGCCGTGCTCACCCGCCGGGTCCGGGGCGCCAGCCGGGGCATGTACGAATCTTTCTTCACAGCACTGCGCGACTCCGGCAGCGCCGCCCTGATCCTCTCCGGCGACCGGACCGAGGGCGGACTGATCAACGGAGTCCGGGCCCGTGTGCTGCCGCCGGGCCGCGCCCAGCTGATCCAGCCCGGCCGTCCGGTGCAGATGCTCCAGCTGTTCCTCAATGATCCGGCCGGCGCTGTCACCTCGGTGGGGACGGGCCAGTGAGTTCGCGCTGGGTGGTGGTGAGCACCGGCGAACCGGACCGGCGCACCGTCGTCGAGGCCCTCGCCAGCACCACGCCGGACATGAGCATGCGCGAAGCCGCCGCCGGGGAGGTCCTGGAGATCCTCGACGGAGACAGCGTCCCTCTGGTCATTGAACTTCCCCGCCTGATCCGGCTCCCGGGCGAGGTGATGCGCCTGCATCCGGGCGCGGAAGTCAGTGCGCCGGCAGGATCCGCCATTCCGGAGTTCTTCACCGCGGAAGGCACCGGTTCGCCCGCACCGCTGTGGTGGCTTGAGGTGTATGCGGCGTCAGGGGCGCCCGACGGCGGCAGGCTGGCCGATGCACTCAGCCACGCCATTGCGCGGCTTGCCGGCGGCGTGGTCCTGCTCCCGGACGGAGTACGGGCCTGATGCACGATTCCGCCTACGATTTCCTCACCGCGTCCACGGCTATGGTGTTCTGCGACCAGCCCGTCGTGGGGCTGAGTCCCTGGCTGGCCCGGGCGCACGCAGGCGCCGTGGAGTCCGGCCGGCGTTTTGTGCTGCTGACCCCGTCTGCTTCCTCCATCACCCTTCCGCTCTCGGCGCTGTTCGACGGCGAGTCCTCCGCGTGGCTGGCCACCGGCTCCGACGGCGGGTTCTTTGACGCAGTGACCGGCCAGACGCAGGTCTGGAACGGTGCCGATCTGATGCCCGGCGGGTCCGTTGTCGATGACTTCCTGGCCGCCGAGCGGATCCCCACCGCCTACGTCCACGTCCGCGCCGCTGTGCTGCACCCGGCGTCGCTCTCTACCCGTGCCGGATCCTTCAGCGCACGGATCTTCGAAGCGGTCACCGGCTCGGCGCCGCTGGGCTGGGGGCTGTACGAACCGGTGAGCGAAATCTGGGACGAGGCCGCTTTCTCCGACTACTGCTACCGCCGTGCACCGCGTCCCAGCCGGCTGATCGTCCTCGGAGCCGCATACGGCAGTGCGGGCAGCCCGGGGTCCGCGGCAGGATCCATCGCCGTCGTCACGGTGGAACGCACCCGTGCGGGTGTGGTGGAAAGCATTGAACTGCTGGCCGGGGCTGATGCCCCGCTGGACGCCGCCGGGCAGGATGCCTTCCTGTCCGCCATGCACCGTGCCCGGGCACGTACCGCAGTGCTGGCCTACGGGCTGGGTTACCGGGACCTGCTGCGTCCGGCCCGGTTCACCGGAACAGCCGTTCCGGGTGCCGCGCTCTATGGCCCGGAAGCCCTCGCCGGACGGCAGGCTTCAGCCGTGCTGGCCTCCGCCGGTCCCCGTGCGGAGCTGCTCGGCACCGCACCGGCGCAGTCCCTGGGTGTGCGGTATTCGCTGGAACAGGTGCCGGGAGAACTCCATCCGCTGGAGGCCTACGCGCGCCTCGCCGCCGAGCTCTCCTCCCCCTCGAGATAGCAGAAACTGCACGTTACAGCGCTGTATCGTGCAGTTTCTGTAATCTCGATGAGCGCCTCGCCTAGGTCAGCCGACGGTGAAGTGGCGGTCCCCGAAGTAGACGGTGCTGCCAGACGGCGCGAGCACGGGACTGTGCGCAGCGAGGGCTTCGTGGCGGCCGTCGGGAGCCACGATGGAGCTGCCGTTGGTCGAGTCCCGGTCAGTGATCCAGAGCCCGGTTGAACCGTCTGCCTGCAGATGCAGGTGCGTCTTGGACACGGACCGGCCCATATCTGCGAAGTCGATAAGCTGGTTGACCTTCTCACCAATAGCCGGGGCAGGGTTGCGGCCCAGCAGCGCGGTGCCGGTAATGCGGACGGCCGCGCCGTCGTCGAACACCAGGCGGCAGCCGGCCCCCTGGCCGCGGGAAACGATGCGCGTGAGCTCAGCGTCCTCTTCATCTTCCGCCGGGGGCATGTTTGCTGCAGGCTGGACGGCGGTTGCTGTCCGCACCCCGGGCACGCTGCTGATCGGAGCGGCCGACGGCGGCGTCGCAGCCGGCTTCGCGGCAGGCGCCGGTTCGGCGGACCGCGGCACCCATCCGGCAGCGGGTTCGACAGCCGGGGCCTGTTCAGCGGGTCCCTGCCCGGGAGCCGCGCCGCCCGCCCAGCGCCCACCGGTCGTCAGAGGATCCCGGCCTGCCCGGACGTCCACCACCAGGGTGCGGGCGGCCTTGTCATGCCAGCCCTGCCGGCGGGTGGGATGGTCGAAGAGATTGGTGACCGTCAGGATCCAGGGGCCCACCACTGTCACGGCGGAGACAGTCAGCAGAAGGTTCCGCACCAGGACTGCCCCAAATCCAGGGGCGAACCCGTCTTCATTGACGGTCCGCAGGCCGACCACCCGGTTTCCCGGAGTCTGTCCGCTGGCTGCTTCCCAGAGCCAGGTCCAGGCGAGGTAGCCCGCGGCGCCCACGGCGCACAGCAGCAGAGCCAGCTGTCCCGGAACCAGCAGCGCCACCAGCACCAGGGCCAGCAGCGGCACGCTGTCGACGGCACGGGCCGCCAGCCGCTGACCGGCGGTGGCGTTCACAAGATTCGGGTTGGCTGCCATTACCTCTTCGTTCCTAGCTTCAAATCGAGATCCGCCCGTCAGGCGTCGGAGTCTGTGGAGACCTGGTCCAGCAGGACCAGGTCTGCGGCGGTCACCAGCTGGGAAGTGACCGCGTGCTCTACCAGCCGGGCCCTGCGGTTGACCGCCAGTTTGCCGGGCCCGCCGCGCAGGCCGGCGACTCCTACCCGGTCCAGTTTGTCGCACACGTTGTCCAGCTTGCGGTTGAACCTGGTCTGCGACCAACCCAGCCGTGCAGCAGCATCTGCTGATGTGGGGAGGGCGCTGTAGCCCGTACCGTCACGGCGCAGCATCGGTTCGGCAAGCGCCACGATGACGGCCCGCTGCGACTCGGTGAACACTACCGGCCCAATGGTGGTTTCCCCGGATCCTGAGTCATCCAGCGGATCCGGGCGGAACGCCGGCGTCTTCAGATGCACGTCGAATTCGTAGGTCGTCGGTCCGGCGGTGAATACCACCCGGGTCTGCTCGAAGACCAGCGGTATGCGGGCTCCGGGGGCAACCCAGGCCTGCATGCCGCCCTTTGAATCGGAAATGGTCGCGGAGATCCGGCTGCCAATGTTCGTCAGCCACCAGATTCCGTGTTCCTGCGAGATGGTCAGGAATTGCCGGTGCAGGTACGGATTGTCGTCGATGGCGAGGTCCCCCTCGCGCCCAATCCGGAACACCGTTCCGTCTCCCGGCTCATACCATTCCCCGCTGAAATCTATCGCCAGATCCCCCAAGATCCCTCTCCTTCGTAGCGGCTCCGGCGCAACTGCGCGCGGAACCTTGCCCAGGCTGCACCGCTCGGCGCTCCCCCGAGGCTCATTATGTCCCATCCCTGCTTTACTCCCGTGCCCGGCGCTCCCTCACACCGGCGGCTGCCTATCCGGCACAGACGGCCACAGGTTCTGAGGCCCGCCCGTTGGCGCGTGCCACCTGCACCTCAATGCAGGTCTGTGCACCCGCGGCCGGCAGGACGGCCTCGGCCTGCGATGTGCGCACCAGCTCCCCTTTGGCCGTGGCGGTCACGCTGCGCCAGAGGTAGATGTCGCCCGCCTGCGGTTCGGGGTTTTCCCAGGTGAACACGGCTTCGCCGGCTTCGTGCACGCCGGAAACCTCCGACGGCGGAGCAACGGAACCTTCCAGGCCCCCCAGTGCGTTCGACGGCGGCTGGGACGGCGGCGATGCATCCTGACGCGGTGGCGGGTCCGGTGCCAGCACCAGTGCTGCGGCCGCGGCTGCCACCAGGGCGGCGCCGGCAACACCTGCCAGGATGCGCCCGCGCTGTGTTGCCTTCTGCCCTGAGCCGGCCGGTGTTCCGGCGGAGACGTTCGTCCCCGGAATCGGTGCTGCTGACGCTTTCCCGTCAGCTGGTGCCGCGGTGGACGGCCCGGCGTCGGACTGCCCGGCCTGGCCTTTGGTACGCAGCGGCCCGGCTTCCCTGATCGGCGCCTGGGCGCGCAGCACCGTCCCCTCCGCCGTGTGATCGGCGGCCGCGGGGGCAGCGCCCATCAGGTTCCCCCCGTTGCGGAGGGTGGGCGGGAACGTTGTCGCCGCCGGGTCGATCGAGACGATCCTGCGCACCCGGGTGCGGTCGCCGTCGTCGTGGGCTGCCTCCTGGCGTCCGGCCTCATCAAGCACCGCGAACTCGGTAACGGAGAGATTCAGCTCGGCCTGGATCCGCTGCAGCGCCAGGGCGAATGCATAGGCAGAGGAGTACCGCGATTCGGGGCTCCTTGACATCGCGGTGGCCAGTGCCAGTTCCAGTGACTCCGGCACGTCGCTGCGGCCGGTGGGCGTGAGCTGTTCGGACATGATCCGCGCCACCAGATCGCGCTGGGCGTTGCTCCGGCCGGGACGCAGAAAGGGCGACCGCCCGGCGAGCAATGTGTAGAGCGTGGCTCCCAGGGAGTAGACGTCGGCACGGACGCCGTCCACCCGCGCACCGCCAAGTGCCTCGGGCGGCGACCACGGAATGGACATCCCCACGTCGCCGTCTTCCTCGCTGTCCATGGTGCCGGAGATCCCGAAGTCCGTCAGGGCAGGCCGGTTGTAGTCCGTGGTAAGGATGTTCGCGGGCTTGATGTCGCGGTGCGCGATTCCCGCCCGGTGCGCAGTCTCCACGGCGGAGGCTACCTGGACCCCGACGGCGAGCACCTCCGCCAGCGGCAGGCCGCCCTGGCGGTACCGGGCGTCAAGACTGGGCCGGGAGCAGTACTCCATGGCCAGGTAGGACCGGCCCTCTGCGGTGGTGTCCGCTTCATAAATCGTGACGATGTAGGGGTGGGTGGACAGCTGCGCCATAAGGTTGGCCTCGGCTTCGAAGCTCGCCCGGGAGGCTTCCCCGCGCAGGTCGGAGAGCAGCACCTTCACCGCTACCCGGCGGCGGGGCCGGTCCTGTTCATACAGATAGACGTCAGCGAAACCGCCCGAGCCCAGATGTTCCAGGAAGCTGAACCCTGGTATCCGGGGAGGCGGCGCGGGCGGCCGCTTTTTCATGCCAGTCCTTCAAACCGCAGCGTCACGCCGTCGCCCAACTCAGCGATGTCCCCGTCAAGCAGGATCGCCGCCTCGCCCTGTGCCAGGCGCCGGGGCAGGGAACCCTCGCGGATGAGCACCGTTCCGTTCGTCGAGAACAGGTCCCGGAGCATCACGTGCCAGCCTTCCAGCCGCACCTCGGCGTGGGAGCGGGAGATGTCCCCGCTGTCACTGGGAACTTGCACCATCCGGGGCAGGGCAGCCCCGGCAACACGCGACGCCGAGGGCTGGCGGCCGATCACGATGTTCCGGTCCAGTTCGTACACTGCACCGGTGGACAGCCGCATCAGTCCCAGGCTCGGCCGGGATACGGGACGCGGTTCCCCGGACAATTCTGCCCCGCAGGACCGGCAGGCGGAAGCGGTGGGCGGGTTGATGTGGCCCTGCGGGCAGGTGCGGGCCAGGACGGTGGGACCGGTGTCCGTGCCCGGAACAGGACCAGTGGCCGGCACTGGTCCAGCGGCCGGAATTGGTCCAGCGGCCGGAACTGAGGCCCCGGGAGCCGGAGCGGAACGGATGGTTTCGCCGTCGTCGTCTTCCGGGCCGGCCGGAGCCGCAGAATCGGGTGCCGGTGCACCGGGAAGCGGTGTCCCGGGCAGCGCTGTACCGGGCTGGGGCCTGAACCCCATGACCGTGTTGCCGTCATGGTCCACCGGGGGAAGGGTTTCGGTGGGCTCGCCGCTGTCGGGAACGCTCTGGGATTCCTCGTCCTCCGGGAGCGCGGTTTCAGGTGAGAGCGGCGGCGGGGTGAGGTTCAGCCAGGGTATTGCCGCACTGAGGTCAGGCCCGGAGACGGCGGCAGGTGCGTCCTCCCCGACAGCTGGTTCAAGGGATTCAGCTTCAGCCGGTTCAGCCGGATGCGCACGGTCTACGGGTTCGGCATGCACTACCGGGGCAGCCGGTTCAGCCGGCGCAGACCGCACGGCAGGAGCGGGCCGGGATTCAGTACCGGGCCCGGCAACAGCGCCGAGAGTGATTTCGATGCCCTGGACGGCCGCCATTCCCTCACGCAGGAAGAGCACCGGCCCGGCGGCAGTCCTGTCTGAGGCTGAAGACCGCAGCACAAGCCGTCCGGAAGCAGGGTAGACCTGCTCGCTCCAGGTCCGCAGGTTCCGTCCGGACGCCGCCGGAGAACCGTCGACTTCCAGCTCCAGGTCTCCGCGCAGCAGCACGTTGACCTGGCCGTCGACCGAAATCAGGCCGAAAGACGGCAGCGCGCTCAGTGAACCGGCGAGCCCGCCGGTGACGGCGTCGAACACGTCCTCCAGCGAAGCGCTGCCCTGCAGCGACGCCCAGACCTCGTCCAGCCGCTGCTGGCTGGTCTCCGCCGGCAGAAGCACCACCCGGGGACCACGCACCAGCACCAGCCAGGCGGCTCCCGGAACCGACTGATACCGCAGTCCGTCCATCAGCTGATCACTGTCCGTTTTCTGCCGGTCCCACCGCGTCGGGTCCGGGGTTGTTTCCGGTGGCGTCCGCGGATCCGCCGGAGGCCGGGCTGTCCTGTGCGGCCAGTCCGGGCAGAGTAATGGCTCCGGAATCAGGGTTGGCAGAACCGGAGTGGGCGTCGATCACCAGCACCGTGATGTTGTCCCGCCCGCCGGCGCGCAGGGCTGCCTGCACAAGTGCCGCGCACGCATCCTGCGGGTTGGGCACGGAGGAGAGGATCTGGAAGATGTGGCCGTCGCTCACCTCGCCCGTGAGGCCGTCAGAGCAGACCATCAGCCGGTCCCCGGGCTCCACCGGAATCAGCCAGAAGTCTGCGTTGGTGTCATTCCCGGTGCCCAGCGCGCGGGTGACCACGTGGCGGCGGGGATGGACCAGTGCCTCGTCAGGGGTGATCTGGCCCAGGTCAACCAGTTCCTGCACCTCGCTGTGGTCAACGGTGATCTGTTCCAGTGCACCGTGCGCCAGCCGGTACGTCCGTGAATCGCCCACGTTGAAGACCAGCCAGTAGGGGCGGGATTCTTCCTGCACCAGCACCGCACCGGTGAGGGTGGTGCCGGCGCGCCCGCCGGTCGCTTCACGGATCTGCCGGTCTGCCTTGGCCAGCAGCTCCTCGATTTCGGCAGCCGGAACCTCGGGCAGGTGTTCGCCGACCAGCCGCGAATCGGCCAGGGTGCGCACGCAGATGCTGCTTGCGATCTCCCCGGCTTCATGTCCGCCCATGCCGTCTGCAACGGCGAAGACTGGATCCGCTGCAATCAGCGAGTCTTCGTTCAGTTCCCGCCGCAGGCCGCGGTCGGAGGCATACCCAAAGACCGCTTCCAGTTCCAGGGGCTCAGATGTCGTTTCGTCGGAGTTCATTCACGCCCTATCCGGAAGCTGCTCACTGTAGTGATCTGTCTTACCTGTTCTCTCCATTACCCTAACGGACCTTGGGTGTCTTGAGCAGCGCCGGTGCGGCGGGTCACTTTTGCAGCGGCACGGTGTACCCGCTGCGTTATTCCCGCCGTCCTGGACCGGGCACCGCCGGGGCGGGCTGTGAGGCGTGATTCGAGGCGCAGTGAACGCAGTGAATACCGGGCGCGCTGCCGCTGCCAGAACCCTGCCGTTCCGGTCAGGGAGAGACGGACGCGTTCAACGTCCTCCCAGTAGCCGCGGACCTCTTCTTCGGTGGGATTACCCGGTCCGAAGATCCCGGCGTCGGCACGGCGGGCGAGCGCTGCCGTGGCTTCGGCACCGATGGGGAAGGCGCGACCCAGGGCGGCAGCATCTTCGCGGCGTGTGCGCCGCCCGGTGACTGCAACTCCCAGGTCCGCTGCGGCGCCGAGGACTTCGCGCCAGCCGCCGGCAACCCGCTGCGCCGTGCCTCCAGCCGTCCGGCGCTTGTTCCGCAGCCGGCGCTTGAGCAGCAGGATGAGCAGCAGCGGCCCGAACAGGACCAGCAGCGGGAGGGACGCCAGCCCCAGAATGCGCAGGAACCCTGACACACTCTCCCACAGGTCTTCGTCCTTCTCTTCAGCGTCCTGCGGGTCAGCTGCTGTGTCCGGCGGGAGTTCCGCCGGTTCCTGCGGCGGTGGCGGCGGCTGGAGCACCTGCGGCTTGGGTGTGGATTTGGGTTGCTGCTGCGGAGGAACGGGTTCGTTGTCCTCATCCGGGGTGGGGAAGAATGGCACCCAGCCAACACGTTCAAACTCAACCTCCACCCAGGCGTGGACGTCGTCACCGGTGATATCGATCTTCCCCGGCGCTCCTCCCAGCTCATCCCAGTCCGGATAAAACCCCATCACCACGCGTGCCGGGATTCCCAGCTTCCGGGCCATCAGGGCCATCGCCACCGCATACTGTTCGTCATCGCCCACCATCTGCTCGGCGTCGAGCAGGCTGACCATGCGGGCGGCACCGTGGCCGGGCATGGATGGCGTCTGCCCGTCCTTGCCGTTGCTGAAGTAGCCTTCGGTGGCCAGGATCTGCTGCAGCTTCCGGACCCGCTGGATAGGGGTGGTTTCCTCTCCGGCGAACTCGGCGGCCCTGGCCCCGATGATCGGCGGGTCCTGCTGCAGCCGCGGCATTGCGGTCTGGGCGAAGCCGTACTGGGCCAGCTGCGCGTCGTCGTACTCATCGGGGAAGACGACGGCTGTTTCATAACTGTCCCCCGGGCGGATGCCCGCGGCGGAGAGCAGCGTGCCGCTGCCGGCGTCGTGATAGAGCCCGCCGGCGATCTCCCGGGCGCGCTCCCCTGCCGGGCGGAGCGCACGGACCTCACCGCCGGAGGGCAGCCAGGCACCGCTGTAGTCCCGGATCTCGAACCGAAGTGTTGCCTCCGTTCCGCGCTCCGTGTCCGGTCCGAGCGCTCCCGCGTCGCCTACCCTGGCGAACCCGCCGGAGGCCTGGCCACTGACGTTGTAGACCACCCCGTCATAGGCGTCCATCGCTGCGAGGCGGACGCGCTGGCCTTCCGGCAGCCCCTGGACCGTGAACAGCGTGGTGTCCGCGTTGTCCTTTACGTAGCGCCGGAAGTCGGTGAGCGGGCTGGGAAAGTTGAACAGGTCCACGGGAGGCTCGACGGCGTCGCGGAGCACCTTGCGCTCCACGTCCGCGCCCAGCAGCGGGGACGCCGCCAGGGACAGGGCCGCGGCCGCAGCGACGACGGCACCTCCGTAGAGCCGGCGGCGCAGACGGGCTGCCCTGGCCGGTGCCGAGCTCAGCGCAGCCTGGGGCGCCGCGGAAAGTGACTGTGCCTGGTTCCGCCGGTAGGAAAGGAACACCAGCAGTCCGCCTGCCAGCAGCAGGGCACGCAGACCGGGCAGCGGCACGTCCTTGGTGCCAAAGGCGATGCCCGCCGCGAAGAGCACCAGCACCGGCAGCGCCGGCCAGTACGCTCCGCGCGCCCGCCAGCAGAGCAGGCCCGCGGCGAGTCCGGCCAGCAGGCTGAGCAGGAAGGGAACCACCAGCATGCCGCCGGCGGTACCCACGGGCGGGGCAACCGTCAGCAGGTCCTTCCAGGCGAAGACCACCCCCAGCACCAGAACGCGCAGGGAGGACAAGGTTGGCAGCACCCCTCCGGCGGCTTCCACGGGGGCAGCCAGAACGGAGCCCAGGAGAAGGTAGGTGCCGGTTGTTGCACCGGCGGTGGTCCACAGACCCCAGCGGCGCGCGGCGGCGGCTCCGGCCAGGAGCAGTCCCAGGATCACACCGCCCAGGCCTGCGGCCAGGTAACGGGGGTCTCCGCCAAACCCCGGGCCGAATCCCAGCACACCGGCGCTCAGCAGGACGGCCAGCGCCGCAGCTTCCAGTAGACGCTGCAGCATTACCGGGCTGAGTCCCGCGGGTCGGGTGCCGGGCGTCCGGTTCCGTTCCCGGGGGCGAAGCGGTGTCTGGGTGCTCACGCTGTTCCCTTCCGGATCAGCGCGGGCAGGTCATCCAGGCTGCCGCAGGTCAGCACGGTCAGGTCTGCGATGTCCCGCCGGCCGGCAGGTTCGCCTTCGGCGCAGCGGACCGCGAGGGTGCGGATACCCGGAGGAATCGCTGCTGCCGCGGTGCGCAGTTCAGCAGCGCCCGGCACCGAACCTGTGACCAGGATGACCACGGAGGCGTTGGGCACGGTGTCAGCGGTGAGCGCTGCCAGGTCCCGGGTGCCTTCGCGCCGGTCGGCGTTTTCCACCCGGGTCAGACCGTCCAGCAGGATGGTTCCGCTGCCGCTGCGCAGCACGCCGTCCTGGGTCAGCATGCTCAGGTCCCGCTGTTCCCGCAGCGCCTGCAGGCCCAGCGATCCGGCGGCTGAGACGGCCAGTTCAAAATCCGCATCGCTGAGGTAGTCGGACCGCCGGGTGGACAGGGCCACGGCCAGGTGTGATCGGCGGGTTTCCTCAAACTGGCGGACCATCAGCGTTCCGGTCCGGGCGCTGGTCTTCCAGTGGATGTGCCGCCGGTCATCGCCGGGCACGTATTCGCGCAGCGCATGGAAGGACACGTCAGCGGTGCTGAGGTCCCGGGTGGGCAGTCCCTCAAGGTCCTTGATGAACCCGGTGGCCGAGCCCTGCAGGTTCACGGTCCGCGGGTGCACAAACAGGTCCACTGGGTCCGTCCACCGAAGCCGGCGGCCCAGCAGCCCGAAGGGATCCCGGCGCACCGATTCGACCGGGCCCACCACAATCACGGCGCGCTTCTGCGTGGGGATGCGGAACAGCTCCTCGTGTTCCGTCCCGGGAGCCATGCGCGGCAGTTCAAAGACAGCGGTGGCAGCTCCCACCGGAAGTTCCAGCAGCGCCGGCAGCAGCAAACGGGCGCCCGGGTTGCGCACAGTCAGGGACCCGACGGCGTCGTCTCCCACGGCGACCCGGGTGCGGCTGAGATCCAGGTGGACGGCGTAGGCCTGGCGGCCCAGAATGAACACGACGGCGGCTGCGAGCACCAGCGTGAGCGTCAGCCCGGCGATCAGCGCCTCGCGCCAGCCCAGCACTCCCCCGGCCAGCCAGCACACACCGGCCAGCGCTGCCACGGTCCAGCCGAGCGGAGTGACGGCATTAAACGCTGCCGCCGGGACACGGCGGTAGGCAGCGGGTATTCGGGGAAAACCGGGCACGGGCGCGGTCCTAGGTGTTCACGCGCTGCTGCGGCGCTGCGGTGGAAGCCAGCACCTGGTCCAGTACGGCGGAGGCGGTGGCGCCGGAGAATTCGGCTTCCGGATCCATGACCAGCCGGTGGGTGAACACGCTGGGGGCGAGCGTCAGCACGTCGTCGGGCAGGACGTAATTCCGGCCCTCGGACGCTGCCCAGACCTTCGCGGCCCGGACCATGGCCAGGGCGCCGCGGACGCTGACGCCGAGCCGGGTTTCGGGGGCCTCCCGGGTGGCTGCGGTCAGGTGGGCAATGTACTCCAGCACCGAGGTGTCGGTATGGACGGCGGCGGCGAGGTCTGCCATGTCCCGCACCGCCTCGGATGTGATCACGGCGGTCAGTGCCGCCGACCGGTCCCGGGTGGCTGATCCGGCCAGCAGCTCCACGGTCGCGGAGTGGTCAGGGTAGCCCATGGAGGTCTTGATCAGGAACCGGTCCAGCTGCGCCTCGGGCAGCCGGTAGGTGCCGGCCTGCTCGATCGGGTTCTGGGTGGCAATGACCATAAACGGGCGTTCCTGGGTGTACGTGGTGCCATCCACGGTCACACGGGATTCTTCCATGACTTCCAGCAGTGCGGACTGGGTCTTCGGGGAGGCACGGTTGATTTCATCGGCCAGCACCACGTTCGCGAAGATCGGGCCGCGGTGGAATTCGAAGGCCTGGGTCTTCTGGTCATAGATGGTGATGCCGGTGACGTCCGAGGGCAGCAGGTCCGGGGTGAACTGGATGCGCGAGGTGGTTCCCTGCACGGTGGCGGCCAGGGCGCGGGCCAGCATGGTCTTGCCGGTGCCGGGGGCGTCTTCAAGCAGCACGTGGCCCTCGGCCAGCATGGACGTGAGGATCAGCCGCACGGCCTGGGGCTTGCCCAGGACGGCCTTGCCCACGTTGGTGACCAGCTGGGCGAAGGTCTCAGCGAACCAGGCGGCCTGTTCTTCGGTCATGGACATGGTGGTGTTCCCCTAGATGGTGCGGATGAAGTGCGTCGAAGCTGGTTCAGCATCGGCCCATCCCGCCGGGCGGGTTGTTGCCGAAGCTGGTGTGGGTGCCCTTGATGTGCAGGCCGTCGTTCTCCGGCCGGCCGGAGTGCTGCCGGTACCAGATGGATCCGCCGCCGCGCGCGATGTAGCAGCGGGTATCTATGCGGTCCCCGATGTAGGCCCAGTGGCCGCCACGGCAGCCGGGGTCGGTGAAGTTGGTGGAGCCCACCGGGTCCATGCAGGTGCGGCGGTCCCCGCTGGAGAGCTGGTTGCCCACCGTCAGGGTCCAGGTGGCCGGCGGCGGCTCGGCACCTGTTCGCGCGGAGGCTGTGGCCTCAGCGCCGGGTGTTCCCTGCGAGTTCAGCACCCGCACGCGGATGCTGTGCGACTGGTCGTACCCGTTGCCGACGCTGCGGCTGCCGGAGACGCCAACGTTCTCCCAGCCCCCGCCGTTGATCGAGATCTGGACCTGCGCGACGTCGTGCGCATTCTGGTCCGGCGGCGACCAGCTCAGTGTGGCGCTGCGGCTGCCCTGCCCGCCGTTGGAACCCGACGCCGACGGCGTACCGGGGCTGCCGAACACGCTCACGGCCGGCGACGCGGCAGAGGGCGGGCTGTCATAGGCGGAGCCGTCGGAATTAACCACTGCCGTGAGCTGGGCGGTGATGCCGGCACCGTTGGTGAAGCCGGTGATTTCCTGGCCGCTGCTGACTGTCATGGACCGTCCGTCGCTGAAACTGGCACGGTAGCTGATCTCCTCCGCCCGGGCACCGTTGCGCGCGCTGGCGGAGAGCGGCGTGAAGGAGATGGTGACGGCCCGGCCCTCGGCGCCGGTGCGCGACGCGGACAGGGACGGTGCTGCGGGGGCATCCGGAACACCGACGGCGCGGCGCGGCGCGGACACTGGCCCCCAATCGCTCCAGCCTGCCTTGTTGTAGGCACGGGCCGAATAGGAATAGTCCTGTTCGGAGTTATCCACGCGGACCGTCATGTTGGAGGGCTTGCCCGCATCATGGGTGCGGACCAGGGTGGACCCGCGGTATTCGCGCAGCTGGTATCTGGTGACCTCTGCTCCGTTAGGCGCCGCGTCGGTCCAGTCCACGGTGAGCTGGCTCTGGACGCCCACCGAGTTCGCCTTGGCGGTGGTGGGCGTCCCGGGTGCTTCCGGCACTCCGGCGGGGATTTCCGGTGAGGAGTAGTCACTGAAGCCGGACGGTTCCGGGGCGGCGTTGCGCGCCTGCACCCGGACCCGGTAGCTGGTGCCGTTGGCGAGTCCGGTCCAGGTGGTGCGGTTCATCGACGCCGGGACGCTCTTCTGCGCAGCTCCGCCGGGAGGTGCCGGGGAGATCTGCAGGTCGTAGGTCTCGATCGGTGAGCCGTCGTTTTCCGGCGCGGTCCAGGTAATGTCCAGCTGCCGGTCGCCGAAGGCCAGGTTCGGCGGCGCGGGCTGCGCCGGCTGGGTGTCCGGCCGGGCGGCCGCGGACTGCGGGGACGGGTCAGAGGTGCCGTTGGCGTTCGTGGCCGTGACGGCGAACGTGTACTCGACATTGTTCGTCAGTCCGGTAAGGGTGCAGGTAGTGGCCGGGCATTCCTGGCTAAAGCCGCTGGATCCGGTGACCGTGTAGCCGGTGATCGGCGATCCGTTGGCGGCGGGCGGGTCCCAGGCCAGCACCACCGTGCGGCTGCGGGTGCTTTCGACCACCGGGGTGGACGGCGCGTCCGGGCGGCCCTGCACGGAGAGCCGGACCTGCGCCGAAGCCTGGCGGTCTGCCTGGCCCGTCTTGTCCTCCACCCGGTACTGCACGCTCATGCTGCCCACAAACTCGGCGTCGGGCGTGACCACAATCGAGTCGCCCTGAACTTCTGCGGTGCCGTTGCCCTCAGCGGTGGCTTCCAGGATCCGCAGCGGCGTGTCCGGGAACGGGTTGTCGTCATTGGCCAGCACGTCAACAGTGACCGGACGGCCCTGGACGGCGTCGTCCACTGAATCGTCCGCGGCGACCGGCAGCGGGCGGGTGGACGCGAGGACTGTGAGATCAACGCGCCCGGGCACCGGGTCGCTGCGGCCGTCCGTGACGGTGACGGCCAGCTGGCCCAGGGTGCCGACGGCGGCGTCGTCGGCAGCGGAGACCTCCAGGACGGTGCCGGAGAGGCTGGCTTCGAACCCTTCCGGGACCGGTCCGGCCAGCGCGAAGCTGAGGCGTCCGGCGTCCTCCGGATTGGGGTCGGCAGCCAGCGGCGCCAGGTCAAGCGTCACCGCGTCTTCACCCTTGGCGGCCTCGAGCGACCCGGGGCTCATGGCCGGGAGAAGGTTCTGTTCCGGCTGCGGGCTCACGTTGACCAGGACGGTGAGGGTCGCCTTGAGGCCGTCGGGATCGTCGGGGCCGGACCCGTCGGTTACCTCGAACGTGATCGAGCCCAGGCCGGCGTAGTCCTCGTCGGCGGTGTAGGCGAGAGTGTCTTCATCCGCGACCCAGGTGTCCCGGTTGGACGAGCCGATGGCGCTCACCTTCGCCGTCTCGGTAATCCGCGGCGTCCTGCCCTCACGCACTTCCACCAGCTCCCCCAGCTCCAGGTCCAGGGTGTCCCCCGCCTGGATTTCCTGGACGGCGCTGCTGAGCAGTGTTGGGTACTGGGCGCTCAGGCCCGGCACCCAGAGCACGGCGGTGGCCGTTCCTCCGTCCATGTCCTCAACCGTGTAGGGAATGGCCTGTGCTTCGTCGGTCAGTTCCACCCGCACTTTGTCTCCCACAACAGAGGCAGTGATGCGGGAGGGGTCCACGGAGACCTGCAGATCCTCTGCGACGCCGTCGGGATCCTCGTCGTTCTCCAGTACTGCAGCATCCACTGCTGTGCGGCCGCGGATCTCGGAGACCTCAACCCGGTCATCCCGGGCGATCGGTGCCAGCAGCTCGGAATTCGGATCGGAGACGACGGCGACGTTGCCGTTCGCGGCGCCGCCCCGGTTGTCCTTCACCGAATAGCGAACGTTGTAGGTCCCGGCTTCCGCGGGCACGGTGAAGCGCACCCGCGGCCCGTCAGCTCGGGCGTCCATGGACGGTTCCTGGCTGGTCACGCCGTCCGGGTCCAGGGAGATCGGATCGCCGTCGGGGTCTGAATCGTTCGCCAGGACCGGCACGGCGACCTCGCGTCCCGGACGCACGCTCACGGCGTCGTTCACTGCCACGGGTTTCTGGTTCGCCTCGGCGGCCGGAGCAATTCCCACCCGCACGGTGCCGGTGTTCACCAGACCCAGCCGGTCCCGAACCGTATAGGTGAAGGAGTCGGTTCCTGCGCCGGTGGCGGAGGCGGTGTAATCGATGTAGTCGGGGCCGGGAACGGCAGCACCCTGGGCCGGGGCGGCGGCGATGCCGTCCAGGAACACCGAGTCTCCGTCCGCGTCGAGACCGTTCAGCGGCACCGGAATCCGCACGGTGGTTCCGGCGATCGCGCGGCCCTCCAGGTTGCGGGGAACCGGCGGGGTGTTCTTCTCGTCATCGCGGGGCCGGATGATGATCCGCACCTGCGCCGAGTCGCTCTGGCCGGTGGAGTCTCGGACCTCGTAGATGGCGTAGACGGTTTTGGCGGTGTCGCCGGCGACGAAGCGGAGCGTGTTTTCAGAGACAAACAGCTGCCCGTCGGCCGGATCGACGTCCTGCGCCGGCACCGGATTCAGCGTCAGTTCATCGCCGGTGGGTGAGGTGTCATTCTCAAGGACCGGGATATCCACGACGTCGCCCACCCGGACGGTGGCGGTGTCGGCCGCGGCTGAGGGCGGCAGCAGGGTTTCCGGCGGTTCCACGGGCAGCACGCTGACCTCACCGCTCGCGCTGGCCGTGCCGTTGGAAACGGTGTAGCGGATGGCGCCCTGCTGCTGTATGCCGCGCACATCATGGATCTGCAGGATGTTGTGGTCCAGCACTTCCACGTCCAGCGGTGAGCTGGCCCCGGCGTTGACCGACTGGACCACCAGCACTCCGCCGGTGGGGTCGGTGTCATTGCCCAGTACGTCCACCAGCACGCTGCCACCGCGCGGCAGGAGGGCGACGTCGCGGACGGCTACGGGTGCGCCCTGCCGTCCGGATTCGGCGGCGTCCACCCGGATCAGGCCGGCGGCACTCTGCGGGCCGTTGGTCACCAGGTATTCGAGGTAATAGGTCGACGCCGCTGCCGGGGTGAAGGACACGGCGCCGGTTTCGTAGTTGGGGACGAGTTCGGAGCCGTCGTCGTCCTCCGGGTCCACGCGGGCGAGGCTGAGCTGGCCGCCGGCAGGGTCCAGGTCATTCTGCAGCGGATAAAGCGTCACCGCTTCTCCGACCGTGGCCGTGAAGTGGTCAAAGTTGGTGACCGGCGGCAGCACACCGGCCGGGCGGACGTCGAACGTGACGGTGCCGGCGGCGGTCTCGGTGCCGTCGGAAACGGTGACGGCCACGTCCTTGACGCCCTGGGTTTTGCCGATGTCCCGGAACGTCAGCAGCCCGTCCGAGCGGGTTCGCACCTGGTCGCCGTCGGCAGTTGGCTCCGCGGAGAGCAGAACCAGGTCATCGCCGTCGGGATCCATCCAGTCGTTAAGGATGTTCTGGCTGACAGTCTGGCCCTGTTCCACCAGGATCCGGGTGGAACGGCGGGGTTCGGGCGGGGCGTTCTCCCCCGCGGCCCGCACCTGGACGATAGCGGTGGCCGACGCAGTGCCGCCGCGTCCGTCGCGGACTTCGTAGCTGAAGGTGCTGGTTCCCGTTGCCTCGGCCGGCACCACGATCTGCAGGCCGGCGCCGTTGTAGATTTCCTGGACCGTTCCGGCTGCGGGCTGTTCCCCCGTGGGCTGGACGGTGAGCAGGTCGCCGTCGGGATCGGTGTCATTGTCCAGGACGTTCAGGATGGTGGTGCGTCCGGCGCGGACCCCAAAGCGGTCATCGGAGGCAACCGGCGGGCGGTTCTCCCCCGTGCGGTCCGGCAGGGTGTTGACTGGGTTCTCGCTGGCGGATTCCTCTTCGTCATCGCTGGAGTCCTGCTTGGGCGGAATCACATCCCCCCAGTTGTCCACCAGCTGCATGTTTTCCAGCACCAGCCACACGTTGCCGCCGTTGATGTCGTTGAGGACCACAACAGAGCGGTTCACGCGGAACACCAGGTCGGAGGACGCGCCGATGCCCTGGATCTCTTCGCGGAGATTCTCGGATTCATCCGCACAGTTGCGCAGGTAGGTTCCGGCACCGGCCCAGGCGGCGTGCACGCAGCCGTCCACCAGCACCGGCGGAGCCGGGGTGCCGCTGCTGCCGATCTCGGTGACAGTGGCGTCGGAACCGTTCAGCGGCTGCTCGATCAGGGAAGTCGCCGTTGCCAGTGCCACAAAACCGGCGTCCGGTCCGGAGTCCTGGAGCTGGGCGCCGCGGGTGTCCTCGAACGTCACGGTGCGTCCGCCGGGCAGCACCATGGTGCCCGACTCGGCGTCGAACACCACCGGCTTGCTGCCCACGGCGGCGACCTGCACGTCACCGAATCCCGTCAGCTCTTCGGACTCGGTGGTCTGCGGTTCGCCGTAGCTGCCGTCCGGGGCCACCTGGTAGGTGTGGATCCGGCCGCCGCGGGGGTCTGCGATCACTGCGGTGCCGTCCGGTGCAACATCGGCTGCGGCGCCTGGTGAGTTTTCAAGTGCGGGCTCCAGCTCGGTGTCGCTGAAGAACGGCAGGGAGCCGGTGCTGGTCAACCAGACGTTGCCGCCGGCGGGGTCGGTGATGGCCACGGCGGTTCCGCCCTGGCTGAGCACAGCCGACGCCGGGAGCTGCACTTCGGTGCCGCGGGATACGTTGGCGACATCCACGGGCGAAACTTTGGACTGGTCGGTATTGGCGTGGAAGACAGTGCCCTCATGCTGGGTGATGTCGAACCGGTCGCTGTTGGCCGCATAAGCGCCGTCAAGCATCCGGGAGGGATAGTTCAGGTGCCCCACCATGCCCTGGGTCTGGTTCGTGACCCAGACGCCGCCGTCGTTCAGGTCCACGTCTGCACTGGCGAACCCGGGATACAGGATGGCCGTGGCGACGAGTGCGCCTGCGGCAGCCACGGCGGAGCCGGCAGAGATGGCTTTTCGGCGCGCACGCAGACGCGCAGGCAGAGCCCCCCTCAAAGCTGACACGTGGATCCCCCTGTTGCGTTCCCCAAATGGCTGTGCCGGTTCTCCAGCGCCCGTGATGTGCGGTGTCCAGTCGCACGGCGGCAGCAGAACGGCAGGCAGACGGACTTAGTGTCCCATATTGCTAAGCTTCCTGCCCAAACCGTTACCGGCGGGGCTGGGCCGGTGCGGTGGGCTGGGCCGGTGCGGGGTGCGGGGAGGTGCGGGGCCGTACGGGGTGCGGGGCCGTGCGGGATCTCCGCTAGACCAGGATGCCCCTCCGTTTTGGGACATTCCTTCCAGTTCGGGACTTTCCTGCCACGGCGCCGCGCAGGATAAGCACGAACTGGCAGTGAAGTCCCGAAGTGAAGGAAATCCGGGGTTGAGGAAGCCGGGCCGCGGCGCAATCGCTCCGGATTGGGAGAAATCGGACGCCGCGTACCGGCCGAAAACTCCCAAACCGGAGCGATCGTCTTCCAAACGGGCGGCGGCGCGGCCGGGACCAATAGCTGCGACGCCTACCCTTTATCCGGGCTGGCCCGACGGTCCCTCATCCGGGCCGGCCGGCGCCCGTGCGGCACCCCTGGCACCGGGGTTTCCATCCTGTGGGGCGATACCGCTGTATAGGGTCCTCCGTCGAACTCCTGTGCTGCGATAACGTCCCTCTGAACCCGGGAAAGCGACGATATTGCAGCACAGGATGAACAGGCCCACCTCAAAGCGGCGGTATTGCGACACAGGATGCCCCAACACGGCCCAGCCCCGCCCAAACCGGCCCGGCCCCGGCGCAGCACCAAACCGACCAGCCCGGTCCCACACTGCGGCCGAGCCGCGGCGTGACCTGCACCCTGGCCGCAGCAGGTTTCGAAAAGAACCTAGTCCAGAACCAGGCCGGGGCCGGTGCCGCGGGCCAGGGTCACCGGGTGGATTTCCCCAAATCCGCGCACATTCCGCGGGGAATGCGGGATCAGGATAAAGCGCTCGTTGTTGCGCAGGGCCGCAGCAGTGGAGGCATCCGTGAGGACCGTGCCGGGCTCAGCCAGGGAGGTCAGTCGCGAGGCCAGGTTTACCGTGGGCCCGTAGATGTCCCCGAGGCGGGAGAGCACCCGGCCCCACACCATGGCCACCCGGGCCGACGGCAGGAGCTCGTCCTCGGTGAAGGCCTTGGCCAGCGCCAGGGAAATCTCCGCCCCGGCTTCCGGAGTCTCCGCGTTGAACAGGACTTCGTCGCCGATCGTCTTCACCAGGCGGCCGCCGCCCACGGAGATAATCTCGGAGCACTTGTGCTCGAAGCGCTGCACCATCTGCGCCAGGGTCTTCTCGTTCATCTGGCGGGAGAGGCTGGTGTAGGACACCAGATCGGCAAAGCCGACGGCGCGTGCCAGCGGCAGCGGGTTGTCATCGGTGTCCGAGTCGTGGCTGGCGAGGCCGGCTTCGGCCCGCAGCGCCAGCCGCTGGACGGCGGCGTTCAGCTGCCTCTTCCAGGCGTAGACCAGCGTCTTTTCCAGGGGTTCAATCAGGTCCGGCAGGGCGGCGACGAGCCGCTTGCGTGCCTCGGCGTCGGTAATTCCGCGCTGGACCACCATTTCCTCGACCAGCGCTTCGATCTGCCAGACGACCATCCGGTCCGTCATCTGCCCGATCGACCGCATGATGGAGATGGCGGCTTCCTCGGTCAGGCGTTCTTCGCGGACCAGTTCGATCACGGTGCTCAGGGCATCCCGGTCGGCTTCGGTGAAGAACACGGCGTCGTCGTCGAGGTTCGGGAAACCCATGGCACGCCAGAGCTTGCGGGCCGACAGCAGTGAAACCCCGGCCCCGGCCGCGGCTTCACGCCGCTTCAGCGTTCGGGGCCCGCCGATGAGCTGGGCTTCCAGCCGGCGGACGTCTTCACGGTCGATTGCCCCGGAACCTTCCGGCACCACGGGTTTGTCCGGCATCGGCACTGCGTTCATCGACAGCGTCAGCGGCTCGGGCTCGGCGGCACCATCGGGTGCGTCCTGGCCCTGCTCACTCATCGGTGCTCCATTCGTCGTCGTAGCCCGCGCTTCCTTCAATATCTACACCATCGAACATAACGGTCATTGGCAGGTCTTCTATGGTGGCCAACACAATTGACTTGAACCTGTGCACTTCCGGCACCGACGGGTAATCGATGATCCGGCCGCGGCCCAGGTCGATGCGCAGGGTGCCTGCACGCTGCAGGCGCTGGGCAATCCCCTGCCGCGCCTCCAGCTGGTAGATCGAGGCGAGCGGCAGGTCATGCTCGCGCCGGCGCAGCACTCCCCTGCGGTGGATCATCCGGCGGTTGGTGAGCACATACCGGGTGGCATTCCAGCGCAGCACCGCAGGCAGGCAGAAGCGCAGGAGGACCAACAGCACCAGAACAACGACGGCGGGAGCCAGCAGGGGCGTCCATTCCGCCAGCGAGGCCGGTACGGTGTCCCGGCTGAGGTAGCCGAGGGCGAAACCGCCGAGAGCGCACGCAGCAGCAGCCAGCAGCACCGGTCCCGCCAACGGACCCGCGTGCGGCCGGGCCGCCACGATCACCTGTTCCCCCGGCTCCAGCCTCATCCGCACCGGAATCCGGCGGATCGAAGAGTCTTCATGCCTGCGCGGGCCTCAGGTGAACGACGTCGGCAGCCGTGACGGTGCGCCGCTCCCCGGCCTCCGCATCCACAACCACCAGGCCTCCGTAAGCATCCAGTTCCACGGCCCGGCCGGTCAGCTGCCCTCCGCCGGGAAGCTCGGCACGGACCTGCTGGCCCAGCGTGAGCATGCGTCCGGCGACCCGGTCCCGCAGGCTCCCGCCGCCTGGCCAGGGAGCCAGCGCATCGCCGTCGACGGAGCAGAAGGCACGGTAGTCCTCGGCCAGCTGCAGCAGATAGTCCTGCAGCAGGACGTTCCGGTCGGTGGTGGAGGCGTACTCCATCAGCAGGCTGGTCGCGGTGGGAACCGGCTGGTCCTCGTCCGTCAGGGAGACGTTCAGGCCGGTGCCGACCACCACTGCGGGCGGGTTGCCTGACGTCTCGGGCACCAACTGGGCCAGGACACCTGCCAGTTTCCGTCCGTCCACGAGCACGTCGTTCGGCCACTTCAACCGGGGTTCGACGCCGGTGCGCGCCGCCACACTCTTGGTCAGGGACAGCGCGGCCAGCAGGGACAGCCAGCCGTAGGACTGGGTGGGCAGGGGCCGGCCTTGGGCATTTACCGGGCGCAGCAGGACGCTGACAAAAAGCGAGGAGCGTTCCGGCGCCTGCCAGGCACGGCCCAGCCGGCCGCGGCCGGCGGTCTGCAGCTCTGCGGTGAGCACGGACAGGTCCGGGTACTGCGAAGGAACCAGCCGGGCGGCGTCGGCCAGGTCAGTGTTGGTGGAGCCGGTTTCGGCGACGACGTCCAGCCGGGCCAGCGGGCCCTCCGGGGCTACGAGGCGGCTCTGGAGACGCTCCGGTTCCAAGGGCGGACGCTCCATGCTGGAGTAGTGCAGGTGCATGGTTCCGATCTTACGCGTCCCCTCCCCCGGAGCCCTGTGGCCCGGCATCCGGCAGCCCTGGGCGGGCCAGCCGGTTTGGTTACAGGAAGAAATCGGCCATCAGTTTGTCTTCGGGCGCACCCAGGCTGTACCTGGTGAAGTCGCTGACGCCCTCCTGGCGCAGCACCTCTTCATCCGTGTAGAAGTTGCCGGTCGCTTCCCGCCCGGAGCGGGTGAGGATGGCGTGCGCGGCGTCGGCCATAATGTCCGCGCTGCGGGAGACACGGGCCAGTTCCGAACCGCCGGGCATGTTCCGGATGGCAGCGGTGTCGATCGACGTGCACGGCCACAGCGAGTTCACACCGATCCCGTCCTTTTTCAGCTCCTCCGCGAGGCCGAGGGTGGTAAGTGACATGCCGTATTTGGCCACCGTGTAGGCGAGGTAGCTTCCGGCCCACTTCGGGTCCAGGTTCAGCGGCGGGGAAAGCGTCAGGATGTGCGCGTTGTCCGATTCCCGCAGTGCCGGCAGCGCGGTCTTGGAGAGCAGGAACGTGCCGCGGGCGTTGATGTCCTGCATCAGGTCATAGCTCTTCATGGTTACGTCGTCGGTTTTCCGCAGGTCGATCGCGGAGGCGTTGTTGAGCACGATGTCGATGCCCCCGAAGTGCTCCACGGTCGCCGCCACAGCGTTGGCGACGTCTTCGTCGCGGCGCACGTCGCCGATGATCGGCAGGGCCTTGCCGCCTGCAGCTTCGAGCTGTTCGGCCGCCGTGTACACAGTGCCTTCCAGCTTCGGGTGGGGCTCAGCGGTCTTGGCGAGCATCGCAATGTTGGCGCCGTCGGCAGCGGCTCGGAGCGCGATGGCCAGCCCGATTCCCCGGCTGCCGCCGGACATAAGGATGGTGCGCCCGGCCAGCGAACGCGAAGAAGTTGGTGTGTTCGAAGTCATACGGACAGGGTAATGCACCCGCGGGAAAAATGTTACTGGCCAGTAACATCCGCGGGTGCACTACCTCAGCGGTGCGGGTTTTCTAGCTGTGGTTGCCCCTGGGGCGCATTGTCAGTGCCAGTACGGCAGCACCGGCGATCAGCGCACCAAGACCCAGCACCATCACGCCGGCAGAGGACGAGGTGCCCTCGGTGCCGGTGTAGGCAAGAGCCGTCTGAGTGCTGCAGGGACGGGCCGGGTCAGTTGCCCCGGCGCCCGGCACGGTTCCGGCGCCGGGTACGGTTCCGGCGGCACCGGCACCCGGATCAGCATTTCCCTGCCCGGCATTAGGACAGATGCAGGACGGGAAGGAAGTGCCTGGCGTGGGGGTTGTGGTGTCCACTGGCGCGGCTGTCCCGGTCGGGGTCCCGGTATCCGTGGGAGTCGGCCCCGGCGTGGTCGGTGTCGGCCCCGGCGTGGTCGGTGTCGGCCCGGGGGTGGTTGGTGTCGGCTCCGGCGTGGTCGGAGTCGGCCCCGGCGTGGTCGGCGTCGGCTCCGGTGTAGTGGGTGTTGGCGTCGGTGTTGGCGTAGTCGGCGTGGGTGTCGGTGTTGGCGTCGGCGTCGGGCACGGCGGCTGCACGCAGTTGTTGGCGAGGATGGCCTTGTAGGCGTCATCCTGCCACCGCGCGCTGCCCTCATACCCCTCGAACGGCGGAATGATGTCCTCGGGATGCGAGTCGTGCCCTTGCTTCAGGATCGACGACGGGTCCGTCCTAATGAGGACGTAGGGATTAGAGGCCGACGACGTCGCGTGGCAGAAAGCGATGTTCTTGCCCGGAGGCGCACCGACCTGAGCCGGAACGGCACCCTGCGCGGGTGCAGCAACGCCAACTAGCAGCAGCCCAAAGACAGCCGCTAAGGAAAGAAGATATACCCGGAAGAGACGGATTCTGTGCATGGACTGCTCCTTGTGCTCGCGTGCACTGCCTGTTCAGAAAGGGGTGAGGAGGCTGGGTTGCTGAGCCGAGACTACGTGCGCCTGCAGGGGCCGGACAGAGTAATTGAGCGGACTGATCCAAGTAATACGAAGAATGCTGCGGGTGGATGGCCCGGCACCCGGGTGTCAACCCGCGGGGCCGCTTTTCGTCCTGCCAAGGCTCAGGGACACAAATTGTAGGTTTCCTACACCCGGCATGCGTGTTGACGCTCACTAGACTGGGTGAATCGCCCGCAGGCTTGTAAGAAACCTACTGAAGCCGCCGTGTGGCGCCCCGGATGGCGATCCGCCTGCCATTCCTCAGAACCAGCACCGGAGAGTAAATGAGCATCGACCAGGACATCGATCTGCAGACAACCGCCGGGAAGATCGCCGACTTCCGGCGCCGCCAGGCGCAGGCCCAGATTCCCTCCGGCGCCGCTGCAGTCGAAAAGCAGCATGCCCGCGGCAAGCACACCGCCCGCGAGCGCATTGACCTGCTCCTGGACGAAGGCTCGTTCGTTGAATTCGATGCCCTGGCCGTCCACCGTTCCACTGCGTTTGGAATGGAAAAGAAGAAGCCCCTCGGCGACGGTCTGGTTTCCGGCTACGGCACCGTGGACGGACGTCCGGTGGCGGTCTACAGCCAGGACTTCACGGTGTACGGCGGCTCCCTCAGCCAGGTCAACGGCGAGAAGATCGTCAAGGTTCAGGAGTTCGCGCTGCGCAACGGCTGCCCCGTGGTTGGCATCCTGGACGGCGGCGGAGCCCGCATCCAGGAGGGTGTTGCCTCGCTGGCGATGTTCGCCGATATCTTCCGCAACAATGTCCACGCGTCCGGCGTCGTACCCCAGATCTCACTGATCATGGGCCCCTCCGCCGGCGGCGCCGCCTACTCCCCCGCGCTCACCGACTACGTGGTGATGGTGGACAAGACCTCCCACATGTTCATCACCGGACCGGACGTCATCAAGACCGTCACCGGCGAGGACGTGGACATGGAAACCCTCGGCGGCGCGCGGCAGCACAACGCCACCACCGGCACCTCCACCTACCTCGCCTCCGACGAAGAGGACGCCGTTGACTTTGTCCGCGAGCTGCTGGATTTCCTGCCCAGCAACAACCTCGCTGAAGCGCCGCTGGCGCCCTTCGCGCAGGAAGAAGAAACCAACGACGGCGACCTGGCCCTCGATGAGCTGATCCCGGACTCCGCAAACCAGCCCTATGACATGCGGACCGTGATCGAGCAGGTCGTGGACGACGGTCACTTCCTGGAGATGCAGGCCCTGTACGCACCGAACGTCATCATCGGCTACGGGCGGCTGGAAGGGCACACCGTGGGCGTCGTCGCCAACCAGCCCATGCAGTTCGCCGGCACCCTGGACATCGCCGCTTCGGAGAAGGCCGCACGGTTTGTGCGCAACTGCGACGCGTTCAACATCCCCATCCTCACCTTCGTGGACGTGCCCGGCTTCCTGCCCGGCAAGGACCAGGAATTCAACGGCATCATCCGCCGCGGCGCCAAGCTGCTCTACGCCTATGCGGAGGCCACGGTTCCCAAGCTGACCGTGATCACCCGCAAGGCCTACGGCGGCGCGTACATTGTCATGGGCTCCAAGAAGCTCGGCGCGGACCTGAACCTGGCCTGGCCCACCGCGCAGATCGGCGTGATGGGTGCCCAGGGCGCCGTGAATATCCTCTACCGCAGCCAGCTCGCAGCCGCAGCAGCCGAGGGCCGCGACGTCGAAGAAGTCCGCCAGGACTACATCACCGCCTATGAAGAGGAACTGCTGAACCCGTACCAGTCGGCCGAGCTGGGCTATGTGGACGCCGTCATTGCGCCGTCCGAAACCCGGCTCCAGCTGATCCGCGGGCTGCGGGTGATGCGCGAGAAACGCGCCACCCTGCCGCACAAGAAGCACGGGAACATTCCGCTGTGAGCGTCTTCGACTACGCCCCCGAACCGGCTGCACCGGCTGTTCCTGCCGAACCGTTCCTGCAGGTCCTCTCCGGCAACCCCACGGAGGAGGAACTGGCGGCGCTTACCGCCGTCGTTATTGGCCTGGGAGCCGCTGCCCCGGGTGCCGGCCTGCCGCCCGGAACCTCCCGGGCGCTGGACCCCGCACGCACCCGCAGGGCGTGGACGCGGCGCCGTGCGCTGAGCCTGCAGCCGGCACCCGGTCCGGGCTCCTGGCGGCGCAGCTACCGCTGACACGCTACGCTCGGACGTGTGACTGAACAGACAACCTCATCAGATAACCTGTCCAACGCCGGCTCGCGCACCCCCACTGCGATTGACGCCGTCGCCGAAGCTTTCACGGAGAATCTGCTCACGCTGGATCCGTCCTTTGCCACCACTCTGGGCATTCCGGGCCACGAAACTGAGTACGCCGACTACTCCCCCGCAGGCCTTGAATCCATGGCCGAAGCAATGCGGGAGACCCTCGAGCGCCTTGAGGACCTCCAGCCCGCGGACGACGTCGACCGCGTAACCCTGGACGCCATGCGCGAGCGGCTGGGCCTGGCCCTGGAGATCCACGATTCCGGCTGGGACCTGGCCGACCTGAACAACATCGCCTCCCCAGCGCAGGACATCCGCGCCATCTTCGACCTCATGCCCACGGACACCGTGGAAGCCTGGGAGCACATTTGCGGCCGCCTGCATAACCTGCCCGACGCCGTCGCCGGGTACATCACCTCGCTGCGCAGCGGCGCGGAACAGGACCGCGTTGCCGCCCGCCGCCAGGTTCAGATCGTCATGGAACAGGCCGCAAAGTACGCCGAAGACGGCGGTTTCTTTGACTCCTTCACTTCCGGCGCCAAGCTGGGCGACGGCTCCGCGCTGCCCGAGCAGCTGCAGGCCGCACTGAAGGAAAACGCCGACGGCGCCCGCGCCGCCTACCGCTCACTGGTCAGCTTCCTGGAAAGCGAACTGCTGCCCGTGGCTCCCGAGAAGGACGCGGTCGGCGCAGAGCGCTACGCGCTGTTCTCCCGGCAGTTCCTCGGCTCGGCCGTGGACCTGGAAGAGACCTATGCCTGGGGCGTGGCGGAGCTGGACCGCATCATCGCCGAGCAGGAGCAGGTGGCGAACCAGATCAAGGAAGGCGCCTCCGTCCGCGAAGCCATGGACCTGCTCGACGCCGACCCCGAGCGGCAGCTGCACGGCACCGCCGAGCTGCAGGCCTGGATGCAGGAACTCTCCGACCGCGCCGTCGCCGAGCTCTCCGAAACGCACTTCGACATCACCGGCCCGATGCGCCGCCTTGAGTGCATGATCGCCCCCACCAATGAGGGCGGCATCTACTACACCGGCCCCTCGGACGACTTCTCCCGCCCGGGCCGCATGTGGTGGTCCGTTCCCGAGGGCGAGGACACCTTCACCACGTGGAAGGAAACCACCACGGTCTACCACGAGGGCGTTCCCGGCCACCACCTGCAGATCGCCACGGCTACCGCCGCCCGCGACACGCTGAACAGCTGGCGCCGCAACGTCTGCTGGGTCTCCGGCCACGGCGAAGGCTGGGCACTCTACGCCGAGCGGCTGATGGAGGAACTGGGCTACCTCTCGGACCCCGGAGACCGGATGGGCATGCTGGACGCCCAGCGCATGCGTGCCGCCCGTGTGGTCTTCGACATCGGCGTCCACCTGGAGCTCGAAATCCCGGAGCGCTGGGGATCGGGCACCTGGACCCCGGAGAAGGGCTACGACTTCCTGAAGCAGAACATTGCCATCTCCGAGGGACAGCTGAACTTCGAGTTCACCCGCTACCTTGGCTGGCCGGGACAGGCACCGGCGTACAAGCTGGGCCAGCGGCTCTGGGAGCAGATCCGGGACGAAGTGCGCAGCCGCGAAGGTGACGCCTACGACGCGCGGACCTTCCACACCCGCGCCCTGCGCCTGGGCTCGGTGGGCCTGGACACCCTGCGCCGGGCACTGCTGGAAAACTAAGCTCCGCAGACGCCCGGCCGGATTTTCCGGCCGGGCGTTTTGCTGCCCTTGGGGATGCGGAGATAGGACAATCGTCACAACCGCCTGCGGGAATAAGAGCGGACATCCGCGGCCCTGCGCCACAGAACCCGGTTTTGGCGCGGATTCTCAAGGACGCACCCTCCAGCCGCGTGTAACATTTCGCAATCTCAAAACGGCTCTGGTAAGTGAACCCGTCTAGCATCAACGGGTGACATCACCACAGACCCCCACACAGTCCCCCGCCGCAGCCGAGACCCGGCGCAGGCTTCCACGCTGGGCCACCTCGTTTGGCCCGCAGATCATTGCAGCCCTGCTGATCGGCCTCGGCCTGGGCCTGCTGGCCAAGAACATGGGCACCGTGGACGGCGAGCCCAACTGGCTCACCGCCACGCTCTCGACCATTGGCTCGAGCTACGTCTCGCTGCTGAAGGCCGCCGTCGTCCCCCTGATCTTCACCGCCGTCGTCAGTTCCATCGCCAACCTGCGCCAGGTCTCCAACGCCGCGCGGCTGGCCTGGCAGACGCTGCTCTGGTTCGCCATCACCGCGCTGATCGCCGTTGCGATCGGCATTGCGCTTGGTGTTCTCCTGCAGCCCGGCGCCAACGCTGATGCCACCGCACCGGACGGGTACGACGGCGGCACCGGCAGCTGGATCGGGTTCCTCACCGGCCTGATCCCGGGCAACTTCCTGGGCCTGACCGCCTCCACCAGCGAAACCCTCACCACCACGCTGAACTTCAACGTGCTGCAGGTACTGGTCATCGCCATCGCCGTCGGCATCGCTGCCCTGAAGGTCGGCAAGCCCGCTGCACCGTTCCTGGCACTGAACGCCTCCGCCCTGGCCGTCATCCAGAAGGTCCTGTGGTGGATCATCCGGCTGGCCCCGCTGGGTACCGTTGGCCTGATCGGCCGCGCCGTAGCCACGTACGGCTGGGACACCATCGGCTCGCTGGGCACCTTCACACTGGCCATCTACCTGGGCCTGGCCCTGGTGCTGTTTGTGGTCTACCCCGTGCTGATCAAGGCCCACGGCCTCTCGGTGCGCCAGTGGTTCTCCGGCGCCTGGCCTGCCATCCAGCTTGGCTTCGTCTCCCGCTCCTCCGTGGGCACCCTGCCGCTGACGCAGCGGGTCACCGAGCGGAACCTCGGCGTTCCCCGCGCCTACGCGTCCTTCTCCGTGCCGCTGGGGGCCACCACCAAGATGGACGGCTGCGCCGCAATCTACCCGGCCATCGCTGCGATCTTCGTGGCACAGTTCTTCGGCATTGAGCTGAACATCGGGCAGTACCTGCTCATCGCCGTCGTCGCCGTCCTGGGCTCCGCGGCAACTGCCGGCACCACCGGCGCCGTCGTCATGCTGACCCTGACGCTCTCCACCCTTGGCCTGCCGCTCGAAGGCGTGGCACTGCTGCTCGCCGTCGACCCGATCCTGGACATGGGACGCACCGCAGTGAACGTTGCCGGCCAGACTGTAGTGCCGACGATCGTCGCCAAGCGCAACGGCCTGCTGCAGCCCGAGCTGTACGACGCCAAGCGCAACGGCGACCCGTTCGATGACGATTCGGACACGGTTACCCCGGATTCGTCCGAACTTCCGTCACAGGAGGAAACTTCTTCCACTACCGCTTCTGCGGGAGCTGCGAACAGAGGGTAAGGTTTTCTCTGCTCGCACTTATCTGAGAACGGCCGTCCCACTGCTGGGGCGGCCGTTCTTCGTTTGCCCACTAGGCTGGGAAGCGTGACTGAACTGATTCTCGCCTCCGCTTCCCCGGCCCGCACCAAACTCCTCACCAACGCCGGCATTGCCCACCGTGTGCTGGTTTCCGACGTCGATGAAGATGCGGTAACCGCCCGCTACGGCCTCACTGACCCGCACGACACCGCACTGCTGCTGGCCCGGGCCAAGGCCGAAGCCGTGGCCTCGCTCCCCGAATCCGAGGGCGCACTGGTGCTTGGCTGCGATTCGGTGTTCGAGTTCCAGGGCGAGGCGCACGGCAAGCCGTGGGAGGCCGACGTCGCCCGCGAACGGATCCGCCGGATGAGCGGAAACGTTGGGGTGCTGCATACCGGCCACTGGCTGGTTGACTGCCGCGACACTGATGAGGACGGCTCCGGCGCCACCCTGGGTGCGGTCAGCTCGGCCGAGGTCCACTTTGCCAAGCTGCTCGATGATGAGATCGAGGCCTACATTGCGACCGGTGAACCGCTGGAGGTGGCTGGCTCCTTCACGATCGATTCCCTGGGCGGGGCCTTCATCGAGAAGGTTGTTGGGGATCCGCACGCCGTGGTGGGCCTTTCGGTATCCACCCTGCGTCACCTGCTGGCCAGCGCCGGCGTGGGCGTGACCTCGCTCTGGAAGTAAGTCCGGGGTCCGGAGGGGCAGCGGGAGCGTGGCCGGCTGCGGGCAACTTTCGGGGAGGTAACGTCGCTTGGCGTCCCGTGCAGTCAACTCTCGGTGAGATAACGTCGCTTAGCTCAGCCCTTAACTGCGACAACTCACCGAAGGTTCAGGCGCAGGGTTTCCAAAGTGCAGTATCTCCCCGAAGGTTATGGACTAGCTGAGCGCGTCCAGCCACCCAGCTTCAGGCCACGTGCAACCTTTCCGGCCACCCATCCGGAGCCCCGGCGCATGTCCAGGGCGGACACCTTCACCTGATACCAGCCAAGCTCGCTCACCAGGAGGTCCCGGTTGTGGTCGCGGAGCTGCTGTTCACGGGTCAAGTGATGCTCGCCGTCGTACTCCACACAGGTCCGGAACTCCGGGCAGCCCAAATCAGACCAGATAACCGGCCGCCCCGCGCTGTCCAGCAGCGCAAAGTTGGGGTGGCAGGCGGGCAGCCCGGCGGCGTGCAGCAGAAGCCTGAGGTACGTCTCGGGCGGCGAATCGACACCGACGCACAGCAGCTCCAGAGCCTGGCGTGCAGCACGGATCCCAGGGCTTCCTCCCCAAGCCAGGACGCGGTCTCTGAGCTCGACCAGGGAAACAACCGCAGTCCGTGGCCTGCCGTAGCTGCGGCCGTGCTCTGAAACCAGCCAGTCCCCGGCTGCTACCAATGCGGGAAGCGGTAATAGACGTGCGAGATCAAACCATGTGCGGGCCGGGGACGTGGCGCTGAGTCCCTGTTGGAAAAGCACCACATCCTCGGCCGAAAGGGCCAGTCGATGGCACCGTACATTCCTACGTCGGGCTGCTGGCTTCTCCGGGGCACGCGCCAAATGCAGCACCGGTTCGGCGCGGTACGCCGCCGGCAGCGGGATTCCGTGCAGGAGCGCCGCCGATGTATGGCTGAGGACAGCATCCGGCAGCAGCTGGAGGTACGGCCGGGCCCGGGCCGCCAGCTCGGCAGGCCCACCGGCAACACCACCGTCCGATGCCCGCGGCACCCGGATCCCCCGGCTCGGAATCCGCAGGTCTGAGGCACGCAGCCGCCCCACTGTCAGCCCCATCTGCAGCGCATCAGCGGCCAGGAACGGCTCAGAGAACGACGGCGGAAGCGGCTCGGGAGGGCGCATCCCCCTGTTTTACCGGTAAGGCGGCACACGCACCTGCGTTATCCACAGACACAAACAGGTCCAGGCCGGGGACGCCCTTTGTAGGGTCCCCACAACGAAAGCCGCCGCCCCACGCAGAAACAGCACGGTTTATGGCGGGAGACAACAAAACCGCGCTACGCTCCCAAGAGATCAAAGGAGCCAGTGCATTTCATGAGCCAGTTCACCCCCGCCCCGCTGGGCAAGGTCCTGATTGCCAACCGCGGTGAAATTGCCGTCCGGATCATCCGGGCCGCCCGCGACGAAGGTATCGGTACGGTCGCCGTTTACGCCGACCCGGACAGGGACGCCCTGCACGTCCGGCTGGCCGACGAGGCCTATGCCCTGGGCGGAAGCACCGCCGCAGACTCCTACCTGGACATGGAGAAGGTCCTTGCCGCCGCAGCGCGTGCCGGCGCCGACGCCGTCCACCCCGGCTACGGGTTCCTCTCCGAGAACGCCGAGTTTGCCCGCCGGGTAATCGGGGCCGGCCTGACCTGGATCGGCCCGTCTCCGGAATCCATCGAGCAGCTCGGCGACAAGGTCCGTGCGCGGCACCTGGCCGCCAAGGTGGGCGCCCCGCTGGTGCCGGGCACCTCCGATCCCGTCTCCAGCGCGGACGACGTCCTCGCTTTCGCCTCCGAACACGGCCTTCCCGTCGCCATCAAGGCAGCGTTCGGCGGCGGCGGACGCGGCATCAAAGTTGCCCGGACGATGGAAGAAATCCCCGAACTCTACGACTCGGCCGTCCGCGAAGCCACCGCAGCCTTTGGCCGCGGCGAGTGCTTTATCGAACGGTTCCTGGATTCCCCGCGCCACGTTGAAACCCAGTGCCTGGCAGATGCCCACGGCAACGTCGTCGTCGTATCCACCCGCGACTGCTCGCTGCAGCGCCGCAACCAGAAGCTTGTGGAGGAAGCACCGGCTCCGTTCCTCAGCGAGGATCAGACCCGCCGCCTCTACGAATCCTCCAAGGCCCTGCTCCGCGAAGCCGGCTACCAGGGCGCCGGAACCTGCGAGTTCCTCGTCGGCACCGACGGCACCATCTCCTTCCTTGAGGTGAACACGCGCCTGCAGGTGGAGCACCCCGTCTCCGAGGAAGTCACCGGCCTGGACCTGGTCCGCGAACAGTTCCGGATCGCCCGCGGCGAAGAACTCGGCTACACCGACCCGGAAATCCGCGGCCACTCCTTCGAGTTCCGCATCAACGGCGAGGACGCCGGCCGCGGCTTTATGCCCTCCCCCGGCACGGTTGAAACCCTGCGCCTGCCCACCGGCCCCGGCGTGCGCGTCGACTCCGGCATCGAAGCCGGCGAAACCGTCGGGGGCAACTTCGACTCCATGCTCGCGAAGCTGATCGTCACCGGAGCTACCCGCACCCAGGCGCTCCAGCGGGCCCGTCGCGCGCTGCAGGAAATGGAAATCACCGGGCTGCCGACTGTGCTCCCCTTCCACGCCGCCGTCGTCGCCGATCCGGCTTTCGCTCCCGAAGAGGGTCCGTTCAGCGTCCACACGCGCTGGATCGAGACTGAATTCAACAACACGATCGCACCCTTCAGCGGTGAACCGGCAAACGGTAACGACGACGACGCCTCCCGCCAGCGCCTCACGGTTGAGGTGGGCGGCAAGCGCCTTGAGGTCATCCTGCCGGCTGGCCTGGCCTCCGCCCGCAGTTCAGCTTCGCCGAACGGCAAGCAGCGCAAGGGCCGGTCCCGGTCAGCAACCGCTGCTGCAACAGGCAACGACCTGACCTCGCCCATGCAGGGCACCATTGTGAAGGTCGCCGTCGAGGACGGCGCCCAGGTGGCCGAGGGCGACCTGATTGTGGTGCTGGAAGCCATGAAGATGGAGCAGCCGCTCACCGCGCACAAGGCCGGCACCGTCAGTGGTCTCACCGCAGCTCCCGGGGCAACCGTGTCCGCCGGTGCAGTTATTGCGGCCATCGTCGACTAAAAGGTCGCCTGCCCCGGGCAGGCATCCGCAGGCACCGACGCTTTCAGTTACACACAGCAAAGAGGCCCGGATCCAATCGGATCCGGGCCTCTTGCGTACCAGCAGGAACTAGCTGGAGTGGTTTACGTAGTCCACGTCCTTGGTTTCGCGGGTAACCCACAGTGCGATGAACGTCAGGACGGCCATCGAGGAGAGGTACACGCCCACCAGCCACGGGCTGCCGTCAGCGGCCTGCCACAGTGCCACGGCGATGAACGGAGCAACAGCTGCGCCGAGGATCGAGGAGACGTTGTAGGCGATGGCCGAGCCGGTGTACCGGACGTTGGTCGGGAACAGCTCGGGCAGAACGGCGCCCATCGGGCCGAAGGTGAGGCCCATCAGGGTGAAGCCGATGATCAGCATCGCCATGGTGCCCACGAAGCCGCCGCCGAACAGCGGATCGAAGGTAAAGCCGAAGGCGAAGATCGCGCCGGTGACCCAGAGCAGGGTCTTGCGGCGGCCGTACTTTTCAGCCAGCGGACCGGCAACCATGGTGAAGATGCCGAAGAAGACGACGCCGACGATCAGCATGATCAGGAAGTCGTTCCGGGCGTAGCCCAGGCCGGAGGCGAAAGTGTCCGGATCGAAGGCCTTGCCGGCCGCTTCTGCCTTGGCAGCAGCTTCTTCCTCAGTCTTGGCTGCGGTGCCGTAGGACAGGGTGAAGGTGGTCATCAGGTAGAAGAGCACGTAGGTGGCCAGCATGATGAAGGTGCCCGCGATCATCGGGCGCCAGGAGAACTTGAACGCAGCAGCCAGGGGCAGCTTGCTCACTTCGCCCGAGTCCATGACCTTCTGGAACGCCGGGGTTTCCACCAGCTTCAGGCGGACGTAGAGGCCAATGATGACCATGACAGCGCTGGCCAGGAACGGGATACGCCAGCCCCAGGACATAAACGCGTCCTCGGACAGGTTGAAGCTGAGGATCAGGAACAGGCCGTTGGCCAGGATGAAGCCGATCGGCGCCCCCAGCTGCGGGAAGGTGCCGTAGATGGCGCGCTTGTTTGCGGGGGCATTCTCAGTGGCCAGCAGCGCCGCGCCGGACCATTCGCCGCCGAGGGCCAGGCCCTGGGCGAAGCGCATAACAACCAGCAGAGCCGGTGCCCAGAAGCTCCAGCCGTCCATTTCCGCCGTCGGCAGGCAGCCGATCAGGAAGGTGGCGATGCCCATGGTGAGCAGGGAAGCCACCAGGGTGCCCTTGCGGCCAACCTTGTCTCCGAAGTGGCCAAAGACGATTGAACCCAGCGGGCGGGCAATGAAGGCCACACCAAACACGGCGAAGGAGCTCAGCAGTGCAGTGACACCTTCAGCGTTCGGGAAGAAGAGAATCGGGAAGACCAGGACTGCAGCCGTCGCGTAAACGTAGAAGTCGTAGAACTCGATGGAGGTACCGACCAGAGACGCGACGATCACGCGTCCGCGGGAATTGGCCGGGGCCTTTTCAGTCTCGGCACTTGGAGTGTTAGTTGACATAGCAAGTCTTTCGGATGCGGGTTGGAAAGTAGGTTCATCCTAAAACCCGGCGTCCGCCATTCGGACATTGGTCCACTATGTGGACGTAACGTTGGACAAACCCTGAAATTCCGCGTCAAACGGCCCGCTTCCGGAGCGTCGAAAAAGTCCATAAGCGGGCAACCCACTCCCCCCAGATAGCAGAAACTGCCCGTATCAGGGCTGATACGGGCAGTTTCTGCTATCTCGTTTGCGGGGCTGAGGACCGGGCTAGATGTGCACGTGCAGCCGGCGGGCGGCTTCGGAAATCGAGCCGGTCAGCGACGGGTAGACCGTGAAGGTGTTGGCGACGTCGTCAACGTGCAGCTTCTGTGTCACGGCCAGCGCGATCGGGAAGATCAGCTCCGAGGCGCGGGGACCGACGACGACGCCGCCAATCACCGTTCCGGATCCCTTGCGGGCAATGATCTTCACGAAGCCTTCCTTCACGTCCATCATCTTGGCCCGCGCGTTGGTGTGCAGGGAAAGCTTGATGACGTCGCCCTGGTAGCGGCCGGCATCGACGTCGGCCTCGGAAACGCCCACGGAGGCGATTTCCGGCGAGGTGAAGATGTTGGAGGCAACGTGCTTGAGTTTGAGCGGCTTCACGCTGTCACCCATCAGGTGCGCGATCGCAATGCGGCCCTGCATGGCAGCCACCGAGGCCAGGTTGAAAACACCGGTGCAGTCGCCCGCGGCGTAGACGTTGGGTGCGGTGGTCCGGGAAACGCCGTCCACCTTGATCTGGCCGCGGTCATCGAGGGCGATGCCGGCTTCCTCCAGCCCGATCCCCTGCGTGTTGGGAATGGCGCCGACGGCGACCAGGCAGTGCGAGCCTTCCACCGTACGTCCGTCGGAGAGGGTGACCAGCACGCCGTCGCCGGTGTTCTTCACGGAATCGGCGCGGGAGCGGGAAAGAACGGTCATGCCGCGGGCCTGGAAGACGTCTTCCAGCACACGGGCGGCGTCGGCGTCCTCACCGGGCAGCACCCGGTCGCGGCTGGAGATCAGGGTGACGCGCGAGCCCAGGCCGTTGTAGGCGGAGGCGAACTCCGCGCCGGTGACACCGGAGCCGATCACGATGAGGTGCTCGGGAACCTCGGTGAGGTTGTAAATCTGCTTCCAGGTGAAGATCCGCTCACCGTCCGGCATGGAGGTTTCCAGCTCACGCGGGTTGGCGCCGGTGGAGATCAGCAGCGCCTCTGCCTCGACCGTGGTGGTGGTGCCGTCGTCGGCGGTTGCCTCGATGGTGTGGTTGTCCACGAGCCGGCCGTTGCCCAGCACCACGTTCACGCCCATGCGCTCAAGCGTGCGGCGGATGTCGTTGGACTGTTCGCGGGCCAGTGCCAGCAGGCGGTGATTGACCATCTTCAGGTCTGCCGCAACCGGCCTGGCGTCGCCGAAGTCCACACCGAGGTTGGAAGCTGAGCTGAATCGGGTCATCACATCAGCAGTGGCGATCAGGGTCTTGGACGGCACGACGTCGGTGAGGACGGCTGAGCCGCCCAGACCGTTGCGCTCAACAATGGTGACGTCCGCCCCCAGTGATGCTGCCACCATAGCGGCCTCGTACCCGCCGGGACCGCCGCCGAGGATTGCGATTTTTCGGGCAGTGAAATCTAGTTGGCTCGTCACAACTGTCCATTGTGTCTCATCCTGTGAAAGCGCTCAAACGGGGCATCGGGGACCAGCACCGGCAGGGTTGGCCAACTCACGGTAAGTTGTACGGGTGAGCAACGACGAACCCTTTGAACTTGCCCGGCACGCTGCAGCGTACATTGCCGAGAAAACCGGCGTACCCAGCCATGACATCGCCCTGGTCCTGGGCAGCGGATGGGGTGAGGCAGCTGAGCTGATCGGTGAAATCACCGCCACCATCCCGGCGTCGGAAATCCCAGGCTTCTCCGCCCCGGCGGTGCAGGGCCATGTGGGAACCATCCGGTCCATCCTGACCCCGGGCGGCAAGCGCGCCCTGGTGCTGGGTGCCCGCACCCACTACTACGAGGGCAAGGGCGTCCGCGCCGTTGTCCACGGCGTGCGCACCGCAGCAGCGGCCGGCGCCAAGGTGATGGTGCTGACCAACGGCTGCGGCGGCCTGAACCTGGACTGGAAGCCCGGCACCCCGGTGCTCATCAGCGACCACATCAACCTCACGGCCACCTCACCGCTTGAGGGCGCAACGTTCGTGGACCTGACGGACCTCTACTCTCCCCGCCTGCGCGACCTGGCCCGCAGCATTGACCCGACCCTGGCCGAAGGCGTGTACGCCCAGTTCCCCGGCCCGCACTACGAAACCCCGGCCGAAGTCCGCTATGCCAAGACGATCGGCGCCGACCTCGTGGGTATGTCCACCGCGCTGGAGGCCATCGCCGCACGCCACGCCGGTATGGAGGTGTTCGGCATCAGCCTGGTCACGAACCTCGCCGCCGGCATCAGCCCGCAGCCGCTGAGCCACCAGGAAGTTCTGGAAGCCGGTGCCGAAGCCGGCCCGCGCATCTCCAGGCTGCTGGCCGGAATCATCGGCGCCATCTAGCAACGAACCCTATATAACAGGACATCCCATGAGCTTGACCGCCAACGAACGCGACGAACTGCTGGAAAACGCCCGGAGCTGGGCGGCCACGGACCCGGACCACGCCACTGCCGCCGAACTGCGCGCGCTGCTGGCGGACGCCGCAGCCGAAGGGGAGGCAGCCGAGGCAGCACTGGCTGACCTGGCCGACCGGTTCTCCGGAACCCTTCAGTTCGGCACCGCAGGGCTGCGTGCCGCCCTCGGCGCCGGGCCGATGCGCATGAACCGCGCCGTCGTCCGCCGCACCGCAGCGGGCATTGCTTCCTTCCTGCAGGACAAGTCCGACGGCTGGACCCCCAGCGCAGTGATCGGCTACGACGCCCGCTACAACTCCAAGGCCTTCGCCCTGGAGACGGCGGCGGTCTTCAGCGCCGCCGGGATCGAAGCCTTCCTGCTGCCCTGCACGCTCCCGACGCCGGTGCTCGCCTACGCAGTGCGGGCGCTGGACACGGATGCGGGCGTGATGGTCACAGCCAGCCACAACCCAGCACAGGATAACGGCTACAAGGTCTACCTGGGTGGCCGGACGGTCAAGGGGCCGGGGCGGGGCGCGCAGATTGTGCCGCCGTACGACGCCGAGATCGCCGCGCGCATCGACTACACCGTGCCGCTGTCCTCGATTGAGACGGCGCCGGAAGGCTGGACGGATGTGTCCGAGTCAATCGTGGCGGACTACATCAACGCCGTCGACGCACTGGTGTCCCGCGACGGGTACCCGGCCCGGGACCTGAAGATCGTCCTGACCCCGATGCACGGTGTTGGCGGGGAAACCATGATGTCAGTCCTGCGCGACGCGGGTTTCACCGCCGTAAAGCTGGTTGCTGCACAGGCGAAGCCGGACCCGGACTTCCCCACGGTTGCGTTCCCCAACCCGGAGGAGCCCGGGGCGCTGGACCTCGCCGTGGCCATGGCCGCGGAGACCGGGGCGGACATTGTCCTGGCCAACGATCCCGACGCCGACCGCGCCGCCGTCGCTGCCAAGGACCCGGCCACGGGCGAGTGGCGGATGCTCCGCGGAGACGAGACCGGCGCCCTGCTGGGCGCCCACCTCGCCACCCGGATCCGTTCCGGGCATTTGAAGCTGCGCGGCAATGCCGGCCGCTCCCCGGTGTTTGCTAACTCCATTGTTTCCTCGCGGCTGCTGGCGCGGATCGCGGCTGCCGCGGGGTTCGCACATCAGGAGACGCTCACCGGCTTCAAATGGATCTCCCGCGTCCCCGGCCTGGTCTACGGCTATGAAGAGGCCCTGGGCTACTGCGTGGCACCGGGACTCGTGCGGGACAAGGACGGCATTTCTGCCGGACTGCTGATCGCTGAACTGGCTGCCTCGCTGAAAGCTTCCGGGCGCACCCTGTTCGACATGCTGGATGATCTAGCCTTGGAACACGGCCTTCATGCCTCAGACCAGCTCTCGGTACGGGTGGCTGACCTGGCGCTGATTCCCCAGATGATGACGCGCCTGCGGGAGCAGCCGCCGGTGTCCCTGGGCGGCTCTGCCGTGATGTCCGAGATAGATCTCTCCGCAGGTTCGGCAGATCTTCCGCCGACGGACGGCCTGCTCTACCTAACCGGGGACGATACCCGGATCATTGTGCGGCCTTCCGGCACGGAGCCGAAGCTGAAGTGCTACCTGGAAGTCATCGAGCCGGTCTCCGGACGCGAAGGACTTGCTGCCGGCCGTGAGGCGGCGGCGAACCGCCTGGCGGCCGCGAAGGCTGACATCGCGGCCGCACTGGGACTCTGATTCCGGCCCGGGTGCACACGCCTAGCCTGCGGCGGGCACCTGGGACCGGCTCAGCGGAAGCCGTGTGCCCTCCAGCAGGATCCGGGCAACCTGCGCTGCCTCCAGCGGCCGGCTGAAGTAGTAGCCCTGGCCGCTGCTGCAGCCCAGGGACAGCAGGTCAACGGCCTGCTCTGCGGTCTCGATTCCTTCGAAGACGGCTTCCATGCCTGCGGCCTGGATCAGTCCGTGCACAGCGTCCACGAACCGGCGCTGCCCCGCGTCGGCACTCATGTCGCGGATGAGGCTGCGGTCCACCTTCACGGTGTGGACTGGCAGGCGGCGCAGGTAGCTGATGGAGGAATAACCTGTTCCGAAGTCATCTATCTCAATGCCGACGCCCAGCGCGTTCAGCGACCGGAGCGAATACATCTCCACGTCCCCGCCTGTGACAAAGGCGCTTTCGGTAATCTCGATGATGAGACGCGACGCCGTTATGCCGGTTTGCTCAAGCGCCTGGCGGACATGGTCCACCAGATCCAGCCGTTGAAGCTCCATCGCGGAGAGGTTCACGCGCACCTTGAAGTCTTCGGGAAGCAGTGCCTCGCTTTCCCACTGCGCCACCGTTTCAAGAGCGGCGCGCAGCACCCAGCGGCCGAGCTCGAGGATGATGCCTGTCTCCTCCGCGATGGGGATGAAGTCATCCGGCATCACCAGCCCGCGGGTGGGGTGCTGCCAGCGGATGAGTGCCTCAACGCCGGTCATTCTGCCGGAGGCAAGGTCAACAACGGGCTGGTAGTCCAGGAACAGCTCATTCCGGCCAATTCCCTTCCTCAGTTCAGCTGCCATGTCCCGGCGCAGCTGCCGGGCGTAAAGCATCACCGGCTCGAAGACTTTGTTCTGGCTCCTGCCCGCTTCCTTCGCTGCGTACATGGCGGTGTCTGCGCGCACCATCATGCCCTCGGAGCCCTCGCCCTCAGCCGCTGTGTGGACGCCGATGCTGGCGCACGGCCAGACTTCAAGCTCTTCGACCCGGATGCTCTCACCCAGGGATTTCTGGATGCGGTCAGCTACACCAAGGGCGGAAGACAGACCACCGCGGGGAAGCAGAACGGCGAACTCATCGCCGCCCAGCCGGGCAACGGTGTCTGCTTCACCGGTGGCTGCGCCGATCCTGCGGGCCACCTGAACCAGGACCTGGTCCCCCACCTCATGCCCAAAGGTGTCGTTGATGTCCTTGAAGTTGTCCAAGTCGATCATCAGGACGGACGGCCCCTGGGGCGGGCGGGCAGCAAGTGCCGCGGCGACCTCCTGCATCAGGGCAGCACGGTTGGCGGTACCTGTCAGGCTGTCGGTCAGCGCCATCTCGCGCATCTGCAGGTGGGCGGCCCTAAGCTCACGGGTGCGTGTCTCCACGCGTTCCTCAAACTCCTGGTAGACAGTATTCAGTTCCTCGGCCAGCAGGTTGATACCGGTGATCACTGCATCAACGTCATCCCGCGCCGGTGACGTGCTGATCCGGGTGGTCAGGTCACCTGCCGCGATCCGGACGATGCCGTCCACCAGCTGCTGCAGCCTGGTATCCGCCGGGCCTTCCGACCCGCTCATTGAGCGCGGCTCTCCAGCCATGCCAATGCCTCACTGCGGGAGGAAAAATACCGGGTGGGGCACTGGGGCAGGTCGCCGCCGAGCAGGAAGTTGGCAATGACCCGGTCTACCTGGCTTGCGCCCAGCACAGCTACTGCTGATACGGATTCGGCCGCAGCGAAAACACCGCGGGCTCCTCGCGTGATGGCTTCAACTCCGGTCACATCCAGCAGCAGCGGCTGCTCACCGGATTCTGTCAGCTGCCCGAATTCTTCAGCTGCCTGCGCCGCCACTGGCCCGGTGACCACCCGCCCGGCGGGCAGGGTGATCCTGACATACCCGGGGAACCCGGACACTTCTGCCTTATCCGCGGCGGCAGCATCACTGCCGCATGGTGCGTCTTCCGCGGCGCCGTTAGCAAGTTCCTCTTTTACCGCCATGACGCCCCCAATGCGCTCGACGCTCCAACGTACCTTGCGCCGCTGTGAACAGCGGTTTCCTGCAGGACCAACACTCGAGACTGATTCAAATTTCCCCCCACCAAACTCCCCCATTAGATTCCGGCGCACCGTTTCCGGCCCCCGGCTCCGCTAGGTTCGGCCATCCTAGCGGATTCATGCACTCGTATGCAGTCTTATCTAGTTGACTACCCCGCTGTGTCCCAGACCGGCGAGAAACTCCTTTGCCTGCTGGGCCCGCAGCCCCGCTCCGGCCCGGTCGAATACCTCTACGCTGGCCTCTGCTTCGGCCACGGCCATTTGGAAATCCCCTGTTTCGAACAGAATCCGCGCATAAAGCAGCCGGCCGTCACCTTCACTTAGCGGCGTCATGGACTGAACTTGTTCCAATGCCGCCGCCATCTGTGACCGGGCGGCATGGAATTCTCCGGTTACATACCGCCAGTGGGCCCTGATTATCTCGATATCCAGCTCATCCTGCGGGCTCCCGCCGCTGATGGAAAGAGCCATTTCCGCCCGTTCAATGCACTGGAGAGTCTCAGGTTCCACGAGTTTGGCGGACAACCGCATGAAGGCAGAGGCCTTGTTAAACAGCGCCCACAGGCCAAGATCGTTAATCCGGGACAAACTGTCCGAAGCCAGCCGGTGGAAGCGGACACCATCTGAATCACGCCCCAGGAGGAAGGCAACATTGCCCACCACCCAGTATCCTTTTCCTGCCTTCTCCGGCGATGTTTCCGCATTGATCATGCCGGCCAGCGTCTCGGCTTCTTCCCAGGCATCATGAAGATTTCCGGTTTCAGCCAGAACAGCTACAAGCACCTGCTGCGCTTCGAGCTTTCCCCGGCTTCCATACGCCGTGTCGGGGAAGTTGACCGCTGCTTCCCGCGCTGCAGCCAGTGCTTCAGGGAGCTGTCCAAGACTTCGCAGCCCGGCCGAACGGATGGCATTCGCCCTGGCCATCAGCTCGGGATCAGTCAAGGTCATCTCGTGTGTTGTGAGCTTCAGGGAAGTTTCAGCGCTTTCATCCATATGGCCCAGTTCGAGCTGGCATTCAGCGAGCAGGCACGTCATGCGCCACCATCCGGCCTGGTCTCCGCGGCCGGCGGCGGCATCAGCAGCTGCTCTTATGTACTCGATAGCCGCCGAATACTCACGCTTTTCCCACAGCTGACGGGCCCTGTACTCGTTGAGTATGAAATCGTCAATCATCCAAAGCCACGGCACTTTCTCGCTCTCGCCCATCGGCTGTCTGTTCAGCAATACATTACGTTCCATTCTCTCCCCCCGTAACATCCAGCCCAACATTACGGTCAAGGAGGCGTAATGCACCGCGAATTTGACGCGCGGTTCCCGCGCTCCCATGAAAAGCGGCATAGGTATCTCCATCGGGCGATTTCTTCTGTACCATAAAGAAGTCAGCCAACTAGGCAGCATTCACACTTGAGGAGCTCTTATGAAAAAACTTGGCGTATCGGTTCTGCTCGCCGCAGCCATTGCCGCCGTTGGCGTAGCAGCCCCCGCTAACGCAGCACCTTCCTTCGGGAACGGCGGCGGAAACGTCGCTCAGCCGCTCGTTGGCAACTGGCCGCTCTAGGCTCAGAAACAAAGCCGGGCAGATACCTTCGGGATATCTGCCCGGCTTTTTTGTGCCCGGCGGCACCCCTTGATCTGCGGCACTGTTCCGGGCCGTCATATGGGAGACTGGAATTTCAGTTTTGGAAAGGACCGCCATGCCCACGAACGCCGCGCCTGAAGAGACTCCGCAGACCGCGGACCTCGCCTCCTACATTGACCACACCCTGCTGAAGCCCGAGGCTTCACGTGAAGACATCCTGCGGGTCTGCGAAGAAGCAGCCCAGTACGGCTTTAAGTCCGTCTGCGTTAACCCGCTCTGGGTCTCCACAGTGCACACTGCGCTGAAGGACTCAGGAGTGGACACGTGCTCCGTCATCGGATTCCCGCTTGGAGCCACCACCACCGAGGTAAAGGTCTTCGAAGCTCACGGAGCGCTTCAGGACGGCGCCGATGAGATTGACATGGTCATCGACATCGCCGCTGCCCGCCGCGGAGACCGGGAAACCCTGGTCCGTGACATCGCTGCTGTTGCCGAAGTTGTCCACGAAGCCGGCGGGATCCTGAAGGTCATCATCGAGACCTCGCTGCTCACCGACGAGCAGAAGGTCCTCGCCTGTGAAGCCTCCGTGGACGCCGGCGCCGACTTTGTGAAGACCTCCACCGGATTCAACGGCGGCGGGGCCACGGTCGAAGATGTTGCACTGATGCGCCGGACCGTCGGTCCTGACTTGGGTGTAAAGGCATCCGGAGGCGTCCGCAGCCGCGAAGATGCGCTGGCGATGATCAACGCCGGCGCCACACGAATTGGAGCTAGCTCCGGAATCGCTATTGTTAAGGGTGGTAACGGCGGGTCCGGTTACTGATCCGTCCGCCGCTGAAAACTTTTTGAAACGGAGAAACTCCCATGGCACGAACCCAGGCCAAACAGCCCACCCACTCGGGCGAAGGACACCTGGTCTCGAACCTCGTCACCTTCATCGTCTTCTTCGGGCTCTTCTGCGCCTCGATTTACGCCCTGAACTGGCTGACCCTCGACGTGATCTGGCCGATGGTGGTCTGCCTCGTCGTTGGTACGCTCGTCTACCTCATCCCGTTCATGATGGGCCGCTCGGACACCACCGTTGAACTAGCTGAAGGCAAGTCCCACAACGAGTAATTCACGGCGGCCGCTTCCCGGCGAAGCGCCCCGAGATAACAGAAACTGCCCGTTAGACCTGGTCTAACGGGCAGTTTCTGTTATCTCGGGGAGGAAGCAGGGAAATCGTGGAAATAGGTAGGACTCTCCAGGAAACAGGTAGTAAGTACTCTTAGCAGCTCTCCGGCGCCGTTCCTACGCTCGTGCGCATGAGCACAACACTGACGCGCAGGCAATGGCGGGCTGAACGCAGCCGCCAGCAGCGGTTTACCCGAATCTCCTACTCAGCCATCGCAGCCCTGGTGCTTGCAGCTGCCGTCGTCTTCGCGATCGCCATCCGGACGTAGGGAACCCGCCAACCGCCGCGCAACGGGCGCACCTGCTATCGCGCTGGCTGCCCCGCAATACGTGAACTCCAGGAAAACTCCGGATCATTGGAGTACCAGTCCCACGCCACCAGTTCCGGCACCAAGGTCTCCACCAGGGCGGACACCAGCCACTGTTCCTGCCCCGGATACGGAACGGACACCGACGCTTCAGGGAAGCTCCCGCCCACGGCGACGATCTGCGCTCCGCGCGGCACCATCCAGTCCAGCGCCTGCTGGTCCCACTGCGACCCCGTGAACACGAGCGCACGGTAGTCCAGCGTCTTGGAAAGATACACGTCCACATGGGACCAGTCGCCGGTTTCGCTGCCGTACGCAGGGCGGCGGGGCACTTCGCGGATCATCAGCGAACCCTGGCCTGCACTGGAGAAGCGCTCGGCAGGCGCCAGGAGGAAGGTTCCGTCCGGTCCCTGCAGGATCCGGGAAACCACCGGGAGCCATTCGGCAGACGTTTCCAGCAGAGTCCGGCTCCCTTCCGCAGCACGCTCTGCTGTTTCGGCAAGCGATCCGTAGGCGGCGCCGTAGCGCTCCAGGAGTGCGGCAAGCACCAGCAGGGAGTGCCGGAAGTTGCGGCAGGAAATCCCTGAGACCTCCTCCCCCGCATTCATCTGGACGGTGTAGTCGGCCATTGCGGCCAGCGGTGATTCGGGTTTGTTGGTGACGGCCACCAGGCCGCCGGTGCCGCGGTAGCGCTCAGCGGCGGCCAGCACTTCAACGCTGGTTCCGGTAGCCGACACCGCCACGACCACCAGGTCCGGTGCCGGCGCCGGCAGCAGCGCCGTGCTGGCCAGCTCAACCTGGACGTTAACGCCGTCGGCCCGCGCCTTCCGTGCAGCCGTAGCCGCGGCATAGGCACTCGACCCCATGCCCAGGATCAGGATCCGCCCGGCCGGCGGAAGCTCCGCCACTCCGGGATAACCGTTCTCCAGCAGCGCCGCCATGCGGCCCAGATAGTCCGGGACCTGCTCCAGGTCTTCTATAAAGCGGGAGGTGTCCACGCGGGCTCCTTTGTCTGTGTGGTGCGGGCGGGGTCCCGCTTGAAACGATGGGTAATGGCACCGTCTGCGGCGTACTGCCAGCGAGGCAGGTAGCGGTGGGCGTAAATGAGCTCACGCAGCAGCTGCTCAGCGATCAGGCCGGGCAGCATCGCCGGATCGAGCAGGTCCGGATACCCGGCGCCTGCTGCGGTGGATTGGTAGGCCTGGACCAGCTGCTCCTGGGCGTCCCGTGCCCAGCCGTAGAGCCGGTCCAGCGAAGCCGCGTCTGCCACCTGCAGGCGTTTGGCAGCCACGGAGGCCACCATTTCCAGGCTGGCGGTCAGGTGTGCGACGTCGCGGGCTGCTGTGTCGGGACGGTCACGTTCGGCGTCTGGCAGCTGGGGGTCCCCGTCAAAGTCCAGCAGCCAGTACTTGTTCCCGGAGCGCAGCACCTGTCCCACATGCAGGTCACCGTGCAGGTCGAAGGCCGGTGCGGCACTTTCGGGGATGGCGGCCAGCAGGGCACGCAGGTTATCGGCCCGGTTCGCCAATCGCGTTCCGGCGTCGCCTTTCGTGAGCGTCAGTGCAACATCCAGCACGCCGTCGGCACGCGCCCGCACCTCTGCCGCGCCCGGCGCCGGCAGCGGATCGGCCGCAAACAGGGCGGTGTGCACCTCGGCCGCCAAACGTCCCAGTGCCGCCGGCAACTCCGGCAGGGCACCTCCGCGGAACCAGGCAGCGACGTCGTCCGCCGCCCAGGTCCACCCGTCTTCTGCATCCGGAATGACGGCGCTGACCAGGGCCAGGGTGCTGCGTCCGCGCTCGGGATGATCCCACTCCAGGGAACCGTAGTAACCGGGCACAGCGTCCACGCCGGCATCCGCCAGCCGGGCCAGCAGCCGTGCGGAGCGGTTGGCTCCGCCCCACTGGCGCACCAGCTTGATGATCTTGTCCCCGCCGACCACAACGGACAGGTTGGTCATGTCCACGGGCACGGCGGTCTCGTCCAAGCCCGGGCCGGCCGCCAGTCGGGTGCGCACCGCATGCAGCTGGCCGGCAGAGGCCGCCAGAGCCCCCGCGTTCCCGGCAATTATGGCAGCCGTGAGATCCGCGGCCAGGCCCGCACCCGCCGCCGCGGGCAGGCCCCGGGCATCCAATGCCATCAGGGCGCCGTCGGGCTCCAGCCGCAAACAGCCGTGCACGGCCCGCACTTCATCCATGGATCCACCTTCACATTCCTTGCACGCTGATTCAAGGACCGATTGTTAAATGCTTGTTACGGCTAAAAATAACCGTTGTATTCCTTGAACTCTAATGCAAAGATCAATTCACCACCCAGCCGGGGTGTGATCCAACACACAAGCGCAAGAGTAGGAGCCATCGTGAGTTTCCAGCGCGTTTCACGGACCGCCGCAGTAGCAGCAACAGCGGTCCTTGCCCTGTCGGCTTGCGGCGGAGGAAGCGGGTCCGCGGACCTGGACCCCGATGCCGACATCAGCCAGCAGAAGCTCGTCGTCGGCATCTGGGCCGACTACTACCCCGAGGACCTGGCCGAGACCTTCGAGGCAGAGACGGGAGTTCCCGTCCAGATCGTGCACCACGCCACGAACGAAGAAATCATGGCCAAGCTGACCGCCGGCGGTGACTCCGGCATCGACGTCGCCTTTGTCTCCGGCCAGTACGCCCAGGCCCTCAACGAAGGCGGAATGCTCCAGGAACTGGACCACTCCCTGATCCCCAACATCGAGAATCTCTACCCCGAGGCCATGGAAATGGCTTACGACGACGGCAACACCTTCTCCCTTCCCTACGCGTGGGGAACCACCGGCCTCTGCTACCGCTCGGACCTGCTGCCGGCAGAGCCCACCTCCTGGGATGACCTGCTGGAGCCGGCCGCAGAGGTTGCCGGCAAGACCACCATGCTCTCCACCGAACGCTGGATGGCACTGCCGGCGCTGAAGGCGCTGGGCTACTCGGTCAACTCCGAGAACCCGGACGAGCTGGCTGCCGTGAAGGAACAGCTCACCGCCACCAAGCCCACCCTGCTCTCCTTCGATGACACCACCTTCTACTCCAAGCTCGTCACCGGTGAGGCCGTGCTGACAGAGGCCTGGGACGGCTGGTGCAACTACGGCATCACCGAGGATCCGAACATCAAGTTCACCGTCCCCGAAGAAGGCAGCGACCTCTGGGTGGACACCATGACCGTGCTGAAGTCCTCGCAGAACAAGGAGGCCGCCATGGCCTTCCTGAACTACGTACTGGAACCCGAGGTTCACTCCTGGGCTGCAGAAAACATCCTCTACAAGGTGCCCAATAAGGCCGCCATGGAGGCACTGGACCCGGAGCTGCTCGCCACCTACCCGAACCTGGCCATGACCCCTGCCGAACTGGCAGAGCAGGAAGTCATCGTCGACCTGGGTGACTACAGCACCGAGTACACCCGCCTCGCCACGGAAATCTCCGCGAAGTAGCTTCCCGTGCCTGCTCTCCGCTCCGCAGCCTCCGGCGCCGCCTGGCGCCGGAGGCTGGCCGGGTTCCCGATCCTCGGACCCGGCGTCATCTTCCTGTTTGTCCTGGCCGTCCTGCCGGTGGCACTGGTCACCGTCTACGCCTTCTTTGAGCGCGGCCGGTTTGGCGGCGTCGAATACAACTTCACGCTGGAGAACTTCATCCGCCTGGCAGACCCCCTCTACCTGGGCGTGGTGCTGAAGTCCATCCTGATTGCCGGTGCCGCCACCGGCATCGCCCTGCTGATCGGCTACCCCGCCGCCCTGTTTATTTCCCGGCTGCCCAAGCGCTGGCGCACCCTGGCATTGATCGCCGTGCTGCTGCCGTTCTGGACCAACTTCCTGATCCGCACCTACGCCTGGATCCTGCTGCTGAACAACGCCGGCTGGATCAACCAGGGGCTGCAGGCCCTGGGCATCACCACCGAACCGGTGGCCATGCTCTACACCGAACCGGCCGTCGTCGTCGGGCTCGTCTACATGTACCTGCCGCTGATGATCCTGCCGCTTTACGCCTCGCTCTCCTCCCAGGATCCGCAGCTCACCGAAGCCGCCACCAACCTGGGCTCCTCCCCGTTCCGGGTTTTCCGCACCGTAACCCTGCCACTTTCCGCCCCCGGTGCACTGACCGGCTGCATCTTTGTGTTTGTGCCCGCGATGGGCAATTTCATCATTCCGGAGCTGATCGGCGGCGGTAAGACCGTGCTGATCGGCAACCTCATCCGCGACCAGTTCCTCAAGGCCCGCGACTGGCCCTTCGGCGCGGCGCTGGCACTGGTCATGACCGCGTTCCTGGTGCTCCTGCTGGTGCTCCAGCAGCGCGCGTCGCGTGCCGTCAGCGAAGGCAAGACCCCACGGAAGGCGGACGCATGAGCACCACCGCAGCCACATCCGGCACCGCCGCTTCCCCCCGCCGGGCCGGAGCGAAAAACGTACGACGCCGCGGCGCGCGGTCCGGGAGCGGCTGGCACCTGCGGGTGCCGTTCTGGGCCGCCATCGGCTTCCTCTACCTGCCGATCCTCGTGGTCACCGCCATGTCCTTCAACGCCTCCTCCAACCTGTTCTCCTGGTCCGGGTTCTCACTGAAGTGGTACGCGGAGGTCTTCCGCTCCCCGGAGATCCTGGCCTCGCTGGGCAACACCCTGATAGTGGCCGCAGCAGCAGCATTCCTGGCCACCGTGCTGGGCACCCTGACCGCCGTCGGCATCCACCGCTACACCAGGGGCGGGCTGATCCGGGCAATCGCAATTGCCCCGGCCATGCTCCCTGACCTGCTGCTGGCCATCGGCCTGCTGAGCCTGTTCACCCTGCTGAACTTCACCCTGGGCCTGCTTTCGGTGATCCTGGCGCACACCGTGTTCGCCATGGCCTTTGTGACCGCAATTGTCCTGGCCCGGCTCGCCCAGGTGGACCCGTCCCTGGAGGAAGCCTCCCGTGACCTGGGTGCCTCCCCCGCCCGGACCCTGCTGAAGGTGACCGTTCCGCAGCTCGGACCGGCCATCATCTCCGGCGGCCTGCTCGCGTTCACCCTCTCCCTGGACGAGTTCGTGATCGCGTTCTTCACCACCAGCCCCACCGTCTCCACCCTGCCCATCAACATCTACTCGATGGTGCGCTTCGGCGTCTCCCCCGAAATCAATGCACTCGCCACCATGCTGCTGGGCCTGACCGTCCTGGCGGTCCTGGGCACGCAGCGCCTGACCAAGATTGCGGATTCACTATGACCACCGGACCGAACACCGTTTCCGCGGACCAGCCGCTGCTGCAGCTGCGCTCCCTCAGCCACAGCTACGGCTCCGTCCAGGCACTGCACGGGATTGACCTGGACATTGCCGGCAATGAGTTCTTCGCCCTGCTGGGTCCCTCCGGCTGTGGCAAGAGCACCCTGCTGCGCTCCATCGCCGGCTTCGAGACTCCCGCCGAAGGAGAGATCCTGCTCGACGGCGAACCCCTCACCCGGCTCCCGGCCCACCGCCGGCCGGTGAACATGATGTTCCAGTCCTACGCCCTCTTCCCGCACCTGAGTGTGGAGAAGAACGTGGCCTATGGCCTGGAGGCCGAAGGTGTGGGCAAGACCGAGGTGCGCCGCCGGGTCGGCGAAGCGCTGGAGACCATCGGCCTGACCCGGTTCGCCAAGCGCCGCCCCGGACAGCTCTCCGGCGGCCAGCGCCAGCGGGTGGCCCTGGCCCGCGCCATCGTGAAGCGCCCCCGCCTGCTGCTGCTGGATGAGCCGCTCTCCGCCCTGGACCGCAAGGTCCGCGCCGAAATGCAGCTGGAGCTCAAGCGCCTGCAGCATGAAGCGGGCATGACGTTTGTTGTGGTTACCCACGACCAGGAAGAAGCCATGTCCATGGCGGACCGGGTGGCTGTGCTCAACGCCGGCAGACTGGAGCAGGTGGACACCCCGGTGGCGCTTTACGCCGCCCCGCGCACCCGGTTCGTGGCCGACTTCATCGGCACCGCCAACCTGCTGGACGGCACCGCCGTCGCCGGCGGCATCGCCCTGGAAACCGGGCTGGTGCTTCCCGCGGACCACACGCTGCCTGCCGGAACCGCAGCCACCGCCGTCGTGCGTCCGGAGGACGTCACCCTGGCACCGGCCGGAGCGGGCACACTGGAGGGCACCGTGGTGGACACGTTCTTCCTGGGCGGCACCTCCACCGTGTCAGTGCAGGTGCCGGGCCTGGCTGCTCCGTTTACCTGCAACGTGCGCGCCGTCCAGGTGCCGCAGCGCGGGTCACTGGTGGGCCTGGTGATCGACGCCGCCCGAACGGTGGCCGTGGAGGACGACCGCAGTGCATCCCCACATGCCGCGGCTCAGGAAACGGTCAGCACATGAGAGGTTGCGATCCGCGCGTAGTCGGCAATCAGCCCGGCGGCTGCCTCGGCGTCGATGCTCGGATGGCGGGCAATGATGCGGTAGCCGTAGGCGTCTTCCAGGGCCACCAGGTTCCGGGCCACGGTCAGCGGGTCCTGCGCCAGGGTAAACACGCCGCGGGCGGCCCCCTGTTCCAGGACCACCAGGTACATTCCCACCTGCCGCTCATACAGCGAGGTCAGCAGGGTGGCAGTCACCGGGTTGTTGCCGGCGGAACCGCCCAGCGCACAGAGCATGGCCACCTGGGCGTCATCGGGGCCGGACGGCAGGCCGGAGCGGATCAGGGCCAGCAGCCTCGCGGCCGGGTCATCGGGCAGTGCCGCGAGCATCTGCACCCGCTGTTCGTAGAAGCGTTCCATCGCTTCCCGGTTGGCCTCCAGCATCAGGTCGTCAATGTTCGGGTAGTAGTACAGCACCGCCCCGCTGGTCAGCCCGGCTTCTTCGGCCACGCGGTTCAGGCGGGCTCCGTCCGGTCCGTGCTTGGCAACCGCCCGCTGCGCGGCCGCCACAATTTCGCTGCGGCGTGCGGTCTGGTTCTTCGGGCGTGCCATGTAAAACCTTCCTCGATTGGACTGAGTCACCACAATAGGGCACGTCCGCCGCAATAGCCGCATTTCCTAAAAGTAATTTGCATCACCCATCTGATTCCAGGAGGCACCATTGACAAATTCACGTACTTTTCTTTTCATGCCGGAAAGTGCCTACGGGCCCACGAATAACTGCATTGGAATCGGCAACGAACTTCTGAAGCGCGGGCACCGGGTGGTTTTCGCCGCCGAATCCTCCTGGCAGGGCAAACTCGCCCCGCTGGGCTTTGAGGAGGCGCTGGTCGACTTCGCTCCCCCGGCGGAGGACGACGGCGAGGCAGGGGCCGGTGATTTCTGGAAGGAATACATCAAGGCAATCTCCCCGGAATTCCGGAAATCCACCCTGGAACAGGCAGAAACGGTTATCCGCCCCATCTGGGAAGGTGCGATTGACGGCGCTAAATACTGCGAACCTGAATTGCGCCGCATAATCGCTGATGTAAACCCGGATGTAATCATCGAAGACAACGTGGTGGCATTTCCTGCGCTGGTCACCGCAGGCAAGCCGTTCGTGCGGATCGTCTCCTGCAATCCGCTGGAAGTTCCCGGTCCCGGCATCGCCCCGGCCTACTCCGGCCTGGGCCAGGATGATGAAACCGGCTGGGAAGAGTACCGGGCCGAATACGAGCGCACCCACAAGGATCTCTGGGAAGACTTCAACGCCTGGGTCCAGGAACAGGGCGCCCCGGCGCTGCCGCGCATGGAATTCATCCACAGCGGCGTGCACAACATCTACGTCTACCCCGAGGAACTGGACTACACCGCCCGCCGTCCGCTGGATTCCAGCTGGACCCGCGTGGACTCCGCTGTACGGGAGACCGAATCCGCCGTCGAGCTTCCCGAGCACTTCACGGACGGCACCAAGCCGCTGATCTATTTCAGCCTCGGCTCCCTCGGCGGCGCCGACGTCGAGCTGATGCAGCGCACCGTGGACATCCTTGGTACGGCCGGTGAGTACAACTTCATCGTGTCCAAGGGCCCGCGCGCGGATGAGATCACCCTGGCGGAGAACATGTGGGGCTGCGAGTTCCTGCCGCAGACCCGCATCATTCCGCACGTTGATGTGGTCATCACACACGGCGGCAACAACACCACTACCGAGGCGCTGCACTTCGGCAAGCCGATGATCCTGCTGCCGCTGTTTTGGGACCAGTACGACAACGCCCAGCGCGTCCACGAATCCGGGTACGGCCGCCGGCTGGAGACCTACACCTGCACCCCTGAGGAACTGCTGGGCTCCATCGCCGAGCTGCTGGGCGACGCGGACCTGCAGGCCCGCTGCCGTGCCGCCGGGGAACGGATCCGCGCCGCCGACGGCCTGTCCGCCGCGGCGACCGCGCTGGAACAGGTCGCTGCAGCACACTAACTAACCGCTCCACATCTCCACATCAACACCAATGCAAGGAACCACCATGGCATCCGGAACTTTCATCTCCAACGACTACCGCGCTTCCAACGGCGAGGTGCAGGAGCTCATCAACCCCGCCACCGGCGAAGTCTCAGGCACGCTCACTGCGTCCACCGTGGACGACGTCGACTCCGCCGTCGCGGCTGCCCGCGAAGCCGCGGCGGGGTGGGCCGCTCAGACCCCGGGCCAGCGTGCCCGCGTGCTGCTGAAGCTGGCCGACGCGCTGGAGGAGGACGCCGAGGCACTCACCGAGCGTGAAGTGACCGAGGGCGGCAAACCCTGGACCACCGTGCTGGACGGCGAAATTCCGTTCGGCGCGGACAACCTGCGCTTCTTCGCCGGCGCGGCCCGGTCCGTGGACGGCACCGGCGCCGGCATGTTCTCCGACGGCTACACCTCCATGATGGTGCGCCGCCCGGTGGGTGTGGTTGCCGGTATCACGCCGTGGAACTTCCCGCTCATCATGGCCCTCTGGAAAGCAGGCCCCGCGCTGGCCGCCGGCAACACCGTGATCCTCAAGCCCGCTCCGCTGACCCCCGGCTCCACGCTGCGGCTGGCCGAGCTGGCTGCCTCCGCCGGCCTGCCCGCCGGTGTGCTGAACGTGGTGACCGGCGGCGGTGACATCGGTTCCGCCCTGGCCGGACACCGCGGCGTGGACATGGTCTCGGTGACCGGGTCCACGGCCACCGGACGCGCCGTTATGCAGGGTGCGGTCAAGGACGTCAAGCGGGTGCACCTGGAACTGGGCGGCAAGGCTCCGGCCCTGGTCTTCGCCGACGCCGATGTGGCCCAGATGGCGCGCGCCGTCGCCCTGGGTGCAACCTACAACACCGGCCAGGACTGCACCGCCGCCACCCGCGTCTACATCCACCGGAGCATTTTCGACGACGCCATCGCCGCCCTGCGCGCGGAGCTCAAGGGCATCAAGATTGGCGATCCGCACGATCCTGCCACGCACATCGGCCCGCTGATCTCCGCAGCACACCGGGAGAAAGTGGCCGGGTTCGTGAGCCGGGCGGTCGACGCCGGCGCGCAGGCGCTGGAGGGCGGCACACCCATGGAGGGCCCGGGCTTCTATTTCCCGCCGACCCTTGTGGTCGGTGCCGGGCAGTCCTCAGAACTGGTGCAGGGCGAGATCTTCGGCCCGGTATTGGTGGCCCTGCCCTTCGACACGGAGGACGACGCCGTCGCCCTGGCCAATGACAGCGCCTACGGCCTGGCGTCCTCGGTCTGGACCGCCGACGTCGGACGTGCGATCCGCGTCAGCCACCGGCTCGAGGTGGGCGTCACCTGGATCAATGACCACCTGCCGCTGGCCTCGGAAGCTCCGCACGGCGGAGTGAAGGGATCCGGTTTCGGCAAGGACATGAGCATCGAGCCGCTGCTGGACTACTCCGTGACCCGCCACCTGATGATCCGCCACGCGGTGCCCCCGGAAACCACGGGCTACCGCCCGGCCTGATCCGGCCCCTGCATACACCTGCGAACCACCACCGATCGAAAGCAGATACCGTGCCCCGCACTACCCCAACCGCCTACGACCTGGCCGAGAAGCGCATCCCGGCCGCCGCCGTCACCGCAGCGCTGTCCGATGCCTCCCCCACCACCTACTGGCTGGACCGCCCCGAACGTCCCGCTCCCTTGCCTCTGCTGGCAGCGCCAATGACCGCTGACCTCGTGGTGGTCGGCGGAGGGTACACCGGCCTGTGGACCGCGCTGCTGGCCAAGGAACGCAACCCATCCACCACCGTGGTCCTCCTGGAGGGACAGGAAGTCGGCTGGGCGGCGTCGGGCCGCAACGGCGGCTTTGTCTCCGCCAGCCTGACCCATGGCTACAGCAACGGGGTCAAGCACCTGCCCAAGGAGGTGGACCTGCTCAAGGAGATGGGCGACGAGAACCTCGCCGAATTCGCCGAAACCATCCAGCGCTACGGCATCGACTGCGGCTTCGAGTGGAACGGCACCCTCGCGCTGGCCACCGAACCGCACCAGGTTGACTGGCTGCGCGAGGAGGCCGCCCATGACGGCACCGAGTTCTTCGACCGGGACAAGGTCCAGGCCGAGGTGAAGTCCCCGCTGTATCTGGCCGGGGCGTGGAACAAAAAGGGCAGCGCCCTGGTCGATCCGGCACGGCTGGCGTGGGGCCTGAAGCGCGCCTGCCTGGAGCTGGGTGTGCAGATTTTCGAGCACTCCCCGGTGCGGTCGCTGGCCAAGTCGGGCCACGGCGTCGAGGTGAAGACCGACGGCGGCACTGTCTCGGCGTCGAAGGTTGCTCTGGCGACCAACGTCTTCCCGTCGCTGCTTCGCCGTGCACGGCTGCACACCGTGCCGGTCTACGACTACGCGCTGATGACCGAGCCGCTGACCGAGGAACAGCTCGAATCGATCGGCTGGTCGCGGCGCCAGGGGCTGGACGACGTCTCAAACCGGTTCCACTACTACCGCCTAACCGAGGACAACCGGATTCTCTTTGGCGGCTACGATGCGCCGTACCACTACGGACGCAGCATGAAGCCGGAGTACGACCAGAGCGAGGAATCTTTCCGCCGCCTGGCCGCTCACTTCCTGGCAACCTTCCCGCAGCTCGAAGGCATCCGCTTCAGCCACAAGTGGGGCGGGGCGATCGATACCTGCAGCCGGTTCTTCTCCTTCTTTATGAAGGCCTACGGCGGTCGGGTGGCGTACGCGGCCGGTTTCACCGGTCTGGGTGTCGGTGCCAGCCGCTTTGCTGCCAACGTGCTGCTGGACCTGCTCTCCGGCTCTCCCACCCGGCGGACTTCCCTGGAGCTGGTGCGCAAGCTGCCGCTGCCCTTCCCGCCGGAGCCCGTTGCCTGGCTGGGCGTGAAGATCACTACCGCTGCCATGGTCCGCTCGGACCGCCGGCAGGGTAAGCGCGGTCCGTGGCTGAAGCTCATGGACGCCGTCGGCATGGGGTTCGACTCCTAGCGGCGTTGCCGGCGTCCCTTTTGGTGTCTCCCTATTTGGGGGCTTGGGGCTGCCGGCCTCTAAACTGCGTGCCTCCTTCGGCCTATTCCCCCTCCCGAAGGAGGCACGCTTTTTCTGCGCTGCGCCCGCCGGGGACCGGCTGGTGCTAGACCGCTCCCCAAAAACCTCGGGGAGATAACGCTGTCACGGGAGCCGATTAAGGACGTTATCTCCCCGAGAGTTGACCGGGAACCACGCTATAGGACGTCATCTCCCCGAGGGTTGCCGGCCGGCATGAGCGCGGTCAGCGGTTGAGGTCCTTGAAATAGCGCGCTACTGGCCAGCGCTCGAACCCCATGGCTTCATAGGCCAGCCGGGCCGGGGCGTGCCCGCCGTCGTCGCCGGTGTCCACCATGGCCATCACCATTCCTGCATTGCGGATCCTGGCGAATGAGTGCTCCATCAGCGCCCGTCCGACTCCGTTGCGCTGGAACCTGGGGTCAACGGCCAGGACATAGATCTCACCCATGCTGTCCCCGGGATGAAGTCGTGTGCACACCCATCCCGCCGGTTTCCCGCCATCCAGTGCGACGTCGATGTTCTGCGGCTCGCCGTCGAGTACCTCGGCCAGATCGCTGCGTTGGCGGTTTTGCCAGCCGTTCGGATAGAACGCACGGAAGACGAACCCGGGAACTTCGTTTTTCTGGAGCTGCAAAACCGGCTCCCAGGCCCGGATTGAGAGGTCCAGCAGCGCATCCCGGTACACCGGGTCATAGGGTGCGATCCGGGGCTGGCTTGCCCTTGTTTCCACGCGATCATCCTCTCCGTGTACGCCCCGGAACACCTGCCCCGGGCAAGAACGACACTTTAGCCAAGTGGGCTAGGAGCCGAGAAGGTGCCCGGTGGGGCGGGCGGGACCGGCCGCGGCACATCCTGTGTCGCAGTAACGTCCCTCTGAGCACTTCTGGGGATCCTGTGCTGCAATAACGCTGCTATCCGACCCTCTAAACGACCGTATTGCGACACAGGATGAATGGGCACACCTCTGAAGGACGGTATTGCCACACAGGACGTCCGCCCGTTCGCCGGGTTCACATGGCCAAGCACCGTTCGACCTGCGCTGATGCCCCGCAGGCCGGTCAGACCCGCGCCAGCACCAGCCAGCCACGGGCTGGCGCGTACGGCAGCTCCCGGATCTCGACCCTGGTGAACCCGGCCTCCGCGAGGGTGGACCGCAGCCCAGACCGGGACCGGAACCGCAGGGTGCTCGTGGACTCCACCCGTTCGCCGTCGGCGCGGAAAACCGTGGGCGACTCGAACGTCACCAGCTCACCGTCGACGCCGGTCACCTGAACCCAGTGTCCAGGTCGCTGCGGCCGCCTTCGAGGGCGTCATACACGCGCGCGCACCTGGGGTGGGAGAAGATCGCGTCCGGCATGTCCTGACCCTACATCGCGCCTACTCCTTGAAGATCGCGTCCAGCACCTGGTGCGCCCACTGCAGCATCTCGGCGTCCTGCAGGTCCCGGCCACCGATCTTCGCCGTCTTCGGCTTGGGAATCAGGATCGCGTTCAGCGCCGGCTTCACCTGCGAACCCGGGTACATCCGCTGCAGGCGCATCACACGGGATTCGGGCAGGTCACCCGGTGAGAACTTGATGAAGTTGCCTTGGAGTGCGACGTCGGTCAGCCCCGCAGCGCGGGCATCCACCCGGAACCGGGCGACGTCGATCAGGTTCCTGACCTCCTGCGGCGGCTCGCCGTAGCGGTCCACCAGCTCTGCGAGGACTTCGTCGATCGCCTCGTTCGTGAGCGCAGAGGCGAGCTTGCGGTAGGCCTCCAGCCGCAGCCGCTCCCCCGGCACGTAGTCGTGCGGCAGGTGCGCGTTGACCGGCAGCTCGATCTTCATCTCGGCTGCCTTCTCCTCGGCCTCGCCGCGGAAGTCCGCCACTGCCTCACCCACCAGCCGGATGTACAGGTCAAAGCCGACGCCGGCAATATGGCCCGACTGCTCTCCGCCCAGCAGGTTGCCTGCACCGCGGATCTCGAGGTCCTTCATGGCCAGCTGCATGCCGGCGCCGAGCTCGTTGTGGGCGGCGACGGCCTTCAGCCGCTCCAGCGCCACCTCGCCCAGCGGCTTCTCCGACGGGTACAGGAAGTAGGCGTACGCCCGTTCCCGGCCACGGCCCACCCGCCCGCGCAGCTGGTGCAGCTGGGACAGGCCAAAGTGGTCCGCCCGGTCCACAATCAGGGTGTTGGCGTTGGAGATGTCCAGGCCGGTTTCGATGATGGTGGTGCACACCAGCACGTCGAAGCGCTTCTCCCAGAAGTCCACGATGATCTGCTCAAGCTTCGCCTCGCTCATCTGCCCGTGCGCGACGGCGATGCGGGCTTCCGGGACCAGCTCCTGCAGGTGCGCGGCGGTCCGGTCGATCGAGGACACCCGGTTGTGCACAAAGAAGACCTGGCCCTCGCGCATCAGTTCGCGGCGGATGGCGGCCGAGGCCTGCTTGTCCGTGTACGGGCCCACGTAGGTCAGCACCGGGTGCCGCTCCTCCGGCGGAGTGGCCAGCGTTGAGGTTTCCCGGATGCCCGTCAGGGACATCTCAAGGGTTCGCGGAATCGGGGTGGCACTCATCGCCAGCACGTCCACGTTGGTGCGCAGCTTCTTCAGCGCTTCCTTGTGCTCGACGCCGAATCGCTGCTCCTCGTCCACGATCACCAGACCGAGGTCCTTGAACTGGACCTCCTGCGAGAGCAGCCGGTGCGTGCCGATGATGACGTCCACGGACCCGTTCAGCACACCCTCGATCACTTCCTTGGCCTGCTTGGCGGTCTGGAAGCGGGAGAGCGTGGCAACGCGGACCGGGAAGCCGGAGAACCGTTCTGAGAAGGTTTCCATGTGCTGCTGGGCCAGCAGCGTCGTCGGCACCAGCACCGCCACCTGCTTGCCGTCCTGCACGGCCTTGAACGCGGCCCGCACCGCGATCTCGGTCTTGCCGTAGCCGACGTCGCCGGAGACCAGGCGGTCCATCGGAACTTCACGCTCCATGTCCGCTTTGACCTCGTTGATGGTGGTCAGCTGGTCCGGGGTCTCCACGTACGGGAACGCTTCTTCCAGCTCACGCTGCCACGGGGTGTCCTGCCCGAAGGCGTGGCCCTTGGACGCCATTCGTGCGGAGTAGAGCCGGATCAGTTCCCCGGCGATTTCCTTGACGGCCTTGCGTGCCTTGGACTTGGTCTTCGCCCAGTCGGAGCCGCCCATCTTGGACAGCACCGGAGTTTCCCCGCCCACATAGCGGGTGATCTGGTCCAGCTGGTCCGTGGGCACGAACAGCCGGTCCCCCGGCGCCCCGCGCTTGGACGGCGCGTACTCGAGCACCAGGTACTCGCGCACGGTCTTGTTCACCCCGGCGCCGGTGGCACGCTGCAGCAGTTCCTTGAACCGGCCCACACCGTGCTGTTCGTGCACCACGTAGTCGCCTTCCTGCAGCTGCAGGGGGTCGACGGCGTTGCGCCGGCGGGAAGGCATCTTGCGCATGTCCCGGGTGGAGTAGGTGCTCGCCCGGCCCAGCAGGTCCGCCTCGGTCAGCAGGCCCATCTTCAGGTTGTCGAAGACGAAGCCGCGCCCGGCGCTGGCGGTGGTGATTTCGATGATCCCCGGCTGCGGTTCGGAGTCCAGGGACTCCACGCGGGCGGCGGGAATGTCATTGTCGTGGAACAGTTCGGCCAGCCGGGAGGCCGGGCCGGGCCCTACGGTGACGACGACGAGGCGCCACTGGTCCTTGATGCGGGAGCCGATGAAGTCCATCATCTCCGCGACGTCGCCCTTGTAGCCGCGCGGTTCGCGGGCGTTGATCGTCAGGGTGTCGATGTCCAGGACGGTTTCGTCGTCCGGATTGAAGGAGGTGATGGCCCACCACGCGACGTCGTTGGCCAGCGCCGCGGAGCGCGTGTCCGTCAGGGAACGGAAGCTGGCAGCTTCCAGGTCCGCGCTGAGGCCGGCGGAGAGATCGACCGGCGCCGCACCGCCGTCGGACGCTGTGGCCCACGCAGCGGCAAGGAATTCCTCGTTGGTGGATTCGAGGTCGTGGGCGCGGGCCCGGACCTTCTCGGGTTCGATGACTACGGAAATGGAGCCGGCCGGGAGCTGGCTCATCAGCGGAACCATTTCATCCACCAGCACCGGGGCCAGGGATTCCATGCCTTCCACGGCGATGCCGCCGGCGATCTTCTCGAGCATGTCCGCGGCGGCGGGCATCTGGCTCTGCAGTTTCGCGGCCCGGCTCATCACGTCCGGGGTGATCAGCAGTTCGCGGCACGGCGGGGCGTAGAGCTCTTTGGGGTGGACCACGTGCTCGCCGGTGAGCGTGCGCTGGTCGGCGACGGCGAACCAGCGCATCGAGTCAACCTCGTCGCCGAAGAAGTCGATGCGGATGGGGTGGTCGTCGGTGGGCGGAAAGACGTCCAGGATGCCGCCTCGCACGGCGAACTCGCCGCGGTGGGAGACCATGTCCACGCGGGCGTAGGCGGCGTCGGCGAGCGCCTTGACGACGGCGTCGAACGGGCGTTCATCCCCTACCGCCAGGGATACCGGCTGCAGGTCGCCCAGGCCCTTGACCAGCGGCTGCACGACGGCGCGGACCGGCGCGACGACGATTTGAATGGGATCGTTTTCCGGATGCGCGAGCCGGCGCAGGACGGAGAGCCGGCGGCCGACGGTGTCCGAGCGGGGTGATAGCCGCTCGTGCGGCAGGGTCTCCCAGCTGGGGAACTCCTCGATGCCGGCCAGCGGCAGGTAGCTGCGCAGCGCCGCGGCGAGGTCCTCGGCTTCACGCCCGGTGGCAGTGACGGCCAGGACCACCGGCGGGTTGCCCGCAGTGTCCCCCGCAGCGCCGTCGTGCGCTTCGGCCAGCCCGTCCACCATTTCCGCCAGCAGCGCAGCCCGCATGCCCTGCGGCGCACCGATCTCCAGGTCCTGGCTGCGCTGGGCCGGACCCCGCGCGGCGTGTGCCTTCAGGCGTGAGTAGGACTTGTCCTCGGTGAGGGCGGCGCGCAGACCGTTCAGGCTCATTGCGGGGGTATCTCCTTCAGGGCAGGCAACGCAAGAACCCGAAGCTGGCAATCAACCCCGGGTAGGTAATTCCAGCCTACCCGCTGCCCGGTTCCCCGCACGGGGCATACCGCTGAGGGCGAATTCCTCCCCCTCGAGATGACAGAAACTGCACGTTAGAGGGGGTCATACGTGCAGTTTCTGCCATTTCGGGGACGAGCGGACGCCGGGCAAAGGAAAAGACCGCCCGCAGTTTCCTGCGGACGGCCTTCCCTAGTGGGTGCGAGAGTTGCTCTTAGCGCAGGGCCTCGTGGCCCTTATAGGCGGGACCGGAGCTTGCCGGAGCCGACGGCAGGGCACGGGCCGAGGAGACCCCGGCTCCGCCGCGGATATCCGCATCAGTCTGGGCGAAGGTCAGCGTGGTGTGGGCCACCGCGTCCGACATCTCCTCCAGGGCCTGCTTGCTGATGTTCCCCAGGTCGTCACAAGCTGCGTGGTAGCAGGGGTCGTAGGGCTCGCCGGCCGTTCCGCCGAAGAGCGCTGCTTCCTCTTCCGTCTTGATGCCTTCCGCACCGGTGAAGAGACCGCCGGCGGGGATGCCCCGGTCAATGAACGCGAAGTAGTCTGACCGGCCGTCGAACTCAGTAGGGGCCGTTGTCAGTCCCTGCGAGACGAAGTAGTCCTCAAAGACCCCTTCAATGACGTCCGAGCCGACGGGACCGGTATCCCCGAAGGCGTCGCCATCACCGTCATAGACAAACCGGACAAAGTTCGTGGAACCGAGCATGTCGAAGTTCAAGTTAAGGAGGGTGTTCGCAGCGCCCGCGTCATCCAGCTGGTCAACATAGTGCTGCGAGCCCAGGAGCCCGTCTTCCTCTGCACCCCAGAAGGCGAACCGGATCTGGTTCTCCAGTTTGAACTTGCCTGTCTTGCCGAGCTGGATGGCCGTTTCGAGGACGGCTGCGGTTCCACTGCCGTTGTCATTGATGCCCGGGCCTTCCGCGACGGAGTCAAGGTGCGCGCCGACGACAACCTGGCGGGTCGGTTCTCCCTTGGGGGTGTCGGCAATGACGTTGAATGTCTCTGTCTCCCGGACCTCGGAGTCGACGACCAGACGCAGGATGGCCCCTTCCGTTGCGGCCAGTGACTCGCCGAGGGCAAACGTGGCGCCGACGGCGGGGATCGCTGCCCGCTCGTCGCCCACCGTTCCGTTGATGAGGCCGAAGCGGTCTCCGGGTTCGGTCGAGTCGCCCTGGTTGAAAACAATCGCCGCAGAGGCTCCCGCAGCGGCCGCGTTGGCAACCTTTTCCCCGAAGGAACAGCCACCTCCGCGCTGCATCAGCGCGATGTTCCCGGCAGTGAAGTCCGCGAAATCCTCAGCCTGGCAGCCCGACGTCGCCGCCCGGTCGCCCTCGAGGTTGATGTCTACGGCGGACACCTCAGCGGTGACATCGCCGGCGCCGGAGTTGCTCATGGTCGAGTAATCAGTTCCGGCCACGTACTCGGCGGCATTCGGAGAGATCTGTTCCAGCGACTCGGAGTTGAGGACGAACTGCTCGTAGGTGAACGGCTGGCGGAACGGCTCGTAGCCGGCCTTGCGCAGCTGGCGTTCCACATACTGTGCACCGGCTTCATAGCCGGGTGTTCCGGCGGCACGGTTTCCGCCATTCCGGTCCGCTGCATCCTGGAGGCCCTCCAAATGACGGTAGACGCCGTTGAGGGTCACCTTGTCCCGCAGCTTTTCGGAATCGGACTTTCCCGGCTTGCCGGGATGCCCCGGCTTTCCCGGACCGTGGCCCGGCTTCCCGGGCTTGTCGGGTTTTCCGGGCTTGTCCGGCTTGCCGTTGCCGTGTCCGGGCTGGTTCTTCCCTGGCCCCTGGTGCTGACCGCCCTTGCCGCCGGAGTTCAGCTCCGCGGAAAAGGCAGCCGGCGCACCGGCTGAGAGCGTGAGGACAACGGTGGCGGCCAGGGCAGCCCCGCGCATGGATTTACTGAGTTTCATCGTTCTCCTACTAAGAGTGCGAGTGAATGAATGGCCTGCTGCGCGCCGCCCCCGTGGCACAAGCCGTGCCGCGATGCTACGGCAGTGTTTTGGCCTCCTAACAGAGCGCCGGCGGAACTGTGCCCGATTTCCGCAGGCCCCCTTTCCAAAGCCTGCGGATTCGGCTAGGTTTCCCGCCCGTGTGAGGGCACCGACTGTGGCTTTTCACCGCCCCGACTGCCACGCTTGGATGGCACGTGCATCACTGGAACCGCCTCATCCCAGCGCATCGGAGGCCTGCCCCATGGGACGTTCACCGGGACTCACCAGCAAAACCCTGTTCCTGCTCGCAGCACTGACCGCGGTCTCGCTTTTCTTCGCAGCCTGTTCGAACGCCGGAAACCAGGAAGACACGGCGAACAACGCCACTTCCTCTGCCGGGACCCTGCCCAGTGACTGCGAATCCGGACCCGAGGCGACGTCGTCGTCCTGCCAGGCTGCCGGACCGGGCCGTACCGTCGCCGCCGACCGGTGCCCGGACACGTCCCCGACGCCGCTGGACGGCGGGGTGATCGAGGGCGCCTTCGGGCCGTGGTGCGAGAATGCGATTGCGACGTCGTATCCCACCGAAGACAGGGAGTCCCTGATCCCGGAGGGGGCCGAGACGGAGCTGACCATTTCCGGAACGGACATGGACACCACCGTGGAAATGCAGGTCCAGGACTTCCCGGCGGGCACCACGTACCAGGGTATGCTGCACGAGGGCCCGTGCGCCGAGAACCCCGGGGATCTTGGGCCGGCGTACATCCACCAAGGCAGCGGGGACAACCCCAATGCCAACGTGGTGCTGGACTTCACCACCGAATCCGACGGCTCGGCAACCACCACAGTCACTGTGCCGTTTGTAGTGCCGGACAACGCTTCGGGCGACTCCGTCGTGCTGCAGGACGCAGACATGCAGATCGTCGGGTGCGTGCGAATTCCCTGACCTTGGCCGCACGAGGCGACTTTGGGGACTGCACCGGTAGAGCGACTAGGATGTTTGGCGGGTCCGGTACTGAAACACCGGTCCTGCCGCTCATTTCCCTACCGGAGGACCCCATGGCCCTGTCTGCTTCGACCACCCTGCCCTACGACGCCGCCACGCTGACCAAAACCTTCACCGATGAGGGTTTTGTCCGCAGCATCAGCGAGCACGTTGGCGGCTCCCTGGTTTCCCTGACGGTCGACGGCGACACCTCCGGCCCCTTCACGCTCACCGCGGTGCGCCAGCTGCCCACCGACCGCCTGCCGGACATGGCCAAGAAGCTCGTGGGCTCCTCGCTGACCGTCACCCAGAAGGAAGCCTGGGATGCCCCGGCTGCCGACGGCTCGCGGACTGCGTCCGTTGACCTCTCAGTAGGCGGCGTGCCGCTGAAGGTCAGCGCCGTGCAGCGCCTGGTTGTGCTGGCTGAAGGCACCCGCGTCGACGTAGAAGGAACCGTTACCTCTTCCATTCCTTTCCTCGGGGACAAGATCGCCAAGGCTGCTGAGCCGATGATCGGCAAGGCCCTCACCATCCAGGCGGCCCAGGCCGGCAAGTGGATCGAAAACAACTAGCCGCCGCCCCTCAGTAGCAGGAGTATTTCCGTGGACCTTCCCACCCCGCTTGCCCTTGTCCTGGTGATCGCCGGTCTCTGGTCGATCATCGTCTGGCCCGTCTTCCTCAAGCGCGTCCTGAAGGACCCGCAGGCACGTGATGCCAACGGCGCCCCCACCCGGTTCCTGACCACCAACCTGATGATGATCAGCACTGCGATGATCTTCGCGCTGGCCACCGCGGTGATCGGTGTCCGGGGCCTTATCGGCTAGTTTTTCGGTGCTGTGGTCCGGTCCCCGGACCGCAGCGCCGGTAAGGTAGGAGAGGTGAGCCGGGAAGTCTGGTCGGCAGGAAATCTGCCGTACCCGCTTACCTTTTAGGAGCCTTAAATTCATGGCCTCAAACGAGCCAAACCCGCAGCCATCAGGATCCACCAAAGTCTTTTTTGGCCGCTCCAGCTACAACGAACACCTGCGCATCGGAGCCATCCTCCGCAAGGAAACCGTGGGCGGCGTCCTGCTGCTCATCGCCACCGTGGCAGCCCTGATCTGGGCCAACTCCCCGGCGTCGGAAAGCTACTTCGCCATCCGGGATTTCACGTTCGGCTACGAACCCTGGCACCTTGAACTCAGCGTCGGTGCCTGGGCCGCGGACGGGCTGCTGGCCATCTTCTTCTTCCTGGTGGGCCTGGAGCTCAAAAAGGAATTCGTTGCCGGTGACCTCCGGCAGATCAGCAAGGCGATTGTGCCGGTGGCCGCTGCCTTCGGCGGCGTCATCATCCCTGCCCTGATTTACGTGGGCATACAGATGGCTACCGGATCCGACGGCATACGCGGCTGGGCCATTCCGACCGCGACGGACATCGCCTTTGCGCTGGCTGTGCTGGCCGTGATCAGTTCCCATCTGCCCACCGCGCTGCGCATCTTCCTGCTGACGCTTGCCGTGGTGGACGACCTGATCGCCATCACCATCATTGCGCTGTTCTACTCCGAAGACGTGAGCCCGCTGATGCTCGGCCTGATGCTCATTCCGCTGGCCGCCTTCACGCTGCTGGTCCAGCGCGGACAGCGGTTCTTCGGCGCCCGGCGCTGGGCATTCTGGGTGTTCCTCGCACCACTGGCGATTGCCGTCTGGATCCTGATGCATGCCTCGGGTGTGCACGCGACCGTGGCTGGCGTGCTGCTTGGCTTTGCGGTCCCGGTGCTGCGCCGCGACCCGTCCGGAGGAACGCTCCCCCACAGCGAGGACAAGCCCGGCCTGGCCGAGCTTTTTGAACACCGCTTCCGTCCCATCTCCACGGGCTTTGCCGTTCCCCTGTTCGCGTTCTTCTCTGCCGGCGTTGCGTTTGGCGGCATCGAGGGCCTCGGCCGGGCACTAACCGACCCGGTAGCCGTGGGCATTGTTGCTGCCCTGGTGCTGGGCAAGCCGATCGGCGTGCTGCTGACCACCTGGGTGCTGACCTTCTTCACGAAGGCCACGCTGGACAAGGCCGTGAAATGGGTGGACCTGACCGGCATCGGCATCCTTGCCGGCATTGGCTTCACGGTCTCCCTGCTGGTCAACGACCTCAGCTTCGGACTGGGCTCTGCTCATCACGAGGACGCGAAGATCGCCATCCTTACTGCATCAGTCCTCGCCGCTGTCCTGGCGTCCATCCTGCTGACCATCCGCAACCGCCATTATGCGGTTCTGGAGAAGGCTGAGCGGGTCGATGCGGACAACGACGGCATCCCCGATGTGTTCCAGGACGGCAAGGGCCCGCAGGGGCTGTAGTCTCTCTCTTCCCTGGTGGATTCGCGCTGACCACGGGTCAATGCGTCCCGTTGGGACAGTTGAACCAGTCCCCGTTTTCCTTGTACTGAAAACCGCCGACGGTGAGGGCTGCGGAGGGGGCTCCCGCCGCAGTTACCGCTCCCCCAAGCCGTGTGGGTGCCGAGACCGCGGAGGTGAGCCAGGCGTTCCGGACAGAGACATCGAACTTCGTGTTGTTGCCCTGGGCTTCAGCCAGGAACGCCTCAACTCCGGGGAACGCTGCCAGGCGGACGGTGCCGGAGCTCCCGGGCACCGCGTAGCTGAGCGAACCGGTCACCCGCTGCCCGTTTTTGCTCAGGAGAATGATCTCCACAATCGTCGAGGTCCCCGTGGGAGCTCCCGCAGCTGCCCAGGAGATTGTGGTTTCCCGACCCCCGTTGCTCCCCCCGCCGGGACCCCGGGAACAGGTCAGTGCGGTTGGCAGAACCGGGAGGGCCGGCGCGGCAGTAGGCGTGGGTGTTGGTGTGGGCGCCGAAGGCGTGGGCGTGGGCGTCGGCCCCGGCGGCGTCGGCGTGGGCGTGGACGTGGGTTCTGGAGACGGAACGGACGGCACCGGTTTGCCGGCCGTCACGGTAATGACGGCAGTCCCTTCCTGGTTCCAAAGCGCCCAGGCTGCGGGCGCACCGAGTCCCGCGATAACAGTCACGGCGAAGGCCGCTGCAGCAATCCGGGACCCCGGCAGCTGCCGGAACTTTTCCAGCACACCGGCGTCTTTGCGGGCATTACGGTGTTCTTTGGTCATGGCTCCCCCAACCTCTTTCGGACGGCAGCCTGGTAAGAGCTGCCGTAGTGAGTGTCGACGCATTGCTGGTCTGGGGGAACCTCAGCGTCTACCGGCGTACCCTCAGGCAGCACCGAAGAATAATAGCGAAACCAGCCCCGCTCCGGGCACTTACCTAAACGTTTCACCGGTAACTTCGCATCCGTGGTCATACATGTTGCCCATCCGGTACGTGACGTAGGCGGGGTCACCGGCCGAGGTGCCGTTCATGGGCTGGACCCGAACGACGTATTTTCCGGTGGTATCTGCTATCGGAAACCGGAAGGACGCCGAGGTGGATGCAGTCACGACGTCGGCGCCATGGGTGCGGGAGGAACCTGCCGCCGGCCGGATACTCACCCGATACGACGTTGCCCCGGGCACGGGGGTCCAGGCCAGCGGCAGCTCAGCCGTGGGACTGGTGTTGTTCAACGCGGCCAGACGGCAGGTCAGGGCAGTGAACGGCAGTGGTGACAGGACTACGCTCCGCTCGGTGTCCCTGGGGTCAAAACAGTTGTTGGTTTCATAGGCACCATGCTGGAACGTCAGGTACAACGGATCACCGCCGGTTGTTCCCTTCATAGGCATTACACGGATGACATACCTGGTGTAGAAGGGTGCCTCCTGCACCGCACGGTCATCCGGGAAGACGAAGGTCGCGTGCGGAGAACCTACGGTCTGGCTCGGCCCGGGATACGTGTATCCGGCGGACAGAGACTGCACACTTACCACGTAGCTCGTTGCGGTAGACAGGTTGGGCCAGGAGACCCTCAGGCCAATGGACTTTGGTTCCTGGACCTGCACCCGGCCGCAGGTAATCCCCGACGGCTTGCCTGCCCACGCGGTTTGGATGTTCGGTGTGACGGCCCCCGGTGCTCCGGGAGCCGGTGTCGGTGCAGTTGTCGGGGCGGGCGTCGGAGTCGGTGTGCTTTGAGGCGCACCAGCCACCACTGTCACCTTTGCGTCGCCCCGCTGGCTCCAGAAGGCGTAGGCAGCCGACCCGCCGGCCGCCAGAGCGATGGTCAGCACGAACGCAACCGTCGCCGTGCGCGAGCCGGGCAGTGCCCGCAGACGGGCGAGGGGGCCCCCGTTCCTGCCGGAGCTGCGGTCACGCTCGTCGTTCATGAGGTCCTTCGGGTAGTGCTGATCCTCCGGTATGCGGTGCCGGCAAACGCGGCAGTTACCGCAATCAGCAGGGCCCCCACCAGGGTTCGGGTGATGGGTTCCACTGTACTTTCAATGAACGACGCCGGGACCGGCACCGTCACCTCGCCGATCCGCTTGGGCAGGACCCCCGGGACACCGGGCGCCGGAAGCGCTGCCGGTCCGTTGAAGGCGGGCCGCATGGCGGGGGCACCAGCGACGACGGCGACGGCAGAGTTCCGGTCAACCCGCGGACCCGGAGCAGCCTGGCTGACGGGCATGGCTGCCGGGTTGCCGGGAACAGGGCTTACGCCGCTGCACGCTGACCTGCCGCCGGGACCGGCGGAGTCCAGCAGCAGCCGAAAATCGAATTCTGCCTGCTTGTTTCGTGTCTGGTTGCCGGCTTCGAGCACCAGCCCGGCCGTGAAACTCAGCTTGACGGCCTCGCCCGGTTCGAGCGGTTCACGGACTCCCAGGTCCAGGCAGGAGCCGGCGTCGCCAAGGGGCTGCTGTCCTGAGAGGGAAACTCCGTCGACGGCGCGTTCCAGCACCAGTGCCCCGGAAAGCTCCGGGTCCATGGCGGTGGTGACAGCTGCTACGGACAGGTGGGCCCGCTCCCGCCCGGCGTTCCGGACCCAGAGTGTTCCATCGGATGATCCACCCGGTATGTACCGGAGAGCGCTGTCAAAAACAGTGCCGGCGGCGGTGGACCCGAAGTTGCTGCCGTCCAGGCTTAGTTGCAGAAACTGATCGTCGGCGGCTGCGGCAGGTGCCCCGGTAAACGCGGCGGCAGTGAGAAGTGCGGTTGCGGCTGCCGCGCCGGCAGCCCTGGCCCGGAGGCGGCTGCGGGCTACGGAACCAGGATTCATCAGACCCGGACGCCTTGGCCTGCGGCCGCAGTTGTCGCCAGATGATGGCCGTGTTCGCAGTCGTCGCAGTCGAAGAGGACCAGGTCATGGGCGTCAACCAGACCGGCATCGGAATGCGCGGCGCGGTGCCGCGGGCTGTGGCCGGTTGGAACGGTGATGACCGGGCTGAAGCTGTCCGGAGTATCCAGGACTTCCGGCGTCCCGGGGGTCTCGGGGAATTCCGATGACGACGCCGGGGTCTCCCCGCGGCGGCGCTTGGCCTGCAGGGTTCCGCGAACCATCGCTACAACGCCGTAGCCGAGCAGCCCGACGGCAGCCCACTGGACGATCTCGCCTCGGTCGCTGTTGCCCAGGCTGTTGGCCACGAATCCCACGTAGGGAACGGCGTACCAGAGCTTCCCTCGGATCTGGACTTCCTGGACCGGGAACTCGTCCGCAACTGAGTTGTTGTCACCCTGGGTGGTGAAGGAGCGTTCGCCGTTCTGGCCGGCGCTGATGCCGATGATGCGGTGCGTGATAACCGTGGGCTTGCCGGATTCAATCTGGAAGGTGATCACGTCACCCACTTGGAGTGTGTCGACAGGCGTGGGCTTCACAACCAGGAACGTGCCCGGAGCGTATTTGGGTGCCATGGAGCTGGTCAGCACGGAGTAGGTCTGGGAACCGGTCAGGAGAGGCACGACGACGAGCACCAGGGCGGCCAGAGCTGCGAAGCACAGTGCCACGAAGCTGGCGGCGCTGCCGGCCATCTTCAGGACCCGGACCATGGGGGCGTCGGTGCTGTTTCCAGTTGACATCAGCGTTCCTTACCTATCTGTACGACTTCAAGCGGGACGGTCAGAGCTACTTGCTGACCTTGAATACTGGCCGTTTCGGCCAGGCTGATCTGGAAGCAGAACACGCCGGCCCCGCCTTTGGGGATATCGGCAGTGTCCGCTGTGGAGGCCTTGTACGCTGCGGCGGTGCAGGCCGCCGGGTCGGTTCCGGGAACAATCCGGTGTTCGACTCTCCAGGGGCCGGAGGTGATCGGGGTGCCGGCCGAGGCCCGAATCGTGAACTGGCCGCCTGCATTGGATTTATTCGCCAGTTGCACTCCGGTGAAGGCCGAGGCGCCGGCGTTGACCGTACCTGCGTTGAGTGGCACCGTGCCTTTGGCACCGCTGTCCAATGTCATAAGTGAGGTACCGGCCGAACTCGTCATCTCTACGTCGAAGCTGGCTGCCTGGATGGTGCCGGCGTTTGCGGAAACGGCTTTGTTCCAAAGTGCGTAGCTCCCCTGGACGGTCAGAAGCCCGAGTACGACGGCGGCGAGGACGAGTCCTGCTGCTTTCAGTACTCGAGTGCTTTTCATGAAATGACTCTCCGGGGAACAGGCTGTGCGCGGAGCGTGTGCGCCACGCACAGCCAGGGGTTAGAACAGGATGGAGCGGCGGGATCAAGACCGCTTGTTCGGGTCCATCTGCGAGAGCTTGTAGACGATGTTGGCCAGGTTCGCCGTCGCATTGACACTGCTCTGATTTGCAGCGTCGAAGGCGAACGTAGCGGATGCGGTCACCTTGCCTTTTTTGGCATTGTCGGGGGTCAGCACGCCGTCTTTGAGAACAACGCCACCCGCGTCCGTGAACTTGGGACCTTCAACCCTGACGTCACCGTTGGCGAAGGTGCTGGCAGGCACGCCGTCAATTCCCAGCGTGGCCTTCATCTGGTCACCGACGAGCGTCACATCCAGCTGCTGGGTGTAGGTGAGCGTCTCACCCGGAACGATCTTGTACGTCGTGATGTCCACCACGGTGCCGCTGATGTTGCTGGTCCAAGTGCCCTTCGCGGGTTCTTTCAGATCCAGGGTGCCGGCAGCGATGGTTCCGGCCTGTGCATTGGCGGTGTCATTCCATACAGCAAGCGTTCCGCCGCCGCCGAGGAGCAGTGCCACGCCTACGCCGGTTGCCAGTGCGCCTTTAGCCATCTTGTTCATTGTGTTCCCCTTGTTCCTGATTCCAACGCCCGGTCGGGCGGTTGAGACTTTTCGGCCCGGGAAGGTTTTCCCTGCCGCTGAGGAATACTTTGCTGGGCCGAACTCAAGGAATTTGGCGGTCTAGCCACAGGGTTCCGAAAACATTCGGTCAAAGCTCAAGGCCCCCGCAAGCGCCCCTCAACATCGGCGCAATCCGAAGCTCAAGTCCATCCCAAACCACGGATTCCGTATCCAGAAAGCCTCTGCAGTACGTCACCATGCGGAATTTTCTTCCCTCAGCACCCTTTTCCCGGCAGAATGGCAAGCACCCATATACATGCGTAAGGAGTACGGACGTGAGCACCGCTTCCACTACATCGGCGAAGTCCTACCGGGTCATCAACCCGGCAACAGGCGAACCCGGCGAAGAGTTCCCCCTGGCCACCGATGCCGAAATCCAGGACGCACTGGCGGCGTCGCAGGCTGCCTTCGATTCCTGGCGCGAAGTTCCCATCGAGGAACGCAGCAAGATCGTCACCCGCATCGCGGAGCTGTTCACCGAGCGCAAGGATGAGCTCGCTGCAATCATCACCGAGGAAATGGGCAAGCCCCTGCCGGAGTCCGCAGGCGAGGCCGAGTACTGCACGGAAATCTTCGAATACTTCGCCACCGAGGGCCCCTCGCTGGCCGCGGACCAGGAGATCAAGGCGATCGGCGGCGGCCGCGCCGTCATCCAGAAGCTTCCCGTAGGCCCGCTGCTGGGCATCATGCCGTGGAACTACCCCTATTACCAGGTGGCCCGCTTCGCAGCTCCCAACCTGATGCTGGGTAACACCATCGTCCTTAAGCACGCCGAGTCCTGCCCCAAGTCGGCCCTGGCGATCCAGCAGATCATGGACGACGCCGGTGTGCCCGCAGGCGTGTACCAGAATGTCTTCGCCAGCCACGGCCAGATCGCTGACATCATTGCCGATCCCCGGATCCAGGGCGTCTCCCTCACCGGCTCCGAGCGTGCCGGTGCCATCATCGGCGAGCTGGCCGGCAAGAACCTCAAGAAGGTAGTGCTGGAGCTCGGCGGATCCGACCCCTACGTGGTGCTGGACACCGACGACGTCAAGGAAGCAGCTGCCAACGCCTGGGCCACCCGCCTGGAGAACACCGGCCAGGCCTGCAACTCCAACAAGCGCATGATCGTCGCCGAGGACATCTACGACGACTTCGTCGCCGAGCTGACGAGCCTGGCCAAGGACCTCAAGCCCGGCGATCCGGCCGAGGCAGCTGAGGGCACCTACGGGCCGCTCTCCTCCCGCTCCGCAGCAGAGGGCCTGGCCGAGCAGATCCAGGACGCCGTCTCCAAGGGCGCCACCCTGCACGCCGGCGGCACCCTGCAGGACGGCCCCGGCTCCTACCTCGCCCCGGCTGTGCTCACCGGCATCACCCCGGAAATGCGCGCCTACCGCGAAGAGCTCTTCGGCCCGGTGGCCGTGGTCTACAAGGTCGGCAGCGACGAGGAAGCCATCAAGCTCGCCAACGATTCCGACTACGGCCTGGGCGGCGTCGTCTTCTCCACCGATGAGGAGCGCGCCCGCAAGGTTGCCCAGCAGCTTGAGGTGGGTATGGCCAACGTCAACGGCGTGGGCGAAGGCGCCGGCATCCCGTTCGGCGGCGTCAAGCGCTCCGGCTACGGCCGTGAGCTGGGCCCGCTGGGCATGGACGAGTTCGTCAACAAGCGCCTGTTCTACATCGCTGACTAAGTAACTGCAGCAGCGGACGACGCCGGCACCCGCCCTGGGTGCCGGCGTCGTCCGCGTTGTTACGGGGCTGAAATCGAAATTTCCGTGATCTTGAGCCTGCGCCGGGTCAGTTCCTGAGCTTGGCCTGTCAGTGTCTACGTATTGATCGGCCCCGGCTCCTCCACAAAGGGAGCGCACCCCCAGGAGGACCAGCTTGTCTCCCCACCCCAGCACACCGGCAGGACGCGCCAACCGCGCCTGCGGTGCTGCTCCCGTTTCCCGTTGCGCGGCATGATCGCGTTGGATAACCGCCCCGCCACCCGGAGACTTGTTTCCGTGCGCGCGCTGCGGGACCTGAGCGACCAGCTCGGCCCCGGAACCTGCCAGCAGTTTGTAGGCGACTATATCCAGCTCTGGGACAGCCGCTATTCCCGTCTGGTTTCCGCCCTTCACACCACGGACTTTCCGGCAGCGATGGATGTGGTGCTGAGCATCAAGACTGCCAGCCAGATGGCCGGCGCCGAGCGCCTCGCCCGGCTCGCGGCTGATGCCCAGGCTCTGGTCCGCAAACAGGACCGTTCCGGCCTGGCTGCTCTGCTGGAACCGCTCGAACAGTGCGGCCAGGAGACCATGGACGAACTGCGGCAAACCCTGCACGTTCTGTAATCTTCCGGCACATCGGCAGGCCTTCAGCCCATTTGGTTTAACCTGAAATAAACCAGCTCGCGGGAAGAGGACCGATGTCGGTGAGAACGTGGCATATTCCCCCGTCGCTGGATTTCCACCGAAGGTTCGGCCGGCTCTCGCCCCGCCGTCAGGTGCTGTGCGCCCAGCTTCCCCTGGTGGCGACGCTCGGCGTCATCGCCCTCGCCTGGACTGTCCTGTTTCCCCAGCTTTTCCACTCCCCCGGTGTCCTCGCCGGGCTGGGCATCGTCGCTGCCGCCACCGCTGTGGCCGGATGCGTGCCGTGGGGACAGCTGCCGCCCTGGTGCACCTGGGCCGTACCCCTGCTGGACCTGCTGGGCATCGGGTTCCTCTACTCGGGCGGACAGGGGCTGATCACGGGGGTGTCCCTGGTACAGCTCTTTCCGGTGATCTGGCTTGCCTGGTCCAATGTGGCTCCGCGCGCCGCCGTCGTTCTTACCGTGCTGGGTTCTCTGGTGATTGTCTGGGGACCGGTCTTTGCCTCAGACGGACCGGTGGAACTCGAATCACTCGCCGCTCCCATCCTTGTGCCTCCGATTCTCGGTGCCGTGGCCTACGGCTGCGCCGCCCTGCGGCTTGAACTGAATACGTGGCGGGAATCTTTGCTGGCCAAGGACGCTGAGCTCGAGGCCGCGCTGGAGGACAGCAAGCACCGCGCCCAACTGCTGGACGGGGTGCTGAACGCGATCGGCGTCGGCGTGCTGGTGGTGGACGCAGAAGGCCGGGACGTTCACCGCAACACCGCCCAAATAGTCCTGGACGACGCCGGGATGCGGGCGCGGGACATGGCCGGCCGGATCGTGAAAATCTTTGAGTCCGACGGCGTGACGCCGGTGCCGCCGGAGGAACTGCCCGTACGGCGCGCGCTCAAGGGTTCTTTCAAGGACCTGCAGATCTGGGCCGGCGGCCCTGAGGGCGGGATGGCACTGAGCATCTCAGCCAGGACGCTGCGTGCGGACGACGGCCGGGTCACGGGCTCGGTAATCGCTTCCACGAACGTCACCGCCATGGTTAAGGCCCTGCGCAGCAAGGACGACTTCGTCTCCAGCGTCTCCCACGAGCTGCGCACTCCCCTCACCTCCATCCTCGGCTACCTGGAGATGGCCTTGGACTCGTTGTCAGACCCGCAGGCCCCGGCCGAGCGGATTGCAGGCCATCTTCAGGTGGCCCAGCGCAACGGCGACCGGCTCCTGCAGCTGGTCTCGGATCTGCTGGCCACGGCCGGCGGCTCCGGAACCATCACTCCCGTCCCGCTGCTGCTGGCCGGACTCGTGGCGGACCGTCTGCAGGCCGCCGGGCCACGCGCCCGCGCCGGGCAGGTAACGCTGGTTAACGCCGTGCCGCCGGGTCTTACCGCGTACGCGGATCCCAACCGGCTCTGCCAGGTGCTGGATAACCTGCTCTCCAACGCGGTGAAGTACACACCCGACGGCGGCACGGTCACGGTGAGCGGCGAGATCGCCGGGAACCGGACCGTCTTCACCGTCCAGGACACCGGCTTGGGTATGACTGAGGAGGAACAGGCCGGGATGTTCACCCGGTTCTTCCGGACCGAGGCCGTGCGCCGGGCAGGCATTCCCGGAGCCGGGCTGGGCATGGCCATCAGCAAGGGCATTGTGGAAGCACACGGCGGAGAAATTACGGTGCGGAGCACACCAGGGGAAGGAACAGTCTTTTCTGTTTCGCTGCCGTCAGGCACCGATACAGATGCTGTCAACGAGTCCGGCCGTGCCCTGGCCGGCGGCGCGTAGCATTTCCCCCCGGACCGTGCCGGGGCTGGCCGGAAGCCTAGACCGTGACGTCGCCGGCCGGAGCCAGCCGGTAGCCCACGCCGCGGACCGTTTCCAGCCAGCGCGGGGAGCGGGAGTCATCCCCGAGCTTGCGGCGCAGGTTGCCCACGTGGACTTCTACGGTGCGCTCGTCTGCCTCAGAGATGTAGGACCCGGTGTGGTATTCCTCCCCGCGGAGCCGGCGGACCAGGTCGGTCTTGCTGCGCACACGGCGGCCGGACTCGAGCAGCGCCTGCAGCAGGTCGAACTCGGTGCGGGTGAGGTCAACGTGGCGTCCAGCCAGCATGGTGGTGCGGGTTCCGGCGTCGAGCACCAGTCCGTTGTGGCGGAAGACGTCCGATCCTTCCGGAGGAACCGGGGTGGCTGCCGGAACAGCCGACTGCGAGCCGGAGACCGGGGCAACGTGCTGGGCCGCCGGAGCGGAAGGGATGGCAGGCTCCCCGGCGCCGGGTGCGGCAGCGCCTTCCTTTCGTGGACGGCGCATCATGGCGGAGATCCGGGCGCGCAGTTCGCGCGGACGGAAAGGCTTGGTTACGTAGTCGTCGGCACCGGCCTCCAGGCCCATCAGGGTGTCGAGTTCCTCGGCGCGGGCTGTGAGCATCACGATGTAGGCGTCGCTGAACAGGCGCAGCTGGCGGATGACCTCAAAACCGTCGATGTCCGGCAGGCCCAGGTCCAGGGTGACCACGGCGGGATTGTGCCTGCGCACTGCCTCCACACCCTCCGACCCCGTGGGGCTGGCATGGACTTCAAAACCGGACTGCTGAAGCACCGCATGCAATAGATCGCGGATGTCTTTGTCGTCCTCAATAATGACCGCTACACGCTGCGTTTCCATACTGATGCGGTTATTCCTGTCCTGCGAGACCGAAGATAAAGCGAGACCTGCTTGTACCCTTTTGGGCATCTTACAGCCTTGGGCGATAAGCTGAAGACCCCATTAAGTTCCAACTGCAAGGTAGCGGGCCCATGTCCAGCTTTAAGGGCAGGGCCCTTTCCATGCTTGGTATCCAGAAGGATTTCCACGAGCTCAGCCTCCGCCTTCGTGTGGCGCTGAGCCAGCTGCCCCTGTTCACCGCTGTTGTGCTGCTGCTGCCGCTGGTGCTGGCCATAAAACCGTCAGCATTCACGGACCCCGTGTTCCTCACCGGGCTGGTTCTCATCGGCATTCTCTCCGCCCTTTCCGTAGGTGTGCGGTGGGACAGATATTCGCAGCCTGCGTACTGGGTCATTCCAATACTTGATTTTGCGGCGATCGCTTTTCTCTACAACGCAGTGCGTCCCGAAGTCACGGGTACGGTGCTGTTGTCCGTTTTCCCGGTTTTCTGGCTGGCCTGGTCCGGACATGCGCCGCGGACGGCGGCGGTTCTGACGGTGCTCGGTTCGCTGATGATCGTCTGGTCCCCGCCGGCACTGGCCGGCAGCACCAGGCCGGGAGATTATTTCTCGGTGCTGATGATCGCGGGCGTAAACCTGCTGGTACACAAGGCTGCCTCCGTCATGACGCTCTCCGCAGACGGACAGAAGCGGGCACTGGAGGAGAAGGACAGGGCGCTAAAGCACAGTCTGCAGGACAGCCGCCGGCGGGCGCAGCTGCTCGACGCGGTGCTGGAAGCGATCGACGTCGGCGTGATCGTCCTGGCCAAGGACGGGCACGTGATGCTCATGAACTCCCGGCAGCTGGCCACCCATTCACTGGCCCTGCCGCCTGAGGGCGGTGATACCGAACCGGACCTTCTCATCTTCCAGGAGGACGGCTGCACACCCGTTCCGCCGGAAGAGCGGCCGCTGGCCCGGGCCATGCGACGGGAAGCCTTCTCCGACTGTCTGGTCTCCGTTGGCCGCGGCCCCGGCCAGCGCGCAATGGCGGTCTCTGCCCGGCCGCTGCTGGACGAGCGCGGGGACTTCAACGGCTCTGTGGTGGCTTACAGCGACGTGACGGACATGCTCCGTGCGCTGCGGGCCAAGAACGATTTCGTGGCCAGTGTCTCCCACGAGCTGCGCACTCCCCTCACATCGATCATCGGTTACCTGGACCTCGCCCTCGACACCGGCGACGGCCAGCTGCAGCCCCAGCTGCACAGTTCCCTCTCCGTAGCGCTGCGGAACGCCGAACGTCTGCTGGTGATTGTTTCTGACCTTTTGACGACGGCGTCGGGCTCAGTGCATCTGGAGCGTACACAGCTGTGTCTCGGGGAGCTGGCAGCGTCCGCTGCCGAGGCTGCCCGGAAGCGTGCCGCCGCCGCCGGCATCGAACTGCGCACCGACATCCCGGAGCCGGTGCCGGGGTCCTTTGACCCGGTGCGCGTTCAGCAGGTACTGGACAACCTGCTCTCGAATGCCATCAAGTATTCGCCCGGCGGCGGAACGGTGACTGTCCGCGTCCGTGGCAGCCGGGAGCTGGCGGTCCTGGAGATCGAAGACCAGGGCATGGGTATGACGGAAACGGAGCAGGCCGAAGCGTTCAACCGGTTCTTCCGTTCCTCCGCGGTGAAAAAGGCTGCCATTCCCGGCGTCGGGCTCGGCCTTGGCATCACCCGGGACATCGTGGAGGCACACGGCGGGCGGATCACCGTCTCCTCCCGGCCCGGCGCCGGCAGTGTGTTCCGTGTTGAGCTGCCCCGTGAGTCCATCGCCCTCGGATCGGCGACGGCAGGGTAATCTCGTCCTCGGTGCGCTGTGCACCGGTGTTTGCGGCGGTTGCCGCCGAACCAACCGAGGTCCGAAGACATGATGCACCACGCACCGTTCCGCACGATTCGTTCGAACTGCCGGCACCGGTGAAGCCCAACGCCAGTCCGTTTGTCCGACGGCGTTTCTTTCCGGCTGCGCTCTTCGCCTTTTACCTGGCAGCCCTGGCCGTCATCGCGCTCTGGCCTTCCCCAATCGATTCAGGTGCAGCCGGCAGTTCGCTGCGCACCGTGCTGGACTGGCTCAGGGACCACGGAGCGCCGGGCTGGTTCAATTACGGCTTCGTTGAGTTCAGTGCCAACGTTGTGCTGTTTGTGCCGTTTGGGCTGATGGCCTCCGCCTCGCTTAACCGCCGCTGGGTGTGGACTGTGCCGGTTGCAGGCTTCTGCATCTCCGGTGCAATTGAGTTAGGCCAGTTCCTTCTCCGGCCGGAGCGCTTTGCAACACTAAGCGATTTGGTGGCGAACACGCTGGGGGCTGCGGCCGGAGCTGCCCTCTACGCCGGATACCGGATTGGTGTCAGCAAAACCGAAAACTACCGTAGACAACACTGATATGCGCATCTATGGTGACCCCCAAGGGGGGAACCATGCATATTTCGGTAGTAGGCTGTGGCTACCTTGGAGCCGTTCACGCGGCTTCAATGGCAAAGCTCGGCCACCACGTAGTGGGAATTGATGTCGATCAATCCAAAGTGGAGGAACTGGCCTCCGGCCGGCCTCCTTTCTTCGAGCCGGGCCTACCGGAACTCCTGGCAGAGACGCTGTCATCCGGTCGTCTGACGTTCAGCACCGAACTGTCGGCGGCCAAAGGGTGCTCAGTTCACTTCGTCTGCGTAGGGACTCCGCAGCTGAAGGGTGAATATGCAGCTGATCTCCGGCACGTCGACTCTGCATTCCGCTCTTTGACCCCCTTCCTGGCGCCGGGGGACGTGGTCGTGGGGAAGTCGACGGTGCCTGTAGGCACGGCTGCGCGTCTGGCCGAGGAACTTGCCGAAGCCGGCACCGGTGCCGTGCTGGCGTGGAATCCCGAGTTCCTCCGTGAGGGCCATGCCATCACGGACACACTGACGCCTGACCGGCTGGTCTACGGTATTTCGCAGGGAGAAATGCATAGTCAAACAGTGGCGGCCCTGGACGAGGTGTACGCTGTCCCGCTCAGGAACGGCACTCCAAGGCTCGTGGTTGACTACGCCACCGCAGAACTCGTCAAGACAGCCGCGAACTCATTCCTGGCCACAAAAATCAGTTTTATCAATGCCATGGCTGAAGTATGTGATGCCGCCGGAGGTGACGTTACGGCTCTGGCTGACGCGATCGGGCTGGATGACCGCATCGGACGAAAGTTCCTCAATGCAGGAGTTGGATTTGGGGGCGGCTGTCTGCCCAAAGACATCCGTGCTTTTATGGCCCGTGCCGGAGAGCTTGGCGCGGACCAGGCACTGACGTTCCTGCGCGAGGTGGACGCCATCAACATGCGGCGCCGCACCCGTGTAGTTGAAATGACGCGCGAAATCTGCGGAGGATCTCTCCTAGGCAAACGAATAACCATTCTTGGTGCTGCGTTCAAGCCGGACAGCGATGATGTGCGGGATTCCCCGGCGCTGAGTGCCGCGGCGCAGATGCAACTTCAGGGCGCAACTGTCACAGTCACTGATCCCGAAGCGTTGACCAATGCCAAGGGGAGGTTTCCCGAGCTGGGCTACGAGCCGGTCACCGAAAACGCGATCCAGGACGCGCACGCCCTCGTTCTTCTTACGGAATGGCGGCAGTACCGCGAGCTGGAACCCAAAACGGTTTCCGGCTGGGTGGCGGAGAGGAACATTGTCGACGGACGAAATGTCCTGGACCCGGCGGAATGGAGAGCTGCGGGCTGGACGTACCGGGGCATGGGGCGGCCCTAGCGGAGGAATCCGGCCAGTACCTTGCATATACCGAGTATGCGCCCGGCTACTCCTGTGCCGCCTGCACAGCTTCTTCGAGGGCAACCCAGGCGAGCATGGCGCATTTGACCCGCGCAGGATAGCGGGACACCCCGGAGAACGCAGCGGCGTCGCCAAGTACCTCTTCATCGGCTTCGACGGTTCCGCGCGAGCGCATCACTTCCCGGAAGTTCTCCACCAGGCTCAGCGCCTCTTCCCGGGGCATCCCGGCCATCAGGTCCGTGAGCACCGAGGCGGACGCCATCGAGATGGAACAGCCCTGCCCCTCCCAGCTGATCCCGTCAACCCGAGTGCCGTTCCCGGCGCCGTCGCCCAGCACCGCGCGCAGAGTAATCTCATCCCCGCAGGTGGGGTTCAGCTGGTGGGACTCCCCCGCTGCGGCGCCCTCGGGTGCGTCCTGCAGGCCCTCGCCGTGCCGGGTCTTGGCGTGGTCCAGGATGATCTGCTGGTACAGCTGTTCCAAATCCGAGCTCATGGCTACTTCACTCCAAAGAACGGACGCACGCCGGCTACCGCGTCCAGGAACGCGTCGACGTCGTCAGTGGTGTTGTACAGATAAGTGCTTGCACGGGTGGTGGACACCAGGCCCAGCCGTCGGTGCAGCGGCTGCGCACAGTGATGGCCCACCCGCACCGCGATTCCCTTGTCATCCAGGAACTGCCCCACGTCGTGGGAATGCACGCCCGCGACGTCGAACGCTGCCAGTCCGATGCGCTCCACGCCCGACGGCGGACCCACCACGCGGATGCCCTCGATGGCTTCCAGCCCGGAGACCAGGCGCTGGCCCAGTTCCATTTCCCAGGCGTGGATCCGGTCCATGCCGGTTTCCTGCAGGTAGTTGGCGGCTGTGCCCAGGGCCATGGCCTGGGAGATCCGCTGCGTGCCGGCCTCAAAGCGCTGCGGGGCAGGCAGGTACTCGGCACCGTCCATGGTGACAGTGGTGATCATTGAACCGCCGGTCAGGAACGGCGGCATGGCGTTGAGCAGCTCGGATTTGCCGTACAGCACGCCGATCCCGGTGGGGCCCAGCATTTTGTGGCCGGAAAACGCAGCGAAGTCCACGTCCAGTGCCTTTACGTCCACTGGCAGGTGCGGCACTGACTGGCAGGCGTCGAGCACCACCAGCGCGCCGTGGCGCCGTGCCATGGCCACCAGTTCCTGCACGGGGTTGATGGTGCCCAGCACATTGGAAGCATGGGTAAAAGACAGGATCCGGGTCCGCGGACCGATGATCTTCTCAGCCTCGTCCAGCCGCAGCGCACCGGCGTCGTCCACCGGAATCCAGCGCAGCACCGCGCCGGTGCGGGCCGCGAGCTCCTGCCACGGAATCAGGTTGGCGTGGTGCTCCATCTCGGTGACCACAATTTCGTCGCCCTCAGCCAGAGCGAACCGCCGGGCTGCTGCCCCGCCGCGGCCGGCGGTGGCATTTGAGAAGGAATAGGTCAGCAGGTTCAGGGCCTCGGTGGCGTTGGAGGTCCAGACGATCTCCTCCGGCCGCGCGCCCACAAAACCGGCCAGCGTGGTGCGTGCTTCCTCAAAGACGTCGGTGGCGGCCACCGCCAAGGTGTGCGCACCGCGGTGCACGGCAGAGTTGCGCTGTTCGTAGAACTCCTGCTCGGCCTCGATCACGCTCAGCGGGTTCTGCGACGTTGCACCGGAATCCAGATACACCAGCGGAGCGCCGTTGACCTGCTGGTCCAGGATCGGGAAGTCGTTGCGGATCCGCAGCACCTCGGCGTTATCAATGGGCCCGGCGGCCGGGCGCAGCGTTGCGGGGGTAGTCACCACGGGCACGTCTGTTACTCCTTGGACTGGGAACGCCCTGCGCAGGCATTAGGCAAGACAAATCTTCCCTAATCATCCCACGCAGCGGTTACTAAGGCATCTGAGTCTGGCCTAAGTTTGAGTTCTCCCTGCGCGAAATGCCCCTGCTCAGCTATTAAAAGCCAGTGCCGCAGGCCTGGCCGGATCTGCCTCCGGCCCCGTAGTGGTGCGCACTCCCCACAGACGCAGCCGTTCGGCGGCGGTCTGCGGCGGCACTGCTGTTGTCCTCCGGCGCTCCCCCTCGGCAACGGCTAGTGCCACCACTGTCCATAGCAGGATCGCGGCAACGGATCTCGTCGCCAGCGCACTGTAGGTCTGGGGAATGGCAATGGCCAGAAGTGCCGCCACTGCGTATCCGCTGGTAAAGGTGAAGCGCAGGCTGCGCGTTGCCAGCACCAGGAGGAGGCCGAAGTAGATTGCGCTGAAGAAAATCCCGAAGTCCACCGCATACATCAAAAACGAATTCTCAAGGCTTGTTCCCAGCCCCACTTCTTCGGCTAGACGGTAACTCGAGTTGATTCCCCCTCCGGTAAACAGAAAGTCCGGCCATTCACGCAAAAACGCGTCCATGGCCAGGGCCCTGGCCTGTGCAGAGCCGGTGTCATCCTCCAAGCGTGCAAGCACACCCGCAGCCAGCGGGCTGGAGATCACCCACGCCGCGAACGCGGCCAGCACCGCACCCAGCGCCACGGTTGAGAAGAAACCCCGACGGCGGCCCAGAAGCACATAAAGGACAACGATGACCATCACCGCCAGACCGACCCGGGACTGGGACGCAAGCACACCGGCTGAGAGAAGTCCCAGCAGCACGGCCTGCAGCCAGGTACGCCGCAGACCTGCAACCAACGGAGCGATTACGCATGCTGCGAGTGACAGCGCCAACGGCTGGTCCAACGTCCCCATCCACCGCCCGCGCTCAGGCTTAAACCAGTAACGAGTGGAAAACCCGGACTCGTAGAACAGTACTTTTCCACTGACCACCTGCGCCAAAGCCACCAGGCAGACCAAGGCACCAAGCAGCAGCAGGCCATTGCGCAGCTGCCGGATCATTTCCGGATGGCGTGCGGCGTTGGCGACGATGTAAAGAAAAAACAATCCCGGTGTCAAGATCTGGTCCATCAGGAGCACCATTCCCCCGCCGGACCCTGCCAGCTGGGTACTGGCCGCTGCCGCCGCCATCACCATAGCCCAGGCAACGACAGCATATATGTGGCGTGCGATGGCGTCTCCGAGCACAGTTGGCGCGGAGAGCACCTGGACTGCAAACACGGCAAACACAAGCCAGCTGGCCGCGTGGAAGGAAACCGCACCTGAGTTCTGGCCGGTCAGCAGGTAGCTGCCGACAGCGGGAACAGCGAACCATAGGGCAAGCACCGCGAAGGCGGCAATTGCCGGACGCCTGCGCAGAAAAACCGCCAACAGGAGGCACGCTCCGATCCACCCGATTAGCTGCATGAACTGCGCCTCAGACAGTCCGGCATCGCGCCGGACTCATCCGCGCACATCGGCGGGCTGGCTGTCCCTGCTGCCGGCAGGATCACCAGTGTTGCCGTCTGACTTCGCTGCTCTGCCGGCGGGGGTGGAGCCCACGGTCCGCGAACGGCGGAAGCGATGGTCCTCGCGCACACCGGTCAGCACCGTGCCAAGCACCGTGCAGCGGACAGAACCGAGCCGGCGCAGCGCCGTCGACACATCCGCTGCGGAGGTACGTCCCCGCGCCAGGACCAGGACAGTGCCCTCAGCTTCCGCGCAGACGATCAGGGCGTCACTGCCCTGCAGCACGGCAGCGGTGTCCAGGACTACGACGTCATAGGAAGAGCGCAGTTCTGCCAGCAGCGCCGGCATCCGCCCTCCGGAGAGCAGCTGGGAAGGCTGGCGTACCGATGTACCGGCCACCAGGATGTCAAGCTGCCCTGCAGTCTGGATGGCAGCAGCCGGCAGCGCTGTCCCCTCAAGGATGCCGGCGAGTCCCGGCCCGCTTTGCACACCGGCAGCCTCCGCGAGCACGGGATTGCGCAGATCCGCTTCGATAAGCAGCACCCGGGCAGGGGTCTCCGCGTAGGACTGGGCCAGACGTACAGCTGCGGAGGTCTTGCCGGCGCCCGGATTCGCGGCGGTAACGGCAATCGTCCTCGGCGGCGTACCCGGAAGATGAACCAGGCTGGTGCGCAGTATCCGCATCGCTTCTGCCACAGCCGCACCCCCGGAGGACCTGCCCTGCCCTCCGAATGCACCGGCCAGCTGATTCCCCGGGACTGAGGCCAGGTTCGCCAGACCGCTGGCAGCTTCGAGTTCAGATACCGAACGAATGGAGGTATCTGTGCGGACCCGTAGAAGCACCATCAGCGCGCCGGCACCCAGACCCAGAACGGCACCGATGGCTAGGTTCAGCTGGGGACGAGGCCGCACCGGCCGATCAGAGGTTGTGGGGCCGGATACAACGTTCAACACCGTTTCCGATGTGGAACCGCTTTCAAGGTCATTAACCATGTCCCCGAACGTTTCCGCTATTTGAGTAGCGATTTCGTCGGCAGTCGACTGATCCGGTTCCATGACATTCACTGTCAAGGTCAGTGTTTCCGGATCCCCGTATCCTGAAATGCTGTTTTTCACTGCAACCGGATCAAGATCCTCCTGGCTCGCGGCGGTAATGCGCTCGGCGAACTGGTCGCTTTTCAAGAGCACGGCGTAGGCCGTGATTCGTCCCCGCACCAGTTCATCTGACTGAAGCGCACTCTGCCGCTCGGTGCTCGGCGCCACGACGTAGAACTGCACTGTGCTCCGATACACCGGATCACTCGATGATGTCACCGCCCATGCCCCGGCGATTCCCGCGGCCAGGAAAAGCAGGAGCAGCCACCAGTGTCTGAGAAACGCGCGCAGGTATTCGCTGAATGTCACGGTTGAGACCCCATCTTTCACTACTTTTTCACTGCTTGAATACACCGCCGGAGAATGTGTCCGGACTCCCCAATACCGAACGGCTCTCTCTAATTAGTGACTCTTCCTACCACGGCGTACTACGTGTCAGAACCGTCTTGCTTACTCCACTTTTCTCGTGCTCCACTTGCCCGGAAACTGGGCAATTCCCCACTCTGGACGCCCGGGGCCCGGCTGCGTATCCTTGCGCTGAAAATTACTCCCAGGTCTCCGGGAACTACTCCGCTGCTCAGGTCTCGAACGTGCGGCTGCGATTTTTTTAGGGGGAATTACGCATTGCCGAATTTATCCATTCTGATGGCCCACCCAAGCGCAGACATGTACGGCAGTGACCGCATGTTCCTGGCTGCGGCGTCAGGCCTGTCAGGCCTTGGACACCACGTCACCGTCTCCCTGCCGGCTCCGGGGCCGCTCGCCGATGAACTCAAGGGCAGAGGGATCGACGTCGATCTGTGTCCCACAGCCGTGCTGCGCAGGAGTGCCCTCTCACCCAGCGGTGTGCTTCAGCTGACATGGTCTTCCGGGCAAGGGCTCGCCCGAGGTTCCCGGCTGCTGGCCCGTCTCCGCCCGGATGTGGTCTATAATTCGACGGTCACGATACCGCTGTGGAGCATACTCGGGCGGATACACCGGATCCCGGTGCTAACCCACGTTCATGAAGCCGAGGGTTCAGCCCACCCGGCGCTTAGAACCGCCCTGGCCATGCCTTTGTTCGCTGCCAGCGCGGTGATTGCCAATAGCCGCTACGCTGCTGAGGTTCAGGAACGCAGCTTTCCTCCGCTCCGGGGGCGGATGCGGGTAGTGTTCAACGGCGTCGACGGGCCTCCGGAACCAAAGTCCGCCCGTGCTGAAATCTGCGGCCCTGTGCGTCTGCTTTACATCGGCCGGCTCTCCGAACGCAAAGGAGTGGACGTAGCGGTTAGGGCCGTGGAACTGCTTCACCACCGCGGAATCGCGGCATCGCTGGCAATAGTGGGGAGCGTTTACCGGGACGATGAGCCTTACGAGCAGGCGCTGCGCACCGCTGCGCGTGAAAGCGGGCTGGAAAGCAGTGTTGTCTTTCATGGATACCAGTCCTCCGTTTGGCCGTTCCTCGAAGAGGCGGACATCGTTCTCGTCCCGTCGCGAAGGGACGAATCGTTCGGAAACACTGCGGTGGAGGCCATGCTGGCCGCCCGGCCTGCAGTTGTCAGCGACACGTCGGGACTCCGCGAAGCAGCCGGCGGCTATCAGTCTGTGAAGCTGGTTCCAGCAGGAGACGCCGCGCAGCTGGCCGGCGCAGTGGAATTGATACTCGGGGACTGGACCGGTTTCCGGGATGCAGCCGTGGCTGATTCCGCCGCTGCCGCAAACCGGCACAGTCCAGGGTCGTACCACGATGCGCTCTCCGCAGAACTTCTTAGAACTGCTCAGGGACTAACGTCACCGGGACTCAGGGTGTGAGGAACTTTCCCAGCACCTCCCGAAACAACCGGGTTTCCCGCGGAGAGGACACGCCTGCGGGCGCAGACGACCCAGTTGCCGACGGCGGTTTCGTGCAGCCAGACACATCATCCGCAGGTCCGCGCCACCGGCTTGAGCCTGAGGCACAGCCCCGCCCCCCGGAACCAGAAAACGCGGGTGAGCTGTCCGCCGCCGCTGTTGGAGACCGCACGGCCAGCGGCGTTCGCTGGAGCATGCTCTCCGTATTGGCCAAGCAAGGCTTTCAGCTCCTTTGCGCAGTGGTGCTCGCCCGGCTGCTGGGTCCGGAGAGCTACGGGATCATTAGTGTCACCAGCATCTTCGTCGTCTTTGTGACACTCCTGCTGGACCAGGGGCTCTCCGCCGCCCTCATCCAGCGGCCAGGCCTGTCCAACCGTGCTGCCGGGGCCACCTTTACGGTGAACCTGATTCTGGCCGTGCTGGTGGGCGGGCTTACCTGGCTGAGCTCCGAGGCCCTTGCCGACTTCTTCAGGGTCCAGGAGCTGGAGCTCGTCCTCAAAATACTGGCTCTGGCCATTCCACTGAAAGCCCTGAGCATTACCCCGCGGGCCATGCTGGCGCGGGATCTGCGGTTCCGTGGCATATCCACCGCAGAAATAGGCGCAGCCGTCGCGGGCAGCGCCGCAGGCATTACGGCTGCACTTCTGGGCGCCACCTATTTCTCGGTGCTTTACCAGGTAATCGTTACGGACCTGGTTACAGCCGCCGTCCTGTTGGCTGCCACACGCGGCCCTCGGCCCAATCTTCATTTCGGTGAGGTGCGGGCCCTGCTTCCCTTCAGCCTGCGTGTCTTCGCCACCAACGGGCTGGCCTACTTCTCCAGGAACATCGACAACATACTCGTGGGCCGGGTCCTCGGGGTAACTTCCCTCTCGCTGTACGGCATGGCCTACCGGGTCCTAGTGGTCCCGGTCCAGCTCATAGGCCAAACCGTGAACCGAGTCATGTTTCCTGCCTTTTCCCGCCTCGCGGCGGACCCGGAGCTGGTGGCCGGCAAACTCAGATCAGCCATGGCTTTCCTCGCACTGTGCGTGGTTCCGCTGATGGCATTCACTGCTTGTGCCGCGCCCGTACTAGTGGATCTGGTGCTTGGCGAGTCGTGGAGTGCTGCGGCACCGCTCATGAGTGTGCTGGCAATCGGCGGCGCCCGGGAAACCGTCTTCTACCTGGCATCTTCCCTCATGAAAGGGATGGGGCGGGCCGGGCTGAACCTCAAGTATGAGGTCGTGGCCACCGCTGCCCAAGTGGGAGGGATTCTTGTTGGACTTCAGTACGGTCTGCTGGGCGTGGCTTTGGGTTACACCATCGCGGGCTTCGTCCTAACGCCCGTACTGCTGGTGCTGCAGTCCCGTCTCTGCCCGCTTTCCGTCCGCGCTCAGCTGAGGGCTCTGTGGCCCCCGATCCATGCCAGTATCTGGGGCAGTGCAGCGTACCTGCTGCTGGACCGGACGGACCTGTCCTCCGTTGCGGCGTTGCCAATCGGACTCGCGGTCTTCCTCTGCGCCGCTGCGGCCACGCTTTTCCTTTTCCACCGCAGGACACTTGCTGCGTTCCCTTCCCAGCTTGCCCGGTTCGTCCGTCCGGGCAAGCGCACAGAACCCGGAGCCCAATGATGACTATTCACCGTGAACCACCTGCCGAGGCATTTCCGGCATCCGCCGTCCCAGCCGCCCTGACCGCACCGTTGGTGATCGCCATGCTGACATACAAGCGGCCTGATGACTTGGCGCAGGCTTTACCGCCCCTGCTCGCCCAGGCAGCTCGGGCGTCCCTGCCTGCGCAGGTCCTCGTGGTGGACAACGATCCTGACGGTGGTGCACGCACCGCCGTCAGTGACATCGGACACCCCGCTCTGGTGTACATTCACGAGCCTCGTCCCGGCATAGCAGCAGCTCGAAACAGGGCCCTGGCAGAGGCATCCGATTCCGCTTCCCTTCTTGTATTCATAGACGACGATGAAGTTCCTTCGCAGGACTGGCTGCAGCAGTTGGTTGATCTCCAAAGCGCCAGCGGCGCCGCTGCCGTGGTTGGGCCGGTCATCTCTGAGTATGCTCAGGCGCCGGAGTCCTGGATCACAGCGGGGGCCTTTTTCAACCGCCGGCGACTGCCAACCGGTACGCGGCTAAGTGTCGCCGCAACTAACAACCTGCTCCTGGACTTACGCCAGATCCGCTCACTTGGCCTCTCATTCGATGAACGGTTTGGCCTGAGCGGCGGATCCGACACACTCTTCACACGCCAGCTGGCACAATCCGGCGCCGTCATGCTCTGGTGTGACGAAGCAACCGTCGTGGACCGGGTGCCGGTCTCACGTCTAACCCGCTCATGGGTGCTCCGACGGGCCTTTCGCAGCGGCAACGGGCATTCACGTGTGCGTCTGGCTACCACGCCGAACAGGACGCGGCGCGTGGTTCTCCGAATCCAGCTCTGCGGACCCGCCCTGGTGCGGTGTGCAGGCGGAGCAGTGCGCTGCGCAGCCGGAACCCTGACCCGGTCCGAGGTGCACCAGGCCCGGGGAGCGCGGACTGCCGCGCGCGGGGCGGGAATGCTGACCGGCGCATTCGGCTACATCTACAGCGAATACAAGCGCTCATAGTGCATACCCGGATACGGGAGTTTTGAATCAGATAACAATTCAATTACGCTGGGGCCCGCATGCCGATCCCGACCCGCTCCGAGCGGCCGGGACAGACGTGCGCTGGGGGGTACAGGCACACACCCGGTCTGCCGCTTGATGGGTGCGTGCATGCAAGCACCCATTCCAACAAAGGCATCCATGACCATCTCGATTCAGCAGCACAAGACACAAAAACTCTCCCGATGGCCTCTGAAAACCGGTTTTCCTTCGGCTGCGGCGATCATTTGCGCGGTGGTACTCACTGCATTCAGCGCGCCGCAAGCTGCCAGCGGTCTATCGGTGGCACCCAAGGATACGACGCTGTCCGGAGCAGCGATGACCGTCTCTGAATCCGGCACCGCGCTGCAGAGCCGAGCTGTCCCTGCACCCGGAACATACAAGCCCTCGGCTGCAACGACAGGTGTTATTCCTGGTACAAAGCTGGCCAAATACAACACGGCAGGTGCGGACCTTGTGATCACCAAGGACAACACCGTACTGGAGAACCTGGAAATCTACGGTGACGTGAAAGTCCGGGCAAACAACGTAACTATCCGCAACAGCGTGCTGCGTGGTGGAGCACATGCCCCAGGCAACGCGACTGCCATCGTTGATGCAACCAGTGCCAAGGTAAAGAACCTCAAAGTGGTTGACAGCACCATCAAACCCCAGCGTCCCCACGCGTATCGCGACGGCATCACAGGCCACGACTATACTGCGGTGCGCAATAACATCTCCGGCACCAACGACGGTCTGGGAATCTTTAACCGTCCCGGCGGACCTGTCGCTGCGAACGTAGTCGCCGAAGGGAACTACATCCATTCCCTTACATACTTCGACTACTCTCCAGTGCACCGGGACGGCACCCATAATGACGGCATCCAGGTGCAGGGCGGCCAGAATATCCGAATCAAGGGAAATACCGTGGTCGCGAACGTGGTTATAGGTAAAGGCAGTGGCCCCGGGGTCTACACCCCGCACGGCGGACTCGGAATCATGCTTCAGCAGAATACCTCTCCCCTGGCGAACGTGGTGGTCGAACGAAACTACGTCGATGACGGTACGAGCAGCATCAACATTGACCGCGGCAAGCACCCGGTCATAACTGTCACCGTGAAGGAGAACCTGCTTGGCCGGAACCAGTACAAGTTCAATGGCAAGGGCATAAGTCCAATTCGGATCATCGACCGCAAAGCCAGCACTGTTCACGGACTCTCTACAAACAAGTGGGAACATTCCGGTCAACGCCTCGACCAGACATCTCCGTCCGGAATCATCTACAACAAATAGGCGTTCCGCCAGGAGCCGTTTCGGACTTAAGTGAAGCCCGGCAGCTCGAGCTGCCGGGCTTCACTGCAACACAAATCGGCCGTTACGGCACGGCAACCGTCAGGTTGTCGAAGCGGATTCTCACGGGAACGTTCGTGGAGCTGCCGGACACGTAACTGGTCAAAGCTATCGACCCTGCCGCCAACGGGGCGGAGGAATCAGCCGCTGTGGATGTCCAAGTCTCCGGCTCCGCCGAGCCTGCCGGCCAGACCTTAGCCGACACCAGCGCCGGGGCCGACTCCCTTACTTGGAACCGGATCGACAGCGCCGTGCCGGGCACTGCCGTCAGGCCCGATACCGAACGGGAAGCCAAACGGGTAGCGGTGCCGCCGGTTACCCGGTTCAGGTCCAGTACCACCCGGCCGGACGAGGAAACTTTCGCCACGGCCTGGTATTCGCCTGTGCCGGATAACCGGGCTGACGCGGTTAGATATACCCCGCTGCCGTCCGCGAGATTGTCCAGCATGCTGTCAAAGCGCATGTCCGTATCCGTCAGAGCCACGGCAGGCAGCTGCGCCGTCAGTCCCAGCCCTGGACGGTCCAGCAGCATACTGCCGGTTCCATCCACCGCCCAGTGCGCCGGGCTGCCCGTATGGCGCCAGTCCCCTCCCGTCCCCGCAGCACCCCAGTTGCCCGTGCCGGATCGATCGAAATTGTCCAAGACACGGCTGGGGCCGGGTTCAGGCGGGTCGGGGTCTTCCGGAGCGGGGACTGTTTCACCGGCGACTTGGATCCTGACTATGTCGCTCTTCACCTGGTTGCCCAGCGGATCACGAATATGGATCCGATACGTGTGCTCACCAGCAGGCAGTCCGGAGTCAACGAACTCCAGTGTGGGTCGCTGGTAGAAGCGGGAGGAGTGTCGGACTGTATGCACCGGCGCAGCCCGGCTGTCCCGGATCACCTCGTAGGTGAGCACCTCGTTGTCCCTGTCATGGTTGGCCTGCCATCTTACCCGAACGGTCCCAGGGGCTGTATTCAGCAGGGCAGGGTTCGCCCTCGCACCGGATACGCGCGGCCCGTCTTTGTTAGGCGCCAGCTGCCGGACGGCAAACCGCACCAGGCCCTGCTGCGGCTTGTTGTTAACGTTTCGAAACTCCCCGGCCATGGCGACGTAACTGGAATTCCCGGCGACGGCCCACGGGCCCTGGCTTTGACCCGTGGCTGTTCCCGTGTCCAGGTCCGGGAACCAGTTCAGCAGGCTTGGTGACGGTACTCCCGTGAATGAGGGATATCCGTGTATGTCCTTGGTCATCGTTCCTGTTGCGGCCTTGCTGAATGCAACCGCACGGTACCAGGTCCGCGGCTCGGTCTGGGGAAAGCCGCCGATGTTCCCGCAGTAATGCGGATGACCAGCCAGATAGACGGCTGTCGAAGATGCCCAGATTCCGTAGCTGTCTCCATGACAATCCTCAACCCACTTAAGACTGCCGTCTGACCAGTTACCTGAAAAGGAGCCCTCAAGGTTTCCGCCGGTCCCGAAGATGTAGCCGGTGCCGTAAAAGTTCACGCCGTCAGAGGAGAGGGAAAGGATGGCGGAGTCTTTGCCGGCGTTGCGCACGGTGTTGTTCACGCCAAGCGACATGGATGCCCCCGTGGTGGCGTTGACCCTCCCCAGGCCATAACCCGGGCGGTTCGAACCATTGAGCGTGGAGAACGCTCCGCCGACGACGACCGCGGAATTGTTCGGGGCGAGAACCAACGCGTTGACCCGGTTGTTCGCTTTGGGATTCCACGGCAGCAATGCACCGTCTGAAGCACGGAATGCGGCCAGCCGGTCCCGGGACGCAGAACCAACCGCGATAAAGCTGCCTCCGGCGTAGACGGTATCCGCGGTGGCGGCGAGCGCCCGAACAGATCCACCCGGCTTGGGGTTGAAAGCCTGGATGATGGAGCCATTCCCGGTGTTGAGGGCAACGATGCGCGAACGTGCCGTTCCGTTAACCGAGGTAAAGTCACCGCCAACATAGATTCGGGATCCATCCGGGGAAGCAGCGATGCTCAGGGCCTGGCCGTTCAGGCTGGGAGCGAATGAACTCAGCAGAACCCCGGTGGAAAGCTGATAGGCCAGAATGTTGTTTCGGGTGACTGTCTGGGCACCGGGGGCGGCATTGGCGGGCCTCGCCCTGGTGAACTTGCCCACTACGTAAACAACGTCACCGACGATCACCTGCTGCCACGCAACTCCGTCCAGCTGGGCGGTGGGCAGCGGATCGGAAGACACTGTTACCGGCGTGGCGGGGTCCCCCGGATTGAGCGGAGCAGTATCCGCCGATGCTGTACCGGTTTGCAGGCCAATGCCTGACAACACCAGTCCGGCTGCGCACATCAGTGCAAAGGCCCGGCGCTTGTGCCGTCGCGGGAGACGCCGGAGCCCCCGGCCTGTATCCATCACTGTCGGGCTGCTGAAGGCTGCGGCTCTAGAACTCATGCTGACCCCTTTTCGGGTGCTGTCTCGCTGCGTTCCTTCTCCGTGCTGAACACCTGTTCAGGCCCGGGGTGGAACCAGCGGCCGCCGTTGCCCCTCAGCTGCAGTTCTGCGGCTTCGTCCTTGGGGAGACCTTTCGGTTAGCTCACCGCCCCTTCCATGGCTCGGACATCCTCTTCCCTGTACAGGCGCCGAATCCACTCGTTGTTGCGTCCCTGCATCACGTTCGATGACTGCAGCGAAACTGCCTGGCTCCCCGGCACAACGGGAAAGTGCCTGGGTGTCCCGGTTACCTGCCGCACCGCAAAGTGGTTCCGAAGTGCCTGCCAGTGCAGCCAAATGTCATCCGCCGTCGGACTGAGCTCCCGGAAACCCGCCCCTGCCTCTGCCAGCTTCTGGATAAAACCGGGCGGGTAAAGAACGCCGGATACGCCCAAAGCCAACTGGTCGCGGCGCGGTTCCGGGGTGCGGGACGGCAACCAGTTTTCATACGGAGCCACGAGCCCGTCCTTCGTCTGAATGCGGTTAGCCCAGTGGCAGCTGACAGCATCCGGGTACTTTGCATATGAGCTGCAAAGCGCCGCGAGCCAGGACCGGGGATACAGAATGTCATCGTCCGCGGTTACCAGCGCCGTCGTGTGCTGTTCCATGGAAACGGCATAAGGGTAGTACTTGGTGTGTGGCCCGAATCCCTCCGTAACCTCGATTTCCAGCCCCCTGCGCTGCAGCCGGACGAGGGCGGCGGTTGGGGCAGCAGCAAATGCCGGGTCTTCCACCCAGAGAATAAGGCGCTGCGGTTTCACCTGGCCCCGGGCAATTGACTCAATAGTGAGGTGGACAGAGTTCAGCCGGGTCCCATAGCTGGTGAGGGACACGTTCACTGGAGCGCTGCCCAGCACCGGGACGGAGGAGATCCTATTGCGCAGCGACAGCAGCGGAGCAGCTGCCCGGGCTGCGCCTCGGCGCACCTGACGCCGCGCCAGCCGGACCCAGGGCCGAACCGTCTCCAACGCCGTGGTCCGCTGACCCGATGCCCTTGGCCGCTGCCCGCTGCCGCTTTGCCCGGCTGGGGCGTGTCTGGCCGTGCTTTGCGCCTGTATCACAGTGCCTTCACCTCGAACCTGTCCCAGGAGATGGTCACGGGAACGTTACCCGCCGATCCGGAAATGTACACGAGCAACCCGGATGCTCCCGCGGCCTGGAGGGAAGGAGTTGTGTCAACGGTGCTCACCTGCCAGTCCGCTGGCTCCGCCGTTCCCTCTTTCCAGGCCTTGGCCTTCAGCATGGTCCCTCCGTCTCCGGTGCTGACGGCGGAGAGCTTCAAGTGAAGCTGCTCCGATGGCGCCAGATTGAGTCCGCGAATGAACTGGCTTGCCAGCTGGGTGTTACTACCCTCGGAGGTACGCGTCAGGTCGAGCGTGACTGCCCCGCTCGCTGCAATTTTCGCCACAGCCCGGTAGTCATTCCGGTCATCGACCCTTCGGCCCACGAGGGATAGCTGTGCTCCTCCCCCGGTGGGAATCTTATCCAGAGAGACGCTCGTACTGCTTTCCGTATCAATCCCGGTTCCGGCTGGCAGGAAGGCATTTAGCCCGCTGCCGGCTCTGGGTACCTGCATCCGGGCGGCGCCCTGAGACACCGAAAAGTTGGCTGCTGCTCCGGCAAGAGACCAGGCGCCGCCCAACTCGGCGTCGCCCAGTCCGGAAGCTACCTCTCTGTCGAATCCGTCAAGAGCCAGCGCCCCTCCGGTTTCGACGGGTGCAACACTCACGCCGGAAACGATCTGGCTGGTTGCCCCGCCGTCGTCGGTGACCGTCAGTGCAACCGGATACGTTCCTGCCCCGGTGAAGGTGTGCGTCGCCTGCATTCCGTCACCGGAAGCGCCGTCGCCAAAGTCCCATGCATAGCGCGCGAGGGTGCCGTCCGGGTCCGACGATTCAGACGCGTCGACGCTTACCGTGAGTCCGGAGACACTGGTTTTGAAACGGGCCACTGGCGCAGCGTTCGGCAGTTCCACGCCGGGCACACGTGCTGCCAGATCATCAAACCGTGCCACCACCGGTGCATTCGTTGCTGATCCTGCCAGGTACGTCTGCAGTCCAACGCCACCGGGCATCTGGAGCGGCGCTGAAGCATCCTCTGACTGCAGCTGCCAGTCAGGCTCAGCGGTTCCCGCCTTCCATGCCTTGCCGGCGATATACGCCGGTGCTGTGCCGGTGACCGAGACACGCAGGTTGAGAACCTCTCCGGCGGCCAGGCGGACACCCGACAACGTCCGGGTTGCCAGTGTGGTCTCTGTGCCGCTGACGGTCCGTGTCAGTGAAAGAACCAGGTTGCTCCCCTCCGCTGCTTTCACCTTGACGCGATAGTCGCCTGCTCCTGGCACTGACCGGCCCACGAGTGAAAGGAAGATGCCTCCGCCGTTTGCAGCCTTATCCAGGGAAACCGAGACTCGCGCATCGGTATCGGTGGACAAGCGGTTCAGCAGAAGCGCACTGGGGCCGGCTCCCGCACGAGGCAGCGTGATCCCTGCTGCGCCGTCTCTTACCGAGAAGGAGGAAGCCGCTCCGGCGAGGGTCCAGTCACCACCCTCATCGGCGGTGCCGAGCCCGCCGGAGACCACCCGCTCAAAGGTGTCAGTTGCAGCGAACGGTTCAGCAGGTACGTCCTCAACCGTGACTTCAGACTCGGCAGTTCCTTGAGCTCCTCCATTGTCCGTGACCGTGAGAACAGTACGGTACGTTCCAGCTGCCTGGTAGGAATGCTGCACTGTTTCTCCGAGCGCTGTGTTCCCGTCCCCAAAGTCCCAGGCATGCTCGACGATGCTGCCGTCAGTATCATCCGATTCTGACCCGTCAAAGCTGACGGAGAGCCCTTCAACCGAGTTCTTGATGACCGCCGCTGGTGGAAGGTTGGCGATGATGCCCCTCCCGGCGTCAAAGTGCCGCGTCACCGTTTCGGCACTCAGCTGGGCGGGGTAAACAGCTACCTCATCGATTTGCCCGGTGAAGTAGCGGTTGGTCGGGCGGCTGCTCCAGTTTTGGAGGTTGTCTCCGCCGACCCGCCAATAGCCGTCGTAGGCCTCCCCGTAGGTGGTGTCTGCCCTTGATGCCGCCAGCTTGCCATCCACGTAGAGCCGCATTCCCCCGTCACCAAGGGTGGCTACAACGTGGTGCCAGGCGCCGTCGTTAAGCGCTGCTGCCGTGTTCACGGTTCGGCGAACGCCGCCGGGGCTGACTCCAAAATAGAGTTTGCCTGCGTTGTCCATGTAAACGTGCCGGTCATAATTGCTGGACAGTGTCTCTGCCATATTGCCAAAGCCGACGATTTTTCCGCCGGTCCGGCTTGTGGTCTTGAACCAGGCTTCGGCGCTGAACGTATTCGGCCGCTTCACCAGCGTGGGGTTGGCAAGAATGCCGGCTGTGGTGCCCGAAAGAGTAACCGCACTGTTTGCATCCTGTTTGACGGCTCCCTCCGTACCGAATTTCACTCCGGTTCCGGCCTTCAAATCATCTTTCCCAGCCAGATCGAAGCCCGTACGGGATCCGGCTCCCTCGCCCAGCCGCCAGTAATTCATTGGCTTATCGGCAAGAATCGTCCGCTCGTAGCCGCTCGCTTCAGGGACCGTAGCCGGCGCCGTGATATCCACCATGTCCGACCGGACAATGTTGCCATGCGGGTCCTGGGCCGTGACGCGGTACCGGTAGGTGCGTCCTGGCCTCACACCGGTATCGATGTACGTCATGGACGGGCGTTCCCAGAATGTGGATTCCTGACTGGTGCGGTATATCTCCACGGAGTCACGCAACACCGTGTAGGTCAGGTTCTTATTGTCCTGGTCCCAGTTGGCCTGCCACCTCACTCGCACTGTTCCGGGTGCGGTGGAGACCACGGTGGGGTTGAAGTTGGCGCCGGTGACGCGGGGGCCCCGCAGGTTGGGCGCATTCTCCTTCTTCGCGAAACGCACCAGTCCCTGCTGACGGGTTCCGTTGACGGAGGGGAATTCGCCGCCCATTACTATGTAATCGCTGTTTCCGGCAACGGACCACGGCCCTTGGTTCTGTCCCGTATAGGTACCGTCCAGCAGGGACGGGAACCAGTTCAGCAGCGAGGGTGCCGGCATTCCGGTGTAGCTGGTGTAACCGTGCGGGTCGGCGGTCAGCGTCTGGGTGGCTTTTTTGCCGAACGCAATTGCTCGGTTGAAAGTCCAGGGGTTCTCCTGGGGGAACCCCCCGATGTTGCCGCAGTAGTGGGCGTGCCCGGCGGAGTAGACAACGCTGGCATCCGCGTAGACGGAGTATGTATCGCCGTGGCAGTCCTCGATCCACTCGGTGCCGAAGTCGGACCACCGAACAGCAAAGATGCCCTCAAGCGTACTGGTACGGCCAAACGTGTAACCCGAGCCGTAGACGTTGGTTCCATCAGAGAAAAGACTGGTGATGGAACCATGGGTGCTGCCGTTCCGCACCACGTCATTGATGGGGAACGGAAGGCTGGCCCCGGTGGCCGTGTCCACTGCACCCAGGCCGAAACCCGGCCGGTTGGACCCGTTCAGCGTTGTGAAGGCGCCGCCGACCACAATCTTGGAGCCGTCCGGCGAAACTGACAGCGCATTGACCCGGCCTCCGCTGGCTGCCGGCGCCCAGTCAAGCAATGTGGCGTCCGCTGCCTTGAAGGCCGCCAGGCGGCTTCGCGGTGCGCTACCAACTGCACTGAAGAGTCCTCCGAGGTAAACGGTATCTCCGACCGCGGCGATGGCCCGGACACTGGCATCCATTTTGGGAGCGAAGCTGGGAATCAATGCCCCAGTGGACGCGTTGAGTGCGGCGACCCGCCATACCCGCGCACCATTGACCGAGGTGAAGCTGCCTCCCACATAGATGCGTTTGCCGTCCGGAGACGCGGTGATGGCGACCGCTTCGGCGTTCAGGTTCGGCGCGAACGATTCGATGAGCTGACCGGTCCGGATGTCGTAGGCCAGAATGTTGTTGCGCACCACTGTGCCGGTACCCGGCGCTGCTCCCGCCGGACGAGCGGTGGTGAAGCTGCCCGCTGCGTAGACCGTGTTGCCTACCACCACCTGCTGCCAGACGACGCCGTCTATCTGGACAGTAGGAAGTGCATCAGCGGTGACCGTTACCGGCGTTCGGGGATCCGCCGGGTTAACCGGCGCCGAATCGGCAGCTGCTCCGGGGATTCCAACCAGCATCCCCGACGCCGCAAGCGTGGCAGCGGCAGCCAGGGAAACCACTTTTCTCATTATTCCGGCGGGCCTGCGCCGCAGCGCCGTCCCTCGTGCTGTGTCCATCAGGTTCCTCAGGGTTTCGGCACTGCTCCGGAGAACGCCGCCATTGGCACGTCCACGGAGTAGTTCAGGTAAATAAAGACTTGATCCCGGCTTTCAACCGGGATCAGGAATACAAATGCTCCGCTGACGGTCTCTCCCGGTTCCACGGCTGGTGGAAACGGCTCGGCCCCCGGTCCGCTCAGTTCGGTGGCCGGCAGTCGCTCATCTCCCGACTCCACCATGACGACGGCGGATCCCAGGTCGATTGCTGCGCCAGTGTTGTTAGTGACGCTGACGGTGAACCGCACTGCCGGACCGGCGATTTCGCCGATGCCCCGTGCTTCGCCGTCAACGGCTTCCATTCCCGTAACACGTACTTCTGCCTGATCGGAGGCAGCTACGCCGTCGACCACCGGGACGGCAGGTGCAGTTTCCCTGTCCCGGGTGGCCAGCGACGCGTCGGTGGCTGGTTCAGAGCCCTCCTGCGGTGCCGTGGCTCCGTTGGCGGGGGACTCCTGTTCCTCTGCGGATTCCTCAGCGTCGACGGGCTCCTGGGTGGGCTCCTGGGAGGGCTTGGCGCCCGACGGTACGGGTGCCATAGTCTTGGATACCGCCTCAGGTGAGGAACTGTCCGTTCCGCTTGAGCCATCACCCATGCTGCTCAGGAAGAAGGCCACCGCGGCCACGGCAACAACTGCCGCGCCTGCTGCCAGGGCCTTGCGCCACCTGCCGTTCTTTGCTGCCTTTCCACTTTCGGGGCCGCTTGGTCCGGAGGCCTGTGCAGTGCCTCTCATGCCCTCACCTGCAGCTTCCGCATGTCGATGAACCATTTGGGGGCAGCCGCGGCAAGGTATCCAAGACTGGCCGCGAAGAGCGCAGTGTAAAGAACCACAAACACCTGTGGCATGCCCAGGAACAGGAACACAAGGCACAGGACGCCGTAGTCAGTTGGCAGCAGGATCACTGAACGGCGCCAGTTGCCGCTCCGTTTGGCGGGAGCGGCCCCTGTCCTCAGCACGTGGCCGGCTTTGAGCTGGTCATTGAGGATCATGGCAAAGAACGTCACCGTGGAGACAGCAGTAAAACCGAGCGGGACCAGCAGCCATGCCACGTTCTCAAGATCGAAAAAGCGGAAAGCGGAGACCGCAACAGCCAGGTGCAGGCAAGCGAGCTTGATGCTGTCCAGGAAGTGGTCAAGCCACTCCCCCGCCAGGCTTCCGCCGCCCTGCAGCCGTGCAACCTGGCCGTCCGCAGAATCGAACGCATACCCCACGGCGAGGCAAAACCACACAGCTGCGGCTGCTGCCCAGGACGGCGGTACCAGCGCAATGCCGAGGACGCCTGTCATGGTCAGCGCTGCACTGACCATGCTCACCGTATTCGGCCCCAGCCCTGCCCGGTAACACGCAGCCGCCAAATAACGCCCCGCCCGGCGGTTGACGAATACGGAATAGGCAGGCGCACCGGGTGCTGCCGTCTTTTGGGCTGTGCTCAGCGACGCAACCGTGTCACGGTAGGAGGATTGCCTCCCCGGGTTGGTTTGCAGTGCCTGGCTCACGGGGCACCAACCTGGGGAAAGCCTGCACCGTGTGTGTACACCGGGACGTCGGCGTCCCTTCGTCCTGGTCCGGGGACCGGCAGCGGCAGATCCGGAACGACGTGCGCCCTCTGGTTTCGGCGCTTACGCCATCCGCCGGAACGGCGTACCTGGCGCGTGGCAAGCCGCCGGGCGAGTTCTTCGTACTGCAGCGCTACCTTGTCCCAGTCGTATCCCGCCGCATACTGCCTGCCCAGCACTCCGCGGGCCCTGGTCCCGGCAGCGTCGCTCTCAGCGGAGTGCAACAACAGTCCCACGTCTTCAGGAACCCTGAAGTACTTACCTGCGTCCGCAAGCACCTCACGGTTGAAATTAACGTCATAGGCGTTGACGGGGGCCCCGGCACCGATTGCCCTGAGGAGCGACGGGTTAGTACCGCCGACGGAATGACCGTGCCAGTAAACCCTGGCGTTTGAGTACAACTGGTCCAAAAGCTCACCGTCCCAGACCCCGCCCAGCATCCGGACCCGTGAGTCCGCGAGTGCCGCCAGCTGTCGCGTGTAGGCATCGGCGTATGGTGCACTGCCCACCACGATGAGGGGCAGTGCCGCGCTGCTGCGGACGTAGCCCTCGATAATCCTGTGCACGTTGTTTTCAGGTTCGAGCCTAGCCACCACCAGGTGGTAGCCATCGGGCAGCAGATCCAGCTCGGAGAGGCGGTCCTTCCTGCCGTGCTCAAGCAGCGGGGCCCCATAGGAGATCAGCTCCGTGTCGGCGTCGAACTCTTCGCGGTAATAATCGCTGATGCCTGCGGCATCTGCGATCAGCGCATCGGACAACAGCACAGCGAGCTGCTCCGCAGTCCGGTAATACCTGCGTCCCGCCGCTCCCCATTTGGCCCGTTTCCATTCGAGTCCGTCGACGTGGGTAGCCACCGGAATCCTCGCTGCTCTTATGGCTGGCAGCCACGGCGCATTCGCTGCGTTAAAGACAATGGCGGCGTCGGTGCGGTTGCCCACCAGATGCGCCGCTGAAAGACCGCTGTGGCTTAGCGTCTCGAGCGTTCTGGTTTTTAGCGCAGGCCGCCACACGAGCTTCATGCCCAGATACTCTTTCTCCCGTGTGTCCGTTGCCTGCGTGGTTCGGCAGTACACCGTCACTTTGTGTCCGCGTTCGGCTAACCGCCGGCCGACTTCTTCGACACACGTCTCAAACCCGCCGTAACGGGCGGGCACTCCGCGTGTGCCCAGCAGGGCCAGACTCATAGGTCCGTTCGCGGGTGGATAGGTCCCCAGCATGCTTATCCTCCGGTGCTCATAGTTTCGGTTAGCTCGTGATCGAGCGGGCAGGCGGAGCGCTCAGCCGTTCCAACGCAGCCCGGAGGGCTGTCGAAGACGTGTGAACGGTGTACGGGAAGTAGACGACTTCCACGCCAACGCGTGCGAACTGCGCTTCAATGCGTTTGCCTTTCGCGGTGCCCTTCCAGTCGTCTCCCTTGAAGAAGACGTTGAATCCCACCTCTCTCCAGGCGTCGAGGCGGTCCCGGGTTGTCTCCGCGACGGCATCGTCCACGTATTTGATGTGACTGACTATCTCCAGCCGCTCGCCCAGCGGAACGACCGGCAGCCTGCCCTTGGTTGCCAGGCAGACCTCATCCGAGACCACTCCGGCCACAAGCACGTCGCAGAGGCTCTTTGCCTGGCGCAGAATGTTGAGGTGGCCTACATGGAACAGGTCAAAGGCTCCGGCTGCGTACCCGACGACGGCCATCAGTACGCTCCCTCAGGACTGACCATTACCTTGACCGTGCGCCACATGATGATCAGGTCTCCGGTCAGCGACCAGTTCTCCACATAGAAGAGGTCCAGGCGAATGGATTCGTCCCATGGCAGGTTCGATCGGCCGTTGATCTGCCACAGACCGGTGAGACCCGGCTTGATCAGCAGCCGGCGGTGGGTCGAGCCTTCATAGCCTTTTACTTCCGAGGGCAGGGGCGGCCGGGGACCGACCAGAGACATGTCGCCCTTGACGACGTTCCAGAGCTGAGGAAGTTCGTCGAGGGAGAATTTGCGCATCCAGCGTCCACAGCGGGTGATGCGGGGATCATTTTTGACCTTGAACAGCACACCTGATCCCTGGTTCAGCGTCTTCAGCGAAGACAGCCGCGCTTCCGCGTCGACCACCATAGACCGGAACTTCAGCATCTGGAACGTCTGGCCCCTGCGGCCAACACGCTGCTGCCGGAAGATCACCGGGCCGGCACTGTCAAAACGCACAATTGCGGAGAGCAGTATCAGCACGGGTGCCAGCGCGATGAGCGCAGCTGAGGCCAGGGTGATGTCGAGGCAGCGTTTCAGTACGTGCTTTCCGCCGCTGTATTGCGGCAGCTCCACATGCATCAGAGGCAGTCCTTCAACGGGACGCCAGTGGATCCGTGGACCTGCGACGTTGGTCAGGCTGGAGGCGAGGATCAGTTCGGTAGACGTGTTCTCCAGACGCCAGCCCAGTTCACGGATATACCGGTTTCCGCCGGGCACCGGTCCCGCGACGATCACCGCATTGGCGCGGTGCTCGCGGACCAGGCGCGTGATGTCCTCCGGGTCCGTCGCGACCGGAAGATCTTCGGCCAGAATCCGTTCAAGCCCCGAGGCGGCACCTCCGGGAACGACTGCCCCGGCCACCTGGTACGTTGCCGATGCATGCGCCGAGATCTGTTTGACAACGTATTCGACGTCCTCTGACTCGCCGAAGACCAGTACCCGCGAGAGATAGTGTCCCAGCCTGCGCTGAACGGTCAGCCAGCGGCGCCACAGCCGGCGGCCCAGCATAAGCCCGCCCAGTCCTGCAGGCAGGGATACTGCCAACGCGATGCTGGGCATGTCACGCTGCAGAAGGACCATCGCCAGGGCCACCCCGCCGAACATACGCAGGCTGCTGGTCGTTACGCGCTTATATTCGTCAGAGCCGGTTCCCAGCAGCCTCTCTTCCCTGGTCCGGTAGACAGCGAGACCCAGGTTCCACGCCACCAGAAGAAACACCAGGAACCCGACATGGCGAATTGCCGATGGGCTGGTGACCGAGGTGCCGGTCAACGCGAGCGTCGCAGCCCAGCCGCAGGCAACAGCCGCGACGGTGATACTGAGGTCAGTTACGAAAAGACCTGCCCGGTACCGCCTGCGCCATTTGTCTTCTGCGCTGAGGACGCGCTTTCGCGGGTTTGCCGCTGTTTCCCAGTGCTCAGTGAAGACATTGGGCTCGGAGGGAAGGATCCTCTGAGCAGGCAGGTCGTGAACGACCGCGTTCCCGTACCGGCGATTCCTACGGGTACCTGTCCGGGGCGCCTTGACTGGTGTGCTCATTTGGGGGAATCCTTCGAACAAGAGGCAGGAAAAGGAGCCGGCGACGGCTGGGGGGAAGTCTGGGTCTCAGCAGACTTCGACGCCGCCGGCTCCGCTTTTGGGGGCCCCGGCCAGGCGGATTGCCTGGCTTGGCCTGCGGATTTCCTGCATTTTTGAGGACGGTCCTCCCCGGATCCTGCTGACCCCTGGGGACGAGATATGACGAGCATGTGAGACCCTCTTCGCACTTCATTCCTGCTGACGGGGTCAAGTCAACGCATCAGTGACCGGACCTGCATCAGTAGCTGTCACCCCAAAAACACCTGCGGCCACTCGGCGCAAAGGGGGTGGTACCCGGATCGGCCGGCGGCCCTACTTGGGCGCGGACGCGTGCGTCATTACTTGCAGTAAGGGGGTACTCGAGTGGCCTGGCGATGCCGGCGGCGGGCTGGGGGAAGCCCCGGTCTCAGAGGGCTTCGACGCCGCCGGCATCGGTTCAGGGGATGGTCCGCTGACACAGCAGAACTGCAGGGACCACCTGCCTGGAACGCATGGTCCAGACGGCAGAAACGGTAGGGGCTATCCCCTGCAGCAACACCCGTAGCGGCTACCCGATGCAAGAGCGCCCCCACCTGCTGGAGGGGCCGCGGATACCCGCGGCCCCTCCAACAGTTTCGTGCTGTTCGTAGATCTACAGTCCGGACTGCACCTTCGGCTCGGCTTCCAGGGCCCGGTACACCGCTTCCAGTTCAGTGCGCTTGCTGATGCCCAGCTTCACGTAGATCCGGTAGACGTGCCCCTCTACTGTTCGCTGGGAGAGCGTGAACTTCGCCGCTATGTCCTTGGTGCCGGCCCCATCGAGCAGAAGCTCGACGATCTCATGCTCCCGTTTGGTGAGCCGGACCTGATGGACACTGGGGCTGAGGTAGGAAACGGTCACGCCTGCCAGTTCCTCCCGGCGGCGGCGCAGCTGCTGGATCAGGGCACGCTGGCGGCGCAGATTGTTGTGGGCTCCGTAGTAGCGGATTGCGTGCCCTATGCATTCCACGGCGACAAGGTATTTCCGGCGCCGGACTGCTTCATCCGCTGCGGCAACCATACGCTCCGGGTTATCCGCAGCCACGGCCGCTGCATACGCGTGCAGCGCAGCTGCTTCTCCGCCCTCGAAACCATCCGTGAGGTCCACCAGCCGTTTCGCCTGCTTCAGGTCGCCGACCGCGAGTGCCAGTTCAAGGATGTCCTTCTCCGCAGCAAACTGTCCCAGGGCCCGCGCTTCCTCTGCCAGCGCCCGCACCTGAGGCGGCGCTGGTTCCTCGGTGCGCTGGGGAGCTGCGGCCGCAGCAGCAAATGCCCTGGCCGTCAGCTCAAGTGCCCGCGGTCCCGAGTAGCCCAGGCCGCGAAGCTCTCCGGAGAACCGTGTGGCGGGCGAAGTGTCATCCACCACCGCCGCGGTGTAACCGGCAAGAGCCAGTGCGTACGGAAGCAGCTGCTCGGGATCTCTGGCCCGGAGCGCTTCAACAGCTGGCCGGAGTCTGAGCAGACCTTCCCGGAATCGTCCCTGGTGAATCTCAAGGGCGCCCTCCAACACGCCGATACTGCCGCCGTATGCGAGCAGATGGTGCGCCGATGAAGCCAGCTCCGTGCTGAGCAGCTCCCCGAGCTTCTCGAAGTGGCCTCCGTGCAGCAGCGCGAAGGCACGCCTGAGCCAGACGATGCCCCGCACCCTGCTGTGAGCCAGCGGCTCGGACTGCAGCTCCTTTTGGGCCTCGCCTGCGGCACGCAGTGCTTCACTGACAGCTCCCGCTGCCGTTTGCGCCTCACAGACAAGGGCATAGCCCACGGCCCGAAGTTCGTGGCGGGCTGCTGAGGTTCCAGGATTCAGTGCATCAGCATCCAGCAAATCCATCACTGCAGCTGCCGATTCCCCGGGAATCAGCAGGTTGCCCTCCGAAATCCTGGCCCACAGGGCCAGGACACCCGCTCCGGCAGCCAGCCAGGACCCTCGGTGCCCGTTCGGGTCCTGGGGTGCGAGCTCGGCGTCCCGGGCCAGCCATTCAGCGGCCAGGCTCCGCAGCCGGTCTCCTGCCCTGTCCGAGCATGCCGCCAGCTGGGCCGTGGCCAGCACAGCCTGGTCCAGCGTCTGTACATCAGGCGCCGCGGCAACTGCTTCCTCCAATCCGGCGCGTGCTTCAGACAAACGGCCCAGTGCCAACTGGGCGCTGGCAGCTTCAACCCGGGCCCGGGCCGCCAGTATGCCGGGCCGGACCGCCAGCGCGAACCGCAGCGCCAGCTCAGCATCGCCGTCCGCATTGGCGGCTTGCGCGCCCCGCAGCAGCACCTCGTCTTCCGGCGAGCTGCCGCAGTCCAGGGCCCAGACCGTGTGGCGCGGATCCAGCAGCGTCTGCACGGCAGACCCGGTGCCTTCCACCAGCCGGCGCCGGATTTCAATGCTGCGCATCGGCGGCACCAGCGAACGGATGGCATCTGCATGCAGGGGCTGCGCAATCCCCAGCCGGTCGGGTGAATCGGCAGCGGGGACAAGGTATCCATCATCAGCCAGTGACTGCACCGGTGTCTGGCCGGCAATGCTGACGAGCACCGGGCGCGGGAGGGCACCCGCCAGCGCCACCATCTCCAGCAGCGCCCGCTCTTTCTCCGCCCGGCTCGCCAGCAGCCGTTTGGCGAGGTCCTGCACCGTGGGCTCCAGGACACTGGGGATGACACGCAGATACCAGGATTCGTTGCGCTGCAGCAGCTCTCCGTGCCTGCGTGCTCCCGTCAGAAGCGCTTTGACGTACAGCGGGTTGCCGCCGGAAACCCTGGCCAGGACGGCGGTGGTGGCGCGCAGCACCGGTCCGCCAAGTTCCTGCACGCACTGCCGGTGGACCGCGTCCCGGGACAGTGGTTCCAGGTCCACCCGGGACAGCAGTCCGTCACGGGCCAGCGAGAGCAGCTCCTGGATGTTCGCGCTGCGGCTGCGGGAGAGGACCAGGAGGCGCAGTTCCCCGGACATGACCAGCTGAACCAGGACATGGCTGGAGGCTTCATCCAGGTGATGGGCGTCGTCGACCACCAGCAGTGCCTGAGGATGCCCTGCTTCAGCACGTGCCCGGAACCACTTGCGGATATTGCGCAGCACCACAAGCGGCGAATCCAGGTCCCCCGCCATTGCCTGTTCCATAAAGGGCGTCAGTGCCCCGTACGGAATACGTGCCAGGACCGGACTGCTGTGGATCCGGTACGGCGTTACGATTCCGTCCAGCCGGCGCAGCACTTCCTCTGCCAGGGCGCTTTTGCCCATTCCTTCCGGCGCCACGACTATTGAACCCCGGAGCATGGGATCCAGCAGGTGGTTTGCCACTGCCTCAGCTTCCGCGCCCCGCAGCACCGCGGGGGTATTTGGTACCTGCTGGACCTGCATTACCGAGCCCCCTGTACAGCGCCGGATGTAGCTGCGGTTCCGGTCTGGCCCGCGCTCAGCAGCCGGGCCAGCTCCCTGCGGCTGCCCACGTGCAGCTTGGAGTAAATCTGGTAGAGGTGTCCCTCCACGGTTCGGACGGAGATGGACAGCTCCGCAGCTATCATCTTGTTACTCGTCCCGGCAGCTGCCTGCCGGGCGATCACCCGTTCCCGCGCGGTGAGTCCGCGCAGGCAGTCCTCCACCTCGGCGTCGCTCTCCGTCTCACCGGACTGAAGCCTGCGGGTACGATGAATAAAGCGAACCGTGGCCCGGTCCCCCGATCCGGCGGCGATCTGCAGGGCCCGCTCACCCGTTTCCCGGGCGAACAGTTCGTGGCCCAGCGCCGCTGCGGCATCCGCTGCGAGCAGCAGCTGCTGCGGGTCGCACCCCGCCGCCCCCTTGGCATAGTCCTCGCAGAGCCTCGCGAAGCGTCCCTGCAGCCCGGAGGCAACATCAAGCAGCTGCTGAGCTGCCCCGGTGTCTCCCAGGCGGACGGCACTGAGCAGGCTCAGCAGAGTGTAGGCGCAGGCACCGCGTTCCTCATCCCGGGCCGCCAGCTCAGCCAGCGCTTCGGCTGATTCCTCCGAACCGAGCAGGTTGCGGGCCAGGACCGTGAAGTGTGCGGCGGTGCGCTGAAGCGCCCACGACGGCGTTGCGGGCGCAGAATCCGCTGTTAGCAGGTGTCCCTCGGCGCGCTCACGCTGCCCCTGCAGGGCCGCTGCGTAGGCGGCGACGGCGCTGACGGTGTGCAGCAGACCGCCGGGGTCCGACGTCGTCAGCTGCCTCGCCGCAGGCAGCAGTCTTGCTGTGGCGGCGGCTCCGCGGCCGGCAAAGGCGTGGAGCACGCCCTCACAGACTTCATGCAGGGTTCCGCCAAAACTTCCGGCACCTTCTGTTCCGGCACCGCGGGCGAGGAACTCCTCGGCGGCGCCGAGCGCTCCGGTCACCATCAAGACGTGCAGGATCCGGGCCTGGGCCTCGGCGGATTCCACCTCGTCCAGATCCGGCTGCCTTCCGTCGGAAAGCATGGGCCACAGTGCAGCGGCCAGTTCCAGTGCGTCGGACTGCCGGTCAGTCATGCCCCAGGCCACACAGAGCCAGGAACCTACGACGGCGCGGAAGCCGCGGCCGTTTTCATCACCGCGTGCGTACACTCCGGCCAGGAATCCGGCTGCCTGGCGGTACTGACCGTGCTGGGCCAGGCACCGGGCCCGGGCCAGGACCAGTTCCCGTCCCAGCTGTGCTGCTTCACCGCGGGGCAGTCCGGCCGCGTTAAGCGTGGCGAGGATTCGATCCGCCTCATCGAGCCGGGCGCCGTGGCCGTCAGCCGCACCGCTGCTGACGAACTGCTGCACTGCGGAGGCCCGGCACCCAGCGGCAGCTTCGAGCAGCAGCAGCCGCACGGTGTCAGGAGACGCCGGCCCGGATGCATCGAAGGCACGGTGCTGGGCGATGACGCGTCCGGCACCGTCGGCATCGCCGCTCCCCAGAAGTGCACGGACCAGCTCTACCGCCGCCGGAGCGCTGGAGAGGTGATTGGGATCGGCAGTGATGAACTCTTCGGCCGCATCCGGGTCACCGGCCGCGTTTGCTGCCCGACCCGCGGCCAGGGCCAGCGCGGGCGGGACTTTCGCACCGGCCGAGAGCAGCCAGCCCGCAGCATTCAGCGGCCAGGAAACCTCCGGGTCCGGCGGGAGCGTATCGAGCAGCTCCCGACGCCGGCCATCGTCCAGCTGGCCCCTCAGCACAGTGCCCAGCCCCGGATCAACCAAAGACAGTGCCGGCGCCCCCTGGTGCTCCAGTTTCAGCAGACCTGCTTCCTGCAGGGCGTCGACTTCCCGGCTGTCGAGCTGCTCCAGGACCTGGGTGAGCGGCAGAGCACCGGCAAGCGCCAGCAGCTCAAGCAGCTCCCGCTGGTCCTGGCTGAGTCCTGTCAACCGGGCTCCCATCGCCTCATAGAGCCGGGGAAAGGCACACGGCCTTGCTTTGTCCAGCACCCACACACCGTCAATCCGGGTGACCCTGCCGGCTTCACGGTAGTCCGCAGCAGCGGCCAGAAGCATGTTCGGGTTTCCGCCGCTGACCCTGGTCAGGTCCTCGGCAGCAGCACGGCTGATCGGGCCCCTCAATTCGGCTTCGAGCAGGTGGGCGCATTCGGACGGCAGCATCGGTTCCAGGTCCAGCCGGGTCAGGAGACCTTCCCGCCACAAGCCCATGAACTCTGCGGGTGCTGCACTGAAGTCCCGGAAGGCTGCGAACATGTGCGCGGACCGGTTGACCACCATCTGGCTGAGTACCATTGCGGAGAACTCGTCGAGCTCCTCCGCGTTGTCGACGGCGAGGATCACCGGACGCCCGGCGGCCCGGTTCGAGATGAGTTCGGTGAGTCCGCGCAGGATCAGCACCGGGTGCGAGGCTGCTTCGGGTTCAAGTTCGGAGAGCATAAAGGTCAGGGCGCCGAAGGCCGTCCTGCCGGCAAAGGCGGAGCCCCTCACGTTGACGACGTAGGCGTCCCTGGCATGCACGGCAAGCACGTGGCGCATCAGGGCGCTCTTGCCGCTGCCGGCTTCGCCGATGATCAGGCAGCCGGCGGCCGGGGAGTCTGGATGCAGGCGGTCAGCCATGGACTGGATCAGGCCGGCGCGGCCCAGGAACGGTGACTCCTGGCCCTGGGCGGCAGCGGCAGAATCCTGGGGCGCGGAATGATGCGCCATAAGTGCGTAGGCGCCGGACGAACGATGCTTCTCCACAATGAGACCTCTTCCTAGCAAGCCATCTTGCCCGCGGCAGCAGGCGCTCAACAGACTAGGTAGGGTAAGTGGGCTCTGCCTGAGTAGGAATCACCAGTAATCAGCAGTTCCTACTCGGGTTACACCGGTGTTATTCCATCCCGCTACTTGGATGAAAATTCGAGAGACTGCCTCGGCTACTTGAAATACTGTCCCGCTGCCCGCTCACGGGACCCGTCCCCCAGAAGACGCCGCAGTTCGGCCCGGCCCGAGACGTGGAGCTTCTGGAAAATGCGGCCCAGGTGCCAGTCGACCGTCCGGGGCGAGAGATGCAGTGCGCTGCCAAGCCGGGCGCTGCTGGCGCCCGACGCTGCCCGCTCAGCGAGATCCCGTTCAAAGGCGGAGAGCAGCGCCAGCCGGCTTTCGAGGCTGTTCGCGTCGGCCAGCATCCGGTAACACTCGTTGGCCGTCATGCGGGCCTGGCGGGCCAGCTCCCGGTGGTTCTCCGTCTCGGCTGCTTCCTGTGCAGCCAGCGCTGCCTTGTAACCATGCCCGTAGAGTCCGCGTGCCAGCAGTGCTTCGGCTGCCTCGAAAAGCGCCCTCCCGGATCCCTGCCACAGCCCGGTTCCGAGCCGCTGCCACATGCGGGCAGCCGGTCCGTCCCCAGCAGAGGCGGCAGCCTCAAGCAGCTGGGCAGCGGGGGAATCGCCGGCCAGGGCAGCCGCGGAGAGGCACAGGACGGCGGCCGGAAAGTTGCCACTGGCCGAGGCCCTGCGTCCCTGGCTGGTGAGCTGCACGGGCAGGTCCCCGTCGGCGCGAAGGCGAAGCGCGGCTCCCAGCTGGAAATAACGAGTTGCGGTGAGCACGTGCGCCGCCGGTGCCCCTTTGAAATCCGGTACGGCGGAGAGGTGTTCACTCATCTGTTCCCACTCCTTGCGCTGCGCATAGCAGTACGCCATGGCGGCGAGCGCCAGTGGAAGAAGTTCCTGCGGGTCCTCGACTTCCAGCTGGCGGTGGGCGGGGATCAGAGCAGCCAGGGCAGCGTCTGCACGACCTGAAATCGCGTGGATGACTCCCGCGGGCAACTCTGACCAGGCACTGAGGTGGGTCTCCAGGTATCGCACCCGGCGTGCCTGTTCCAGCAGCCCAAGGGCACGGACAGGCTCAGCGCACATGATGTAGGTGCACAGGATGCCGTCCAGTACGTCGGCTCCGGCAGCGAGCGGAAGATCCTGGGCCTGCTGCAGGCTCTCCCAGAGTTTGGCAGCCTCCTGGTATGCCTCCTGCGTTCGGCCGGCGAGGGCCAGCAGCTGGCAGCGGCTGGCCCTGGCGGGCAGGACCAGGGCTGCGGGCGCTGTCCAGTCCAGGCACAGTGCACCCAGCTCTGCCGGTGCCATGCCGGGCGCGGCGTCGAGCGCGGCTAGGGCCGCGCGCGCCGCGGTCACCTCCTGAAGGAGCTCGGTTCGCCCGGGTTCAGCCAGCTGCGCCGCCGTTTCCTCGGCCCGTGCCAGTGCCTGCGGGGGCGTCAGATGCGGACGGGGCAGGGCACGTGCAGTGCGGGCCAGCTCCAGCAGCGTCTGGCCGAGGGTTCCCGGATCCCGGAGAGCCAGCAGGCTTCGCAGCTCTTCTTCGGCCGCCTGCGCCTGGTTCATTATCCGCAGTGCGCGGGCCCGCTCCAGCTGTACCCGGGGATGCGGCCCGGGCTCCTGGACAGCGGCGGCAATTGCCAGGGCGGCAGCGGGCTCCCCATCCCGGTTGGCCGCAGCGCATGCCCGGGCGGCGAGGGCAGCAGGCACGGGGTTTCCAGCGGCCGCGGACCATTCTGCGAATGCCCGGGCCGGGCCGTCTGCCCAGGACGAGGGATCCAGCCGGGCTCCCAGCAGTTCCTGCCAGAGGTCGAAGAAATGCCCCATGGGAACGCGCTCCGCAACCAGCCGGGCATACAGCGGGTTCCGCAGCCGGACTGAACCTTCCCCGTGGCTGACCTCCAGCACGCCCTGCTCTTCCAGGCTCTCCACAGCCTGCGCATCGGTCACGTCAAGCAGGACAGACAGTGGTATGCCCGGGCACAGCGACACCAGGTCCACGATCCGGCGTTCCCGTGCTCCGATGTCCCGGTACCAGGATTCCAGCCAGTCGGATATTTCCCCGTTGAAGGACAACGTGCCGGACAGCGTCCAGACCCCGCCGCGTTCCTTCAGCCGGCCGGCGCTCACCTGGTCCCGGCAGAGCAGGGAAGTGAACAGGGGGTTGCCCCGTGTCTGGCGCCAGATCGAGTGGGCTGCCAGTGCCGACAGCCGTCCGCCGGCAGTCTGCTCCATGAGCGCCAGTGAGTCTGAGGGCTCCAGCGGGCCCAGGTCGATCCGGCGGATCATGCCCTCGGCCCACAGCCGTACCAGCTGTTCGCCGCAGCGCAGCAGGTCGGGCGTGGTGGCGAGCATCGCAGAGGAAGACTGCCGCATCAGCTGTACGGCTGCGGTCTGGCTCAGGGGATCAAGTTCGTGGACGTTGTCCACCACCAGCAGCGTACGCCGGCCTTCAGCCCTTTCCTCCAGGTGGGCTCTCAGGGCACGAAGCACCTGCACCGGATTCCCCAGCGGCGTGTCCGGCATCTCGCTCAGCAGCCATCCCAGCGCACCATACGCCGTGCCGGAGGAGAACCTGCTGCCCCGGAGGTGCACTACGTGAAAGCCTTCCTGCACGGCCCGGGCGGCAGCATTGGCCAGAGCTGTTTTCCCGATCCCCTCCGGGCCGACGATCACTGCCCCGCCGTTTGACTCAACGGAAGACACCGCAGCATTTAGTTCATCAGCCCGGCCGATCAGCCTGGTCTGCGTGCCGCCTGCGGCTCGGCCGGGGTACAGCTGTGGGGGTGCAACGCGCATTGATTCCTGCCTCAAGGTCATGGGCCCGAGGATGAGCGTAGGCAGGCGGATTCGCGGCGCCTATACGTAGTCGGTACTGGCTTTGGACCACTTGGTCCCGCCCACCCCGAGGCCAGCAGGCCGGGACTACTTGTGCCTGAAATGCCGATACCCGTGCTGGGGGCCGTAACGGTAGGGTGTGGCAGGCACAGGGACAAATAGCATGCGGGGCTTGAAAGGATACTTTCCATGGACAACAGGATCGAGGCCACGGCGGACGTCGCGGCGAGCGCGGCTGTAGGCGCGGGAACCCTCATCTGGCATCTGGCACAGGTGCGGGAGGACGCAGTCATCGGCGCGAACTGCATCATCGGCCGCGGTGCCTACGTAGGTCCCGGAGTGCGGGTCGGGGACAACTGCAAGATCCAGAACCATGCACTGGTCTATGAGCCCGCGGCGCTTGCCGACGGAGTGTTTGTTGGCCCGGCCGCGGTGTTCACCAACGACACCTATCCGCGCGCTGTGAACCCGGACGGGTCACTCAAAAGCGCAGAAGACTGGACGCCGGTGGGTGTCAGGGTGGAGGAAGGGGCCGCTATCGGTGCCCGTGCGGTGTGCATCGCCCCCGTGCGGATCGGCGCCTGGGCCACCGTGGCGGCCGGAGCGGTGGTGACACGCGATGTTCCTGCCTATGCCGTCGTCGCCGGTGTTCCAGCACGGCAGGTCGGGTGGGTGGGGCCGGCCGGGCACCCGCTGGTGGCCGGCGCCGGCCCGGATGAATTCAGCTGCCCGGTGACCCGGGACAGTTTCCGGCTGCAGGACGGAGTACTGCGGCCGCTTCCCCGGCGTTCAGCGGATGTGGCCGCAGCACTGGATTGACCCGCCGCCCTGTAATCGCCCGGGTTCTGCCTGATCAGTGCCCCTACCCGCGTATGGTCAAGCAGAATTACCCCCCTCCGCCTGTACTGACCGCGCAGAGACCAGTAACCGATACCCAGTGCCGGGTATGAGCCCACTCCTATTCTCGCTGGCGGTAGCAACGAGGTGGAGGAGAGGGACTTGGCCAAGCAAGTCGAGAGAAACATGGGAACGGACACCGCGGTGTCCATGGAGCAGGATTCCTACTCCAACCACAGCGGCAAACGGCTGGTCCTGGCAGACATGCAGATTGACCTGCTGACTGCTGAACAGGCTGTCAGCACAATTGTGGGCCGCGCGCGCACTGCAGTTCAGCCGCCGCTGGCCGTGGCCTCAGTGAACCTGGACCACGTGCATTACTTCGGCACTGGCGGACGGTGGGCCGGAGCCCTGGACGGCTGCGGCCGCAGCGGGCCGGTTGAGTGGCTGAACGTAGTCGACGGCGCTCCTGTCGCTGCACGTGCAAGCACCCTCACCGGGCGCCAGTGGCCGCGTCTGGCCGGCAGCGATCTGATCAATACGCTGCTGGACCAGTGCGAGGAACACGGACTCAGTGTCGGCTTCCTCGGCGGAGCACCGCAGACCCATGAACGGCTTCAGCAGGTCCTTCCCCGGCTCCGCCCAGGACTTCGGATTGCCGGATGCTGGGCCCCCAAGCGCGAACAGCTTGGAGACCCGGAGGCAAACCGCTCCCTTACCGCGGACATCGCCCGCTCGGGCGTGGACGTCCTGGTGGTGGGGCTGGGCAAGCCCCGGCAGGAACTATGGATTGCCGAGAACGGCGCAGCGACCGGCGCCCCGGTGCTGCTGGCCTTCGGCGCGGTCGTTGATTTCCTGGCCGGACGAGTCCAGCGCGCACCCTACTGGGCAAGTGCCAACAGTCTGGAGTGGGCCTGGCGGCTGGCACTTGAACCGCGACGGCTCGCCCGGCGCTACCTTCTGCAGGGCCCGCCCGCCTATGCCAGGCTCCAGCGCCCCGCAGGCGACGTGATGCCCGCGGCTCCGGTGCGCGAAGTACCGCCTCCCGCAGCGCCGTCTCCGTCCTCCGTTCCGACCCGCTTTGCACCGGCCACCGGCTACGCGGATGTCTGTGTCCTGGCCGTGACCCACAACAACGCCCGTGATATCCCGGACCTGATCGCGTCCCTGCGCGCTGAAACGGAGGACCTCTCCGTCCGTGTGGTCGTCGCGGACAACTCCTCCACAGATGCCACAGTGTCCGAACTCGCCGCCCACCCCGATGTGCTGGTGATCGAAACCGGAGGGAACCTGGGCTACGCGGGAGGGATCAACGCTGCTGCACGGCACGCCGGGGACGCCGGGGCCGTGCTCGTACTCAACCCGGACCTGCGGGTTCGCCGCGGCGCCCTGATTACCATGCTGGAACGGCTTCGGCAGCCCGGTACGGGGATTGTGGTGCCGCTGCTCGCTGATGAGGACGGTTCTACCTACCATTCCCTCCGCCGGGAACCGACGATCGCCCGTGCCCTGGGCGATGCGCTGGCCGGACGGCGCCTGGCCCGCCGCCCGGGCTGGCTTTCGGAGATTGAGTACGACGCCGAAGCCTACGTGTACGCGCATCCAGTGGACTGGGCGACGGGCGCGGCTCTGCTGGTGGACATGCCCCTCGCGCGCAGACTTGGCGGGTGGAACGAGTCCTTCTTCCTGTACTCGGAAGAAACTGATTACTTCCGCCGGGCCCGCGAGGCCGGTGCGCAGGCCTGGTTTGAACCTGCGGCGTGCATGGTTCACCGGCGCGGCGGTTCGGGCCAGTCGGATGACCTTGCGGCGCTGATGGCCGTAAACCGGGTCCGGTACGCGGCGCTGCACCGGAGCCGGGGCTACGTGGCCGCATTCCATGCCGCCGTTCTGCTCTCTGAAGTGCTCCGGACCGGGCGGGCAGGGCATCACAAAGCGGTGCCGGCGCTGCTGCTGCCGGGCCGGCGCAGGGGGCTCCCCCACGCCCAGCCTCCCGCGGCGGAGCCCGTCGACCCGCATTCAGCGGACGTTTACCCGGGCACCGCGGCGCCCTTTCCGCAGGGAAGCATCATCATTCCCTGCCACAACGAGGAACAGGTCATTGGCGCCACCTTGGATTCGCTGGCACCGGTGATTGAAACCGGAACCGAAGTGATCGTGGTGTGCAACGGGTGCACCGATGACTCGGCGGTACTGGCACGTTCCAGGGCGGGGGTGCGGGTGCTTGAACTGGATGGAGCATCCAAGGCAGCTGCCATCAACGCCGGTAACGCCGCTGCGTCCCGGTGGCCGCGCCTGTACCTGGACGCGGATATCCGGGTAAGCCCGGAGACAGTCCGGGCGGTGTTCAATGCCCTGGCCACGGGATCCCTGGCAGTGCGTCCCGCTGTTGACTACGACCTCGACGGCGCCGGGACGCTTGTCCGGTCCTATTACCGGGCGCGCCGGCACCTGCCCGGGGCCCAGCGGTCGCTCTGGGGTGCCGGAGCCTATGCCCTGAGCGCTGAAGCCGGGCAGCGGCTGGGACTGCTGCCCGACGTCGTAGCCGATGACCTCTATATTGAGCGATTCTTTCCGCCCGAGCAGAAGGCCGTCCTGGACTGCCCGCCTGTACTGGTACGGCTGCCGCGGAACGTCAGCGGCCTGCTCGCTGTTCTGCGGCGCACATACCGCGGCAATGCGGAACAGGGTGCCCTGCGCGCCACCGCCGCGGCAAGCGCCGCCGGTATCCTGGGTGCTGTCCGCGGGCCTCGCAGCGCCCTCGATGCCGTGGTGTATGCGGCGTTCACCGTGGCCGGACGGCGGCTGGCAGCGGCCTCGGGCCCCGGGACAACATGGGAACGGGACGAAAGCACCCGCAGCGTCCGGCAGCAGCGTGACGTTGCCTCCTAACCCGTCTTCGAAACGAGCGCTTCCCGGTGGGCGGCAGCTGACCGCCCGCCGGGCCGTTGTGGTCCTTGGCCTGGGTCTGTCCATCCTGTTTCTTGCCGGCGGCACACTTCTTGCCAGGCTTCCCGGCAATGTTGCGTTCCCTGCTGCCGACGGCACACCCGCGCCGCTGCCCACCGCAGATCAGGTTCCGGGAGGCATCCCGCCGCAGAAAGCCCAGGAATCCACCGGCGCCCTTCCCCCGGCTGCCGCACCGGACCCCGACCGTCCGCTCGAAGTTCCGCCCGGTGCTGCCACTCGCGACTCAGGCTCGCTGCCCGTTTCCCGTGAGCTGCCTGAAGCGCGTGTCCTGGTCCGGCTGCCGCTGCCGGCCGCGGATGCCGCCGACGGCCACCTCGTTGCTGACTTCCCGCAGGATATTCTCCCGGTGGTGCCGGGATCCCTGGTGCTCTCCTCTTCTGTGGCGTCTTCCGGGAACACGCTGCAGGCCGGGCTGCACGCGTCCGGGGACCCCACGGCCGTGCTCGAGTTCTACGAAGGACACTTTCAGGCTCTGGGATTCCAGCCTGGTGCACGGGAAACCGCCGGAGGAACCACAACCGCGGTGTTCTCCTACGGCAGCAGCTCGGTGACGGTGACCACGGGAGAAGGCACACCGGGAACCGCCGCCGAGTACTTCGTCTTCGCTGTCCTGCGCGCCGGCCTGTAGGAGACCCGTGTACCTTTCACTTGCCGACCAGCGGGCCCGCCGCCTCAGCCGTGCCGGCGCCCCCGGGGTGCCGTTCCGGCTCTCCCCGGTCATCCTCTGGCTGGGCATCGTCAGTCTGCTCACCGATATCTCCTCCGAAGCCGTAGCTGCCGTCCTGCCCGTGTACCTCACCGGTGCGCTGGGTCTGTCCATCCTTGCCTATGGTTTCCTGGACGGGCTGCAGCAGGGCATCAGTGCCGTCGTACGGATCGGCGCCGGCTGGACATCGGATGCGGTGGACCGGCCCAAATGGGTGGCAGCCGCGGGGTACGGCCTGTCCATGGCGGCGCGCGCGGGACTGCTGGTCTCCGCGTCAGTGGGTGCCGTTGCCTCTGTGATCACGCTGGACCGGATCGGCAAGGGCATCAGGACTGCGCCCCGGGATGCACTGATCACCACCGCAGCACAGCCGGAACATCTGGCCCGTTCCTTCGGCGTGCACAGGATGCTGGACACTGTGGGGGCAACGGCCGGACCGCTGCTGGCTTTTTGTGTGCTGCTGGTGATTCCGCAGGGGTACTCGACGGTATTCGTGCTGTCGCTGGGTGCTGCCGTCCTGGGGGTGGCGGTGCTGGTGCTGCTGGTCCCCAACCTGCGGCCGCAGGCCAGCGGCTCCGAGTCACAGGCCGCCGCCGGGCCGCGGAACGCAGCGGACACCGGTACCCGGCGGGCGGCATGGGAAAGGCCTGCGCGGGAACGACAAGCCCGGCGGCGTGCCCTGTCAGAGCTGAACACTTCGCCGGTACGCTGCCTGCTGCTGGCAGCGGGCCTGCTTTCGCTGCTGAGCGTGGGGGACGGTTTCCTCTACCTGCTGCTGCTGACCTCCGGCGGGTTCAGCCCGGTGTGGTTCCCTCTGCTTTTTGTGGGGACCAACGCGGCGTACCTGCTGCTGGCCATTCCGCTGGGCCGGGCAGCGGACCGCTGGGGCAGACACCGCGTATTCCTGCTGGGCCATGCCGGCCTGCTGGCCGCTTATGTCTGTGCCGGTTTCGGCGGCCCGGCTGCCACGGTGCTGTGCCTGCTGGCCCTCGGCGCGTTCTACGCGGCAACTGACGGTGTGCTCGCTGCGCTGATGGGCAGCCTGGTACCCGAACGGGTCCGCGCCACCGGAATCGCCGCAGCCCAGACCGTGGTGGCCCTCGGCCGGCTGGTTGCATCAAGCCTGTTCGGTGTCCTCTGGTACACCCTGGGACCGCAGCCGGCACTGTGGCTCGCGGCCGGTGCCCTGGCCCTGGCGCTGCCCGCCGCGGCATGGCTGATCCGGTTCGTGACCCGGCGTCCGGTCCCCGCTGCGGCGGACGCACCATGACGACGCCGGCTGGCTCCGGGCCGCAGCTGGCTGCCCCCACCCCCGAGGTGCCACCGGCCTCCGCTGCCCGCTGGCGGGTGCTCGCGGTGGTGACGGCCGCCGTCGTCGCCGGCAGCGCTGTGTACGGGTTCACGGCCTTCCAGGACTACCGGGAGCGGTCGGACGCGGCACCCAGGGTGGCTGTGGATACAACCCGTCCACCTCCGGCGGGGTCCCATCTGGTGTTCCGCAATACAGCGGCAGGTGCGGGGTACGGGCACATCGCCACGGTGCCGCTGACGGACCCCGCCGGTGCACGCCGGATCGAGGACACGGTGTGCGACCGGATCTATGCCGCGGCTGCCGTGCGCTCCTGCCTGCAGACCAGCGGGGCGCTGAGCGCGTTTTCCGATGTGCTCCTCGACGCTGAGGGCAACACCCTCGCCTCCTGGCCGCTGGCAGGGATCCCGAGCCGCACCCGGGTCTCTCCGGACGGCGCCCTGATTGCCACCACCGCGTTCGTGACCGGGCACTCCTACGCCGGCGGCGGGTTCTCCACGGAAACCTGGATTACCGGGGTGGACGGCACACAGCACGGCAATATCCAGGACTTCACCCTGCTGCTCGACGGCGACGAGGTCACCGCGGTGGACCGCAACATCTGGGGCATCACCTTCGGCACGGACGGGGACACCTTCTACGCCACGGCGGCCAGCGGTTCCTCCACCTGGCTGGTGCGCGGCAGTCTCTCGGCACGCACGCTCACCGTGCTGCGGGACGGAGTGGAGTGCCCCTCACTCTCACCGGATGGTCAGCGGATCGCGTACAAAAAAGAGGTTTCCGGGTCCGCTGTTCCGCACTGGCGGGTTGCGGTGCTTGAGCTGGACACCCTCACGGAAACAGTTTTGGGCGAAACCCGCAGCGTCGATGACCAGGTTGAGTGGCTGGACGGGGACACCGTGCTCTACGGGCTCCCCCGGGATGGGGGCCCCGGCGACTCGGATGTCTGGGCGCTGAAGAGGACCGGCGGAGAACCCCGGCTGTTCATCGAGCATGCGTGGTCCCCCGCCGTCGTCCGGTAACCCGGTCCGGCATTCTTAGTCCGGATCCCGCCTGAACACCACGTCCACCAGGTACGTGGCCCCGGTCTGCGTGGTGGGGAACGTCCCGCTGTACGAATAGCGTCCGCCGTTGGCCGGAACCAGCAGCGGTGTCCGGTCCCGTCCGGCGGCGAACCCGCCGGGGGTAGCGGAGTAGACGCCGGCCGGCGCGGTGTACGCCACCGTGTACTCAGTGCCCGGCACCAGCCGGACCGGCTGCGCCAGCAGCGCAGACTGCCAGCCGGAGCCGCCGCCGGCCGGGAAGGTAACCCGGCCCAGTTCGGTGCCTCCGGCGTCAAAGAGGTACCCGGTGTGCGGACCGCTGTTGCCCTCTCCCCGGTAGAAGCGCAGCGCGCTGATCTCTCCGGCGCCGGCCACGGAGAACGCGGTGCCCAGCGTGACCGGTGTTCCGTCCAGGACCCGGTCGATGAGCGGGACGTCCGTCTGCCCGTACAGGCTGCAGGGACAGCTGGTCCCGGGAACTTCCGGGTCAGCAGGAAGCTCGGCCGGTTCGAACAGGACATCCACCAGGTAGCTGGCCGCAGAGGAGCTGGCGGGGTAGCCGCCGGAGTACGTGAACCGTCCGCCGGATGGATCCACCGTAAGCGGGCCGTATTCGTAGGCAGCGGCGAACTGTCCGGGGGTGACTGAATATGTGCCCGACGGCGAGGTGTAGGCGGCCACGTACTGCTCCCCTGCCCGGACGGGAACCGGAGTGGCGAACCGGACGCTTTGCCAGCCGGTGCCGGCAGAGGCGGTGAACGTGGCCGAGGCCAGGACACTGCCGTCTGCCTTGAATACCTGCCCGGTGTGCGTGCCGGTGTTGCCCGGTCCCTTGTAGAACTTCAGGCCTCGGAGCACACCGTCCGTGGAAGAACGGAAGGCCGTGCCCAGGACCACCGGTGAGCCGTCCGCGACCACCGCCACGGCCGGAACGGTGTCCGGCGGGAACAGGCTGCAGCACTCAGTCTCCGGCGGAGGTTCCGCCGTGGTGAACGTCCAGGTGCCGCTGCCGTCCGGTAGCAGTCCCCCGGAGGCGGTGGCGCTCAGCTGCACCGTGTACGCGGTGCCGCCTGCCAGCCGGTCGGCAGGGGTGAACGTGGCGGTGCGGGTTCCGGCGTCGTAGGAGGTCTGGCCCTGCACCGTCCGACCGTCCGGTCCGCGGACGTCAAAGGCGACGGAGCCCGGCACCACGTCATGGGAGAACGCCCCCGAAATCCGGGTGTCGGCAGGGACGCCCGTGGCGCCGTCGGCCGGTGCCTTGGCGTGCACGCCCAGGGCCGGGCCGCTGCGCTCAAAGACCACGTCCACCAGGTAACCGGAGGTGGACGTCCGGTCCGGGTAGGTTCCACCGTAGACGTACCGGCCGCCCTCGGCAGGAACGGTCAGCGGCCCGAAGGTGTAGCTGCCGGCGAACTGGCCGGGGTTGGCTGAGTATCCTCCGGTCGGTGAACTGTAGGCCGCTATGTACTCCCGGCCGGCCTGCACCGGGACCGGCACCGCGAAGGACGCGCTCTGCCAGCCCGAAGAGGATTCGCCGCTGAACGTCACCGCGGCCAGCTCCGTCCCGCCGGGTCCGAACAGGCGGCCGGTGTGCACGCCGGTGTTGCCCGGGCCTTTGTAGAAACGGATGCCGGTGACCGTCCCGGCGGTGTCGGGACGGAACGCGACACCCAGGCTCAGCGGAATCCCGTCGGAAAGCTGCGGCAGGGACGGGATCATGTCCTCGTTGAACAGGCTGCAGGGGCATTCTCCTTCTGCCACGTTCCGTGCAGTGGTGAAGGACCACGTTCCGCCGGCCACCAGGGCGCGGCCCTCGGTATCCGTGGCAGTGAGCACGGCGGTGTACCGGGTGCCCTCGGCGAGGGGTTCCTGGGGCACGAACTCGGCGGTGCGGCTGGCCGCTGAATACCGGGTGGTGCCCGCAGCCGGGTTCCCGGCAGCGTCGCGGAACTCAATGCTCACGCTTTCACGCAGGACTTCCCGGGACAGGACGGCGCTGATCCGGGTGGCGGTCTGGACTCCGGAGGCGCCGTCGGCCGGGGTGTGGGAGGACGCGGAGAGCGGGGCGTTGCTGGTGGTTTCAAAAACAGCGTCCACGAAATAATTGGTGTTGCGGTAGCTGTCTGCGGGGAACCGGCCCGGTGTGGTGTTGAAGACCCCGGCAGGCGGAGCCCCGAAGCCTCCCGCGACCAGCAGCGGGGCGGCGTTGCTGCCGTGTGCTGACCAGTAGTCCGGGGCGGTGGCGTAATGGCCGGTCTGGGTGCTGTAGGAGATCACGTAACCGCGCCCCGCAGTGACGGCGACGGGTTCTGCAAACACTGCCTGCTGCCAGCCTGTTGCGCTTTCGCCGGTGAAAACCGTTGTGGCCAGGGCATTGCCGGCGGCGTCCCACAGGGTTCCGGTGTGCTGGCCGGTGTTGGCGGCCGACTTGTAGAAACGCACTCCGCTGATGAATCCGGACACGGACGGGGTGAACCGCATGCCCAGCTCCACCGGGGACCGGTCCAGACCGTCCGCCGTCTGTGGTTCCTCGGCCCCAAAGACGGTGAACGGCCCATGGACGCTTACCGGGGCCCAAACGCCGGCGGCGGAGAAGTTCCCGCTGTCATCGATGGCGCGGGCGCGGATTATCTGGGTGTCCATGCCGGACTGGATGTAGGAGTAGCTCCAGGCGGTGGTGCCCTCGGCTGCGGACCACGTTTCGCCGTCGTCGGTGGAGATTTCCACTCCGGCAACCTCGCCGCCGCCGGTGTCAGCTGCGGTGCCGGAGACGGTGACGGCCTGCCCGTTGGCCACCGTGCTTCCGGGTTGGAATGTAGTGATCGCCGTGGACGGCGCGGCGGTGTCAGTGCTCTTGGAGGTGCGGGTCAGGGCCGGGTCCAGGGTGGCCGGCTGGGCGTCCATGTCCGCCAGGAGGTTCACCTGGGCCTGCTGCATCCGGCGGTCCGCCGGTGCTCCCCACCCGTCGTGTTCCCGGTCCAGACCCCAGGTCCACTGAACGCTGCCGGCAGAGAAAACCAGCGCCCCGCTGGGTACCCGGTACTGGGTGACGTGGTGGGTGGTGGTGCCCTCCGTGACCGTGTTGCCGAAGTCGCGCAGGTACTGGGGTGTGGGACCGGTGGTGGTGGAAAGCCGGGCGAGGCCGGGCGGGCGGAACCCGTTGTCCAGGTCCTCGTTCGATTCGTAGCCGACGGTGTGCGCGGCCAGCTCCGTCCGGGTGCCGGCATTCTGCGAAGCGAGTTCGGTATGACGCCAGAGCCGGTACTTCCCCTCCTCAGCGCTGACCGTGACCGGCAGGTCGGAGAAGTTGGCCACGTAGGCGGTCCCGGTGAGGCCGTTTTCGGGCAGGCCGCCGCCCTGGTTCTGCGCGGCGAACCGGGGATCGCGCCAGGTGCCCGTCCACTCCGGCACCGGGTCGATCTTGGTGTTGGCCCAGGTCTCCTTGTAGCTGACCAGCGTCCGGTGCGCGCCGCCGTCGGTAGTCGAGGGCTCATACCGGGTGCGCCAGTACACCTCGTTGCCGGAGAGGAACTGCAGGTTCACACCGGCATCCCGTGCTGCTTCCACGTTGCGGCGCTGTGCACCGGACCAGTATTCGTCGTGTCCCACGGAAAGGAACACGCTGTGGTTCAGCAGCCGCTCCCCGTAGCGGTCCGTGTCCACGCCGGACTGGTAGGTGACGTCGTAGCCGTTCTTCTCCAGAAAGCGCACCAGGGGGTATTCGGCGCTGAAGTAGAAATCCCGGCCGTCGTTGTCCGCCCGGGTGGTCACCGGCCGGTTGTAGCTGAGTTTGTAGGCGCGCCCGTTGGCGGCGCCGCGGTAGAAGTCGGACCCGCCGTAGGTGTTGTACGCCTGCCAGGTGGGATCCGAGGTCTGGAAAACGACGTCGGCCGTGGACGCATCGCTGCGCACAATGAAGGTGATGTGGCTGGCCCCGCCGGTGTCCGTGCGCTTCAGCAGCGCCACGTACACGCCGGAGACCGCGTCGGCGGGGACGTGCCAGGTAGCCGAGCGGTGCCAGGTGCCGCAGTCCACCAGTTCGGTGCTGACGTCGCGGAGGCATTCGGGCTGGTTCTGCGGCAGCGCGGCCGACGGCGTTACCGAGTCGATGTGCCGGGCGCCGAGTCCCTGGTACCAGCCGGTGCGGTAGATCTCGATGGTGTAGGCGGCGGCGTCGGTGTCCACTTTGAAGTCCAGGCTGTTCCCGGCATTGACGCTGATGTCGGTGGAGAAGCCCTGGATGCTGGGGTCTCCGGCTTTCTCAATGTCCCATTCATCCGGGTCCGCACCGGGTTTCGCGTTCTCACAGACCACCGGGCTGGCTGCAGCGGAACAGTCTTCCGCTGCAGCTGCCGGGGAGGGCTGGGCTCCGGGCAGGACCAGCTGGGCCACGGCCAGCAGAGCAGCCAAGGCCAGCGCGGTCCGGACCGGGCGTCTGCCGTGCTGCGCGGACCGGCGCGGGGTTTGACGGTGCGGTGATGGACGCGGCTGGAATGTGCGGCGCGGGACCTCGGCGAATCCGGATGCGCTGTGCCGGGACTGATGGTTTGAAGATGCACTGTGCATACGTGGTGTTGACCTGTTCTTCACGGGTGGTCCGGGCTTCCCACGGTAGGAGCCTGCCCCGGAAACCGGGTGAGTGGCAGTTACCGGAGCATCCGTGGATTCTGTTGCGGCTACCCGTTCAGCGGGACCCGGTAAATGTGGAAGGAATACTCGTTCTCGAAGCTGTCCTCGAAAACTCCGTTCCTGTCAACGGGCAGGACACGGTCTTCGAAAAGCACCTCCACGTCCCCTGCTGTAATTCCCTCCGGCAGGACGAAGCTCCGCCGGCCCGGCTCGGTGCCGCCCTCCGGCATGGCGAACACATAGGCCTGCCCGTCCTGAACTTTGAGCATGGTGTCCAGCCCCGGGCCGAAAGAGTACTCATAGGACTGGGTGTTGATGACCGGCGCCAGTTCATGGATCCGCCGGTTCACCTCCCCGGCCGCTTCCACCTGGGCACGGCCGCAGAAAGCGGGGTCCATCTGGGATGCGCGGAAGACGTTGGAGCTTACGCAGTCCCCGGAGAAGCTTTGGTTGAAGTAGAGGATGCCCCGGGCCTCGTTGATCACGGCGCTCATCACCGCACCCTGGACCTGCCCGGGCTGGATGTACCCCGAGTACGTTCCCTCAGCCGGCCCGCCGTTCAGGTTCTCCACAAAATGCCAGACCTGCTGCAGTTCACCGTCCGCTGCGTCCCGCATCCGCAGGGCTTCGACCGCTCTGCCGTAACTGGACGCGGTTCGGCACGCCTGCCGGGAGATCTCCACCAGGTAGGGGCTGCGGTACGGTTCCAGCGAGCAGTGCGGAACCGTGTACCAGTACATGTCCATCGACACGACGTCGGTGGGGCCGTTCACCAACGCCTCCGCATCCGCTGCAGGCAGGTCGCTGCTGATGATCATCTGGGTGAAGTTCGCCATTTTGAAAACACCGGGAGGTGCCTGCCCCGCCCGGCCCTGGAGCTGGCGCAGGCCGTCCGCGGGGCTGAAACGCCCGTCCACTTCGTCGTCCAGGAAAGTACCGACCCAATGGGGGCTCTCCGGCTTGAAGGAGTCGTTGAGCCGGTCGCCAATCCAGAAGACGCCGTTGTCTTCGAACAGGCTGAACGGGGTGCCGTCGGACATGCCGATGTAGGTGTTAATCCCCAGGGATTTGTCATATTGCACCTCTTCGTCGGTGCTGATGCCGTTGTGCCAGGCGACAACGGGGAAGAACGCGGGGTCCGTCCACCCCGCCGCATCGGCGTTGGGGAAGGATGACCAGTACTCAGGGCCTCCTTCCCACGGAATGCGGGGCAGGGACAGCTCTGGCCCGGAGGGCACAGCGGGTGCGGGCTGGGCATCCCCCGTGCACCCGGCCAGCACTGCCGCAGTGGCGGCAGCAGCCGCAACCCGGACGAGGAGCCCTCGTCCGCCCCGGCTGCCGGAGCCCATCAGCGGCGCCTTCCGTCAGACGCCTGCGGGTGGACTTGCCGGGGGTTTCCCAGCTCAGGGAAACCGGGCGGTATCCCGGCCAGCCCCCGGTAAGCGCCCGCCAGTCCCACCGACAGGAACAGCAGGGCTGCCGAGATGGAGAAGTTCAGTCCGTCGAAGAAGGACAGCAGGACTGCTCCGGCCAGGATGGCTGCGGCCAGTCCGGCTCCCAGCGCCCGGGTGAGGCTTCCGGCCGGGGCACGGGTGAAGCCGGCAGACAGGGCTGCCCATATTCCGCTGAGAAGGAGCAGGATGAGCAGTAGCAGTCCAACCAGACCAACCTCCACCAGTGCTGTCAGGTAGCCGTTGTCGAAGATGCGGTAATTAGGCAGGAATGTTCCGAACCCGCGCCCGAAGAACAGATTCCGGGCGGCTATTTCGGCGGCGACAACATAGCTTTCGGTGCGGGACAGCGAGCTTGAATCGTTGCCCAGGGTCTGGAACATCCCGCGGACCGTTCCCGCGATTCCGGGCACGCTCACGTACACCAGCCCCAGCAGCACGCCCAGCGCTCCGAGCACCCTGATCCGTACCGCGGACGGCCAGGTGGGAATCAGCACCAGCACACCAACAGCAGCGCCGATAAACGCCGAGCGGGACCCGGACATGATGCAGGCAAGTGTCAGTCCCAGCGCCGGCCACCAGCGGGCGGCGATGCTGCGGTTCTTGTCTGAGAGTGCCAGCGTCAGCGCCAGCGGCAGGGCCATGGAAAGTACGACGGCGTATTCCAGTGGCTGCGTGGCCGTTCCCGAAGGGCGGATGAAGTCCCCGCGGCTGGAGACCTCGTGGCCTCCTTCAGCGCTGAACCCCGGCAGCGAAACCCATTCCAGCAGGGTCTGCCCGGCGAGGAACTGTGCCAGTCCGAGCAGGCCCGCCAGACCGCTGATCAGGACCAGCCGCCGGATCAGCATCAGCCAGCGCCCGGGCGAGGAAATCCCGTCATTCGCGAGCAAGGCGATGCCGGTCCAGCCGGCGACCCGCAGCATGCCGCTGTCTGCGGGGGACGACTCACTCGGCGGTATGCCCTGGAGGTTCGAAACCGCGTAGCTGAGGAGCACTGCGGCCAGGAACAGCAGCAGGATCCAGCGCACGGCTTTGGAACCCGTTTTCAGGGCGGTGGTCCGCCGCAGCCGCTCAAAGAACCACCAGAACAATCCCAGCAGGGCCCACAGCGTGGACGGACGGCCCATGGATCCAAGTGCAGTGATGGTCAGGTAGGACGGCACTGCCAGTGTGAGGATCAGGTAGACAGTGAGGAAGGAGACGACGTCCCCCGCAGCCGGAGCAGCTGCAGGCCGGAGCGCAGGCGGGGTGTTTCCGGTGCCCGGGGCACTCACGGGATGCTCCCGGCAGGCTCGCGCACCGGCTTCGGCCCGGTACCCCGGTGCTTTCCGCGGGACCTGGTCCGACGTACGGCCAGCGCATCCGCCGCAGCCGCGGCAGCGCAGGAAAGGCCCAACCCGGTCACCAGCAGGACCAGCAGCGCCTTGGCTTCACCCATCCGCGTTTTGCCGAAGGAGGTGATGATCAGGTCCTCCGGCGCGCGTTCCACGGTGATCAGTGCTTCCGGCTGAGCACCGGCTTCAAGCTGCAGGGCATCACTGACTGCCTGCACCTCTGCGTGAACCCGGGCAATTTCCGCGGAAACCTTCTCAGGTGTCGGCGCGGCGGCCTGCACTGAAAGCACCGGGCGGCTGAAGGAAGAGAGCCACTGACCGCCGGTGTCCAGCATCCCGACCGAGGTGCCTTCACGGATCCCGGTGCCGAACAGGGACGCCGTGGGCGAGGCGAGTTTGGCTGTCTTGGTTCCGGCCAGGTACTTGCGCTCGACGACGGCAGCGAAGTCGATCAGCGTCTGCGGTTCGGTGCCGGTAAGGGTGCGGCTCTGTCCTGGAACACCGGGCTCCTGGAAAACCAGGTCCGACTGCGCCGCATAAACCGGTGCGGACTGGCTCAGGAACCCAAACGCGATTCCCGTGCAGCAGAGGCCCGCCAGCCACACGTACCAGCGGCGGCGCAGCACGCCCAGGAGCTGGACGGGAGTCACCGCGTCCTGGCGTCTTCCCCGAGTGAATCCGGTGAGCCGTGCTTCTCTGCCCCGGGTTTCCTGCCCGCTGACCGGCTGCCCACTGAGCGGCTGCCCGGCTCCTGCTTCGCGGATGCGGTTCCGCCCGCTCTCCGGCTTCCGGCCCGGGCCGGAAGCCGCCTGTCCGTCTTTGCGTCCGGAACCAGATCCGGATCCGGCCCCTTCCCCCCTCCGGCGCTGCCCCGGGAATGCTCACCGGATGTCTCCTGCCGCTCAGCCCGGGCCAGCAGCAGTCCGTCAGCCAGGGCAGTGAACATCAGGGTTCCGGACAGGCCCACAACTACGGCCACTGCCAGCATCTGAAGAGTCTGTTTGGAGTTCAGTGTGGCTTCCGCGTCCACCACCACGGGCATGATGTCGATCCGCTGCACCGGAATCACGGCCAGCTCATCCTGCATGCGGGTCAGCACGGCTGGAAGGGTTTCCATCGCCTGGTCCAGGACAGTCAGTGACTCTTCTTCGGTTTCAGCCGTTGCCTGGACAACCACGATCGAGCCGCTGGTGCTGCGGTCAGGTTCAATGGTGTACGTCGCCGAGGGGTAGGCCTCCAGCACCCGGTCCCGGACGGCGGGGGCGTTAGCCTGCCGCACCAGGACATCCAGCGCTTCGCTCATTCCGCCGAGCTGAAGATAGGGGTTGCCCTCGTCGCCGACGGCCGCCGGCGGCGGCATCAGCACCATGCTGCCCTGGGCGTCATAGGACGGAGGCACAATCTGGCTGGCTCCCCAGCAGAGGACGGCGGTAAACACAATTCCGGAAAGGACCAGATACCAGCGGCGCAGGATTACCTTGAAGGTCTGCGGTGTGGTCATGGCTTCTCCCCTGCTGCTGCGCCCCGAAGGGAAGCGATGCGTTCCTTGACCCGGTCCAGCCCCTCCTTGCCCGCTGCACGAAGCAGTACGGCCTTTGCGGCTGCCCGTACCCCTGAACCCAGAGCCCGGCGGGGCGTGTCCAGCACAAGCTCCCGGACCCGTTCTGCGGCTCCCGGCGGGCGCGCACCGGTCAGCAGGCCGGGGAAACGCTGCCGGTGGGCAGCAGGGGAAACCCGCACTCCCCGGACCCGGTTGCTCACGTTTCCGCCGTGGACCACCTGCAGCCAGCCCGGTGGTCCCGGCACCTCGCGTACCGGCATGCTTCGGCCCAGCAGGGTGTGCCAGTCCGCCCAGCAGGTTACGGCGTCTGGCCAGGGCTCGGCCACACTGCAGAACGCGTTGGTGCGGTCCCGGCGGGCGAAGAGCCCGGTACCGGCAAGGATCAGGCCGCGGGGAAGATAGAGGGCGGTGCGGCTGCGGGTTTGTGCGGCCGCGTGCTGCAGCCGTTCCACAAAGTCCGTGGCAACGCCGTCGTCGTTGTCCAAGTTGGTAGTCATCAACTCGGCCGCGGGGTCCGGAACCAGGCTGCGCAGGTCTGAGAGGAGCTCCGGCCGCTCCACGGAAGTCCGGTACACGGGAGTGAAGAGTCCGTCCGCAGACCACTCGCGGATGCGTTCGCGCAGCCAGGCCGGGCTTTCCGGATCAAAGTAGATCAGCCACTTAAACCGGGTGTTGGACTGGGCTGCCACGGAAGGCAGGCAGTAACGCTCGAACAGGCTGGACCGTTCGCGCAGCCAGCCCTCGCGTGCCCGTATCAGGGACTCCGGACCGGGGGTGGGCAGGTTGAACCGGGTAATCAGGAAGTGATCTCCCGTCCAGACCGGCGCGGCGGCGTCGACGGCGTCCAGCAGGGTGCGCGCACGGGCGTCCCACGAATGCTGTCTGGCGAGCCGGCGCCGTTCCTCGGCCCTGTGTGGGTCCGGGGCCTCCGCCAGGACCCGCTGCAGCGCGGCGGTGAACGCGGCCGGGGAGTCCTCACGGGTTACGTGGCCTGTACCAAGCCACCTGGCGGCGGGCAGGTCGGTGGAGACTACTGGCAATCCAGCGGAGAGATAGTCCAGGGTCTTCAGCGGAAAACTTGACCGGTTGAATTCCGTATTGGCATACGGCGTGATGCCGGCGCCAGCGCCGCCCAGCCGGCCGGGCACGTGCTCGGGCGGTATTGTCCCCTCCCAGCTCACGTTTGTGTGTGTCAGCAGGGCATCCAGCCGGGCCCGGGCTGCCGGGTCCCGTTCCGTTCGCGGTCCGATAAGCGCCAGCGGGATCCCGGCACCGGCAACAGCATCAAGAATGTCAAAGTCCAGCCTTTCGTTCAGCTGCCCCAGCAGTACCGCACCCCGTTTCTCCCTCCCGTGCTCCGGCGAGGCAGAGGAATCAGGCAGCGGGACACAGCCGTTGGGCAGGAGGAGCACTGGAATGCCGGGCCGCAGCAGGCGCAGCCGGTCAGCGAGGTCTTCGGTGACGGCTGCAACCAGGTCCGCCTCAGCCAGGTTTTGGCTCATGCAGCGCCGGATCCGCTCCGCGGGGAGTCCCATCAGCGGGGCTCCGGCGAGCCAGTCGTCGGTCACGAAGAACACTTTTATGCCTGTGTCCAGCCGCGGGAAGCGCGCCAGCGGAGCCGCCACGACGACGGCGCCGGGAGCCTTTGACGTTCCGGCAGCCCTGCGGATGGCCAGCCGCTGCAACCCTCCGGCCACAGCGCCGAGCACCGGCCGCCAGGCGCCGGGCGGAACCGGGACGATCAGCCGGGTCAGCTGCGGCGCCACCTCTTCAGCCACCGCACGGATCCCCCGTGCGGTACCGCCAAAAACCGGTGCCGGGGGGTCGGCCCAGAGGACTTCCCGGTATTCTGCCAGCGCCTTCGCCAGGCGTTTCTCCGTGCCCTCGAGATCATCCCAGCGGGTGCCCGCGATCCACACCAGTGTGCCCTTGCTGCTCACGGCAGGCTCCCTTCTGCGCGGGAAACCGGCCGGCGTCCGGTCCCGCGGTGTCCTGATGCCCGCCCGCTGGCGCCCAGCAGGGCCGTGCCGCGAAGCGGGTCATGGGCCAGCAGCACCAGCCGGCTGCCCGCAGACAATCCGGAAAGCAGCCGGTATCCCGCGGCTGAGGCTGTGTCAGGGAGGATGACCAGGGCACAGCGGGAAATGAATTCCAGAGCGTCTTCAGCGGCGGAGGCGTCCGCCACAAAGGCCGCGGTCCGGGACGGCTCCAGGCTCTTCGGCACTGCCTGCGGTTTATCTGGAGGCAGGAGGGTAAGCGGAGGAAGCGACGGGTTGAGTGCCAGTCCGCGGGACAGGGACCGTTCAAGCCGGCTGCCGGCCGGCTGGCCAAACAGGACCGCCGATTCAAGTCCCTCCCGGCGCAGGACGTCCGTGAGGAGGCGGGAGAATTCGTCGGTGAGCAGCCGCTGCTTCAGCGGGGAGAGTCCGATCCGCAGCTGCCGCACCGCGCCGGTACGAAGCCGCCAGCGCAGGCGGCGCAGCATCCGCTGCCTGACCCGGCGCACGATGTTCCCCGCCGGTGCCTGCGCCGTCGCGGCACCGGCCACCGGCACAGATCCGGCCGGCGCTGCCCCATGTACGGCTGCAGTGAACTGCAGGCCGTGGGACGGCTGGCCGCAGGCGCTCAGGTGCTGCTGCAGCTCAGCCTCCCAGCGCTCGGCTGTCCGGGCCGGGACCGGACAGACGGAGGCGCGGATGGGTCCGGTCCCCTCGCCGGGAACTCCCAGGCACTGCCGTATCCGGTCAAGCTCCGGATGGCGCAGCTGCCCGAACCGCGCCGCGGCCGCGACTGCCTGTTCGCGTTCCCCGGAACACAGCAGGGTGCGCACATGGGCAGCCCAGAGTACCGGGTCCGGGTCCGGTGCTGAGCGGTCAGTAAAGGTGTCCACCAGTGCCTGCGTTGTCCAGTCCCGGGCGGCTCCGGCGTTCCCGGCTGCCAGGTCAGTCCAGGCCGTGCCGATCACAGCCTCGGGAATGAAGTAGTAGTTCAGGCACTTGAGGAATTCCCGCCGGGCACGGACCGTGTCGTGGTCCTGGAGCAGCTGCCAGCCTGCCGCCAGGAAATCCCGGTCTCGCCCGCCCGCAGTAAAAGTGACCGGCCGCGTTTGCACTGGAGCCAGGAAAAGGCTGCCGGCAGGACCTGCCTGCGCTATGCGCTCCCCCGGGCCCCGCACGGACGTCAGCTGCAGCCATTGAAGCACCTGGCTGCGGCAGGACTGGATGTGGGCTTCATGCACAAGCTTTGTGCCGGCGGCGGTGATGCCCTCCAGCCGGCCGGGATCGGCCAGCAGGATGTCGAGTTTCTCGGCGATCTCTTCCGCTTCGCCCAGTACGCAGTTCTCCAGGTCCCTGAATCCGAACGCGGCGAGCGCGGGGGTGTCCTCCGCGATCAGGCAGGCTCCGGCTGCCGGGATTTCAAGGTGTTTGCGCACCAGGTCCCGCGACATGCTTCCGCAGGCAGGCACAAAAATGCTGGCACTGAGCAGGCGGGCGTATTCCTCCCCGAAGACGGTGCGGCTGCCGGCTTTGCCCCACCCGTAGTGCGGCATGGTCATGGTCGCGAAGCTGCGCGAAAGCACCCGGCCGACGGCGTTGCGCCAGGGATAGTGCCGTTCCTGGCTTCCGGTGAACAGGACCGGGATGTTCTTCTCCACCGGGTACGGGTGGAAAACGGCCGGGTCCACGGAATTGGGCCAGACGAAGAGCCGGTCAGCGATTTCCGGGGTGTATTCAGCCATGGCCACCGAGGTTGTGAAAAACTCCTCCACCCCCCATCGGTCCATGTCGGAGAGGAAGACTGCGCGCGCCAGATCGTAGGGGTCAGAGTGCAGGAATCCGAGCTTGGGGATCTGCGGGTGGCTGGAGGTGTTCCGGATGCTGCGCTCCCTGGCATAGACACCCGATTCGAAGACACAGAGATCCGGTTCGAAGGCATCACATTCGGCGGCGTAGTCACAGTCCCGGTCAATCACCCGGACCTCAAAGAAGTGCTGCAGCGTCTGCACATGTTCATCCAGGTGCCGGTTGAGGAAACCGGGCAGGCCGGGTTTGGCCCAGCGGAAGAACAGCAGCCGTGGTTTCCTCTGGCTATCGGGGATCATACGGTGCTCTCCTTGGTGGGCCGCAGCCGTGCCAGCAGCGGGCGTTCAAACCGGTCATAGGCGGCCAGCAGGTTCCCGGCCCTGCCCTGGACCTGCGAAGGCAGGACCCGGCGGAGCATCGGTGCACTGAAAACCAGATAGGCTGCGCAGCCGGTAAACCCTCCCAGCAGCAGCCGCCCAATGTCCCCGCCGGCAAGGGATGCGGCTGCCAGTGCCAGCACGGCCGCGCCGGCGGCGGCCAGCGCGGGGGCCGCTGACGCCCGGGCCAGGAGCCGGCCCGGAGCCGGAACGGTGGCGCGGACAGCGCGCAGGTACAGCGGCATGATGACTGCCGTGATCACGCCGACGTGAACCCAAGCGGCTCCGGGCAGGCCGAACGGGCCAAGACTGAGGCCGACCGCAGGGACCAGCAGCACCAGCCAGGCTGCCTGCACACCGAAGACGGCTCCGGCACGTCCCTGGCCTACCAGCAGGTTGGAGAACAGCAGCGAGAGGGCAAAGACACCTCCGTACAGCGCGAGAATGCGCAGGACGGGGGCGGCCGGAGCCCAGGTTCCGCCGTAGAGCACTGCCACCAGCTCCCCGGCCAGCGCCACTGTCAGGGCAGTGACGGGGAAAGCGATCAGCGCTACCAGGCGGGATGTCCGGGCCAGGAAGCTGCGCAGCTCTGAAGATCCTGCGCCCAAGGCGGAGAACGCTGGCATGGCCACGGAATTGATGGTGGAGCTCATGACCGAGGTGGACCAGGACGCCACGGTAAAAGCCAGGGTGTAGATGCCCAGTTCCACCGGCCCCAGGAAAGCGCCGATGATCGCGTAGTCGGCGTTGAGCAGGCTGTAGCCCAGCAGGTTTGCGCCCGCCAGCGGCAGGCCAAAGCGCAGCACCGGCCCCACTTCTGCCCTGCGCAGCCGCGGCCAGTAGGTCCGGTCCACGCTCAGTGCCATGACCACACCGCTGATGAGCTGGCTGACCACCCGGGACCAGGCGAAGGCCATGGCGCCGTCGCCGTTCACTGCCATCAGCACCAGCACCAGGTTCGCCGGGAGAAAGGCCACGGCGGAGGCGAGGAAGACCTTGCCCTGCCGGAACTCGCGGACCAGCAGCGCGCCGGGAACGGTGAAGACACCGCCCAGGACGACGGCGATGGCCAGCACCCGGATGGGTCCGGCGGCCTCCGGCGCGCCAAGCAGCCCGGCGAGCGGATCCGCGGCCAAAGCCATGCCGGCGGCCAGGGTGAAGGAACTTAGAATGGCGAGCACGGCCACGGTTGAGGCCACCCGGTCTGGATCCAGGTCCCGCCGGGCAACGCAGGAGGAAAGCCCCAGTTCACCGAAGCTTGAGACAACCGCATGTACCACCAGCGCAGCGGCAAAGACTCCGAACTCGTGCGGTGTCACCAGCCGAACCACGATCACCATGACCGCAATTCCTGCGAGCTTCATCATCAGGGCGTTTGCGCCGCTCCAGAGCGCTCCCCGGGCGGCCCTCGCACCGATCCCCGCAAGTCCGGTGGACTCTGACGGTGCTGTCACCGCAGCGCCTCCGCGAGGGTTTCGGCGACGTATTCCTGCTGCGGCCGGCTCAGGTGCGGATGCAGTGGCAGCGAGAGCAGGCGCAACGCGGCGTCCTCGCTCACCGGGAAGTCTCCGGGTCCGTAACCCAGATGAGCATAGGCACCGGTCAGGTGCACCGGCACCGGATAGTGGATTCCGGCACCGATGCCCGCGTCCGTGAGCGCCTGCAGGATCCTCTCCCGTTCTTCGGCCGGGACCCGTACGGCGTAGATGTGCCACACGTCCGTGTTGCCGTCCGCACTGAAGGGCAGCTCCAGCCCGGGGATCCCGGCGAGCAGTTCCTGGTAGGCGGATGCGGCGTCTCGGCGCCGCTGGTTCCATGCTGCGAGCCGTTTGAGTTTGGCGCTCAGCACCACGGCCTGCACGGCGTCCAGCCGCGAGTTCATGCCCGCCACCTCATGCCGGTACTTGACCCGGCTGCCGTGGTCCGCGAGCAGCCTGACGCGTTCGGCCACGGATTCGCTGCCGGTCAGCACAGCGCCGGCGTCCCCGGCAGCACCAAGGTTCTTGCCCGGATAGAAGCTGGTTCCCGCGGCGTCGCCCAGGGTACCGGCCTTCCTGCCAAACCGTTCCGCCCCCTGGGACTGCGCGGCGTCTTCCACGATCGCCGCGCCAAAGCGCCTGGCGGTGCCGGCCAGGGCCTCCACCGGAGCGGTCTGTCCGAACAGGTGCACGGGCATCAGCGCCCGTGTTTTGGGCCCGGCTGCCTGGGCCGCGCAGGCCGGGTCGATCAGCAGATGCTCAGGATCGACGTCGGCGAGCACCGGCAGGGCGCCGGCGCGGGAGACCGCCTCTGCGGTGGCGATGAACGTATTGGCCGGCAGGATCACTTCCGTCCCCGGCTCCACACCGCAGGCCCGCAGGGCCAGCTCCAGGGCATCGGTGCCGTTGGCCACGCCGATGCAGTGAGCGCTGCCCAGCCACTGGCCATACGCTTCCTCGAAGCCTGCAACGTGCCTGCCGCCAATGAACGCCGTCGCAGCGAACACTTCCTTGAGTCCGGCCTGGATCTCCTCATCGACTTCGGCATGCTGCGCGGCCAGATCCACGAGCGGGACTCGTACGGTGGGCGGTGTCTTCATCGGGGGTCCTTCCAGTCAGTAGGGCCGGTAACCGCTGCCGGTGCCGGCGCGGCCGTCCGCTTCAGTTCCCGGGCGGGCACTCCGGCCCAGGTTTGCCCGCCGGGAAGGTCCTGCAGGACAGCAGACCCCATTCCCACCACGGTGCCCGCGCCAATCCGCACGCCCTGCCGGACGGTGGCCGCCATGCCCAGGTACGCCCCGGATCCGACGCGGACTCCGCCTCCCAGACACACGCCCGAGGTGAGCGTGGCGTAATCCTCCAGCACGTCGTCGTGCGTCAGGGTACAGTTGGGCATCACGGCAACGTGCCGCCCCACCGTGACGGCAGCGGTCATGACGGTCCCGGCAAGCACGATGCTGCCGGTCCCCACGGTGCACCCTTCGGTCATCTGCACTGCGGGGTCGACGAACACGGCAAACCGGTCCTCTCCCACCCCCGCGCCGGCCAGGCGGCGGACCATACCCGCACGCGCTGTTCCGGAACCCGCGCATGCCAGAAAACTGCAGCGGGGGTAGTTCCCCGCGTCGCTGAGTCCGCCGAGCACGGGAACCCCGTCCAGCATCGCCCCGTGCAGGGCGGGATCATCATCGAGGAAACCGAAGATCCGGTACGTCTGGGTCCTGCGAATGGCGGCAAGCACCTCCCGCGCCAGCCCGCCGGCACCAAGCAGCAGCAGCGTCGGCATGCTCATGGTTTCCTGCCGCTGCCGGCCACAGCCTCAATGACCCTGGCCTGTTCCGACTCAGTCATTTCATGGAACAGCGGCAGAATGAGCGTGTTGGCGCTGAGCCGTTCAGTTACTTCCAGCGACACGTCCCCGGTGTCCCTGTCCCGGTACGCCGGTTCCAGATGGGCAGCCATAATTCCGCGGCGGGCTGAGATCTCCTGTCCGGCGAGCGCCTCAAGCACCCCGTTGCGGTCCGTGCCAAACCCTGGCAGGACCTCGATCCAGTAGGACTGGAAGTTGGATTCGCCCCACGGCGGATCCACGACCGCACGCAGGAACTCAATCTCCGCGAACGCCTTTGCATAACCCGCCGCGAGTTCCCTCCGCCGGCGCACCACGGCGTCGAGCCGTTCCAGCTGGACGAGGCCGACGGCAGCCTGGAGATCCGTCATCCGGTAGTTGTAGCCAACCTCGGTGTACGCCTCCGCCGGGGCGAGGATGCTGGCGCTGCGTTCCGCTGCGGAAACGCTCATCGCGTGCTCACGCAGGGTCCGGGCACGGGCAGCCCACTCCGGTCGCGCCGTCGTCAGCATGCCCCCTTCACCTGTGGTGAGGATCTTCCGGGGGTGGAAAGACCAGGCAGCGATCTCCGCTCCTGCGCCTGCGGGCCGCCCGGCGTACCGCGAGCCGGCGGCGCAGGCTGCGTCTTCCAGGACGGTGATGCCCAGGGGATCACAAAGTGCCCGCAGCGGTGCGAGGTCCACCGGCACGCCGCCCTGGTCCACGGCGATCACGGCGCGGGTCGCCGGTGTGAGGGCCGCCTGCACGGTCTGCGCGGTCAGGTTCCCGGTGTCAGGATCAACATCTGCGAACACCGGCCGGGCACCCACATAGGTTGGTGCGTTGGCCGTGGCGATAAAGGAGAAGGAGGGAACCACGACGTCGTCTCCCGGGCCAACGCCTGCGGCGATCAGCGCGAGGTGCAGCGCCGTGGTGCAGCTGGAAGCGGCCACCGCGTGTCCGGCTTCCATCCGCGCGGCGAAGGCTGCTTCGAACTGCGCTGTACGGGGTCCCTGGGCGATCCAGCCGGAGGAAATGACCTCGCTGACTGCGGCGGCCTCCTCAGCGCCCAGCCAGGGCTTCATCACGTTGATGCGGCTCATGCGTCGGCGCTCCCCCGTCCGGCTGCGATCTCCGAACGCAGCGGGAGCCACCACTGGACCAGTTCGGCAAGGCCTTTGGCCAGCGGAACTTCAGCTTTGAATCCCAGGTCTGCCTGCGCTGCGGAGGTATCTGCCAGCCGGCGGGTAACGCCGTTGACAGCGCGTTCCGGGCCGAACTCGACGTCGAGATCCGAGTTCATGACCGAAAGCAGCGCCTGCGCCAGCTCCAGCAGGCTGGTTTCCGTACCGCTGGCTACGTTGTAGATCCCGGCCGGGGCGTCCTGCACGGCCGCCAGGAGGTTCGCCCGGGCAATATCGGTTGTGTAAATGAAGTCCATGGTCTGGGCTCCGTCGCCGAAAATCAGCGGCGGGCGTCCGTCCGCGATGCGTTCCATCCAGCGGACCAGCACTTCCGTGTACACGCCGTGTACATCCATCCGGGGTCCATAGACGTTGAAATAGCGCAACCCTGTGTAGGCAAGGCCGTACATGGCGTGGAAACTGCGGAGCATCCCCTCGTTGAAGGCTTTCGCAGCGCCGTAGAAGGTGTCGTTGCTGTGCAGGTGGTGGTTCTCCGGCGTCGGAAATACTTCCGCGAGGCCGTAGACCGAGGCGCTGGAGGCAGCGACGACGCGCGCCACTGAATGCGCGGCCGCCGCCTCCAGGACGTTGAATGTTCCGTCCGCCAGGACTTCCAGAGCCAGGCGGGGATCTTCGGCGCACTGGGTGATGCGGATGGCGGCCTGGTGAAAGACACAGTCGGTGCCCCGGGTCAGGTCATTCACTGCGTCCCGGTCCCGGATGTCGGCTTCGTAGAGGCGGACCCGCTGGTCGGACAGAGCATCGGCGAGGTTGGCACGGCGTCCGCGGACGAGGTTGTCCAGCACACGCACCTCCCCCGCCCCGGCATCAAGGAGCTGGTCAACGATTGCCGAGCCGATGGTCCCGGCGCCGCCGGTAACCAGAACGCAGGCTCCGCGGAGCTGATGGGTGTGTGTCATGAGGCGGATTCCAGTTCGAGAGTGGGACGGAGCGGGACAGGGGATCCGCTCACCTGGCTGTGGGTGGCGGCTTCAAGGACGGAAAGGACCCGGACACCGGCCGCGCCGCTGGTCAGGGCCGGGCGCCTGCTGCGGATGGCAGCTGCGAACTCTGTGACCATCGCCGAGAGTGCCTCGTGTTCGGGGAGGGCGGGAGACCAGGTGTCCCCAAGCCGGTAGGAAATGTTGGACTGGGAGCGTTCCTCTTCACCGGTTGCCCCGGCAGTACGGGAGAGGTTCACGCCGCGATCGTAGACGCTCAGCCGCTGCTGGGGGTTGAGGTCGTCCCAGACGAGGGTGCGCCGGCTGCCGCCGATCACCAGCTGGCGGATCTTGGTGGGGCTGAGCCAGTTCACGTGGATGTGTGCCATGGCCCCGGAGTCCAGTTCCAGGACCAGGTGGCCCACGCAGGACGTCCCCGCACCCAGCGGATCGGAACCGTGTGCCGATACCCGGACCGGCCGCAGCCCTCCCGGCAGGACAAAATCGAGGATGGCCAGGTCGTGGGGTGCCAGGTCCCAGAACACGTCGACGTCGGGCTGGATGAGGCCCAGGTTGATCCGCACGGAATCGATGAACAGGATTTCACCGAGTTCCCCCTGCGCCACCAGGTCACGGATCTTCAGCACGGCCGGCGTGTAGCAGTACGTGTGATCTGCCATCAGCACCAGCCCCGCGGCCTGGGCCTGCGCCACCATCTGCTCTCCGCGGGCGAGCGAATCGGCCAGCGGCTTTTCCACCAGGACGTGCTTGCCGGCGGCGAGCGCAGCTGTTGCCAGCCCGTGGTGGGTTCGGGCCGGCGTGGCGATGGCAACGGCGTCGAGGTTCGGGTCCTGCAGCAGCTCCTGGACGGAACCGGTGACCGGTACCCCGCCCACGTTCCGGGCCAGACGGGCTGCCCGGTCCGTGTCCAGGTCGCATATAGCTGCCAGCTGCCAGTCGGATCCCGCATTGAAGTTGCGCGCGAGGTTGGGGCCCCAGTAGCCGGCTCCGATAACTGCCACGGAAAGCGGCGTTTCGGGCAAAGCCGTTCCAGGGTTTGGGGAAGGGTGCACTTTGGAGACCTGCGTTCTGTCCGCAGCCGGGCGGCTGAGCTCTGATACTGCGCGCCACCCTACGAAGCAGCAGCTGCCGCCCGGATGAGTACCGGCTACGGGTCGTTACTCGGCCTTACCCGCCTGCATCCCGGAAGCGGCGGGTAATCAATCCTGCCCTTTACTCTCCCACCAGGTCCGCTGTCAGTTCCTCGCGTTTGCTGATCCCCAGCTTCTCGAAAATCCGGTAAATGTGACCCTCAACGGTGCGTACGGACAGGAAGAGCCGTCCGGCTATCTCGGCATTGCGGTAGCCCTTGGCCACCAGTGCTGCGACGTCCTTCTCCCGCCGGGTGAGTGAGGGCGCCGGCATGGCGCTCCTGCCCGGGCCGGTGTTTTCCGAGGACTTGCCAATGGCGCGCTGGACGCGCTGAATCTGGGACCGGTCTCCTCCGGCTTTCGCCAGCCGGAGCGCTTCCTGGAGCGCCAGCGGCCCCAGGGCGACGGCGTCGGGGTCTGCCGGTTCAACAGCGAACCGCAGAAGTCCGGAAACATCCTGGTCCAGCACAGCCCTCGCAAAGACATTCACTGCCCTGGCACGTGGTCCCTGGACATCCTCCGAGAGTTTCAGCAGCCGGTTCATGGTGGTCGGGTCGCCGGCGGCCATGCTCAGGCAGCGCAGCTCGAATTCGGCCGCTACCAGTCCGTGCTCCTCGGCCTGCTCGGCGGCATCTCGCAGGGCGGTCAGGGCTTTGGGGTCGCCGGTCCTGGCGTATTCGGCGGCCAGCCGGTTTCCCCTGGCAATGACCCGCGTACTGGCCGTTCCGCGCGGTTCCAGCCGGTCCCAGTCCCCAAGAAGTTCATCGGCCCGGACGGTGTCTCCCCCGGCGGAGGCCAGCTGGGCGGCAATGGACAGGGCCAGGGCCAGGCTGCCGTCCGGGTCATGGGTGCGCATCCCCTCTATAGCCGCCGTCAGCTTGGGCATTGCTGCTGTGTGATTGCCGCGGCGCAGTTCCAGGACCGCCAGGCACAGGTCAACCGTTCCGCCAACCTGGAGAGCGCTGCGGGAGTACATTGCGAAGTCCTGGTGGACGGAGCCGAGGACTTCGTCCCAGTAGCCGGCCCAGAGGAGCGCCGAAAGGTGGCGGTGCAGCACGAACTGGTAGTACGTGAGGAAACGGTGGTCGCTGTGGGTGACGATTCCCAGGGCCTCCCGGGTGAAGTTCACAGCTGTTTCCGCCCGTCCGCTGCAGGCATGGATCTCGCCCATGAGAGTCAGGGAGACCAGGATCGCTTCGCTGTCCCCTGCTGCCCTGGCTTCCGCGAGCAGCGTTTCCACTGCCACGGCCGTGCTCCGGAAGTTCCCTTCGGAAACCTCGATCAGCGTTCCCAGCAGCGCGGCGCCGCGCCAGGACGACTCGATGTCTGCCCGCAGTTCGGCGTCCAGCGTTCCCGCCTCAACCGCGGCTGCCTCGATCCGCCCGATTGCCGCCTCCCAGGCGGCCCGGGCCTCTTCCAACCCCCCAAGGGCATTCGCCAGCCGCTGGTTTAGCTGGACACGCAGCAGGGTCCCCATTTTCGCAGTAGTGAGGTCCGTTGCAGCTTCAACGGTGCCGTTGACGAGTTCCTGTGCAGCCTCGAAGTTGGCCCGCTGGTAGTGGGCGCGGGCTTTTTGGACCCTGGCAGCCGGCAGCAGGGCCGGATCCTGGATTTCCCGTGCGGCACGGAGGGCGAAATCGCTGTCGAAGAAATTGTTGGCCATGTACGCAGCGCGGAGCAGCTGCTCATCCGGGACCCTCGCCCCGCAGTCCAGCGACCAGCCAACGCTGCGCAGCAGGCCGTCCATCGAATCGGTGTCATCTGGCATGATTTCCAGTACGCGCTGGCGCAGGCGGGCGCTGCGTGCGGCCGGAACCATGTGCCGCACCAGCTGCCCGTACAGGGGATGGCGGGGACGGAGCAGACGGCTGCCCTCGTCCTCAACACTGACCAGGTGCGCAGCCGTCAGCGCATCCACTGAGCGGTGCAGGCCCAGCCGGAAAGCAACGGCCACCGGCACGGGCTCGGCGAGGGCAATGATCTCCATGGCCTCGCGTTCCTCCGCGGACAGCCCGGAAAGCTGTGCTTTCAGCAGATCGCCCAGCCGCCCCTGCGGCGGATCCGCGTTGGCACCCATCAGCCAGACTCCGTGCCGTTCGGCGAGGGCACCGGTGCGCCGGGTCTCGGCGATCAATGCCAGCACGAACATCGGGTTCCCTCCGCTTCGGCGGGCAAGCTCGGCACTGGTGGTGCTGAGCACCGGCCCGCCAAGCACCTGTGAACAGAGTTCGTGGACCTGGATGTCAGTCAGCGGCAGCAGGTGGTGCCGCGCAATGACGCCGCTCCATACCTGCGCCGGGATGCCGGCGGGGATGTCGGTGATGCTCCGGGTCAGGATTAGCATCCGGACCCTGCCGGAGGCAGTCAGCTGCGAGAGAAGGTCAGCGCTGGACTCATCCAGCGCGTGGGCGTCATCGAGCACCAGCAGCGGCGCGGGGCCGGTGTCCCGTCCGGAGCCCGGCCTCAGCCTGCCCAGCAGCGCGCGCATCACGGCAAGCGGCGAATCGGTTTCATCCGCCGAAAGCACGGGCAGCAGGGGGGCCAGGGCACCGAAGGGTATACCGGTCAGCGCCGAACTGGCATGGATCCGGTGCACGGGCATCTCCTGACCGAGCCTGGCTGCCACAACATTTGCGAGCGCACTCTTGCCCATGCCCGCTTCCGCCACGACCAGCGCCCCGCACAGCTCCGCGGAGCGGAGATCGGCCAGGACAGCTTCGACCTCCGAATCCCGTCCCACAAGTGCCTGTGAAGCAAATCCCTGCATATCTCCCCCAAACCTCAACCTGCCGAACGCAGGACATCCCGCAGCTCAGACCGTCCTGAGACGTGCAGCTTCCGGAACAGCTTGTTCAGGTGCCAGTCCACCGTGCGTGGTGACAGGTGCAGATCCTGCGCGATCTGCGTCCTGGACCAGGATCCGGCAGCCATCTGCACCAGCCGCCCATCGAAGTCGCTGAGTGTCTCCAGCATGCTTTGAATACTGTGTTCCCGCAGGAGCTTACGGTACGCCGCGTTCTCTACGACGGCGGCACGGCGGGCAATGCGGCTGCCGGCCGCAGGTGCATCGGCCCGTACCAGTCCTGCAGCCCGGTGGGCGAGGAGCTGATGGCCGAGTTCCGCGGCGCCTTCGGCGGCCGCCAGCAGCAGGCCCGGATCCCCGTCAAGCAGTCCCCGGCCATAGGCCGCCAGGGTGTCGGCCCAGCGTCCTGTTGCAGTCGGCGCGAGCCTGGCGAGCTCCGCCGCCGCCGGAAGGTCACCGAGGGAGGCGGCAGCCTCCAAACTGGCCAGCGCGAAGGAAATATTGCCCCGGGCCTCAGCCTCTTCCGCCATGCGGGTAAGGCTCCGTGCCGTGGTCTGGGGATTGTGCCCTTGCTGGGAGAGCGTTCGGTAAAAGGCAGCGACCCGCTCCGCGTGCCAGGACGGGCGGTGCCTGTACCTGGGTGCCAGGGCCCGGTATTCCGATGCCCGGGCATGGTTTCCGGCAAGCAGGTAAGCGTAGGACAACACGGCCGTGGCAAGTGGCAGCAGGTCGTCCCGGTCACGGAAGCGCAGCTGGCTGACCGCAGGAGCCAGCGAGTCCACCGCAGAATCGGCTTCACCGGCGGCGGCATGAAGGAGCCCGCAGGCCAGCTCGCCGGCGGTACCGCGGTACGACTCCTGCGCGCCGTCGGCATCGGCGCGGACAAACCGCAGGGCCCGGGCCAGATCTCCGGCGGCATAGAGCGCGTAGAAGAGACGGGTCACGATTGTGCTCTGGTCAGGTGCCGGAAGCGGCCTGCGCAAAAGTTCCTGGTTGCTTTCCAGCAGCTCCAGGGCTTCAGCTGCCTGCCCGGAGACTGCCAGCGCTTCAGCAGCTGCGGAAACAGCCAGCGCGCGCATCCTGGCGGAGATACCGCTCCGGACAGCAAGCGCGCGCAGGGGCATAACCGCTGCCGCGTAGTTGCCTTCGGCCAGCTGCAGCTCTGCCTCCGCGACGTCGATTGCTGCAGCCGTCTCGGTGCTCTCTGCCGGTACTCCGTCTGAGCGTGAAGCCCGCAGGGTTTCCAGGACATCCTGCGGAGACCCGGATTTGGGGAGGCTGCGCCGCAGGGCTGCTTTCTGAATCATGAGGGCCGCCCAGCTCTCCCGCCGGGTGCGGTCGAATCCCGGCTCGCTTTCAAGAAGCAGAGCCTGGGCCGCCTGAAGTTCACCCAGCACCATAAGTGCCCGGATTTCCTCCCGGACCAGGTCCTGGTCCCTGTCGGAGCGTTCCACGGACCGCACAAATTCGAGGGCCTGGGAGGGGTTCCCGGAGTCGTTGACGAAGCGGGCGGCCCGCAGGACTGCCTTCGCTCCCGGATCCGCCTCACACGAGAGTGTCCAGGACACGTATCCAGCTTCCGCAGCCGGCTCCAGCTCGACCGGATCCGAGAGCAGTTCGGAGAATTCTCTCCACAGCTGGTGGCTGCGGCCCAGCGGCACATTCGCGGCGACCACAGCGCCCAGAGTTGGGTCACCTAGCAGCACGCCGGTCGAGGACGGGCCGCGTTCGAGCACAACTGTGCCGTTTTCTTCCAGGGCATCCAGCGTTTCCGCGGGGGTAAGACCGAGCATCACAGGCAGCGGAAGCGGGCTGACCAGCGACAGGATTTCCACTACCCTCCGCTGGTCCTCAGGAAGCCTGGAGAGTCTGGTCGAAACAACCTCTGCCACAGCGCCGGTGTACACATAGGGCCGCGCCCGTACCCACGTCTGGTCCGAGAGCACCAGCCGGCGCAGCTGAACCTGTTCCTCAGTCATAAGAATGGTGAAGTGCGGATTGCCCCGGGTTTCCGCCCACATTTCCCGGACCGCCCGTTCAGAGACCGGGCCCCGGAGCAGCCGTTCCATGAGCGTGCGTGTTTCTCCGCTTGAGAGCGGTTCGACGTCGATGCGCTGCAGATGCCCGTCGGACCAGAGCGAGAGGACCTCTTCGTCTGCCTCCAGCAGGTCGGTGACAGTGGCTACAACAGTGGCATCTTCTGCGCGTACCAGCTGGGACACCACCTGGATGGAGAGCTCATCGAGTTTATCGGCGTCATCCACCAGCAGCAGCAGCGGAGCGGTGCCCGCCTTGGACCGCAGCAGCCTGCGCACTTCCTGCAGGACGCTGACCGGGTTCATGCCGCCGGAGGACGGGAGCTCACTGAGCAGCGGGGCAAGTGCACCATAGGGGCTGCGCCGGGACACGTCGGTCCCGTAAAGCGCCTGCACCCAGTAGCCCCGGGTTCGTTCTGCCAGCGCCGCTGCCAGTGCAGTCTTGCCGATTCCCGGCGGGCCGGCAATGAGGACACCGCGGCCTTCAGCCAACGCCGAAGCAAGGCGGCCCAGCACAACCTCACGGCCAACAAGTTCGGTGGACGGCCTGGGCAGCATCATGCCCGGCCAACCGCACGCAGGCGGAGCCGTCTGCCAGAACCGCGCGACGCCGGCCCTCTCATAGTTCGTCCCCCCAGATTCGCGTGTCCCCCGAGCCAAAGCTGGTCTGCTGGGCGACGTGCCTCACCAGTCCACTGCGCAAGAGTACAGTCCATTCCCGCCCATAGGAAGGTATGGAGTGCGCAGAGGCCAAGATGAAGGCCGCTTGTTGAATCCCACAGTTGGGATGATGTGGAAGAGGGAACCCGCAGCGAACGCAGGATGGCTACGGGACGGAGGTGGCTGGAGTCTGATGACGGCTGAAGAGGGTAGCTGAAAGCTGATGATAGCTAAACGCTGATAAGGGACCGGCGCCGGGATGGGGGTGGCCCAGTCTCGGAGGCCTCCCGACGCCGGCCCCGCTTCAGGAGCCCGAAGGCTACCGCCAGTCTAGGCCTGCGCCATGACCCAAACAATGCCTTTTGGGGCGCACTCCGGCACGGGTCTTATACCTGAATATCGCCGCTCGGTTACTCGTATGGAACGGCTGCTGCGTCCGGTTCTAGGCCGCGCCGTGGAACTTCTGCTGCGCGGCAAGCAGACCGTCGGAAAGCAGCAGCTCAACCGCATCCGCGCCGTCGGAAACCAGGAAAGGCAGTTCCTTGGATTCCGCCGTGCCGAAGTCCTTCAGCACCCAGTCAGCGGTGTCCATCCGGCCCGGAGGCCGGCCCACCCCTACCCGCACCCGCAGGTAGTCCTTGGTGCCCAAAGCCTTGCTAATGTCACGAAGCCCGTTATGCCCGCCTTCGCCGCCGCCGAGCTTGAGCTTGACGGAGTTGAACGGAATGTCGATTTCGTCATGCACGGCAACGACGTTCTCCGGTTCGATCCCGTAGAAGCGCGCCAGCGCTGAGACCGGTCCGCCGGAGAGGTTCATGTACGTGAGCGGCTTCGCCAGGATGACGCGGGGTCCGCCGATGCCGATCCGGCCTTCCAGGACCTGTGCACGGGACTTGTGCGACTTGAACCTGCCGCCCATGCGGGAGGCGAGTTCGTCCAGGACCATCTGGCCTACATTGTGCCGGTTACGGCTGTAGCCGGGCCCGGGATTCCCGAGCCCGGCTACAAGCCAGGTGTTGCTGGTCAAAAAGGACTACGCCTCTTCGGAAGCGGCCGGTGCGGCTGCTTCTTCTTCGCCTTCGCCTGCACCCAGATCCTGTACAGCGGACTCGGAGATGTTGATGACCATGGTCTCGGGATCGAGCAGCAGTTCGACGCCGGCCGGCAGTTCCAGGTCCTTGGCGTAGATGTGCTCGCCGGCCGTGCGGCCTTCAATGCTGACCGTGATGGTCTCCGGCAGGTTGGTGGCGTCTGCGGAGACGAGGACCGTGTTGGCTTCCTGGTTGTAGACCGAGGAGCCCGGTGCCAGTTCGCCTTCTACGTGGACGTTGACCTCAACCTCAACCTTTTCGCCCTTGCGGACGGTCAGGAGGTCGATGTGCTCGATGATCTGCTTGATCGGGTCGCGCTGGATGTCCTTGGCCAGGGCCAGGTGGCCTTCGCCGTCGACGTCGATTTCCAGCAGGGCGTTCGGGGTGCGGACAGCCAGCGTGGTTGCCTTGGCGGGCAGCAGGATGTGCATGACATCGGCGCCGTGGCCGTAGATGACTGCGGGGATCTTGCCGGCGGCGCGGGCCTTGCGGGCTGCACCCTTGCCGAAGTCGGTGCGGGTGGTGGCTGCGAGCTTCTGCTCAGACATTGCAAACTCCTGTGATGGTTCTTCCGGGATTTCAGTTGCCTATTCGGCGCCGGTATCGGAACGAACCAGCTGCATCGTCTGCGCCGGTCATCAGAAACTGATCAGAGCGCGTGCAGTTGAGAAGTTGCCAGCCACCGTCGATAACGGAGTGCCTCCGGGATAATCCGGGGCCTCCCTCGCCTAGGCATCGGACACAATCCTACCAGCAACCCGGCGTCGGACGTTCCGCCCTGCTCCTCCCCAACCGCCGAGAGGCCAGTTGCGGCTGGTTTGAGCGCTCAAACCGGCCGTAACTGGCCTCTCGATGAAAAGGAACTGCCGCTAATTAGGCCTTGCCGTCGAACAGGCTGGTGACTGAACCGTCTTCGAAGACCTCGCGGATGGCGCGGGCGATCAGCGGGGCGATGGAGAGCACGGTGAGCTGCTCGAAGCGCTTGTTGACGGGGATCGGCAGGGTGTTGGTGACCACTACTTCGCGGGCACCGGACTCGGCCAGGGTGCGTGCTGCCGGATCTGAGAACACGGCGTGGGTGGCGGCGATGATGACGTCCTTCGCACCAGCTTCCTTGAGCACACGCACTGCACCGGCGATCGTTCCGCCGGTGTCGATCATGTCATCGATCAGCACGCAGGTGCGGCCCTCGATCTGGCCCACAACCTGCTTGGAAACAGCCTGGTTGGGCACGGTCAGGTCACGGCTCTTGTGCACGAATGCCAGCGGGGCACCGCCCAGGCGCTCGGCCCACTGCTCGGCGACGCGGACGCGGCCGGTGTCCGGGGAAACCACGGTGACGTTGGAGACGTCCACGCGGGTCCGGATGTAATCGGCCAGCAGCGGGATGGCCATCAGGTGGTCCACCGGGCCGTCGAAGAAGCCCTGGATCTGCGAGGTGTGCAGGTCAACGCTCATGATGCGGTCTGCACCGGCGGTCTTGTACAGGTCTGCCACCAGGCGGGCGGAGATCGGCTCGCGGCCGCGGCCCTTCTTGTCCTGGCGGGCGTACGGGTAGAACGGGGAAACAACGGTGATGCGCTGGGCCGAGGCACGCTTGAGTGCGTCGATCATGATCAGCTGTTCCATCAGCCAGTTGTTCAGCGGTGCCGGGTGGGCCTGGATGACAAAAACATCCTTGCCGCGCACGCTCTCGCCCGGACGCACGTAGATCTCGCCGTTGGCGAAGTCATAGGCAGCGAGCGGCAGCAGCTCCGTGTCGAGGCACTTGGCCACTTCCTCCGCCAGCTCAGGGTGTGCCCGTCCTGATGCTAGGACAAGCCTTTTTTCACCTTGTGCGGTGATTACGCTGCTCATGACTGTTCGCTTTCTCGCGTGGGGATATCAGTACCGGAGAGGGAAGTCTGTGTCTGGGCGCGCTCGGCAGCCTGTGCTGCAGCGGAGCCGGGGCGGTTAGCCGACACCCAGTTCTCGAGGTTGCGCTGCGGTGCCACGTTGATGGCCAGCGAGCCCGCCGGAACGTCCTTGCGGATCACCGTTCCAGCTCCACTGTACGCCCCGTCCCCCACGGTGACGGGCGCCACATACATGTTGTCGCTGCCCATCCGTACGTGCGATCCGACCGTGGTGTGGTGCTTGTTTTCGCCGTCGTAGTTGACGAAAACCGAGGCTGCACCGATGTTCGAGTACTCGCCGATGGTGGCGTCCCCCACATAGGAAAGGTGCGGAACTTTGGAGCCGGTGCCGATCTGCGCGTTTTTGGTCTCCACGAACGTGCCGATCTTCCCGCGCTCACCCAGCTGTGTGCCCGGGCGAAGGTAGGCAAAGGGTCCGACGTCGGCGCCCGCGCCAATCACTGCGTCGGATCCGTGAGTGCGGATCACCTTTGCGCCTTCGCCGATCACCACGTTGGTGAGGGTGGTATCCGGGCCGACGACGGCGTCGCGCGCCACCGTGGTGGTGCCGTGCAGCTGGGTGCCGGGCAGGATGGTGACGTCTTCGTCCAGGGTGACGGTTGAGTCGATCCAGGTGGTAGCCGGGTCCACGACCGTGACGCCGGCACGCATCCAGCGGGTCAGGTTCCGGCGGTTGTGCTCGGCATTCAGGGCTGCCAGCTGCACGCGGTCATTGGCGCCTTCAACCTGCCACTGGTCAGTGGTTTCAACTGCAGCGACGCGTCCGCCTGCTGCCCGGGCAATGGCCAGGACGTCGGTCAGATACATCTCGCCCTGGGCGTTGTCGGTACTGACCGAGGCAAGGGCCGAACGCAGCACGGCGGCGTCGAAGGCGTAAATGCCGGAGTTGATTTCGTTCACTGCCAGCTGTTCGGCCGTGGCATCTTTCTGCTCCACGATTCCGGTAACGGTTCCGTCTTCGGCACGCAGTACCCGGCCGTAGCCGGTGGGATCGGCAACACGGGCGGTGAGAACCGTGACGGCGTTGGAGTCCACGTTGTGCACGGCCACCAGTTCGCGCAGCGTGCCCGCATCCAGCAGCGGCACGTCGCCGTAGGTCACCACAACGGTCCCATCCAGCGGGGTCAGGGCGTCGATGGCTGCAACAGCGGCCTGGACGGCACGTCCGGTGCCGGGAACCTCGTCCTGGTCAACAATCATGGCGCCGGGCATCAGAGAGGCGATGTGGGAGGCGACCTGGTCCCGCTCGTGGCGCACAACGACGGCGAGGGTGCGCGGGTGCAGGGCGTCCGCGGCGTTCAGGGCATGCCCCACCATGGAGATGCCGCCCACGGGATGGAGGATCTTGGGGGTGCGGGACTTCATCCTGGTACCTGCTCCGGCTGCGAGGACGATAACCGCGGCAGGTGCGGCGCCTTCGTTCGGTCCGGTTTCCTGCGTATCCTGCATGCTCACGAAAAGGCGCTCCTACACGTTGTCCGGCCACGGCCCGGGGCTGTCCCCCTGCTCGCCGCGCGGCTGCTTCCCAGCGTTCCGCCCATAGGATTCGAACCTATACTCCACGGCTCCAAAGGCCGGGGTGCTGCCGTTACACCAGGGCGGAAAATGTGTGGCTGATGCCGCACACAAGAGTCCAGTTTGCCATGCCCGAACCCTGCTCCGCGACTCGGGTCACCTGCGGCTCGCGGGGCGGTTAGCGCCGATGCGTAGACTGGGACAGTGGCGAGAATAACAACTGCGCGGTCACGGCCGCGTATGACAGGAGTCCAGCGGCGGGCCCAGCTGATCGGCGTCGCCCGTTCACTTTTCGCTCTCCGTGGACTCGAAGGCGCGACCATCGAGGACATTGCAGCTGGAGCCGGCGTCTCCAAGCCCGTGGTCTACGAACACTTCGGGTCCAAGGAAGCGCTCTATACCGAAGTTGTGGACACTGAGTTCGACCGGCTGCTCGCGGCTATCACGGAAGCTCTCGGCGCCGACGCCGGGCCCCGGGTGCTGCTGGAACGCGCGGCCTACTCGCTGCTTGACTACATCGAGAACCACACCGACGGGTTCCGGATCCTGGTTCGGGATGCTCCCCCGTCGCAGCCCGAAGGCACCTTCTCCACCCTGCTTTCCCGCATCGCCGCCGACGTGGAGCACATTCTCTCCAAGGAATTCGGCAGCCGCGGCCTGAGCGCCGAAGTGGGCGGAATGTACGCGCAGATGCTGGTGGGGATGGTCGCCATGACCGGGCAGTGGTGGCTGGATGCGCGCACCCCGGACAAGGCCACGGTGGCGGCGCATCTGGTGAACCTGTCCTGGAACGGCCTCACCGGACTGCAGAAAGAACCGGCACTGGGCCACATTGCCGGCGGGGGAACTCCGCTGGTGCTTACCCTTTCAGCCGTCCTGGTCCGAGACAGCGACGGGCGGATCCTGCTGGTCCGCAAACGCGGCACCCGGAAGTTTATGCAGCCCGGAGGGAAGCTGGAAGCCGGAGAGGATTTCCGCTCGGCTGCTGCCCGCGAAGTGAACGAGGAGCTGGGCCTCGCAGTGACGCCCGGCGACCTCGCGGACATCGGCCGCTGGTATGGTCCGGCGGCCAACGAGGCGAATACCTATATTGATGCCGGGCTGTTCGCGCTCAGTCTTCCGGGCCCGTATGGAACCGGGAGCACACCGGCGCCGGAAGCTACCGCGGAAATCGAGGAGACGCTCTGGGTCACGCCGGCGGAGGCGTTCGCCCGCAATGACATTTCGCCGCTGCTGCGTGACCACGTACTGCCCGAACTGCTGGCCTCCGAAGGGTCTGAACGGCCCCTCACCGGCTGAGAACCGGCGGCATTGAGCTGCCTTGGACGGGCGAAGGGCCTGCGGACGGCGAGAAAATGTGTGCCTGGCTGCCGGTGCCTGCGGCCTCTTCTGTTCTCCCCCGCGGAACCTGCGTGGTAGGCCTGCGTCTATTCCGGCCGAGCCCTCCGTGAGGGGAATCCAATGCGACTTCCAGCCACCGCCACCCGCCGATCAGTTCTCTCCCTCGCCGCAGTCTCCGGCGTTCTGGCAGTCACTGCTCCACCACTTCCAGCCTTTGAAATAGCCCCGGACGGCACTGGGTTCGCGGTCAACCCGGACGCAGAGCCATCGTTGCGGGCGGTGTTCCCCGGGGCGGGCATTAAGCGGGTCTACAAGGATGTCTTCCGATCCACCACGTTTCAGGAGATGCTTCTCGTTTCCGATCCCGGGGGCGTTCCAAAGCTCATCACCACAACAACGGGCAGCAACAACCAGTTCCAGGTCCTTGACGCGGCCACCGGCAAACGGGAATACGTTTCGCCCCCGGTCGAAGGGGGGATCGCGGCCTATCTCCTGTGGGACCCGGGGCGCCGGACCGTTTATGCAGCCAACGACGGTGAGCTCCTCGCCTGGACTTTCCAGAGCCGGAAGCTGGTTTCGCTGGGCCAGGCGGCGCCGTCTGCCTCGGCTCTTTACGGCTTTGATCTCGACGCCTCCGGGCGGGTTTGGGGCGGATCGTTCCCGGACGGCATCATCTGGAGCTACGACCCCGCAGCGAAGAGATTTGCCTCCTACCCGGCGATAGACGAGCGGACGGACTACGTCAGGGCGGTGGGGGTCTGGAAGGACACTGTCTTCGCCGGAACAGGGTCCATAGATCCCCGGATCGTGTCTTTTCCCACCGGAGCGCCGCGGAGCCGCAAAATCATTGAGCTTCCGGACGGCGGGCCCTCCGGATTCGTCTTCCGCATCCTGGTGCGGGGGGACAAAGTCTTTGTCATCGCCGAGGACAGCACCAACACGTCCCACTGCTACATCTATAACCCGGTCAAAAGCCGCTGGGAGGGCGAGCTGGAGTCTGCCTCCCGGGCTTTTTCCGACGGCGGCGGCAACATCACCTGGCACGCTGCACGGTCTCTGCTGATACGCAGGGACACCACAACCATGTCCGAACAGGTCCTATGCCCCGTCAATATTTCGCTGGTGCGGTCCATTCTCGTTTCCGGAGACAAGATCTTCGCGGCCGGAGAGCATGCAGGAGCCCCGGTTGTAGCTGAGTACTCGATCAGCAAAAAGAAAGAGACGCGGCGGGTCCGCCCCGCGGTCCTGAGCGGGTCTCTGGCGATCCAGTCCCTTATCGGATCGGACCACGGTCTCCTGTACCTCGGCGGTTATCAGGGCGACGGGCTCGCTTCCCTAAACCCTGTGACCGATGCACGCTGGCGGTCCTCCAATACCACCGGCGTCGCCCAAATCGAGCACCTGATGCAGTACGACAGGAACCGCCTCTACCTGGGATCCTACGGTTCGGCGAAACTCTTCTCCTTTGACAGGTCCCGCATTTCCGAGGGCGACGCCGCGTTCACCCGCATCACCACGCTGCGAGATCCGTACATGCAGTCCCGGCCCTTCGCGTGGGCTGCAGCCGGAGGCAAGGTCCTGGCTGGAACGGTTCCGGAGTTTGGTTTGCGGGGCGGCGCGCTGGCGCACATTGACCCAGTGGCAAACCGGCTGGGAAAAGTCATTGCCAGGATCATTCCCGAACAGTCCGTCGTGGGACTGGCAGGGTACGGTGACACTGCCTACGGAACCACGTCCGCGCGTGGAGGATACGGTGCTGCAGATTATCTTGGCGACGCCTGCGTCTTCGCCTACAACGCCCGAACGGAGAAGATGCTCTGGGTCTCGTATCTGAAGGGCACAAGGGACATCTACTCCCCCATTCTGCTCGGCGGGGTTTTGTACGTGGCCACCGTCAACGGTCTCCTGGCCCTCGACCCGGCGACCGGCAAACTTCGTGACACCCTGTCCCTGCGGGACCGCACCGGCCGCCCCGGATATCAAAGCGTCCGCGCCCTGCGGGTTCCCGGCACCACAAAAATCATTCACAGCTGGGGCGGGATCGTCTCATTGATCGACGTCGGAGCACGCACACGGTCCGTCCTGCAGAGCACAGACGCCGGCACGCAGCTCGCCGTTATGCCGGACGGACGCGTGTTCGTGTCGTACCAGAGCAACCACATTGCTGAGCTGTCCATGAGCCGCAGCCCCCTGGTGCTCACCTTCGCCGATCTGGTTACCATCAACGCTTCGGGCGACCTTATGGTTGCCCGCTCAAACGGCGGAGGCGGCTATGGACCGGCCGAACGGCGGGCTACAGGATTCAATGCCGGGACCATCCTCAGCTTCCATGTCACCGACTGGAACGGGGACGGCATTCCGGACATCCTGGTGCAGCGGCGCAGCGGCGTGCTGGAGATACGGCTCGGGCGGGCGGATGGCGGGTTTGACGGTCCGGTCACCGTCGCTACGGGGTGGTCTGCCAAGCGGCTGGCCGTCGGACCGTGGACGAGCAGCATGTACCCTACGGTCATCGGGGTCAGCTCTGCCGGGGAGGTGCGCAGGCACCCGGTGGGGGCCTCCGGCGCCATTGGGTCCGGTTATGTCCTGGGCAGCGGTTGGAAGAACCGCGACATCACCATGATCGATCTGGGCGGTTCCGGACTGCAGGGACTCCTGGGCAGGTCCGGCGCCAGACTCTACTTCCAGCAGTCAAACGGCAAGGGTGCCTTCCAGGGAACCCAGAAACTGGTCGCCTCGGCCGGGTGGAGCGACGCCATAGCCTTGGCATCAGTGACGGCCCACTTCCGGGACCGCAGCGGGCTGCTGTCGGTTAAAGGCAGCGGAGCACTGCAGTACATCAGTGCCCAGGGCACCGGCTTTGCCGGAATCATCAACTATCCCCTGAACCTGCGGACCTCGTTCCTGGCCGGATCCCCTAAGCTCTAGTCCAGCCCCAGCTCCAGCGGAGACGCTACTCGAGGATCTCCGAGGCTTCGAGCCACTGCATTTCAAGTTCCTCCTGCTCGGCGGCGACAGCCTGCAGCTTGGCGTTCAGCTCAGCAAGCACCTCAAAGTCCGGGCTGCCGCCGGCAGTTTCCTTATTCATCTGCTCGTGGATCTTCTCCGACTGGCCGGCGAGCTTCGTCAGCTGCCGCTCAATCCGGGTGAGGTCCTTCCGGGCGTTGCGCTTGTCCGCTTCCGAGTACGCCGAGCCCGCTACAGCCGTGGCCACGGCGCCCGGGGCGGCGGCATCGGGCCGGGAGGCACCGGCCTGCGCGGCCCGGCTGGCCTGCGAGGAACTTCCGCCGCCGGCACCGGATGCCAGCGCTGCTTCGCGCAGTTCAAGATACTGGTCGACGCCGCCGGGCAGGTCCCTCAGCTTGCCGTCGCCAAGCAGCGCCATCTGGGTGTCAGTGACGCGCTCCAGCAGGTAGCGGTCGTGCGAGACGACCACCAGGGTTCCGGGCCAGCCGTCGAGCACGTCCTCCACCGCGGCCAGCGTGTCGGTATCGAGGTCGTTGGTCGGTTCGTCGAGCATGAGCACATTCGGCTCCCCCACCAGCAGGCGGAGCAGCTGCAGCCGCCGCCGCTCGCCGCCGGACAGTTCACGCACCGGCGTCCACTGCCGCTGGGAGCTGAAGCCCAGCTGCTCCACCAGCTGCCCGGCGGAGAGCTCGCGACCGCCCACGTTGAAGACGCGCTTTTCCTTCTCGATCACCTCGATGACCCGCAGGTCGGCGACCTCGTCCAGTTCACGGACTTCCTGGGTCAGCACGGCTGTCTGCACGGTCTTGCCGCGCTTCAGCCGGCCCGACGTCGGCTCAACAGTGCCGTTGAGCAGGCGCAGCAGCGTGGTCTTGCCGGCGCCGTTCACGCCCACGATGCCCAGCCGCTGCCCGGGAGCCAGCCGCAGGGTGATGTTCCGGAAGAGCTGGGTGTCCCCAAGCTCCAGGGAGACGTTCTCCAGGTCCAGAACGTCCTTGCCCAGCCGCGCCGTCGCCATCTTGTTCAGGGACAGCGTGTCCCGGGGCTCGGGCACGTCGGCAATCAGGGTGTTGGCGGCCTCGATGCGGAACTTCGGCTTCGAGGTCCGCGCGGGGGCACCGCGGCGCAGCCACGCAAGTTCCTTCTTGATCAGCTGCTGGCGCTTGCCCTCAACGACGGCAGCCATCCGGTCGCGTTCGGCGCGGGCCAGCACGTAGGCGGCGTAACCGCCGTCAAAGGGCTCGACGACGGCGTCGTGCACCTCCCAGGTGCGGGTGCAGACTTCGTCGAGGAACCATCGGTCGTGGGTGACCACCAGCAGTGCGCCGTCGGTGGCCCGCCAGCGCTGCTTCAGGTGCCGGGCCAGCCAGGCCACGCCTTCGACGTCGAGGTGGTTGGTGGGCTCGTCGAGCATGATGACGTCGTCGTCGCCCATCAGCAGCTTGGCCAGGGCAACGCGGCGGCGCTGGCCGCCGGAGAGGGAGGAGACCTGCGCGTTCCAGTCCACTTCCTGCACCAGGCCGCTCATGACGTCGCGGATCTTCGGGTCCGAAGCCCACTCGTAGTCCGCGGCGTCGCCGACGATTGCCTGCCCCACGGTGAGGTCGCCGTCGAGCACGTCCGACTGGTCCAGGTAGCCCACCGTGACGTCGCGGCGGCGGGTGACCCGGCCGCTGTCCGCGCTCTGCCGTTCGGCGAGCAGCCGCATGAGCGTGGATTTGCCGTCGCCGTTGCGGCCCACCATGCCGATCCGGTCCCCCTCGTCGAGCCCAAGGGAGACGGCGTCGAGGATGGTGCGGGTGCCAAAGGCGATGCTGAGGTTCTCAGCGCCAAGCAGGTGTGCCAATCGGAACTACTTTCGTCGGGTGTTCAGGTTTTGCTGGCCGTGGGCTGCGCCCCGGCAACGGGGCCGTGGACGGCCAGTGCGTTGTGCCCCTCGGACCGCAGCGCTGCTTCGAGCCGGGCTGCGGAGCCGGCGTCAGCGGCCAGGAAGGCCAGGGTGGGTCCGGAGCCGGATACGATCCCCGCGAGGGCGCCCAGGGCGCGTCCACGGTCCAGGACCCGCTCCAGCTCCGGTGCCAGAGACAGGGCCGCAGACTGCAGGTCATTAGTGATAACGCCGGCCAGTGCGGCGGCGTTCCCGGTGCGCAGCGCGTCCAGGACGCGCGGGTCGGCGGCGACGGGGTCCGGTGCCGGCGCAGCACCGACAGCCTGGGCTTCGGCCCGCAGGGCATCGAGCCGGCCGTAGACCGCCGGGGTGGACAGGCCCGATCCGGACGAGGCCACCAGGACCCAGTGCAGCGGGGTTTCCGCGGACACTTCGGTGAGCAGGTCGCCGACGCCAAGCCCGACGGCGGCGCCGCCTTCCAGGGCGAAGGGTACGTCCGCGCCCAGGCCGGCAGCCAGTGCGTTAAGTTCGGCAGAGTCCAGCCCGGTTCCCCACAGCAGGTTGCAGGCCAGCAGTGCGGCGGCGGCGTCGGCCGATCCGCCGCCCATCCCGCCGGCTACGGGGACGCGTTTGGTGATGGTCAAGTCCACAGCCGGATCGGCGATCCCCGCGTGCGCGGCAAGGGCAGCAGCAGCGCGGGCCACCAGGTTGTCCGGGCCCAGGGGAATGCCGTCCACCGGGATGCGCAGCGGACCGCCGCCTTCAACGGACACGGTGATGCCGGGGCTCCGAGGGGCCGCGGCAGTCACGTCTTCGCGCAGGCTCAGGGCGAGGTAGACGCTGGCCACGGCGTGGTACCCGTCAGGGCGCAGCGGACCAACCTGCAGCGACACATTGATCTTCCCGGGCGCGCTGACCGTCACGGCGCCCGGATTCCGTCCGGATGCGCTCACGATGCGGCTTTCGCCTCGGCTATCCGGGTGTAGGCGGCTATGTCCAGCACCTCACCGCGGGCACTGGGGTCCACGCCGGCGGCACGGAGCGCGGTTTCAGCTGCTGCAGGGCTGCCTGCCCAGCCGGCCAGGGCAGCACGCAGGGTCTTGCGGCGCTGCGCGAAGGCGGCGTCAATCACGGCGAAGACTTCCTCGCGGGTGGCGGTGGTGGCAGGCGGCTCGTGCCGTTCGAAGCCAACCAGGCCGGAGGCAATCTTAGGCGCCGGCCAGAAGACATTCATGCCGATGACGCCGGCCTTGCGCATGGTCCCGTACCAGGCTGCTTTCACGGAGGGGACGCCGTAGGTCTTGGACCCGGGCCGCGCGGCAAGCCTGTCCGCCACCTCGTCCTGGACCATGACCAGGCCGTGGCGGAGGCTGGGGAAGGTCTCCAGCAGGTGCAGGACCACCGGGACGGCAACGTTGTAGGGCAGGTTCGCCACCAGCGCGGTGGGCTCGGCCGGCAGCTCCGTGACGCGCATGGCATCGGCCAGGACCACGTGCAGGTTCTCTGCCTCTTCCGGGCGCCAGGTCTGCACCGTCTGCGGAAGGCGGGCGGCGAGCACCGGATCAATCTCCACCGCAACCACTTCGCGGGCGGCATCCAGCAGTCCCAGGGTCAGTGACCCCAGGCCGGGACCGACCTCCAGAACGGTTTCCTCCGGATCCACCGAGGCCGCAGCGACGATTCGGCGGATTGTGTTTCCGTCAATGACGAAGTTCTGGCCGAGGGTCTTGGTGGGACGAACGCCCAGTTCCTCCGCGAGCGCCCGGATATCGGAGGCGCCAAGGAGGGGTTTGGGCCGCGGAACGGGCGCGGAAACAGATTCAGTCACTGCCTCATACTAGCGCCCGGGACCGTCTCACCCTGAGCCGGGGAGCAAATGTGCTAGTCAGGCCAGTCCCCCACCGTCAGAGGAAAAGCCGGCGGAAACGGTGGCTTGAAAAGACTCATGGGATTCCTTCCGCGCTTTGGCTGTTGCTCTGCCGTTGCCGCAACCCGGGCTGTAGCGTCCTTGACCGCGGCTGATCCAAGTCTCGCGCACCGGGAGAACGGCGGTAACGGTCATGGGTGAAACCTTCGGGAAAAAACTCCGAACAACCCGGGAGAAGAGTCTCCTCAGCCGAAGGGACCTGGGCGCACCCGCACTGCGCGAAAGGGAAATTATGCTGCTGGAAACCGGACGGCGGGAGCCCGGCAGGGATGTGCTCGGGTACCTGGCCGCGCGTCTGGCAGCTGCGCAGGAAGGCCGCGCCCGTCCCGGCGGTGCGGATGGTTCCGTTTTCCTTGGCCTGGCTGCGGCGCAGGCCTGGGATGAACGCAGCTACTTCGCCTGCCTGGAAACGGCCGTGGCAGCAGCCTCGGCAGCACGTTCCGAGAGTGACGACCAGGGCTGGTGGGAACTGTCCCTGCTGGCCTGCAACGCACGCCTTCGACTGGGCCACTACCGGTTCTGTATCCAGCAGGCCTCCGCGCTGGCCCGGCATCCATTGGCGCGCAGCCGGCCGGAGCTGCGTTCCCAGGCGCAGGAACTGCTCGCCCGGGCCTGCCAGGGTGCAGGGCGGCTGCCGGCTGCCGTTCGGCACGGGCAGGAGGCAGTAGCTTCGGCGCAGGAAGGCACCGCCGGTTCCCAGGTGAGCCTCGCCGCCTATCTGTGCCTGGCCGCGGCCCTGACGGAGAGCGGACGGATCTCCCAGGCCTGGGAGTACTGCCAGGTGTTCCTCCTGCCGCTGGCTGAGTCCGTGCCGGACACCCTGCTGGCAGGCAAGGGATTCTGGACTGCCGGGAATGTCGCGTTCAGGCGGGGAGACACGGCCTCCGGAGTCCGGCTGCACCAGCGGGCCGCCGCGCTGCTCAGTCCCAAACTCGATGTAGGGCTGTGGGCCTCCTTCAACAAGGCATCGGCTAGCATGCGCCTGGCCTCCGGTCTTCACGATGAACAGACACTGGCCTGCATCCGGCAGGCAGAGGCAGCGCTCGCCGTTGTAGGCACCTCCCGCAGCGATGCCGTGGACCTGCTGCACGCCCATGGACGCTGGCAGCACCTCAGCGGCAACCATGCAGAGGCGGTGAACCTGCTTTCCGAAGCGTGGGACGGGCGCAGTGTCCTTTCTCCGCAGACGGCGGCTGAAGTGGCGCTTCTGCTGGGGCTGAGCCTGGCATCGCTGGGGCGGCACCGGGACGCAGCGGAACGGCTCCGGGAAAGCGAGTCGCTTTTCCGCCGGGCCGGAGCGGCGGACAGGTCCGGTCATGTCCGGGCGTTGTCCGCGAAGCTGCGCCCAGCGTCGGAGCATGCCCCGTAGAACGAAGAAGCCGGCCACAGGGGCCGGCTTCTTCGTTGCGGATGCGAAAGCTAGAGCAGTCCGAGCTTGCGGGCGCAGGACGGCCAGTGGCCCCAGCCGCCGTTGGCACGCAGGTTCTCTGCCACTGCGATCTGCTGTTCGGGCGTCGCTTCGCTGGCGACCGGTGCGTAGGCTCCGCCGCCGGCGCCGAGCCAGCTCTGGGTGCTGAACTGCAGCCCGCCGTAGTAGCCGTTGCCGCTGTTGATGTGCCAGTTCCCGCCGGATTCGCACTGGGCCAGGGCTGCCCAGGCACCGCCGGCCGGGGCCGTTCCACCGGGCGCAGCCGGGGCGGGGCGTTTTTTGGTGCCGACGGCGACGGTCTCCGCTACCGGCTCACGGGTGACATTTTCGCTGGCCAGCACCCGGCTGACTTCGCGGCCATCGACTACCACGGTATCGAAGACCAGGGTGCGCTCACCGGGGGTGCCGGGTTCGGTGACCTTCTTCTCGCCTTCGAAAAGCCCGGCGTCTTCCACGGTGCGGGTTTCGAAGGCAACCGGCTCCGTTACGGTGTCCTGGGTTCCGGAGACCACGCGGGTGACCTTCAGTGTCATGCCGTCGGCAACGCCGGACCGGGCCGGAACGGAGAGACGGTCAGAGGGGCCGACAGTAACGCCGGCTTCATCCAGCAGAGCGCCTACGGTTGACGCGGTGGTCTGGACCTGGACGGTCTTCCCGTCTGCGAGCACGGTGACGGTCTTGGGAGTTGAGATAGAGAGTCCCTGCAGTGAAAGCAGGGAGGTGTCCAGCGAAGCGGACACGGAAGACTTGGCGGAGACCCGCAGTTCGGAAATCAGGTCTGCCACCGTGGAGCCGGTGGTCTGGACGGTGTGGCCCGTGCCGTCCACGTTCACGTCCACGGTCTTGGCGGTGGTTACTTCGATCGTTGTTCCGTCCTGGACCTCGGTGTCCGGGCCGGGAACAACAAGGTCTGCTGCTGAGAGCTGGACGTCTGCCTTCTCAAGGACATCCTCAACGGTGCCGCCGAAGGTCATGATGTCGCTGGTTTCCCCGTCAACGCTGAGGACGACGGACTTGTTGGTGCCAACGAAGGCCACCAGCCCCAGGATGAGTGCCACCATCACAGCGGCCTGGCCGCCGAGCTTAAGCCCGCGCCTCACGATTGCAGTTGCCACGGAATTCCAAACTTTTCGAACTTCCGGGCACGGGGACTTGGGCGCACTCCAGGCAGGGCTCCGGGTCTCACGGAGTGCCGGCGTGCGCAGGCAGGGACCATCGCCGTCGTGGTAGTCCGGACTGCCCGAAGGCAGGACATGGTTCTCTAAGGCGGTGGTTATCAGTCCGGAAGCCTTCCCCGACCCCGGCTAATAGGTCCCTACCGTAACCGAACCGTGACCTCCGGGCAAATGCCAGTTTCGGCCTCCGGGATTGACACCTAGTTCCACGAGCCGTAAACGGCCCGTGTATTGGCGGCAATCGAGGTGCAGAGCTCGGCCAGGTCCGTGGCACGGATTTCGGCCATGGCCCGCACCGTATAAGGGATCATGTAGCTCGCGTTGTTACGCCCGCGGTACGGGTGCGGAGTCAGGAACGGAGCATCGGTTTCCACCAGCACCAAGGACGGATCCGCGATCGAGAGCGCGTCCCTGATCCCCTGGGCATTGCGGAAAGTCACGGTTCCGGCGAAGGACATGTACCACCCGTTTTCGTTGCAGATCCGGGCCAGATCAGCGTCCCCGGAGAAGCAGTGGAACACCACGGCCGGGGGAAGCTGCTCCTCCTTCAGGATCCGGACCACGTCATCATGCGCGTCGCGGTCATGGATCTGCACCGCGATGCCGGCGCGGCGGGCAATACCGATGTGCCGGCGGAAGGAGTACTGCTGGGCGTCCACGCCTTCCGGGCCCGTCCGGTAATAGTCCAGGCCGGTCTCCCCCACAGCCCGCACCCGCGGGCGGGCGGCGAGCGCCTCGATTTCATCGAGCGCCTCTTCCAGGGCTCCGGCGGCTGCCAGTTCGGGGGCATCGTTGGGATGGATGGCCACGGCAGCCAGCAGCCGCGGGTCTTCCTCTGCCAGCCGGGCAGCTTCCCGGGAGGACTCCAGATCGGTTCCCACCTGGACTGCCCCGTGTACGCCGGCGGCAGCAGCGGCGTCGAGCGCTGCGGAGACGCTCCGGGCGCCGGGCACGCCGAAATCCAGGTGCGTGTGGTTGTCCATCACCGGAACAGGCAGCGGCTCGGGCGCGGGTGCAAAGGCTTTTTCCGCGCTGCCGCCCTCATCCCGCCGGCTGTGGCCCCGGGCAAGGTAGGTCTGCGGTATTTCACCCGGAACGTATGCGCCGTCGATAGTCATGTCTTTAAGCCTAAGTGAGCTTGTACCCTGTACGTACTAAGTGCCCCGGCGGCTGCCGGGAACGGCTGCGGCGGGCCCCTGGCCCTGCCGTGCCGGGCGGGCAGCTGAAGGGGCACTCAACCGCCAGCCGGAGCCGCGCTTTCCTCCGGATGACTGCGCCGAGGCTTGGAAGGTATCCATGGACACTCGCAACACATCCGCTGCCACCGCCGGATTCGATGCTCCGGGAGCCGGTGCGCCGTTCGCCGGAAGCGCGGCAGAGGAGGCCGATTCCTTCCTGGCTGCCAGCACCCGCATCCTGGACGCCATCAACACCGTCATCGACGGCAAGGATGAAGCCGCCCGGCTGGTGCTGACGGTACTGCTGGCGGAGGGCCATGTGCTGCTCGAAGACGTACCCGGCGTCGGCAAGACCATGCTGGCGAAGACCCTGGCCCGGGCCGTTGACTGCTCGGTGACCCGCATCCAGTTCACCCCGGATCTGCTCCCCTCGGACGTCACGGGGGTGTCCATCTACAACCAGGATGCCCACCGCTTCGAATTCCGGCAGGGTCCGGTCTTCGCCAACATTGTGATCGGTGATGAGATCAACCGTGCCTCGGCCAAGACCCAGTCCGCGCTGCTGGAATGCATGGAGGAACGCCAGGTGACGGTCGACGGCGGCACCTACCGGCTGGCCGAGCCCTTTATGGTGGTGGCCACCCAGAACCCCCTGGAGATGGAGGGCACGTACGCCCTCCCCGAGGCACAGCGGGACCGCTTTATGGCCCGCATTTCGCTGGGCTACCCGGACACCGCCTCTGAGATTGAAATGTTGGAGACCCATCAGTCCGTTTCCCCGCTGGACTCGATCGTTCCGGTCGCTTCGGTACGGGACATCGCCGCGATGACCGCACGGGTGCGGGACGTTTACGTCTCCGCCGCAGTCAAGGAGTACACGGTGGCCATTGGCGCAGCTACCCGGGAACACCCGCTCATCCGCCTGGGCGCCAGCCCCCGCGCGCTGCTGCAGCTGCTCCGCGCGTCCAAGGCCCGTGCCGCACTGGAAGGCAGGGACTTTGTCCTGCCCGACGACGTCGCCCGCCTGGCCGGTTCGGTGCTGCCTCACCGGCTGATCCTGGAGCGCAAGGCGCTCAGCGCCGGGGACACTCCCGCGTCGCTGCTGGCCGCAATCCTGTCCAAGGTTCCCGTGCCGCGGCCTGCCGGTGCCCGTCCCGGAATGGTCCGGCCGTAGCCGATGAGGAAGCCCGCGCTGCTCACGGCGAGCAGGCCGGCGCTCACCGGCCGCGGCTGGGGGCTTGTTGGCACCGGGGTTGCTGCACTGCTGGGCGCCCAGATCCTGGGTCGGCGTGACCTGCTGCTGCTTGGGGTATTCCTGATCCTGCTGCCGCTCGTCTCCGCACTGGCGCTTCGGCTGCTGAAGCCGCAGTTTCGGGTGGAGCGGACTTTCACGCCCGGCACGGCGGAGACCGGAACAGCGGTGAACATCTCGCTTGCGGTCCGCCCGGTGCAGCCCTTCGGCGGCACCGCACGCATGAAGGAGGAGCTGCCCGGCCGCTTCGGAGCCAGCCCGGAATTCCGGTTCCCGGCAGCCCGCACCGACCGCAGCTCCACCAGCCGCTATGAGTACCGCCTGAAGTCCTCCCGCCGCGGCCTGTACCGGATCGGACCGGTCAGCGCGGGATTCCTGGACCCGTTTGGGCTGGCCGTGGCGCGGCACACCATCGGCGGCACCGATGAACTCATCGTGAAGCCCGCGCCCGCGGAACTGCCGGCGGCTGTCCTGGACGGCCTGCGCGGCAGCGACGGCTCGGTGTCCACCCGGGTCCAGGGTGTGCCCAGCCAGGACGATGTGACCACACGGGAGTACCGGCACGGAGATCCGATGCGCAGGGTCCACTGGTCCGCCACGGCGCGGCACGGCGAACTGATGGTGCGGCAGGAGGAAACCGTGGCAACACCGCGTGCCACGCTGGTCCTGGATCAGCGCGAGTCCAGCTACGACCAGGGGTTCCTCTCCCCGTTCTGGGCCGAAACCGCTGATGACACCGCTCCGCCCAGTTCCGAGACCTTCGAGTGGGCTGTCTCCGCCGTGATGTCTGTCGGCGCGGACCTGCTGGAACGCGGGTTCGCCGTCCGGATCCTGGATGCATTGGCGCGTCCCGGGCTGCAGCGCTCGCCTTCAGCCGCTGTTCCGGATGCCGAGGTCTTCAGCGGCGCGGCCGCCGTCACCGACCTGGGCGAAGGCCTGGCCGCCCTGGGACTTGAACAGGCCGCGGCAGCGTCTGCAGCACGGACGCTCCGGCCACGGCCCTGGCGTCCGGACAGAGCGCCCTCCCCCGCAGGGGCACACCAGCTCCCCGAGCGGCCCCCTGCAGCGGGACCGGCCAGCCGTGGACCTTTCGGCGATGCCCTGCTGGAAGCCCTGCTGGACGGCCGGCACCGCGGTCCGCTGGTGGTCATCACCGGCACCCTCAGCAGCGAGGATGCCCGCAGGCTGGCACCGGCAGCAGACGCCGTGCCGGCGGCGGTGGCCCTGCTGGTCACCGAACGTCCGGCCGCCGCAGCTGCCCAGCTGGCGCTGCTGCGCTCCGCCGGCTGGACTGCTCTGGCCCTGGACCCCGCCCAGCCCGTAGCGGCAGCGTGGTCCGGTGCCGCCGAACAGGCCGCGGCCCTGTCCCAGCCGGGACACCGGTCATGACGGCCACGCTCGCCCCGCCCCAGCCGCATCAGACCGGCCCAGCGCCCAGTCCACGGCGGACCGGCCAGGCACAGTGGGCCGGCGGAGCAGTCACCTTCGCGGCAGTGATGCTGTGCGCCCTCAGCGTCCACGGAGTGCTCGAAGGGTCTGCCTGGCTGTGGCCGCTGGGGACCGCCGTGGCCGCAGTGGCTGCCGGCACAGCACTGGCGCGCTGGTTTCGGTTCCCGACGGCGCTGGTGCCGGTTGCCGGTCTCGGAGCCCTGACCCTGATTCTGACCATGATGTTCTCCCCTGATGCCGCTTTCCTGGGCATCATCCCCACCGGCGCGACGCTGGAGCGGGCCGGGTCGCTGCTGGCGGGGGCCCAGACCACTGTCATCACCCAGGTCATACCCGTTATCCCGGACACGGGAGTGGTGTTTGTCGCCTGCCTGGCGGTGGGTCTGGTAACAGTCCTGGTGGACACCCTGGCGATCACCCTGCGCATGCCGGCCGCCAGCGGGTTTGGCCTGTTCACCGTGCTGCTGGTGCCTGCCATCATCAAACCGCAGAGCGTGGGTGTTGCCGGGTTTGCGGCCGCTGCTGCCGGCTACCTGCTGATCCTGGCCGCAGGAACGTGGCAGGAGCGCAGGGAACGTGCTGACCAGGGCACAGGGCCGGCTGCTTCCCGCCCCTCCGGACCGCAGGCCGCAGGTGCTGCCGCGATCGGTGCGGGCGCCGTCGTGGCCGCCCTGCTGGTTTCACTGGCCATCCCGGGCTTTAATACCGGCGCGTTCCCCCAGGGCGCCCGGTTCAACTTCCTCAACGGCACCACCGGGCTGAACCCGGTGGTGACCCTGGGCAATGACCTGCGCCAGCCCACCGCAACCGGGCGCATTACCTATGCGACGGATTCCACCCGGCCGCTGTACCTCCGCTCAACCACCCTGGAGGATTTCTCCGGAACCCGCTGGGCGCCCGATACCAGGGAAAACGACCGCCAGTCCGGTGTTGAGGAAATGGCGGCCGCTCCGGCACCGGATGCCGGAATCCCCACGGACACCGTGCAGACCGTGATCAGCTCCCCCAGTTACGCCAGTCCTTGGCTGCTTGCCCCCTACGCCCCGTCCGCGGTGTCCGGGCTTGATGGTTCCTGGACCTGGGATCCGTCCACCATGACCATCCTCTCCGGTACCGGCAACTCGGAGCCGCGCAGCGGCTACCAGGTGATCAGCGAGGCGCCCATCATCACCGGGGAGGCACTCTCCGGAATATCCCCGGCTCCGGCGGACGCCGTGGACCCGATGTTCACGGACCTGCCTGCCAACCTTCCGCAGATCATCCGCGACACCGCCAGGGAGGCCGTGGCGGACGCCCAGGGACCGTACGCTCAGGCACTGGCGCTGCAGTCTTTCCTCCGCGGGCCGGACTTCGACTACTCGCTTGAGGCGCCGGTGGAAGGCGGCTATGACGGCAACGGCATAGACGTCCTGGCCCGCTTCCTGGAGCAGCGTTCGGGGTACTGCATCCACTTTGCCTCCGCCATGGCGGTCATGGCCCGCGAAGTGGGAATTCCCAGCCGCATGGGCCTGGGATACGCCCCCGGGCGGGAAACCGGGTCCACGGTTCCCGGCCCGGACGGCACAGAACTGGATGAGTACGCCGTGGATGCCCGGGACGCCCATGCCTGGCCCGAGCTTTACTTTGAGGGTGCCGGATGGGTGCGCTTTGAGCCCACTCCCTCCCGCGGCGTCGTCCCGGCCTATGCCGCGGCGCGGCAGCAGAATGCGGCGTCCGCAGCACAGTCCGACGACGATCCCCGGGAACTGCAGAATCCGGTTCCGCCGGTGCTCCCCTCCTCCGCGCCGGGTGCTGAGACACAGTCCCAGTCCCTGGCTCCGGAGGAAACTGCAGGAGCGCCCTGGGCCGGTGTCGGCATCGGGATCCTGGTGGCCGCCGCTGCCGTGCTGACGCCGTGGGCGCTGCGCCGGCGCCGCAGCGGGATCCGCAGGCAGGAGCACGCCAGAACCGGCAGCGCGGCCCCGGTCTGGGCTGAGGCGACGGACGTGGCCCAGGACTTCGGCTACCGGGCGCGGACCGCGGACAGTCCGCGCTCCTATGCGGACCGTCTGGCTGTGCAGGCAGAGCTGCCGCAGCCTGCCGCCAATGCACTGGCACGGCTGCGCACTGCCTATGAGGCGGAGGCATACTCCAACCCCGCCGCCGGCACCGGACCGCGGACGGGCAGGTCCGGGGCTGACTGGCAGGACGTGGACAGCCTGCGGAATGCGCTGCGCGCTTCGGTGTCCCTTCCCGTGCGGCTGCGCGCAAGGTTTATTCCGGCGTCGTTCTTCCCTGCGCCCCGGGTACGCACGGCCGAGCGGTCCCCGGCGTCTTCAGTGCCTGAGTCCTGACACAGAAGGTCCCGCTCCCGGGAGACTGAGCTCCCCGGAACGGGACCTTCGACGGGCCGCGGAAGACCGCGCCCGGGACCGCTCGCCCCGGCTAGGCCGTGGGGTCGGCGATGCCGATGTACTGCGTGTAGAGGTATTCCTCGATGCCTTCGTCGCCGCCTTCACGGCCCAGGCCGGACTGCTTGACGCCGCCAAACGGGGCAGCAGCATTGGACACGACGCCGGCGTTGAGGCCCAGCATGCCGGTCTCCAGCTTCTCGCCGATCCGCAGGCCGCGGTTCAGGTCCTCGGTGAAGACGTAGGCGATCAGGCCGTACTCGGAGGCGTTGGCCAGCTTCACGGCCTCGGCTTCAGTGGAGAACGTGATCACCGGTGCCACCGGGCCGAAGATTTCCTCCTGGAGGATCCGGGCGCCGGCGGGAACGTTCTTGAGCACGGTCGGTGCGTAGAAGTAGCCCGGGCCGTCAACGGGAGCGCCGCCCACAACCGCGGTGGCACCGCCGTCGATCGCGTCTTCCACCAGGGAGTGGACCTTGTCACGGGACTTGGCGTCGATCAGCGGGCCGATCTTGGACTCGTCCTCGGTGCCGCGGGCAGTGGTCATGGCCGAGACCTTTGCGGCGAACTTCTCGGAGAATTCGTCGGCAATGTCCTCGTGCACAATGAACCGGTTGGCGGCGGTGCAGGCTTCGCCCATGTTGCGCAGCTTGGCCGCCATGGCGCCTTCAACGGCCTTGTCGATGTCAGCGTCTTCGAAGACCAGGAACGGAGCGTTGCCGCCCAGCTCCATGGAGGTGCGCAGCACCTTGTCAGCGGCGTCGCGGATGAGGCCCTGGCCCACCGGAGTGGAGCCGGTGAAGGAGACCTTGCGCAGGCGGTCATCCTGCATGATCGGGCCGGTGACTTCCCCGGCCTTGGTGGTGGACACCACGTTCAGGACACCGGCAGGCAGGCCGGCTTCCATCATGACGGCGGCGAACAGCTGGGAGGTCAGCGGGGTGAGCTTGGCAGGCTTGAGCACCATGGTGCAGCCGGCGGCCACTGCCGGGGCAATCTTGCGGGTGGCCATTGCCAGCGGGAAGTTCCACGGGGTGATTAGCAGGCAGGGACCCACGGGCTTTTTGGTGACCATAATGCGGGACTTGCCGTCCGGGGCGGTGCCGTAGCGTCCGGTGACGCGGACGGCTTCCTCCGAGAACCAGCGCAGGAACTCAGCACCGTAGGCAACTTCGCCGCGGGCTTCTGCCAGCGGCTTGCCCATTTCCAGCGTCATCAGCAGGGCGAAGTCCTCGGCGCGGGCAGTGACCAGCTCAAAGGCGCGGCGGAGGATTTCGCCGCGGACACGCGGCGGTGTGGCGGCCCAGGAATCCTGGGCGGCAGCGGCGGCGTCCATGGCGGCAGCGCCGTCTTCGGTGCTGGCATCGGCAATGCTCAGCAGGACCTTGCCGGTTGCGGGATCCTCGACTTCGAAGGTCTTGCCGCCGGCGGCGTCGCGCCACTGTCCGTCAATCAGCAGGCCGGTGGGAACCTGGGCCAGCAGTTCGGCCTCGCGTTCAGCGGTTACAGCCATGAGTGAGCCTCCAAAGTATGCGGGTTTACCGGATCACATTCTGTCCAGTGCTGACTTCACGTTAAAGGCCGTGCCGACCAGTGTAAATGCACCCCTGCACAATGACATTTCCAAAACCCTGTGCATTTGGCTAGAACGGCGCTACGGTTTATCCGCCCGGGCGGCCAGCACCGCCGCGTAGAGCTCGCGCTTACTGATCCGGGCATCGGAAGCAATGGTGGCCACCGCGTCCTTCAGCCGGGAACCCTGGGCTATCAGCTCGTTGACCGCACCCACGTGGTCTTCCGGGGCTTCCGGTTCCGCGTCCCCGGCTCCGCCGACGACGACGGCGATCTCGCCCCGGACTTCGCTGGTTTCGGCCCATTCCAGCAGGTCGCGCAGCGGTCCGCGCAGAACCTGCTCATGGAGCTTGGTCAGTTCCCGGGCCACGGCCGCGGGCCGGTCCGAACCAAAGGCGGTATCCAGGGCCCGCAGCATTGGCTCCAGCCGGTGGGGCGCCTCGAAAAAGACCATGGTGCGCTTCTCATGGGCCAGCTCGGACAGCCGTGCCGCACGTTCACCGGACTTCCGGGGCAGGAAACCTTCAAAGCAGAAACGGTCCGTGGGCAGCCCGGAAAGGGCCAGCGCGGTCAGCACTGCTGACGGACCGGGGGCGGCGGTGACCGCGATGGCTTCCGCGGCAGCGGCTTCCACCAGGCGGTAGCCGGGGTCCGAGACCGAGGGCATGCCGGCGTCGGTCACCATCAGCAGCGTGGCTCCGCCACGGACCAGCTCGAGCAGCTCCGGAGTACGTGCCTGCTCATTGTGCTCGTGGTAGCTCATGATGCGGCCTGTGGTGCTGATTCTCAGGGCGCTGACCAGCCGGTGCAGTCGGCGGGTGTCCTCGGCGGCAATTACATCTGCGTGCTGCAGCAGGTCGATCAGCCGGACTGTCGCGTCACCCATGTTTCCGATCGGCGTGGCGGCCAGGACAATCTGGCCGGTGCCTGACCCTGCGCTGCCCCGCTCGGGACGCTCGGCAGTAATGGGCTCCTGGGTTTCGCTGCTGCTGAAGTTCACCCTTCAACCCTACGCGACAGGCTATAGAGTTGAGCGCGTGACCCAGCCCCTGACCTCCGCCCCGGCCCGGGACTCCGCACCGCGGGTGCTGGCTCCGGAGAAGGCCTTCACGGAGGAATCGCTGCGGCTGCGGCTGCTCGGTGCTGCCCTGCCCTCCCGGTACTGGGCCTGGGCTGCCGCGCTGGGCACGGCCCTGCTCGCAGGTGTGCTCCGCTTCGTCCGCCTGGATGAACCCGGCACCCTTGTCTTCGACGAGACCTACTACGTCAAGGACGCCTACTCCTATCTGGTCTCCGGCTACGAACGCGCCTGGCCGGAAGACGCCAATGACTCCTTCGCCTCAGGCCAGCCGGACGTGCTGCTGGAGGGTCCGGAATACGTAGTCCACCCCCCGGTGGGCAAATGGATGATCGCGTTCGGGATGGCGCTGTTCGGACCGGATTCGAGTTTCGGCTGGCGTTTCTCGGCCGCGATGGCCGGCACCGTGACCGTGCTGCTGATCGCCCTGATTGCCTCCCGCCTGTTCAGGTCCGCCCTCCTGGGTGGCACCGCAGGGCTGCTGCTCGCCGTCGACGGGCATCATCTGGTTCTCTCCCGGACTTCACTGCTGGACATCTTCCTCACTCTTTGGGTGGTTGCCGCCTTCGGGGCCCTGCTGCTGGACCGCGACGACGGCCGGCGCCGGCTGGCGCGAAAACTGAGCCAGGCTCCGCGCCGGTTCCCGGGAGGACCCCCGGCCCCCGCCGCCCTTGCCTCCGGACCGTGGCTGCTGTGGCGTCCCTGGCGGCTGGCCGCTGCCCTCTGCCTGGGCCTGGCAGTGGGAACCAAGTGGTCTGCGCTGGCTTTCGTGGCGGTCTTTGGGATCATGACTGTGCTCTGGGATGTCAGCGCCCGGCGCGTAGCTGGGATCCGGTACTGGCGGACGGGTCTGCTGAAAGACGGTGTCCCCGCCTTCCTAACCATCATTCCGCTGGCTGCAGCAACCTACCTGGCCACCTGGACCGGCTGGTTCCTTTCCAGCGGTGGCTACGGACGCCAGTGGGCGCAGTCCAACCCGGCGCCGTCCGGCCTGGAATGGATTCCGGACCCGCTGCGCTCCCTGGCCGAGTACCACCGAAGTGCCTACACCTTCCACAACGGGCTCTCCTCGGAACACTCCTACGAGGCCAGCGCATGGACCTGGCTGTTTATGGGCCGTCCAACGTCCTTCTACTATGAGAGCCCCGATCCTGCCGTCTGCGGAGCGGACACCTGCACCTCTGCAATTACCTCCGTGGGGAACCCGCTGATCTGGTGGGCAGCGCTGCTGAGCCTGGCTGTGCTGCTGGCCTACTGGCTGGGACGCCGCGACTGGCGCGCCGGAGCCGCGCTCTCAGGCATCGCGGCGGGATACCTGCCCTGGTTCGCTTTTCCGGACCGGACCATGTTCTACTTCTATGCCGTCTCCTTTGTCCCGTTCCTCGTTCTGGCTTTGACCTTTACGGTGGGGCTGGTCCTGGGACGGGCGGCCGGTCCACCGCTGCGCAGACGGCGCGGGGCGATCATCGCGGCATGCTTCCTCGCAGCTGTGGTCCTTGTCTCCGCTTTCTTCTATCCGGTCTGGACGGCTGAAATCATCCCCTATTCTGATTGGCGGCTCCGTATCTGGATGCCGAGCTGGATCTAGGTCTCAACGCAATGTGCTTGCACAGAAAGGGAGGACCCGTGCGCGAAGCCTCCACCGGATTGTTCGTGGAGCTCCCGGAAGACTCCAACATCACCGACCTGCTCCTGGCCACGGCTGCCCGGAACCCGGAGCTGGCCCTGTATGCCCGCCAAACCGGTTCCGGCTGGCGTGACGTGAGCGCGGCCCAGTTCCTTGCGGAGGTGCGGGCCGCAGCCAAGGGCCTGCTGGCGCAGGGAGTGCGGCCCGGCGACACCGTGGCGGTGATGTCCGGGACCCGCTACGAATGGACCGTGGTGGACCTCGCGATCTGGTTCGCCGGGGCCGTGACCGTGCCCATCTATGAGACTTCATCGCCAAGCCAGGTTCAGTGGATCCTTTCCGATTCCGGAGCGCGGATCGTTTTCGCCGGCGACGAAAACAAGGCCCGGGTTATCGAAGCCGGTGCAGCCGCAGCGGAGGTGCCGGTCCGGATCTGGAAGCTGAGCGGCGGGGACGGACCGGACACCCTCGCGGCGCTGGCCGCCGCAGGAGAAAACGTGCCGGACGAGGAGCTCGAATCCGTCCGTTCCTCCCGCTCGCTCTCGGACACGGCTTCGCTGGTGTACACCTCCGGTACCACCGGACGGCCCAAGGGATGCAGCATCAGCCACGGCAACTTTGCGCTGTTCGCGGTGAACGTGATTGAGCTGCTCCCGCAAATGCTGAAGCGCCCGGGCGCCAGGACCTTGATGTTCCTGCCCCTGGCCCACGTTCTGGCCCGTGCCGTGCAGGTGGGGTGCCTGGCGGCCGGCGTCACCGTGGGCCACAGCTCTTCAGCGGCTGCGCTGGTCGATGATATGCGCACCTTCCGGCCCACCTTTATGCTGGCCGTTCCCCGCGTCTTCGAGAAGATCTACGCAGGCGCCCAGGAGAAGGCAGCTGCCGCCGGCAAGGGGAAGCTGTTTGATTCGGCGGCCTCCACCGCCGTCGCCTATTCCGAGGCGGTGGACAGCGCTGCACGCGGCGGGGCGGGACCGTCCCTGGCGCTGCGCCTGCGCCACGCGGCCTTTGACCGGCTCCTCTACCCCAAAGTGCGGGCAGCGTTCGGCGGAGACATGGACATCGCCATCTCCGGGGCAAGCCCGCTGAGCCCACAGCTGGCGCACTTCTTCCGCGGCGCCGGCATCGCTGTCCTGGAAGGCTACGGCCTCACGGAGACCACTGCCCCGGCCTCGGTCAACACCATCCCCCTGACCCGGGTGGGCACGGTTGGCCTGCCGATGCCGGGCAACGCCATCCGCATTGCCGACGACGGCGAGGTGCTGGTACGCGGCGTCGGTGTCTTCACCGGCTATCACCGGAATCCCGAGGCGACCGCCGAAGCGTTCAGCGGCGAATGGTTCCACACCGGAGACCTCGGCACGCTGGACGAGGACGGGTTCCTGAAGATAACCGGCCGCAAGAAGGACCTCCTCGTCACCGCGGGAGGCAAGAACGTGGCTCCCGGCCCGCTTGAGGAGAAGGTCCGTGAGCACCGTCTGGTTTCCCAGGTGGTGGTGGTCGGCGAAGGCAGGCCCTTCGTGGGTGCCCTGGTAACGCTCGACGACGAGGCGCTGGCTCTCTGGTGCCGCGAAAACGGCGTCGATCCCTCAGCTGCCCCGGCGGAGCACCCGCAGGTCCTGGCGCAGGTCCAGGAGGCCGTGGACGCCGCGAATGCCACCGTGTCCCGGGCCGAACAGATCCGCCGTTTTACCGTGCTGCCGCGTGACTTTTCCCTGGACGGCGGACATGTCACAGCCACGTTGAAGCTGCGCAGGCAGGCGGTCATCGCCGACTTCACCGCCGAGGTGGAGAAGCTCTACACGAAGTAGTCTCCGCCTCCAGGTGCGTCACCACGCAAAAACAGCCAAGGCCCGTCTTCACGGGCCTTGGCTGTTTTAGTCTGGCTGCGGCTGCTGCCGGTTAGAGCGCCTCGAGTGATTCAAGGTAACGGCGCCGGCTTTCTTCCCGGGCCAGCCGGGAACGTTCGCGGCGCTTCTTAGTAGGCCAGGTAAACACCATGACCAGGAGGCAGACCAGCAGCACGATCCCGGCTATGGCCGCTCCGGCGTCCATCCAGAACTGTGCCGGGAAGAGCCGGATGAGAGTGTCATCCAGCCGGAAGGTCCAGTTGCCCTGCGCAAAGAAGATGCTGTGGACCAGCGTGAAGAACTCCTCCCAGGCGAGCACTGCAGCAACAAGCAGTCCGGCAATGATGGCCAGGGTGGCCACGGCTCCGGCGAAGAGGGCGCGGCGGATTCCGCCGGGGCAGCGGCGGGCCAGGTAAAGGCCGCCGGCAAGGCTGAGCAGAGCCATTCCCAGCGCGGTCAGGAAGGCCAGCGTCAGGACCGTCTTCACGTCAGCCATGTGGGACACTTCGCTGGCCAGGTACAGCGGATCACCGTCCGGAGTCACCAGGTCCCCGAGGTAGCGGGGGGAAGCGAAGTTCAGCAGGTAGTCCACGGCGTAGGAGCCGTATGTCATGCGGTCATCGGTGCTAAACCCAAAGCTGTCGGCCGGGAAACCGGGGCGGTTGTATTCAATCCACAGGAATACAGGTGTTGCCACGGCGCGGATGGCAGCCGCCAGCAGCATCACCGGGAAGAACACGGCAATTGCCACCTGGATGATCCGGCCAAGGACGGGTTTGGCGGCGGCAGCCCGCTCCCGCTCGGCGCTGCGCCGTGCAGCTTCCTCGGTGGAGATGGCGGGGTCGGTGTCAGCCGGCTGCCGGGTCTCAGGTTCGCTCGTATCCGGCTGTCCCGTGACCGGCTGTTCAGCTGTTCCCGGCCCGTACCAGGGACCGCCTGCGGCGGCGGTAGGGTGGGGGGCGTCTCCCGGCACTGCGTCGTCCGGAGCGCCGGCAGCCGGACGTGTATTTGCGGCTGCTTCCTTGTCCGCGCCCGTTTCATCCGCCGCAGAAGCATCCACCGGGGCGGCAGCGTGCTCTGCGGGCGTACCGTCGGTGCCGTAGCGGCTCAGGTCCGGCATGATGCTGGCAGCACGCATGGGCAGGGTGCTGCGCTGGGCCAGGGAGGGGTGTCCGCCGGGCACCTCTTCGCGTCCGGGACGGGCCTTTGACTGCGGCGGTTCCGGAGCGGGATGAGCTGCGCCGGTTCCGGGCGTTCCCGGCGTCTGCGCATCAGCCCGGTCAGTGGATGTATCCGCAGACGCGGCCTCTGCGGCTTCATCCGGTTTCCCGGCTGACACCTCTGTTTCCGGCGTGGTTCCAGCAAGCCCGGCAAACTCAGCATCCCAGGCGTCGTGTTCTGCCGGGTCGTCCTCGCGGGAGCCCTCAGCGGCCTTGCCGCTGACTATGGTCTCGCTGGCATCGGACGGGCCTGTGCCGCGCCCGTCCGGCGTCTGGCCTGCGGGGACGCCTTCCGTAGTGGGGTCTTGGTCCTGGCTTGCCACTGCTTCGTCTCTCATCCCAATCCTGTATGAAGTCACCGGTGTGGTGGGGGTGTTTCCGGTTCCGTCCTTCATAGACACTACCGGCCGCGGGACCCCGAATCGAAGGAGCCACCCCGAACCGGTGCAACAGCTTTTTGGGCCTCCAGCGCCGCTTAAGCCGACCGGACGGTAGCTTCTCCGGCGTCACGCGCCAGCAGGTCGCCGCGGAAACCTGCGTCGAAGGCACGCTTGCCCAGGATCATCGTGTAGGCCCAGTAGCCAGCCAGCACCAGGGCGCCAATGGAGATGCGCAGCCAGTCCGGCAGCGAACTTGGAGTCACAAAACCTTCCACCAGGCCGGAAATGAACAAAACCACTACCAGCCCCAGAGCCACGGTCATCAGCGATCTGCCTTCCTGGGCCAGGGCGGTGACCCGGGTTCTGGGCCCGGGAGCAACCAGCGCCCAGAAAATGTGCAGTCCGGCGGCCGCGGCAATAAAAATGGCGGTCAGCTCCATGAACCCGTGCGGGAGGACGAAGAGGAAGAAGGTATCCAGCTCCCCGAAGGAAGCCATGGTGCCGGCGGCCGTTCCAACGCCGACGGCGTTTTGGTACAGAATGTAGGGCCCCCAGATTCCGGTGACTCCGAACGCCACCGCCTGCAGCGCAATCCACGCGTTGTTCGTCCAGACCATACCGGCGAAGGACGCGGCGGGATTCTCCGAGTAGTAGCTGGCGAAGTCCGACTCGACGTACTGCCGCAGCTCGGCATCCGTGCCCATCGCAGCCAGGACACCCGGGGTGTTAACCACCCAGTACGCGCTCATGGCCGAGACCAGGACAAACAGCGCCCCGATAATCACAGTCAAGATTCGTACCCGGTAGAACGCGGCCGGAAGCGAATAGACAAAAAACCCGGCCAGGTCCTCCAAGAAATTTGAACGGGCCCCGGTGAATCGGGTCCTGGCGCGGGAAAGGCGCATGGACAGCGCGGCGGAGAGCGCTCCTTCCGGAGCCACGGACCGGACCACGGACAGGTGGGTGGAGGCACGCTGATAGAGCTGCAGCAGTTCATCGGCCTCGGCACCGCTGAGGCGGCGGCGGGCAATCAGTTCATCAAGCCGCTTCCAGTCCTGGCTGTGTACGGCGGCGAAGGCATCCAAGTCCACGCCTCCACCCTAACCGGCACGGCGTCCTGACCTGCATCTGCCTCCCGGTGCAGGCATGGGTAAAGTGGGACCCCAGAGAAGAAGGCACCGCTGCGGGACACACCGGCGGAGTCTCAGGTGGCCGTTCGGGTGGAAGCAGAGGCAGGCATGAGCACGGTAGTGACCGGTGAGGCCGTAGTCCTGGAACTGCGTCCCGCGTCCTTCGCGGCCCGCGCACTCAGCTGCCTGATCGACGTCGTCGCCCAGCTTTTGCTGCTGCTGCTCCTGTTTTTCCTCATCGGCAACACCCTGGACGGTTCGCTGGACCCGGCGCTGACCCGGGCCCTGCTGCTGACCAGCGTGGTTCTCATCCTGGTGGTGGTTCCGGTTGCGGTGGAGACACTCACCAGGGGCAAATCGCTGGGCCGGCTGGTCATGGGGCTGCGCATAGTCCGCGACGACGGCGGTGCTGTGCGCTTCCGCCAGGCCTTCACCCGCGGGATCCTTGCGGTGCTGGAAATCTACATGCTGGCCGGATCCCTGGCATTCATCGTTGCGGTGTTCAACGAGAAGTCCAAGCGGCTCGGAGACATGCTGGCAGGAACGTACTCAATGCGTGAACGGGTGCAGGCACCCCCGCCCCCGGCCGTGGACATGCCCGCAGAACTTGCGCCGTGGGCGGAGCTAGCAGACATCGGCCGCCTGCCCGATCCGCTCTCCCGGAGGGTGTCCCGCTTCCTGGCCCAGTCCGGCAGGATGGCGCCGGCAGCCCGTTCCTCCATGGCCGGCTCGCTGGCCACCGAAGTGTCTGCGTTCGTTTCCCCGCCGCCTCCCGCCGGAACCTTCCCCGAGACCTATCTCCGCGCCGTCACCGCGCAGCGGAGGGAGCGCGACTACTTGCGCCTGAGCGCACAGCATGACCGGACCCAGCGGCTCGGCCAGCGGCTTCACCGGCTTCCCTTCACGGACGCTTAGCCGTACAGCACCCCGGTGAGGACGGAAGCTACAGAGCACACACGTCCTACTTCCCGGACTACGCCCCTGAGCCCCCGGGGCCGGGCCAGGTCCGGGCTCCGCGGCCCGCCGTCGTCCAGGTCTACCGCGATACGGAACCTTCCCGCCGTCCCGGGCGGCACTGACCGGCTGGTTCCCCCGGACAAACAGACAGCCGTGCCGCTTTCCGAAGAAGCGGCACGGCTGTCTGTGCTGTTGCGTTGGGGCGCAGCGGTGCGGTCTAGTACCGGTAGTGGTCCGGCTTGTACGGACCGGCCACGTCCACGCCAAGGTATTCGGCCTGCGGCTTGGTCAGTTCGCTCAGCTCAACGCCCAAGGCACCGAGGTGCAGGCGGGCAACCTTCTCGTCGAGGATCTTCGGCAGCACATACACCTGGTTGGCGTACTCCGGAGTGCCGTCCTCCTTGTTCTGCCCGTGCTTGGTGAACAGCTCGATCTGGGCGATGGTCTGGTTCGCGAAGGAGTTGGACATCACGAAGGACGGGTGCCCGGTGGCGTTGCCCAGGTTCAGCAGGCGGCCCTCGGAAAGCACGATGATGCTGCGCTGGTTCTCGGTTCCTTCGTCGAAGATCCACTCGTGGACCTGCGGCTTGATCTCCACCTTGCGGATGCCGGGCACCCGGGCCAGGCCGGCCATGTCAATCTCATTGTCGAAGTGGCCCACATTGCCCACGATCGCCTGGTGCTTCATCTGTGCCATGTGGGAGGCCATGATGATGTCCTTGTTACCGGTGGTGGTGATGAAGATGTCACCCTGGCCCACAACTGATTCAAGGCGTGCCACCTGGTAGCCGTCCATCGCGGCCTGCAGCGCACAGATGGGGTCGATTTCCGTAACAATGACGCGGGCTCCCTGGCCGCGCAGCGCTTCGGCTGCGCCCTTGCCTACGTCCCCGTAGCCGCAGACGACGGCGACCTTGCCGCCGATCAGCGTGTCGGTGGCACGGTTCAGGCCGTCCGGCAGCGAGTGGCGGATGCCGTACTTGTTGTCGAACTTGGACTTGGTGACCGAGTCGTTGACGTTGATCGCCGGGAAGAGCAACTGGCCGTCAGCAGCAAGTTGGTAAAGCCGCAGCACACCCGTGGTGGTTTCCTCCGTGACGCCGCGGATGCCCTTGGCGATTTCCGTCCACTTGCCCGGAGCCTCGGCCAGTGACCGGCGGAGGGTGTCCAGGATGACCGTGTACTCGTAGGAGTAGTCGGGGTCATCCTCGCTGGGGTTGGCAGGGACGGCGCCTGCTGCTTCGAATTCAACGCCCTTGTGCAGCAGCAGGGTGGCGTCGCCGCCGTCGTCCAGGATCATGTTCGGCCCGCCGGAGCCCTCAGGCCAGGTGAGGATCTGCTCGGCGGTCCACCAGTATTCCTCGAGGGTCTCGTTCTTCCAGGCGAAGACCGGAACACCCTTGGGGTCCTCCGGAGTTCCATCTCCCACGACGACGGCGGCAGCGGCCTCGTCCTGTGTGGAGAAGATGTTGCAGGAGGCCCAGCGGACCTCGGCGCCGAGAGCAGTAAGGGTCTCGATCAGCACGGCTGTCTGCACGGTCATGTGAAGGGAACCGGCAATCCGGGCACCGGCCAGCGGCTGGCTGGGACCGAATTCGCGCCGCAGCGCCATCAGCCCGGGCATTTCATGCTCCGCCAGGCGGATCTGGTGGCGGCCGGCTTCGGCCAGGGACAGGTCAGCTACTTTGAAATCGATGCTCACAGGTTTGCGGTCCTCAGTTCTCAGTGTTGTCGGCCGGGGCGCCGGATGCCGGCAGCAGTACCGGGATGCCCTCTTCGATGGCATAGCGAACGGGCTTGCCGTCCGGTCCGGGAGCGGTGGAAACGAGTTCGTTCCCCTCCTGCCTCAGGGGTGAATGGGTCTGCGGGCAACGCAGGACATTCAGGAGATCGGCGGTCAGGTTAGCCATGGCTGCGGCACTTCCTTGCGAAACGGTTGACTGGTCACGGCCGCGGTTCATCCCCGGCTGATGCCTCCAGCCTATAGCGTGCGGAGCGGCACGGCTTTGCCTAGCTGGGTTCGCTGACTTCTTCGCGCAGTACACGAAGGTGGGAACGCCGTGAACCGGGGATCTCCGCCGGGGGTTCCAGGGCATGCTTGCCGCTGCGGCGTCCGGGCTCTTCGGCTGCGGGGGCTTCCTCCGCTTCGCGGACGGCGTCGACCAGGGCTGAGAGCTCATCGGGGCCCGGGCTCCTCGGGAGTGTGCCGAGGTCCAGGCGGAGCACTTCCCAGCCCCGCGGTGCGGTGAGCCGCTGCGCGTGGAGTTCACACAGGTCGTAGCAGTGGGGTTCCGCGTAGGTTGCCAGCGGACCAAGGACCGCGGTGGAATCGGCGTACACGTACGTCAAGGTAGCGACGGCGGCCTGCCGGCACGCTGAACGTGAACAAAGACGTAAGGATCCCACGGGTCAATACTCTACCCCCGCCGCATCCGGCAGCCGGTGCAGCCACGCCGGTCCTCCCCGCCCGGAAACATGGCCTCCCCGAGGCAGGCGGCGCGGGCTAGAGTAGGTGCCATGTCTCCAGGATCTTCCTCACGGATACGGCTCGACGGCGGATCCGGCGCCGGAGAGCCCGAGCCTGCGGTGCCGCGCCCATTCCGCAGCCGGCGCCGGAACCGCCACGGGCGCGGGCTGCGCGGAGAACTGCTGCCGGCGCATCTGGCCGGGTCCCGGACACGTGCCGAACGCTTTGATGACTGGGTGATGGAATCCGCTGAACGGCTGGAGCGTCTCTGGGGCGAAGATATCCAGACCTACCAGTTCATCGTCCAGGAGATCCCGGACGGCCTCGAGGAACTGGTGCGCCGCGGCGGTTCAATTCCGCTGGCTTCCTCCAGTCCGGGCCTTGGCCCCAAACCTCCGGTGATCACCATCTACCGCCGCCCCGTCGAATCAACAGCACGGGGGCTGGTACCGGTGAATGAACTTATCCACGACGTAGTGGTGGAGCAGCTCGCGTCACTGATGGGTATGGATCCGGAGTCCATCGACCCCACCTACGGCCGGTTCCGGCCGCTGTAGGCCCCGGCCCGCTAGTAGCCGATGCCCACCTGGACGGAACGGCTTCCGGAAGCGCCCTCCGGCAGCGGCAGCACCGAGATGCCGGGGCCCTCACCGGTAACCAGCTGCGCGCCATAGACAGCCTCTCCCACTGCGCTGACCAAAACCGCTGCCAGTTCCCCGCTTCCCATGTCCCGGGACTGCAGCGTCACGGTCCTGCCTTCGGGAATCTGAACGGTCTTCTCCTCCTGCAGGGTTCCGTCGGTTCCCAGTGCACGGACCCGGATCTCGGCCTGGCCGTCGGGCGCGGTCAGGACCAGGGAAGAGCGTCCGCCCGGGACGGAGACCGCCAGGTGTTCGCTGCCCAGCCTGGCATCGGCGGGTGCAACCGCGAGTTCCACCCGCTCGCCGGGGCCAGTACCACGGCTGAACACGGCCGCCGCTGCCACTGCCACATCAGCTGAAAGGTCCAGGGAGTAGGTTCCTTCGGGGAGCTCGGCCAGCGGAATTTCTCCGACTGTGCCGGCCGGCACGCTGAAAACGCCGCCGCCGGGAATTTCCACCTCACCCTTTTCGCCGAAGACCCGAAGGTGGACGGAGGCGTCCGAGGTTCCCGGAACCGCAACGGTCAGCACCGGGGAGACCGATTCGTAGCCGGACTGTTCCGCGAGTTTCCGCGTAGTCTCCGGGGACTGCAGAGCGACTCCGGTGACCACCTGCCGTGGAGCCGGAGCAGCGGTGGGTTCAATGATTTCCACTCCCCCGGCGGTGAGTCCGCGCAGGATGCTCTGTTCGATGAATGCGCTGACCGGTCCGCCGGAGCTGCGCACCCGCACCGCTGCTGAATCCTCGCTGGAGGCCAGCCCGGCAAGGACTATGGACCGCGTCTCACCGGGAGCAACCACAATTCCGCGGCTGCCGCCGGTCTCGATCCTGCCGTCGGCGCCAAAGATTTCAAGGTCCACGGTTGCCGGAGTCGCAGAGGGGTTGTTCAGCCGCAGCACAGCGGTGGCGCCAACCGTGGTCCGTGCTCCCAGCAGCCACATGTCGTTGGAGGGTGTCTGGCAGTTGGCGGCGGCAAGCCCTGCCAGATCTCCGTCCGAGGCGGTGTAGCCCATAACGGCGTTGGCCACGGCTTGCTGGTCTCCGCTGGGTTCAGCTTCGAAAGCGGTAACTGAGCTGACGGTCTGGTTAGCCAGGACTCCGGCCAGCCGGGTGCCTGCCAACGGAACCTCAGTGTCTTCTTCCAGAGCCGCTATGGGCGCTCCGGTGCCAAGCTCGGACAGCGACGCCGGCGCCAGGGTTGTCCCTGTACCGCCTACGACGGCGGTGGTGACAGCGGTGGAAGCTGATTCGGATACGGGGCTGAACTCTGCGTCCACCGATGTGACGTTTCCGGCGAGCAGCCGCAGCGGTTCCGGGCAGACACCGGTAAGCGTTCCTGCGGGCACCTCAGTTGCCGGCGGAGCTGCAGCCAGCTCGGTGCGCGGCGGGGCAGCAATGGCAGCAGCAGCCACAAGGGCTCCGGCGGTTCCGAGCAGCACACTGCCCGAGAACACGGCATAGGCAGTCCTGCGGCCCGCAGCCCTGCGGCTGCGTCCCTGGGCACGCGATGACCCGCCGCTGGATGTCCCGGTGGGATCGGCCATCAGCGCACTCCTTCAGACGAGTTCTTCTTCACCGCTGCGCCCGGTTCCGCTGCGGCAGCCTTTTCAGTACTTTCTTTGGCAGCGCGCTTCCTTCTCCGGGAAGCTTTGTCCCGCCGAACGCGTGGCCCGGGACGGGCATCCTGCGCCAGGGCCGGTTCCTTTTTGCGCTCCGGCACGGGGACCGCGCGGTCCTCCTCCTCAGCGTCCGGGGCTGCAGCCGGGGCTGGGGCGGCAGGTGCACGTACCGGTCCCTGGCGTCCTGGAAGCCGGATGATGCCGGAGCGGGAGGGCGTGGGAACGGCCAGCAGGACCGTCAGTCCAAACACGATGACCTGCACGATTCCGGCCCATGGTTCCCAGGGACTCGTGTAGCTGACCGTGAGTTTTCCGCCTTCTGCGGGGAGCTCAAAAGCCTGTGCCCAGGCATCTGTGGCCGGTTCCAGCGCCTTGCCGTCCAGGCTGGCCTGCCACCCCGTGTCCGCACGTTCAGCCAGTACCAGGCGCCGGCCCTCGGGCCCCGCCGGGATTTCGGTGTCAACGGTGGCCGGGTTGGAGGGAACCAGCTCAAGGGTCTGGCCCCCGGCGTCGACGATGCGGACCCGTGAGGTCTGCCCGGCAACAGTTTCGGTTCCCTGCTCATCCAGTGTTCCCGTTACCCGCCAGAGCCATCCGGAGCCGGTCTGGCCAACTGCGGTCAGGCCCGGAACGGCGTCCAGACGGTCGGCAAGGAGTTCGGCCGCAGTATCCGAGGTCTGAAGCACCACAAAGCCGACGCCAAGCCGGGTAAGGTCCTCACGGGGATCCACACCTGTGCCGGCGGTGATCACCGCGACGGCGCCGCGCAGGGCAGCGGTCGCCTCGTCATCCGGGGCGAGGGTTTCATCTCCGACGGTGCCTTCGACGGCGCGCGCCGCGTAGGCCGCGCTCAGCCCGTCCAGGGTGCTTCCGTCAGCACGCATCAGCGTCGCCGTTATCTGGTCTTCCGGGCCCACGGCCAGCACAAGTGAGCGTGTCTGGTCCGCGCTGTTGCCGCGGTCTGCTGCCGTCGCGGGAAGCACCCTCGGGTCTGTGGGCCGGATGGCAAGCTGCGTTCCCGGCTGCACGCCGCTGGTTTCTGCGGCAGCTGCCGCACCGGTGGCCTGTGGAATGGTCCAGGCTGCCAGGCTCGCTGCGGGTCCGGCACCAAGCAGGAGGACAACGGCAACGGCGCCCGCTGCTGCGGAGCGCCCGGCGGGCCCGGTTTCCTTTTTCCGTCCGGCGAGCACCGCGTCCAGGGCAGGCAGTGCTGCACAGAGCAATGCAAAGACTGCGGCGGAGACCAGCGGGCCGGGGAACGGAGTCACCATTGCTGAGGCTGCACTGCCGGTCACGAGGTAGGCGGACGCTGCGGCCAGGGCCAGCGCCGCCACAGCCATCAGCCATCCAAGGCGCGCCGTGCCAGCCGGCTTGGGGAGGAACAGTGCCGCCGCCGAAAGCACAGCAAGCGGTCCGCCGACCAGCAGGGCAAGCACGAGCGCCCACGGACCGTCAGGCAGGAAACCGAGGCCTGCCACCGGGTCCCCCGCGGAAAAAGCAACGGGGTAGCCAAGAAGCTGCTGCCACAGCGCAGCCGGGGCGAACGGAAGCGGAACACCCGGATCTGCGGCAGCGGCGCGCAGGTTGCCGGACGTGGAAAGGACTACGGGCAGCAGAAGGGCCGCCGGGGCAAGCAGGGACCACCATAGGGTCCGGGCCCGGGAACGCAGGCGCAGCGAGAGCACCAGGACAAGCAGCACGCCGAGGATAAACAGCAGCGGAGCGCTGGCAGTCAGGACGGAGAGCAGCAGTCCGGCAGCCGCAGCAGCGGTCCAGCTCGGAACCCCCTGGACACCGGGCTTGCGGGGAGCCTGGATCTGGTCGGCCGGGGTCCGGGCCTGGTGGGCGGCGGTTCCTGCACCTACGGCACGTGCCATGGCGAGGACCGTCAGCGGCAGAATGATGTGCGCGATCAGCGCTCCCAGGCGTCCCTGTCCCAGGGACACCTGCAGTGCGGGAAGGGTGCCCCAGACCATGGCCGCCCAGAACCTTGCCCCGGGCCGCCGGGTCAGGGCGCCGGAAGCGAACCAGGCGCTCAGGCCCGCCAGAGGCATGGCCAGCAGGACAAGGACCACAACGGCAGCGTTGGCGTTCCCCAGACCGGCTGCGCCGAGCAGCCACAGGACATAGTCAAAGGGGTCGCCGTGGCCGGGGTAACCGGCGCCGACTTCGCTCCACCAGCTGCCGGCGTTGGCCCAGATGGCAGAGAGAGTGCCAGAAACGGGAAGCAGCGCGCCTCCGGTTAGGGCAGGTGCGCCAACTAGCCGGTGAAGTCCGGCCAGGGAGGCAGCCGCGAGGATCAGGGCAGCCGCCAGGGCGCCGGCGCCCGACCAGGCCCGTCCGGGAGCAGCGAGGGCGGCGAAGTCGTCATGGGCGTCGCCGCTGGGTTCATAGGCGTGTGCGGCGCCGGCTGCCTGGGTCTGGTATGCGTTCGCAGCGGCATCAGATTCGTGGACTGACCTGCGGTGTTCACGGACTTCCCGCGGAGTGGTTACCAGCGCGCGGACGGTGCTGCGGGGCAGCCTGCGGGTAGCCGCGGCCCTGCGCCGGGAACGGTAGAGATCAACGGGCCGCAGCACCGCAGCAATACTGGAAACAAGGGAACCCGCAGCGTACCCGGGGTCCTTGGCCAGCATGCCTAGGAAGAATCTGCCGAATCCGCCCAGGACGGCTCCCAGTGCCAGGAACGGCACCTGCCAGCCGGGCGCGTGCTTGAGGCGCAGGAAAACTTCGGCCTTGCGGGCGGCCCGGGCCGTAGCGGCCGGGTTGGGCCGGCTACCGGCGTGCCGGATCCGGGCCGAGGGAACCACCACCACCCGGTTGCCTGCAAGCCGGTTGCGCCAGCAAAGGTCTATGTCGTCCCCGGTGCCGGGAAGGGCGGGGTCGAAGCCGCCCAGGGCGTCCCAGGCGTCACGCCGGATCAGCATGCCGGCAGAGTTCACCGCGAAGATGTCGCTGCGGGAGTCGTACTGTCCCTGGTCCAGTTCATCGACGTCGATCATGGTCAGCCGCTCAGCCCAGCGGCTGATGGACACCCCGACGTCGATCAGTTTGCGCGGGTTGTCCCATTCCACCTGCTTGGCTCCGGCAATGGTCACCGAGGGGGCCAGTTCCACCGCACGCAGCAGCTGCGCCAGCGCACCGGGGTCGGGGGCGGAATCGTCGTGGAGCAGCCAGAGCCATTCCTGCGTGGGATCCGCGGATTCAGCACGCTGCGGCAGCTGCTCCAGTCCTGCTTTGACTGCGGCGCCGAACCCGGACCGGGCACCGGCACCGGTTACTGGGCTGCCTACTGGAAGCCCCAGCTGGAGCAGCGATGCGGAGGAGTCAGTCGAGCCGGCGTCAACGCCGACGCAGAAGTCCGCGGGACGGGTTTGCGCGGCCAGCGCGGAGAGTGTTTCGGGGAGGTACTCGGCACCGTTGTGGGCTACCACTACGGCACATACACGGACGTGCGAAAGAATTAGACTGCCTGCTTCCGAAGCCGGCGGCGTTCCCGCTCGGAAAGTCCGCCCCAGATGCCGAACCGCTCATCGTTGGCCAGCGCGTACTCGAGGCACTGTGAGCGCACAGTGCAGGCAGCGCAGACTTTCTTGGCATCCCGGGTGGATCCGCCCTTTTCCGGGAAGAACGCTTCCGGATCAGTCTGCGCGCACAGCGCGTCCGCCTGCCACCCAAGTTCGCTTTCATCCGCGTAGCCGTCACCAATACCGGGCAGGCCTATCCAGACCGGCCGCTGCTCTGTTTCCGCCGGGGCGGGAAACAGGGAGATGGGAGGATCGAGGAGGTCTTCACCGCTCTGGGGTTCACCTTCGGCAAGTGCTTCGTGGGCGGCAAGGAAGGCTGTGGCAGCATCTTCGAGGCTGCCCCCGGCTCCTTCCCGGAAACGGTCTGCTGCCTGCGGGTCAGCAGGGTCGACGTACCAGTCTCCGGGCACGCCGCGTGAGCCGTAACTCTTTGAAGCCTGCGCCTGGATGTCCGGCCGGCCCTGAATCTTCTCTGCTTGCCCCATGGAGTCCTCCCGGTGTAAATGCTCCAGCAGCGGATATCTGGATTCACCCAGGCGACAATCAGCCTGCTGTGAACGCATGTAGGTCATGGTTTGCTGGAACAAATCCGTCCCCTAATTACACGCGTGTAATACGGTCACGTCAAGCTGTTTCGGCATCCTATAGAGTCGGAACCGTCTCCCGGCGGCGCGCCACGCCGGAAATTTTCCTCCGGACGGTTCCCGCAGCCCGGCCCCACCCTACCGAAAGCGAAAACGCAATGACGGTCAACCCGGTTCCCCGCATACTGAACACGCTCAGGACAGAGCAGGCAACCTCGCCGGCCCTGATCTGGTACGGACCGAATTCCGAACGTGTTGAGCTTTCCGGCAAGGTGCTGGACAACTGGGCAGCCAAGACCTCCAACTACCTCGCTGAAGAACTCGATGCCGAGCCCGGCACCGCCGTCGAACTTGATCTGCCGGTCCACTGGAAGACACTCGTCTGGGCACTGGGCGCGTGGCAGGCCGGCTGCCCAATAGCCCTATCGGCAGCAGCCCGCGCTCCGGTTAGGGCGACGGCGGATAATGCTGAAACCCGGAACCCGGGCGAGCTGGTGGCGGCAGTGGCACTGCCGTCCCTCGCCATGTCCTGGCCGGGCACCCTGCCGGCCGGAACCAGCGACTACGCGGCCGAAGTCCGGGCCTTTGCGGACACTTGGACCGGCCCGGACTACAGCAGTGAACCGGCCGAGGCGATTACCGGCACAACACTAGAACCGGGAGTTGCGTTCAGCGCCCTGACCGGCGCGGAAGAGCTTCAGGGACAGACTGTGCTGGCCCCGGCGGAGGCCGGCATTCAGCGGATCCTGGGCACTGCCCTGGCCGTGTGGGCCAGGGGCGGAACGGTGGTGCTCACCGGCGAAGGCGTCGAGCCCACCGAGCGGATGCTGGCCGCGGAGAAGGTTACTGCTCGGCTTGGGGCCTGACCGGCTTGGCCGGCTCTGCCGCGGGTTCGGCAGCAGAGTGGGCCGGGTCCACGGTTAGCTCCATGGCACGTTCTTCGGCCTCGGCGTCGCTTGCAGAGTTGTTGAACACCCAGTACCGATAGGCGAAGAACCGGACAACTGTGGCGACGCCGATGCCTATGACCCCGGCCATAAACAGCGTTCCGTTGTCCGTGATGCCCATGGGATAGCGGGCGATCCAGGTGAACCCGGTGGAGATGAAAATCCCGATTCCGTTGATCAGGATGAACTGCCCGAACTCGCGGGCTACGTTGGACTGACGGCGGTGGCGGAACGTCCACCAGCGGTTGGCCACCCAGGAGAAGATGGTGGCGATCGTCGCTCCGGCGAACCGCGCCTTGGCCGGGCTGCCCTCCATGACCGTGTGCATGAAAATCCAGGTCAGGCCGTTGTCCACGACGAACGCGACGGCGCCCACGGTGCCGAACTTTGCGACCTCGCGCCAAAAAGCGGACGCCAGGGACCTGAGCCAGGAAATAAATGATCTGATCATGACCCTCCGAGGCCACTCATGTACGCACGGGGATTCCCGCCGGACGAAGGAACTGCCGCGCTATGGCACGGCAGAGAGAACCCACTTTACCTTCCGTTCCCGGAATTTGATCCTCGCTGCCCGTGTTTGGCCCGTGACACAGGGCGGGAACTTCGCGCAGCTTCGGTAACCTGTAGACGTGAGATTTCCTATTATCGGCGTTGTTGGAGGCGGCCAGCTGGCCCGGATGATGGCCCCGGCGGCCACCGAACTCGGGTTTGAGCTGCGGGTCCTGGCAGAAGGCCCGGATGTATCCGCTGTCCCCGCTGTAGCCAATGCCGTCGTCGGCGACTACACCGACTATGAGACCCTGCTGGCCTTTGCCCGCGGTGTGGACGTCCTGACGTTCGACCACGAGCACGTACCCGGAGAGCACCTGCGTGCGCTGGCCGGCGAAGGCGTTAACGTCCAGCCCGGACCGGACGCCCTGCTCCATGCCCAGGACAAGCTGGTCATGCGCGCGGCAGTGGACCGCCTTGGCCTGCCGAATCCCCGCTGGGCGGCAGTTTCTTCGGTCGCGGATCTGATCGACTTCGGCAAGGCATCCGGCTGGCCGGTGGTGCTGAAGACGCCGCGCGGAGGTTATGACGGCAAGGGCGTGCGCATCATTGACGACGCCCCCGCAGCCGTTGCAGCCGGCGACTGGTTCACCGGCACACCCCTTCTGGCGGAGGAGAAAGTTCCCTTCACCCGCGAACTTTCCGCGCTGGTTGCGCGCACCCCGGAGGGCGAAGCTGTGGCCTGGCCCGTGGTCCACTCGATCCAGGTTGACGGGGTCTGCGACGAAGTGATCGCCCCTGCCCAGGACCTGGCACCGGAAACCGCCGCAGCGGCAGCCGAGGCAGCGCTGCGGATCGCTGCAGAGCTGGGAGTCACCGGTGTTATGGCCGCTGAGCTCTTCGAAACGCCCGGACGCGGCCCGGGGTTCCTGATCAATGAACTGGCAATGCGCCCGCACAACTCGGGGCACTGGACCATGGACGGATCCGTGACCGGGCAGTTCGAACAGCACCTGCGCGCCGTGCTGGGCCTGCCCCTGGGCAGCACCGCACTCCTTGGCGGCGTAGCCGTGATGAAGAACTTCCTCGGCGCACAGAACCCGGACCTGTACCTTGGTACCCGGCTGGCCCTCGCGGCTGAACCGGCTGCCAAGGTCCATAATTACGGCAAGACGGTGCGTCCGGGGCGCAAAGTCGGCCACGTAAACGTTGTTGGAGCGGCCGCGGCAGACCTGCCTGCTGTCCGGCGAAGCGCCGAACGGGCCGCCGCGATCATCCGCGACGGCCGCGAACCGAATGAGGAGAAGGCATGAGCACCGCCAATAAGCCGCTGGTCGGCCTGGTCATGGGGTCGGATTCAGACTGGCCTGTCATGGACGCAGCCGCCGCGGCGCTGGCCGAGTTCGGCATCCCCTATGAAGCCGACGTCGTCTCCGCCCACCGCATGCCGGCCGAAATGATCGCCTACGGCCAGGAAGCCCACCGGCGCGGGCTGCGTGTCATCATCGCCGGTGCCGGCGGTGCCGCCCACCTGCCGGGCATGCTCGCCTCCGTGACTCCCCTGCCCGTCATCGGTGTACCCGTGCCCCTGAAGTACCTGGACGGCATGGATTCACTGCTCTCCATTGTCCAGATGCCGGCCGGTGTCCCCGTTGCCACCGTGTCCATCGGCGGTGCCCGCAACGCCGGACTCCTCGCCGTGCGGATGCTGGCTGCGGGCACCGATCCCCTTGCTGCCGGCCTGCAGCAGAAGCTCATTGATTTTGCCGGTGAACTGCGCCAGAGCGCCATGGCCAAGGGCGCACGCCTGCGCACTTCGGTTCCGGAAAGCGCATAGGGCGCGCGGATGAGCAGGAGCGCAGCAGGAGCATCCGGGAGCGTCTATACGGACCCGGTCCGTTATCCGCAGTCAGCATCACCGCGGCTGCGCAGCAAGCGGGCCTTCCTGCTGCTGTTCCTGACGCTGGTGCTTCCCGGGTCGGCGCAGATTGTGGCCGGGGACCGGCGGCTTGGCCGCATGGCCCTGCGAATCACGTTCCTGGTCTGGGCCGCTGTCATTGCGGTGGCCGTGCTGGCGCTCACCAACAGGATCCTGCTGGTGAACATCTTCACCAACCGCTGGGGTTCCTTCCTGATCATGGCCGCGCTTGCCCTGCTGGCCGTGGGCTGGGCCCTGCTGTTCCTGAACACCTTCCGCATCATCCGTCCGCCACTGCTGCAGCGGAATGTCCGACCCGCCGTTGCCGCGGCGATGGTCGTGCTGATGGCCGTCACCAGCGGCGGGCTCGGCTACGGGGCCTGGCTGCTGAACGTCAGCCGGCAGACGTTCGACAACATTTTTGCCTCCGGCCCGGCCTTTGACCCGGTGGACGGACGCTACAACTTCCTGCTGCTGGGGGGAGACGCCGGGGCCGACCGCACCGGACTACGCCCGGACAGCATGTCCGTCTTCAGTGTCGACGCCGATACCGGACAGATCGTCACCTTCGGGCTGCCCCGGAACTTCCAGAACGCCCAGTTCACCGATGATTCCCCGCTCTGGCAGGTTTTCCCCGAGGGCTACAACTGCGGCGACGAGTGCATCCTGAACAGCCTCTACCCGGTGGTCACGGAGCAGTACGCAGACCTCTACCCGAACTCCGAAGACCCCGGCGCCGAGGCGATGATGGACGCTGCGGGCGGCATCCTCGGCCTGGAAATCCAGTCCTACGTGATTGTGGACATGGAGGGTTTCTCCACTCTGATCGATGCAATGGGCGGCGTGAAGATCGACGTCGGCGGCTGGGTTCCCATTACCGCGGCGGAAATCCCCGGCACCAACCTGCACTATCCCCCGGACGGCTGGATCGCCCCCGGCGTCCAGACCATGGACGGCTATACGGCCCTCTGGTACGCGCGTTCACGCGAATTCGTCACCGATTACCACCGCATCGCCCGCCAGCAGTGCGTCCAGCAGGCCATGGTGGCGCAGCTGGACCCTGCCACCCTCCTGACCCGTTTCCAGGCGATTGCCTCGGCCGGTGAGCAGGTGGTCCACACCGACATTCCGCAGGACCAACTAGGCAGCTTTGTGGACCTTGCCCTGAAGTCCAAGAACCACGAGGTCCAGCGGATGACCATTGGTCCGCCGGACTTCGGGACCGCAGCGGACAACTTCGTCACCTACCCTGACTTCACGCTGATCCATTCCCGGGTTCAGGAGATGCTCGCCGAAACCGATGCCGCGGCCGAAGCAACACAAGAGCAGGCACCCCCGGCCCCGGTGGACGACGGCGCGATCGGCCAGGACGACCCGGCTGAGCCGGGGGCACCGGAACCGGCTGCACCTGCCGAGCCCGAGCCCGCGGCACCGGCGAGCCCGGACATCACCGAAGAGTACCTCCAGGAACTGGCCCGCCTGGGCGACACAGCTACGCTGGGCATGCTGCTGGACAACAACGGGAACTGCAGCGCAGGCTGACCCGGACAACCTTCTTCACCTGCGGTCCGCCCGCCGGACTGCCGCCAAGCATCGAAGAGAGAAACATGTATCTGCTTTCCGGAACCCTCCGTCCCTACGCCTGGGGATCCCTGACGGCCATGGCCGAACTTTTTGGCCGCGATCCCAGCGGGGAGCCGGAGGCCGAGCTCTGGTTCGGCGCGCATCCCGGCGCCCCCTCGCCCGTGCTGGGGGAAGAGAACACCAGCCTCGATGAACTCATCGCCCGGGATCCGGAACGGCTGCTGGGAAGGGAGAGCGTGTCAGTGCACGGGGAGGTTCTCCCGTTCCTGGCAAAGGTCCTCGCAGCCGATTCCCCGTTGTCGCTCCAGGTACATCCCACCCGCGAGCAGGCCGCGGCGGGTTTCGCGGCGGAGGAAGCTGCCGGGGTGGACCGCGCCGCAGCCGACAGGAACTACAAGGACTCCAACCACAAGCCGGAAATGGTCTTCGCGCTGACTGACTTTGAGGCCCTGTGCGGGTTCCGGCAGCCCGAAGAGGCCGCGCAGCTTTTCCGCAGCGTGGCCCGGCTCATTGAAGCCGCCGGACATCCCGCGCCGGCGCTGTTCACGGAAACGGCGTCGGACCTGGAGTCGGGACGTCCCGAATCTGAACGGCTGGAGAGCGTCTTCCGGCGCCTGATCAGCGGCGGGGACGAAGTCCGCGAGGCAGTCACGGCTGCTGCCGGGGCGGTACGTTCAACCGAGGGCACCGGGCGGGACGGGCTGGACCCGGCTGTTACCGAACTCGATGAACTTGAGGGCTACTATCCCGGTGATCCCGGCGTGCTCATTTCGCTGCTGCTAAACCGGGTGTCCCTCTCCCCCGGTGAAGCTATTTACCTCCCCGCCGGGAACATCCATGCCTACCTGCGCGGCCTGGGTGTGGAGGTCATGGCCTCCTCGGACAACGTCCTGCGCGGCGGCCTGACGCCGAAGCACGTGGACCTGCCGGAGCTGTTGAAGACCGTCGAGTTCCAGGCGCTGGGAGTCCCCCGCGTCGAGGCGGAACGGACCGGTCTGGGCCAGGAACTGTACCGCCCGCCATTCTCCGAGTTCTCGCTGCAGCGGCTGGAACTTGCCCAGACCGCCGGCTCGGAAAGCATGTCGGCGGCGGACGTTCCGCTGCTGCAGAACGGACCCACGCTGGTCATGGCGCTGCGCGGTTCGCTGGTACTTGATTCCCCGAAACAGGACCTGATCCTGAACCCGGGAGACTGCGCCTTCGTTCCCGCTGACGAGGCCCCGGTGATCGCCAAGCTTGCCTCCCACTCAGCCCAGCACGACGACGGCGCGCTGGCGTTCGCAGTCACCGTCGGGTCAGCGGCCCCGGCAGCGGACCCGGACGCGCCGACCCTGCGGATCTAGTACCGGGGACCGGCAGGAGCCGATGCAGGGGCCTAGCGTCCCAGCCGGCTCCGCAGGGCCCCGATGCCGCCGCGGACCTTCCGCAGCGCCGTCTTGGCCAGCGGCAGCGCATTGGTGAAGACCGGATAGAACGGGGACAGCGGCAAGTCCCAGGTTCCGGCCAGCATGTTCTCGTGCTTCGCCCAGCCCATCTTGAACTTGGAGACGCCGTCGTTGAGCAGTCCGTTGAAGTCGTAGCGAGTGATGCCGCGGGCCTTCATCTCCTGGATGGCCAGCCATTTCAGGGCATAGTTCGCCCGCAGCCGTTCACCTTCTTCGCTCATCCCGCCGTACAGTTCGAAGGCAGTGAAGCCGCTGGCGGAAAGCCACAGGAACGCCACGACGTCGCTGCCCTTGAACGCGGCGTAGACCGGCGAGTCAACGCCCAGGTTGTCGAAGATGTCCAGGTAGTAGCCGTCTTCGTGAATGCCGAACCCGGCGCGTTCGGCCGTCTGCTTGTAGACCTCCAGGCACTGCGAAAGCTCTTCGCGCCGGACCGCCCGGTACTCCAGTTCCTCGCGGCCGGACTTGCGGATGTACTGCCGGTGCTTTTTGCTCATGGCACCCAGCAGCTCCTCCTCATCCTGGCTCAGGTCCAGGATCAGGGTGCGCGGGATCAGAATGGTGTTGGTGCTGGGCCGGAAACCGGCGCGCGGCAGCGCGGCAGCGGCGGGTGAATCCGCATCCCAGTCCGGTTCGACGGTCAGGGCCACTGCATGGTGCTTTGCCTTGGCGTAGGCGGCAACGGCGGCGAGCAGTTCAGTTTCACGGCCCGGCTCTCCCTGCGGACCACGCGGAATGTAGGCGAGGGCCCGGAAAGGGAACGGCAGCCTGCGGATGAGCAGCTGCGCCGTACCGGCAACGGTGCCGCCGTCGGAGAGCAGCAGCCGTTCGGCCTGCCAGCCGTGCTCGGCTTTGGTCTTTCCCCAGCCCCACAGCTGCTGCGGGTGCCCGTTGAACTGGTTGACGAAGCCGTTCCAGGTTGCCGGGTCAGTGCAGGGAGTAACGCTCAATGTCATGCCAACTAGCCTACGTGGAAGCCGGCACCGGCATCGAACGCGCGGTTGTTATGGACCTGAAACCGGACGCCGCCAAAAAGCCCGGAAAATAGTAAGCATGCTTTGTTAGGCTCGAATATGGCTACTTCGACTCCCAGCACATCCAGTCCATCCGAACCGGCGGGTACGGACGCCCGGGGTTCACAAAGCTACTCGGGCAGGGACCTCGCCCGGCAGCTTACGGTCACCGTGTCCTTCATCATCTGCATCGTCGGGTCAGTCATCGGCGTTGGAGTCTTCGGCGGCACCCCCATCGCCGAGGCCGCCGGCGGGGCGCTGAGCGCTGACGCCACGTATCTGGCGCCGGCCAGCCCTGCCTTCTCCATCTGGTCCGTGATCTACACCGGACTCGGTGCGTACACCATCTACCAGTGGCTGCCCTCGCAGCGCGCCTCCGACCGCCAGCGCCGGCTTGGCTGGCTCGTGGCAGCCTCGCTGATCCTGAACGCCGCCTGGATCCTCAGCGTGCAGGCCGGCTCAGTTCCGCTCTCCGTCGTCGTCATTGCAGCGCTGCTCGTGGTCCTGGCGCTCACGTTCGCCCGCTATGCGCGAAGCCGCCCGGACAGCCTGCTCGGCGCCGTCGTCGTCGACGGAACGCTGGGTCTGTACCTGGGCTGGGTCTGCGTGGCGATCTGCGCCAACATTGCCTCGGCCCTGACCTCCGGAGGCTTCGACGGCTTCGGCCTGGACCCGGTCATCTGGGCCGGCATCGTGCTGGCGGCGGCGGCCGGCGTCGGCGTTGGCCTGGCGCTCTACGGCCGGGGCCGGCTGGCACCGGCGGCTGCCCTCGCCTGGGGTCTGTCCTGGATCGCTGTCTCCCGGGTGAACGGTGAGCTGCTCTCCACCCCGACGGCGGTGCTCGCCGCTGCGGCAGCCGCCGTCGTCGTGATTGCCACGGTTGGTGCCCGGTTGGCGGAAATCCGCCGGAACTAGCGCCCACGCCATGAACGGAGGGTCCGGACAGTGTCCGGACCCTCCGTTCGTCAGTTGGCTCAGGCTGGCGCCTGCCGGCCTAGCGCAGGCGGGCGTAGGACTCCCACTTGTGCGACTGGTGCTCGCCGTCAACCACGCGGATGGTTCCGGACTTGGAGCGCATCACGATCGACTGGGTGAGCACACGGTCCTTCTTGTAGCGGACGCCGCGGACCAGGTCGCCGTCGGTGATTCCGGTGGCGGCGAAGTAGCAGTTGTCGCTGGTGACCAGGTCGTTGGTGGAGAGCACCCGGTCCAGGTCGTGTCCGGCGTCGACCGCCTTCTGCTTTTCCTCGTCCGAAGTCGGCCACAGGCGGCCCTGGATGACGCCGCCAAGGGTCTTTACGGCACAGGCGGTAATGATGCCCTCAGGGGTGCCGCCAATGCCCATCAGTGCGTCAACGTCGGTGCCTTCGCGGGCCGCTGCAATGCCGCCGGCGACGTCGCCGTCCATCAGCATGCGGGTGCGCGCACCGGCATCGCGGATTTCCTGGACCAGCGGCTTGTGCCGGTCCCGCTCCAGGATCATGACGTTGAGCTGGTTGATCTTCTTGCCCTTGGCCTTGGCGATCAGGTGCAGGTTCTGCTTGACCGGCAGGCGAAGGTCCACCATGTCCGCGGCTTCGGGACCGGTGACCAGCTTCTCCATGTAGAACACGGCGGAGGGATCAAACATGGTTCCGCGCTCGGCGACGGCCAGCACGGCCAGGGCGTTATTGATGCCCAGGGCGGTCAGGCGGGTGCCGTCGATCGGATCCACGGCGACGTCGCAGAGCGCGCCGGTGCCGTCACCCACGTGCTCGCCGTTGTAAAGCATGGGAGCTTCATCCTTCTCCCCTTCACCGATGACCACAACGCCGTTGAAGTGGACCGTGGAGATCAGGGAGCGCATGGCATCCACCGCAGCGCCGTCGGCTGCGTTCTTGTCGCCGAACCCGACCCAGTGGCCGCCGGCAATGGCCGCGGCTTCGGTGACGCGGACCAGTTCGAGCGCGAGGTTCCGGTCCGGCTCGTCGTCGCCGACTGCCAGAGCGGGTGAAAGAGTTGAGTACTGGGCACCTTGGGACACGTCTAACCTCATCTTTGAAATTCGGGCTGCGCCGTCTGGAATTGTCCGGGGTTGCTTCAGAAGACAGTTCCAAACAGCGGGCCCGCCTGCTGTTCCTTGTTCCGATCATAGTCGCCAAGTGGCCTGCGCCACCGCTGGACCCCTGCATTTCACGCGGACGGACTCCCTGAAGCCGCCCGGTGCCCTTGCGCAGGAATAGGACTTGCCGCCCCGGATAGGCGATCATGGAAGAGTGAGTGAGCAGCAGCAGCCCGAAGAGCCCGTAACCCCCACTTTGACCGCCAAGCAGGCCAAGCGTGCCAATGCGACGGTGATTGGAATGCTCATTGCCACCGGACTTACCCTGGCAATTGTGCTGGTTCCGGTGCTGCTGAATCCGTACCAGAAGCCGCAGCCGCGCAACGTTGATGTGCAGGCCATTGCCTCCGAGGCAGCCGGCGACGCCGGCTACGATCCCCTGGCCCCTGACCTGCCCGAGGGCTGGACTGCGAACTACGCGCGCTGGGACTCCGGCGTCAACAGCGGCGTCCCTGCCTGGGAAGTGGGATATCTCACCCCGGACACCGAGTTCATCCGCCTGACCCAGACCAACACTGCCAATCCCACCTGGGTCTCGCAGACCACCAAGGACTCACTGGTTGCCGGAGAGCGGAGCGCCGGAGGCGCCACCTGGCAGCTGCGGGACAGCGCCAACGGTGAAGCCCACTTTGTCACTGAGGTCAACGGAATGACCGTTGTCCTCAGCTCGGAAGGCGACCTGTCCTCCGTGGACGCGCTGGCTGAAGCCGTACTGCAGGACCTCGCCGCGTCCGGGCAGTAGCACCAAAGCCGCGGTTCGGGTGACTTGCGGCGGTAACAGAACACCGGATCGGTAAAGAAGCGCCGTATTCTTGAACCGTGACCGAATTGAACAGCCCCCTTACTTCTCCCACCACTCCCGCCCAGGCCTGGCAACGCCTGCGCGAAGGCAACGAACGCTTTGTCTCCGGTTCCTCCCGGCACCCGAACCAGGACGCACCCCGGCGCAGTTCCCTCGTCAACGAGCAGAACCCCTTCGCGGTGATCTTCGGCTGCTCCGACTCGCGGCTCGCTGCTGAAATCATCTTCGACCTGGGTCTCGGCGATGTTTTTGTTGTCCGGACGGCCGGCCAGGTCACCGACGACGCCGTGCTGGGTTCACTCGAATACAGCGTCGGCGTTCTGGGCGTGCCGCTGATCGTGATCCTGGGCCATGACAGCTGCGGCGCCGTCACTGCCGCCAAGCACACTGTTGACACCGGTTCCATGCCGGCCGGTTACGTCCGCAACCTGGTTGAACGGATCACCCCGTCCGTCCTTGCTGCCCGCCGGAACGGCCTGGAAGACGTCAATGACATGGTGGTAGAGCACACCCGCCAGACCGCCGAGCGCCTGGTGGAAAGCTCCCGCCTGATTTCCGATGCCGTAGCCTCCGGCTCCACCGCAGTCGTGGGGCTCTCTTACCGGCTGGCTGAGGGCCGTGCCGACCTGGTGTCCAGCATCGGCAGCCTTGAGCCTGAAACCACCGGCCTGGCGGCCGGCTAGCGGGCAGGGAATCCCGCCCCATTCCGACACGCGTTTTCAGCGCCGGCGGGCGTGCCGACTAGGCTGGTAGCCATGACTTCCAACTCCGCTGAATACCGCATTGAACATGACACGATGGGTGAGGTCCGCGTCCCGGTAAACGCCCTTTACCGCGCCCAGACCCAGCGCGCCGTGGAGAACTTCCCGATCTCCGGCAAGCCGCTGGACGACGCACACATCGAGGCACTGGCCCGCATCAAGAAGGCTGCGGCCACTGCCAACGCCGAGCTGGGGGTGCTCGACGACGAGCGCGCCAAGGCGATTGCCGCTGCAGCTGACGAAGTTGCTGCCGGAAACCACAACGGACAGTTCCCGATCGACGTGTTCCAGACCGGCTCCGGCACGTCCTCGAACATGAACACCAACGAAGTCCTGGCAGAGCTCGCCACCCGTGCCCTGAAGGCTGCCGGCAGCGAGACCTCCGTTCACCCGAACGACCACGTCAACGCCTCGCAGTCCTCCAACGACGTCTTCCCGACCTCCGTCCACGTTGCCGCCACTTCCGCCCTGATCAACAACCTGATCCCGGCGCTCGAACACCTGGCCGCTTCCCTGGAGCGCAAGGCAGAAGAGTTCAAGGACGTCGTCAAGTCGGGCCGCACGCACCTCATGGATGCCACCCCGGTAACCCTGGGCCAGGAATTCGGCGGCTACGCTGCGCAGGTCCGCTACGGCATCGAGCGTGTACAGGCGTCCCTCCCCCGCGTTGCCGAAGTTCCCTTGGGCGGCACCGCCGTCGGCACCGGCATCAACACTCCGGCCGGCTTCCCGCAGCGCGTGATCGAGCTGCTGGCTGCCGACACCGGCCTGCCGCTGACCGAAGCACGGGACCACTTCGAGTCCCAGGCCAACCGCGACGCACTCGTTGAGGTCTCCGGCATGCTGCGCACCATCGCAGTATCCTTCTCCAAGATTGCCAACGACCTGCGCTGGATGGGCTCCGGCCCCAACACCGGCCTGGGCGAAATCGCCATCCCCGACCTCCAGCCGGGCTCCTCGATCATGCCGGGCAAGGTCAACCCGGTCATCTCCGAAGCCGTGATGCAGGTTGCCGCCCAGGTCGTGGGCAACGACGCCGCCATCGCCTGGGCAGGCACCTTCGGCTACTTCGAGCTCAACGTCGGCATCCCCGTCATCGCCTCGAACCTGCTTGAATCGATCCGCCTGCTGTCCAACTCCTCGGTCATCATGGCGGACAAGATGATTGACGGCATCGAAGCCAACGTGGAGCGTGCCCGCTACCTCGCCGAGGCCTCCCCCTCGATCGTGACCCCGCTGAACAAGTACATCGGCTACGAGAACGCCGCCAAGATCGCCAAGTTCGCGGTCAAGGAAGGCAAGACCATCCGCCAGGCCGTCGTCGAACTCGGTTTCGTCGAGCGCGGAGAGGTCACCGAGGAACAACTCGATGCTGCCCTCGACGTCCTCTCCATGACCAAGCCGCCGCAGGCTTAGTTTCCGGCATGACTGAAGGGGGCTGCCCGCGGGCAGCCCCCTTTTTGCTGCCCGCCTGCCTCCGCCCGCAGCGCTGTTTGCACTAACAGTATCAGCGTGCAAAAGTTTACTTCGTGAAGAATAGTGCAGAATTCGACGGCGGCCTCCGGGAACGCAAGCGGGCAGCCACCCACAGCGCCATCACCAGTGCTGCCCGCGGCCTGACCGCCGAACGCGGACTGGCCGGCTTCACAGTGGAGGAACTCTGCGAGCAGGTGGGCATCTCCCGGCGCACCTTCTTCAACTACTTCCCCGCGAAGGAAGATGCCGTACTCGGCGCCCCTGCCTCGCTTGCCGAGGAACTCACCGAACCGTTCATCGCGGCCGGAACACCGGGTCCGGGACTGTCCCCCACCCTGCTCCAGGACCTCGTGGACCTTTCCGTGGCCCATATGGAGTCCATGGCTGTCTCCCGGACCGAGCTCGCGCAGCTCAAGGACGCCCTGTCCACCGAACCCAAGCTGGTGCTGAAACTGATGCAGGGCACCCGCGAGGCAGACGAGCGCCTGCGCCGGCTCATCGCCCGGCGCGAGCACCTTGAACCCGCAGATCCGCAGGTCACCGCCGTCTCCACCGTCTTCTCCGCCCTCATCCAACGGGCCGGACCGGAGTTCTTCGATCCGGACAATAAACGCAGCTACCGTGCGGTGCTCACCTCCACAGTCGAGTCCGCCCGGGCTGCCTTTTCTTCCTTCTCCCCCGTCACTGCCAGCAAGGACCCTTCATGACCACCACCGCCGCGCGCTCCTCCGGACCGCTGCTGCTGACCCAGAAGCGCATCTGGATCATCTTCTCCGCCCTCATCGCGGGCATGCTCCTCTCTTCCCTGGACCAGACCATCGTCTCCACCGCCATGCCCACGATCGTCGGTGAGCTGGGCGGCGTCGAACACCAGACCTGGATCACCACGGCCTACCTGCTGGCCACCACCATCGTGATGCCCATCTACGGCAAGTTCGGCGACGTCCTGGGCCGGCGCAACCTTTTCCTCTTCGCGATTGCGCTGTTCACGATGGCTTCCGTGGGCTGCGCCTTTGCCACCGACTTCTGGATGTTCGTCCTCTTCCGCGCCATCCAGGGTCTGGGCGGCGGCGGCCTGATGATCCTCTCCCAGGCGATCATCGCGGACATTGTTCCGGCCAATGAACGAGGCAAGTACATGGGCCCCCTGGGCGGCATCTTCGGTCTCTCCGCCGTAGCCGGTCCGCTGCTGGGCGGGTTCTTCGTTGACCACATGACCTGGCAGTGGGCGTTCTACATCAACATCCCGATCGGCATCGCAGCGTTCCTGATCGCGTTCTTCACCCTCACGCTGCCGAGCAAGAAGGCGGAGAAGCGCATCGACCTTCCCGGCGTCGTCCTGCTCTCCATCGCCACCACCTGCCTGATCTTCTTCACGGACTTCGGCGGCGACGCCGACCGCGGCTGGACTGATCCGCTGACGCTGGCCTTCGGCGCCGGCCTGCTGGCCGCCGCGTTCGCCTTTGTGATGGCCGAGCGGCGGGCACAGGATCCGATCATTCCGCTGAGCCTGTTCAAGAACCCGATCTTCGTCAACAGCACCGCCATCGGCTTCACCCTGGGCATGGGCATGTTCGCTGCCCTGGCCTTTGTTCCGACCTTCCTGCAGATGTCCACCGGCACCTCCGCCGCCGCGTCCGGCCTGCTGATGCTGCCCATGATGGTGGGCATGATGGGCACCTCCATCTGGTCCGGCCTGGCCATCACCAAGACCGGCAAATACAAGAAGTACCCCATCTCCGGTGCGGTCCTGGTCCTCGCCGCCCTGCTGTGGATGACCATGCTGACCGCCCAGACCCCGGTGTGGGTCATCTGCTCCCAGCTGTTCGTCTTCGGCGCCGGGCTGGGCCTGATCATGCAGGTTGTGGTGCTGGTGGTGCAGAACTCCGTTCCGGTGGACCAGATCGGCACGGCCACGTCCTCGAACAACTACTTCCGCGAGGTCGGCGCCTCACTGGGTGTGGCGATCTTCGGCGCCATGTTCACCACCCGCCTCTCGGAGAACCTCATGGGTGTCTTTGAAGGTGCCGGGTTCGACGCCGCAGCGGCCGGCGAGGCAACGGCCACGCTGCAGCCGTCTGCCATGGCCGCCCTGCCCGAACCGGTCCGGGACGGGATCGTCAATGCCTATGCCGAGTCCCTGGCGCCGGTCTTCTGGTACCTGGTGCCGTTCCTGGCCCTGGCACTCATCCTGGCCTTCTTCCTGAAGGAGATTCCGCTCTCCGATGTTGCCGGCATGGTGGCACGCGGCGAGGCTGTGGGCGGCGAGGAAGCGGACCGGCTCGAAGCCGAGCGGCTTGCGGGCCCTTCCACTGCTGCCCCGGTCTCAGGGGACGAGGCGCCTCCCGCCGGGCCGGAGGGTTCCCCGGCATCCGGGCCGGAGAAGAGCTGATACGACGGAACCTGGCGGGCCGGGGGTTCCTCTCAGCGCGCTGTCATCAGGCGTAACGCGGCATGGGGAAGGCATGGTCCTGGACGCACCTTCACCCCGCGGCCCTTAGGATGAGCAGGACGCACCGCCGGTGAACTCCGGCAGTGTGAGCGCACGTGTGCCGGCGCAGGGTTCTCCCGGGAACCCTGCGCCTTCCCCAGCCAGCCGAAGGACCTCGCGGTTCTCAACCTCCAGGACTTTGATTGAAAACCAAGACGCTTACCTCCGGCATCGGTTCTTCGGCCCTCGCTGCGCTGCTGGCACTCACCTGCCTTGCCGGTCCGGCGGCTGCAGTTGAAAACGGATCCACAGAGCCCGAAGCCGTCGAAGTCAGCGTGGCAGAACAGGCCCGGATCATCGGTCCGGACGGTGCAAGCCTCGGCCAGGGGCTTACCCGCATCAACGCCACGGGTGATGCCCAGACCCCGGCAGGAGACCTAGCTGCCCCGACAGCCAAGGCCCCCGATGCTGCACCGTCAGCCGGAAACTGGCAGCCGCCCGGGATCCAGGGAATCGATGTGTCCAGCCATCAGGGCAACGTTGACTGGAACGCGGCCTGGAACCGCGGTGCGCGTTTTGCCTATGCCAAAGCCACCGAAGGCACTACCTACAAGAACCCCAACTTCGGCCAGCAGTACAACGGCTCCTACAACAAGGGCATGATCCGCGGTGCTTACCACTTCGCGCTGCCGAACGTCTCCTCAGCCGTGGAGCAGGCCAACTTTTTTGTGAACAACGGCGGCGGCTGGTCAGCAGACGGCAAAACCTTGCCTCCGCTGCTGGACATCGAATACAACCCGTACAAGTCTCTGGGCAACACCTGCTACGACATGAGCCCTTCCCAGATGGTGAAATGGATCAAGGCGTTCTCAAACCAGGTCAAGGCCCGCACCGGCCGGGTTCCGATGATCTACACGACTACGGACTGGTGGATCACCTGTACCGGGAACAGTGCCGCGTTCAGCGAGCACCCGCTTCATATCGCCAACTACAACCATGTTGGGGCGGGCCCCCTGCCGGCCAGCTGGAGCGCCCACAGCATTTGGCAGTACAGCAGCTCGGGTCCGTTCGTCGGCGACTCCAACGTCTTCAACGGTTCAGCTGCGGGTTTGACCGCCCTGGCACGCAACAGTGCCCCACAGGGACCGTTCAAGGATGTTCCGGCGAACTCTGGCTTCGCCGCTGAGATTGCCTGGCTGAAAAACAAGGGAATCACCACCGGGTTCGACGACGGGACCTACGCTCCGCTGCAGCCCGTAAATCGCGACGCCATGGCTGCTTTCCTTTACCGGCTTTCGGGCAGCCCCGCGCATAAGCCCGCTGCCAGGCCCAGGTTCACTGACGTGCCCGCAGGCAACCAGTTCTACAAAGAGATCGACTGGCTGTCCTCGTCCAAGGTGACGACGGGATGGAATGACGGCACCTTCAAGCCCGTGGCGGCGATCAACCGCGATGCCATGGCCGCTTTCCTCTACCGGATGGCAGGAAGCCCGGTGTACACGCCTCCTGCGGTGTCGAAGTTCAGGGACGTCGGCACGGACCACCTCTTCTACAAGGAGATCAGCTGGCTGGCTGCTACCGGCATTTCGACCGGCTGGACTGACAGCACGTTCCGTCCAGGTCAGCCGATTGCCCGCGACGCCATGGCTGCCTTCCTGTACCGCTTCGACCGGAAAATCTAGCCCTCGCACGGTTACCCGTGACACAAACACCCTGACGGCGGGTAGATGGCATGATGCCGGCGGAACGCACCGGCTACACCTCGAAGACGGGCACTCCGGTGGAAGTCCGTGCCAGCTCGATCAGCATCCGGTGCCGGGCGTTTAGTTCGGGCAGCGCATCCAGGGCGAACCAGCGCACGTCGGTGGATTCGTCGTCGTTCACCCGCGCGGTCCCGGCTACCCAGGAACAGCGGAAGACCAGATTCAGGAACTGGCAGCGGTCCTGGTTGGGGAACATGATCGGATCCGTGGTGCCAACGTGGATGAGGTGTTCCAGCTTCGCCTGCACTCCGGTCTCTTCCTCGACCTCGCGCAGCAGGCCCGGGCCGGGCTCTTCCCCTGGTTCCAGGATGCCGGTGATCAGCGTCCAGCGTCCGTTGTCCGCCCGCCGGCACAACAGCACCTCTCCCTGCGGATTAAAGACAACGGCGGCCACCCCAGGCAGCCACAGCAGCTCATGGCCCACTTTCTCGCGCAGGGAAAGGATGAAGTCGGGTGTGGGCATGGCTCTACTCTAGGCCAGGGACTGCGAGCGCCAGCAAAGCACCGGCCAGCATAAACGGACCGAACGCGATCCGGGTCTTGCCGGTTCCCCGCCGCGAGAGCACCAGTGCCAGGCCCCACAGCCCGCCCAGGACAAACCCTGCCGCAGCGCCTGCCAGCAGGTAGCCGAATCCCGCGAATCCGAGGTAGAGCCCCAGGACACCGGCCAGCTTCACGTCCCCGAGCCCCAGCCCGGACGGTGACACCACACGCAGCAGCAGATACCCGGCGAGCAGAAGCACCCCGCCGAGTGCCATGGATACGAAGCGGCCGGGTTCTCCGGCGGCGAGCGCGGCAGCCCCCAGCAGCACGGCTGAAACAGGATATGCCGGCAGCACCAGCCGGTCCGGCAGCCGCCGTGTCCGCAGATCCGCGGCCGCCAGCATCCAGGCCAGCACCACCAGGTATCCCAGTGCCGCGGCCAGCAGCAGCGCGGACAGCCATGGCCCGCTCCAGTACTCCCCCAGGATCCCCCACATGCGCCCTACGGTACGCCACCGCTGAACCGGGGGTACCGCAGGACGCAGCGGCTGTGGATTACCTAGCCAATAGTCCCCTCTTCCAGCAGATCGGTCACCAGCGCCGCGATGGGAGAGCGCTCGGAGCGGGTGAGGGTCATGTGTCCAAACAGCGGGTGGCCCTTGAGCGTCTCTACAACGGCGGCTATTCCGTCATGACGGCCCACCCGGAGGTTGTCCCGCTGGGCGACGTCGTGGGTCAGGACCACCTTGGAGTTCTGCCCAATCCGGGAGAGCACGGTCAGCAGGACGTTCTTTTCCAGGGACTGGGCCTCATCCACAATCACAAAGCTGTCGTGCAGCGACCGTCCGCGGATATGGGTCAGCGGCAGTACTTCGAGCATCCCGCGGTCCAGCACTTCCTCCACAACTTCCTTGGAGACAAGGGCTTCCAGGGTGTCGAAGACCGCCTGGCCCCACGGGCCCATCTTCTCGCTTTCACTGCCGGGCAGGTAGCCCAGTTCCTGGCCGCCCACCGCGTACAGGGGGCGGAAGACCACCACTTTCCGGTGCTCCCGGCGCTCCAGGACTGCTTCGAGTCCGGCGCACAGCGCCAGTGCGGACTTGCCGGTTCCGGCCCGGCCGCCCAGTGAGACGATCCCGACTTCCGGGTCCATCAGCATGTCGATGGCCAGCCGCTGTTCCGCTGAGCGCCCATGGAGCCCAAATACATCCCGGTCCCCGCGGACCAGCCGCACCTGTTTGTCCGCCCCCACCCGGCCCAGCGCCGAGGAGCGGCCGGAGAGCAGCACCAGACCGGTGTTGACCGGCAGGTCCGCGGCTTCCGGCACGAAGACCGGCTGGTGCTCGTACAGGGCACTGATCTCGGCGTCCCCGGTCTCGACTTCCGCCATGCCGGTCCAGCCCGTGTCCCGGACCAGTTCGTTCCGGTACTCGTCGGCGGTGAGTCCAACTGCTGCCGCTTTTACGCGCAGGGGCAGGTCCTTGGACACCACGGTGATGGTGCGTCCCTCATCGGCGAGGTTCCGCGCAACGGCAAGGATCCGGTTGTCATTCTCCGATCCGCGGATTCCCAGCGGCAGCACTTCCAGGGATACGTGGTTCAGTTCCACCCGCAGGGTGCCGCCCGAGTCTCCGATGGGAACCGGCCGGTCCAGGCCGCCGTGCTCCACTCGCAGGTCATCAAGCAGGCGCAGCGCGGCACGGGCGAAGTAGCCCAGCTCCGGGTCGCTGCGTTTGCTTTCGAGTTCACTGATGACCACCAGCGGAAGGATGACCTCGTGTTCGGCGAAGCGCAGGATGGCCTTCGGATCGGACAGCAGGACTGATGTATCAAGCACGAACCCCTGAGGATTGCCGGCGGCGCCGGTGTGTTCTGGCAGGGATGCTTTGGTTACGGCCACTTAGAACTCCAGTCAGGGACCGCAGGCCCCGAATAGCTAGAAGTGTTCTTTTCCGCAGTCCGGCACGGGATGCCGGGCTGGGGCCTCCCTGCAAACACACTGTCTGCGAGCATGTGTGAGCATCCGGCCTCCGGTTCCATCAGCATGGGGCTGATCGATACGTACAAGCTACGCCCGCATGTGGGCAGCAGGACACAGGGACACGAACGAGTTGTATTTGTTCACATCATGTTTACGCCGGGGCCGCGGAGATGCCCGGGAGTTAGCTGTGCAGGTGTCCGGGATGCCCCCACGACGCCGCCGCGGCCGCGCACAGAGCAATGATCGCCGGCCCCAGTGCCGCCAGTCCCAGGAGCAGATAACCGGCGCCGCCGCAGAGCGAGCCGAGGGTCAGCGAGCACCAGAGCAGCAGGTAGCGGTGCCAGCCGTTGCCCCGCTCCCCGAACAGGGCAGCGGTAACCTTCTGCCCCAGCTTCACCAGCGTCCCGGTCATGTAGGTTATGCCGATCGACACTTCACCGCCGCGTTCAAAGACGGTGTTGAGCAGGCCCATGGACGCCGCAAGCGCCGGCGCCAGGACCCATTCGGCGCCGGGCAGCGCTGTACTGGCCCAGGCGGCTGATAGGACGGCGGCGGAGAGCAGGCAGATGGCCGGACGGCGGTGAAGGCTCATGACCCGGCGCAGGACGGAGGCAGCCACCACACCGAGGAAAAAGGCTGCGATCAGCCCAAACGCCTGCAGGAAGCCGCTCAGTGAAGTATCTGCAACCGCAGCGCCGGCCCGTGTCGAGTTCCCGGTCATAAAGGAGACAAAGTAGCCGCCCAGATGAAGGAAGCCGACGGCATCCACGTAGCCTGCGGTCCAGGCCAGCCCGGAGGCCAGGGCGATTTCCGAACGGGAGTGCTGCAGCATTGCCAGTTGTACCGGTCAGGATCCAAAACGCCGCTGGCGGCTGGCGTAGTCCCGCAGCGCCCGGAGGAAGTCCACCCGGCGGAAGTCGGGCCAGAGGGCCTCGCAGAAATAGAACTCGCTGTAAGCACTCTGCCACATGAGGAACCCGGAGAGCCGCTGCTCACCGGAGGTACGGATCACGAGTTCGGGATCCGGCTGGCCCCGGGTGTATAGGTACTCCGAAATCTGCGCGTCGCTGAGCTCGGCGGTGATCTCTTCGATGGGTTTTCCCTGGGCCTGTGCGTCGCGCAGCAGTTCCTTCACGGCGTCGACAATTTCCCGCCGTCCGCCGTAGCCGATGGCCACGTTCACGTGCAGGCCCGTGGCTGAAGCCGTCGCCTCGCCCAGGCGCTCGAGCTGGCAGGTCAGCTCGGTCGGCAGGATGTCCAGCGCACCGACTGGCTGGACCCGCAGGTCGCCCCTCTCCCCCAGCCGGTCGAGGGTGTTGGCGATGATCCCCAGCAGCGGCTCCAGCTCATCGGGATCACGGTTAAGGTTGTCTGTGGAGAGCATGTACAGGGTCACTACCCGCACTCCGAGTTCCTCGCACCAGCCCAGGAACTCAAGGATTTTGTCTGCTCCGGCCTGGTGGCCGTCGGACGTCGGAGCTCCGGCGAGCTTGGCCCAGCGGCGGTTGCCGTCCACCATCACGCCAATGTGCTCGGGGATCCGGTCCTTGACCAGGCTTCGGCGCAGGCGCCGTTCGTAGTAGGCGTAAACCACACCGGGAAAGCGCACGGGTGACTCACCTGCCTATCATTTTGAACTGGGGTCCGCGGAACGCGGCGGCTTCTCATCTCAAGGCTACCGCGCAGCGGAAGCCCTCCTGTGCAGGCCGGAGCCGAGCCGTGGCTACCGGCAGGTAACCTACCGGGTCGTAAGTTAGGATTGGCAGCATGAGTTCATCCTCGGAACGAGTACCGGTCCAGCAGGATCCGGAGTCCCGGCAGGCACCGGGACCGCTGGAATCAGCAGTTGAAACCGTAGCCGATGCCCTGGACATCAAGCCCCGGCTTCGCGGCTGGCTGCATGCCGGCGCCGCGCCCCTGGCCCTGGCAGCCGGCATAGTCCTGGTGGCACTTGCGCCCACGACCGGCACCCGCATTGCCTCCGCTGTGTATGCCTTCACCGGCATCCTGCTGTTCGGCGTCTCGGCTGTCTACCACCGCGGCAACTGGAGCCCCAAGGTCAAGACCGTCCTGAAGCGGTTGGACCACACCAACATCATGCTGGTGATCGCCGGGTCCTACACACCGCTGGCGTGGTCACTGCTGCCGCGAGAGAAGGCCGCGGTACTGCTGATCATCATCTGGAGCGGCGCGCTGGCCGGAATTGCGTTCCGGCTGCTGTGGCTGCATGCTCCGCGCTGGCTCTATACCCCGGTCTACATTGCCCTGGGGTGCGCGGCTCTCTTCTACATTCCCGACTTCTGGGCCGTGAACATGCCCGCGGCCATCCTGGTGATTGCAGGCGGCGCGGCTTACATCGCTGGCGCCGTCATCTACGCGATGAAGCGCCCCAATCCCTCAGTGGAGTGGTTCGGGTTCCATGAGATCTTCCATGCCTTCACACTCGCCGGGTTTACCTGCCACTACATCGCCATCATCCTGGCGGTGCTGTCCGTCCAGGGCTAGTTCGGGCACAGGGCTAGTTCGGGCCCAGGCCGGTTAGGTCCGGGCAGCCAGCTCGGCTTCCAGCTCCGTAACGGAGTCCACCGGCCGCCGGCACACCATCCCCCGGCAGACATAGGCCAGGGCCGGCGCTTCTGTTTCCCGCCCCTCCAGCAGACCCACCCTGTCTGCTTCCCCGTGGGCGATCACCAGTCCCGGGCCGCCGGCAGTACGTCCCGCGGAAAGCAGCTGAGCCACCGCTGCGGGATCGGTCCCGGTGACGGCCAGCTCCTGCGGACCGTTCAGGATGAATTGCTGCACGGCCATGGACCAGCCCACGGCCTGGGGAATCGACGGCGCCGCACGCTGCACGTGTGCAACAAGCCCTTCGGCAAGGACCCGGTGCCAGCCAGGGCCGCCGTAGGAAGCTGAGGTGAGGAGCACGCCGGCCAGCAGCGCGGTTCCGCTGGGAACAGCGTCATCGAGCGGGTTGGCGGCAGACTGTCCGCCCTGCGCGTGCCGAATCTGCTCCGCTTCGCCCGCCGTATCAGAGAGCCCGGCGGGGCCCAGGAACCGGTCGACGGCGGTTGCTGCCAGATCCTGTGCGGCACGGTGCCAGCGCGGGTTGCCTGTTGCGGCGTACAGCGCGAAGAGGCCTTCTGCCACGCCCGCGTAATCCTCCAGCTGCCCTTCAATACCCTGTGCCTGCCCGTCGATTGACACCCGGCGCAGGATCCGCCCGTCCCAGTGCACATCCAGCAGGTAGCCGGCCGCCTTCTCGGCGGCGGGAAGCATCCAGTCTTCCGGCCTTCCGGCGTCCGCAAGGGCTGTCGCGGCATCCGCCAGCCCGGCAACTGCCAGCCCGTTCCAGCCGGCCACGACTTTACTGTCACGTTCAGGCTGCGGGCGCGCGGACCGCGCAGCGGCCAGGGCTGCCCGGGCTTCTTCCCACACCCTGGCCTGGGCTTCGTCCGGTACGGCGCGAAGCCGGATCGTGCTGCCGGGAAGCCGATGGGAAGCGCCGTCGTCGGCGTCCAGATCCAGCAGGTCCAGAGCCGCTGACCGTGGCCCCAGGATCTGCTGCAGCTCCGCCCGGGTAAAAACATAGGTTGCGCCCTCCACCCGGTGCCCGTCCACCAGGGTGTCAGCGTCCAGGGAGGAAGCGAAAGCGCCGCCCGGAACAGCCAGCTCCGCTGCCATCCAGCCTGCCGTCCCGCGGGTCACGCGCAGTGCCAGCGCCCTCACATCGGCATCGGCTGCCTGGCGGGAGAAGTGCGCGTAGATCCTCAGGAGCTGGGCGTTGTCGTAGAGCATCTTCTCGAAATGCGGCACCTGCCAGCGGCGGTCGACCGCGTACCGGGCGAATCCGCCGCCCACCTGGTCATAGATTCCGCCCAGGGCCATGGCGGTGAGGGTGCGGCCGGCCAGTTCCCCCGCTGTGCCTGCCGTCGCGGCGCTGCTGTGTGCGTGGGCCAGGAGGAAACGCAGCAGAGGCGACGGCGGAAACTTCGGCGCACCGCCGAACCCGCCGTATTCAGTGTCCTCTGCCCCCGCCAGGGCAGCGACGGCGGCTTCCAGCGCGCCTGCGGCGCCGCTGCCGGTTTCCGGGAGCGGGACCGACGCAGACAGGTCCCCCAGCAGGTTCCGGTTCGCGAGCTGGTTTGAGGCGAGGTGGGCGGCTATCTGTTCCGCGCTCTGCTCGACGTCGCTGCGCCGGTCGCGCCAGGCGGCGGAGACTGCCTCCAGCACCTGACGGAAAGACGGGGTCCCCTGAAGCTGCCGGGGCGGAAAGTAGGTCCCGGCGTAGTAGGTCCTGCCGTCGGGGAGCGTAAACACGCTCATGGGCCAGCCGCCCTGACCTGTGAGGGCCTGGGTGGCTGCCATGTAGGCGGAGTCGACGTCGGGACGTTCTTCCCGGTCCACCTTGATGCTGACGAAGTCCCGGTTCAGCAGCCGTGCGGTCTCCGGGTCCTCGAAGGATTCGTGCGCCATCACATGGCACCAGTGGCACGCTGCGTAGCCGATGGAGATAAAAACGGGCACGTCACGGCGCCGGGCTTCGTCAAACGCCTCGTCCCCGAAAGGCCACCAGTCCACCGGGTTTCCGGCATGCTGGCGCAGGTAGGCGGAGGCCTGGTTCTTCAGCCGCTCCGCCATGGTCCTTATCCTGCCGGATTGGAGCTCGAGGGCCGGGGGTCAGCGTGGTCCGTATTCTCAGCGGCGTCGAGGGCGGCATCCTCTGCAGCTTCGTCGCCTGCCGGTCCCTCAGCCTCCGTGCCGCCGCCTTCACCGGTGATCTGGGAACGGTACCGGACCCGCCGGATCCGCTTGACCATGTCCCGGATGAGGAACACTACGCACAGCGCCAGGAACAGCGTTGCCAGGAAGCCCAGCAGGCCGGGAGTGATGTCCCCTTCCTCAAGGCCGGGCTTTAGGTCGCCCTCGATTGGGTTGGTGACAGTCAGGGTCAGGCTGTACAGCAGGTTCACGAAGTTTCTCTCTCTTGGCAGAAGGCGGCGCACAGGGCACCGGATCTACCCTCTATCGTATGCCAGCGAAGAGGTCGTTTTCAGGTACCTGTGACGGGACCCGGGATTCAATCAGTGAATAGTCTTCCCAGGGCCATACCCGGCGCTGCATGTCGGTGCTGACCGCGAAGAAGAAACCGTCGGGGTCCACCTGCGTGCGGTGGGCCTTCAGTGCCTCGTCCCGCACCGGGAAGTATTCTCCGCACTCAACCTGCGTGGTGGTGGGATGAAGCGGAGCCGGCGGCTGGTGCCCCTCGGTGTCCGCTTCCAGCCAGGCCGCCAGCCGTTCGGCGTACGGAGATTCCAGGCCGGCCTCGGTCAGTGCCTCGTGCAGGGCGCGGAAACGTTCGGGATTGAAACCGCGGTCGTAGTAGAGCTTCAGGGGTTCCCAGGGGGCACCGGTGCCGGGGTACTTATCGGCGTCGCCGGCGGCATGGAAGGCTTCAACGGCTACCTTGTGCGCCATGATGTGGTCGGGGTGGGGGTAGCCGCCGTTTTCGTCGTAGCTGACGATCACGTGCGGGCGGAACTCCCGCACCAGCTTCACCAGCGGAGCCGCTGCGGTCTGAAGCGGGCGGAGGGCGAAGCAGCCTGCGGGCAGCTCCGGCAGCGGATCGCCTTCGGGCAGGCCGGAGTCCATAAAGCCCAGCCAGCGGTGTTCAATGCCCAGCGCGGCCTGTGAGGCTGCCATTTCGCTGCGGCGCAGGCCCGCCAGGTCCCGCTTGGCAGCGGGGATGCCGGCAGCAGCCGGATTGAGTACGTCGCCGCGCTCTCCCCCGGTGCAGGTCGCTACCATCACTCGGACGCCTTCGGCTGCGTAGGCGGCCATGGTCGCGGCGCCCTTGCTGGCCTCGTCATCGGGGTGGGCGTGAACCGCCAGCAGGCGCAGTTCTCCGGGCACTGAATTGGTTTCGGTGGACAACGCGGTTACTCCTGACAGCCGGCGGAACGCGCCGACAAGAATGTTCGATAAAATGAAACAGTGAGCACTGAGGACAGCATTCGGGACAGTACTGGGGACAGCACAGACGGCGTACCGGTTCCCGAGCGCCCCGCGGACGGTTCGTCGCCCGAGACAAGATTAGCCAATCGCTATGGCGCGCCCAAGCCGGGACTCAGCTCCCGCACCAAGATTGTCCTGGGCTCGCTCGCCGGGGCTGCGGCAGTCGGTGCCGTGATCTTCATGGCCATCCCCTCCGGAGCCGGCACCCTGACCTCCAAGGACGTCGGGTTCACCATTCCGGACGCCACCTCCGCCGTCGTCGACTTCAATGTCACCAGGCCCGCCGATGCCACGGTGGACTGCGCTGTGCAGGTCCTCAGTGAAAGCTATGCCGTGGTGGGCTGGAAGACCGTCCGGATTCCCGCGGGCGAGACCCCCACCGTGTCGGTGAGCACCTCGGTTCGGACGGACTCGCTGGGGGTGACGGGCGGCGTCAACGCCTGCTGGATTGTGGAACAGGAATCCTAGTTCCGCGCTCCTGCAGGATCTACTCGCGGAGAAACCCGGCCGCACGTCTTGGGTTTGTGCCTCCTGCTGACTAGTATGGAGGCTACGTTACGCCCCGCCCAGGTGATCGCCGGATAAAAATCCGAGCAAACCGGTCACCGTCCGGCGGGGTCTTTGCTTGTCAGGCCATCCGGCCTCGCCGGCAATTTCAGCCAAGCCGAACCTGTTCCCTGGGTTCGGATGTCACATAAGGAGAGACCCGTGTCTACCAACAGCGCATCTGTCGCCTGGCTCACGCAAGAGTCTTACGACCGCCTGAAGGCGGAGCTGGACCACCTTTCCGGCCCGGGCCGGACTGAGATCGTTGCTCGCATCGAACAGGCACGGTCTGAAGGCGACCTGAAGGAGAACGGCGGCTACCACGCAGCCAAGGAGGAGCAGGGCAAGGCTGAAGCCCGCATCCGCCAGCTGACGCAGCTCCTTGAGAACGCGCACGTCGGCGAAGCTCCGGCGGATGACGGCGTGGTGGAACCCGGTATGCTGGTTGAGGCCAGGATTGCCGGTGACCTGGAGAAGTTCCTGCTTGGCAGCCGCGAAATCGCCGGGGACAGCGACATCGACGTCTACAGCGAGAAGTCGCCTCTCGGCGCGGCCATCAACGGCCTGCGTGCCGGTGAGTCCACGTCCTACGCAGCACCGAACGGCAAGAGCATCTCCGTGGAGATTGTTTCAGCCACCCCTTACGCCGGGTAGCCACGCCGCTTTCAGGAACGGGTCCGCCGGATGGCGGGCCCGTTCGTGCTTTCCGGGCCGTCGTCCCGGCGCCGCAGCAGGATCGCTGCAATCACTCCTCCGGCGGCACCAAAGAGGTGGGACTGCCAGGACACTCCGGCGGCAGTGGGCAGCACTCCCCACAGCAGGGAGCCGTAGATCAGGAACAGCACCCCGCCCAGCAGGATCTGGATCAGGTCCCGGTTATAGAACCCGCGGACCATCAGGTACGCGAACAAACCAAAAACGACGCCGGACACCCCGATGGTCAGTCCCCCGCCAAAGAGCCACACCCCCAGGCCCGAGGCAAGCCAGCAGATCGCCAGCACAGCTGCGAACCGGCGCAGCCCCTCCAGCAGCACCAGGAACGCGAAAGCCAGCAGCGGCAGCGAGTTGCTGATCAGGTGGCCGGTTCCGGCGTGCAGGAGCGGGGAAAACACAATCCCGTCCAGTCCGTCCAGCTGCCGCGGGATGATGCCCAGGCCGGGAAGCAGCGTGGTCTGAAAGGGCAGGGTCAGGAAGTAGATGATCCACAGGCCCGCGGTGAAGCAGGCTGCAACAACCAGTGCGCTCTTCGCCCGCTGCTTCATGGCTTAGCCGTGCAGCACTACGGGGTGGAAGCCTTCGGCGCGCAGATTCTGCAGCACCTTCTCGCAGTGCTCGTGCCCCTTGGTTTCCATATTGATGGTGATTGCTACGTCGCCCATGCTGATCGATCCTCCCACCCTGGTGTGGTCCACTCCGGTGACGTTGGCGTCGGACTCGGCGATGATCCGCGAAATCGTGGCCAGTGAGCCCGGACGGTCATCCAGCAGCATCCGCACCACCAGGTAGCGGCCGGCGGCCGCGAGGCCGCGCTGGATTACCTTCAGCATAAGCATCGGATCAATGTTTCCGCCCGAGAGGATCACAGCAGTGTTGCCCGGATTCTCGATTTTTCCGTCGAGCAGTGCGGCAACCCCCACGGCACCGGCGGGTTCAACCACCAGTTTGGCCCGTTCCAGCAGGAAGATCAGGGCACGGGCCAGTGAATCCTCACTGACGGTGACGACGTCGTCGACCAGTTCCTTGATGATGGAGAAGGGAAGCTGCCCCGGACGGCCAACGGCGATGCCGTCGGCAATCGTGGATACCTTGCTCAGCGGCACCAGCGCGTCGGCAGCCAGCGACGGCGGGTAGGCAGCGGCGTTCTCGGCCTGGACGCCGATGATCTTCACTTCCCGGCCCAGTTCCCGTGCGCGTTCCTTGATCGCGACGGCGACTCCGGCCAGCAGTCCGCCTCCGCCGACACCCATCAGCACGGTGTCCAGGTTCGGGATCTGCTCCAGCAGTTCCAGGCCCAGAGTTCCCTGTCCGGCCACGATGTCCACGTTGTCGAAGGGGTGCACAAATACAGCACCGGTTTCATCGGCGTAGCGCTGCGCCTCAGCCAGTGCTTCATCCACGTTGTGGCCGTGCAGCACCACTTCCGCACCGTGGCCCTGGGTGGCGGCCAGCTTCGGCAGGGCGACACCGAGCGGCATAAAGATCCGGGCCTTGATGCCCAGCCGCGCTGCGGCGACGGCAACACCCTGGGCGTGGTTGCCGGCAGAGGCCGCGACGACGCCGCGGGCCTTCTGTTCCTCGCTGAGCTTGGCCATGCGGACGTAGGCGCCGCGGACCTTAAAAGAGCCGGCCCGCTGGAGGTTCTCGCATTTGAGGTACACGTCGGACCCGGTAAGCCGTCCCAGCGCCCGGGACTGCTCAATGGGGGTATGGGCAATAACCCCGTCCAGCAGCTTTGCAGCCGCCTGGATGTCGTCAAGGGTTACTGGCAGCTGGGGTGAATCGCTCAACGTTGGTTCTCTTCTTTGGTTGCAGTGGGTTCTGTGTCCTGGCCTTCGCGCAGGGCCTCGGGATCTTCGTCTTCTTCTTCGTCTCCGGCTTCCGGAGGAGCCGTGCCCGGTGGCCCGAACTCAGCGTCCCGGTGCAGCATCGGGTCGTGCTCCCACTGCCGGCCGGCGATGTAGCGCACCGTGGCGTTCAGGATGGCCATCAGGGGTACCGCGAAGAGGGCACCGGGAATTCCCGCGACCAGGCTGCCGCCGGTGACGGCGAGGATCACAGCGAGGGGGTGCAGGGAGACTGCCTTGCCCATGATCAGCGGCTGCAGGATGTGGGATTCAATCTGCTGGACCACCAGCACGATGATGAGCATAAAGACGGCATTGGGCCAGCCGTTGGCGACGAGCGCGAGCAGCACGGCAATACCACCGGTGACGAACGCGCCGATCAGCGGGATGAAGGAACCCAGGAATACCAGGACGGCGAGGGGAAGCGCCAGCGGCACACCGATCAGCGCAGCGCCTCCGCCAATGCCAACCGCGTCGATGAACGCGACCACCATCTGCACCCGGACATAGTTGGTCATGGATTCCCAGCCGCGGATTCCTGCCCCAAAGGCAGCGGGCCGTGCCCGCTGCGGCATCAGGCCCACGGTAAACCGCCAGATCTTTCGCCCGTCGAGCAGGAAGAAGACCAGCGCGAACAATGTCAGCAGGATTCCGGCGGCAAAGTGTCCGGCGCTGGTACCAACACTGACAGCGCCGGAGAGAATGCTGGCTGTGTTGTCCTGCAGGGCCGAGGTCGCCTCGTTGAGCAGGCTGTCGATCTGCGTGGATGTTACTCGCAGCGGGCCGTCTGCGAGCCAGCCCTGGATCTGGTCGAAGCCGGTAATCACTTCGTCCCAGAGGTCGCGGAAGCCAAGGGCCAGCTGCCGGCCCACCAGGGTCAGCGCGGCGACGATCAGGCCAAGGAAAGAGACGATTGTGACGGCGACAGCCAGGCCGGAGGGCACTTTGTTCCGGCGCAGCCATGAGCTGACCGGTGCAAGCAGGCCGGCCAGCAGGGCAGCGACCATCAACGGAATAATCAGCAGGGAGAAGTGGGCCAGCAGCCACACCAGTCCCGCACCAACAACCAGTACGACGCCGAGCCGCCAGGCCCAGGAGGCGCTGACACGCAGCGCGTAGGGAACGTCATCGCCTTCGCGTTGAGAGCGCACCGCAGCGGCCTGGACAGCCTTGGGCGCGGCAACTTTGCGCGCATGTGGTCTCATGGGCTCATCTTTCCATATTCAACTGGTCATTCCCTGACCTTTACGCTGCCTCCGGATCAGAGGTCAGCCCGGATTCCCCACTCGGCGCTGAACTCCTCGCCCGGCTCCAGCCAGCGCAGTCCATCGCCTGAATTGAAGCAGTTTGCCGGCGCTGTCATGGGCTCCAGGGCAACAGCACAGGACCTGCCCGGCAGCTTGTCCGTGACAAAAACGTGTACGTAGCTGAACTCCTGCTCAGCCCAAAGCTGCACGCTGCGCCCGTCAGGAGCGGTGAGCTGGTGCCGGAACAGCCCTTCCCGTGCGGTCAGGTCTGTGAACGCGGCGTCCAGGTCCAGCCCTCCCACCCGCTGCCCGGCGCTGAGGTTCTCCGCACCGTCCGCAGGCACCCGCCCGGTGGGGATGAGCGAGGCATCCGTGGTCAGGCGGGCGGCGGCGTCGACCCGGAGCGTCAGCTCTTCGCTTGGCACATCCCCCAGGCGCAGGAACGGGTGGGCGCCCAGCGCGAACGGCGCCTTCCGGGCACCGACGTTGGCCAGCGACTGGCGCACCCGCAGCCCGCCGTCGCTGTCCAGGCTGTACCGGACCGAGTGCACCAGGTGGAACGGGTAGCCGTGCTGGGGGAAGATCTCCGCGGTGAGCAGCACCGAATCCGCCGTGCTCTCCGCTGCCGTGTATCCGGTGTTCCGCAGCAGTCCATGGATGGCGTTCTGCAGTTTCGGCTCGGTGATGTCCAGCTGCTGCTCCTGCCCGTCCAGCTCCCAGCGCGCACCGGCGATCCGGTTGGCCCAGGGCGCCAGCAGAATCCCGGCGGCCGACGGCGGAATGCTCTCATCGGGGTAGGTTTCCACCAGCTGCGTGCCCCCGACGGTGTAGCTGCGCAGCCCTCCGCCGAGTGAAGCTACGACGGCGGCTGCGTTTCCCCGTTCGAGTCGGTGCTGAGCGCCGGTTGCCGGCAGGGCTGTGTCCCCGGTCCCAAAAGTCATCCTCTTAGCCTAGACCCGCCGGGGCCCTGCACAGCCAGCCTTTTCCTCATTCCTCGAAGTGTGTCCGGACCCTGTCACTGACGGCGGCCACTACTCCGGCGGCAACGCTGCGGATTTTCATGTTGCGGGTGTTCGAGACACTGCGCAGGATCTCCACCGCAGCCTCCTGGCTGCAGTTGTTCTGGGCCATGATGATGCCCACCGCTATGTCCACCACGGTCCTGGATTCAAGGGCAGCCTGCAGGTTGCGGGCCCGGAACAGATGGTTATCTATCCGCAGTGCCAGCCGCAGGGTCCGGGACGCGTCCGCCGCCGTCCGTTCCACCAGGCGCAGCGTGCGGGGCTGGAAAAGATGCGGGCGGGGCGAGAAGGCACAGAGCGCCCCGCGGGCATTTCCTTCCAGCGCCAGCGGAACTGCGGCCATGCTCCGCACTCCTTCTTCAGCGCTGCTGCCCGGAAATCCGTGCCAGCGCCTTTCTGTCCACGCGTCGGTGACGACCACGGACGTTCCGGTGGCCACAGCTTCCGCGGCCGGGCCGCCGTCGGCGAAGACGGGTCCGGCGATTCGCTCAGCCCGGTCGTCGCTGTGCCCCTCGGCCCGGGCCCGGCGGGCACGGTCTATCAGCAGTGAGCAGCCCAGGACCTGGCTGCCGAGCAGCGTAAGAGTTAGGACCGCCAGTTCAGACAGGTAGGCCTGCAGTTCTTCCGCGCCCAGGAGCAGTTCCTGGAAGGCGGCAGCTGGTTCCGGATGCACCTCAGTCACGATTCCCCCTCGATCAGTGACTCCGGATGGTACGGACCAGCCCGGGCGCGCAGAAGCGAAATCGGAGAATTTCGGCTTAACGGACGGCGGGACCGGCAGCTTCGCAGCTGCGGTCCCGCCGTTATTGCCTTGTCTTTTGCGGTTAGTCGTTGCCGCGCAGGATAGCCAGGATGCGGATGATCTCCACGTACAGCCAGACCAGGGTCACGGTCAGGCCGAAGGCAGCGGTCCAGGAGTAGCGCTGCGGTGCGCCGGCCTTGACGCCCTGCTCAATCGAGGTGAAGTCCATGATCAGGGAGAAGGCGGCCAGGCCTACGGCCAGCAGGCCAATGATGATGCCCAGCGGAATGCCGGCAATTTCCATACCGCGCACGCCCCACGGATCATCGACTACGCCGAAGATCATCAGGCCCACGTTGACCAGCGAAAACACCGCGTATCCGATGAGCGCGATCATAAAGAAGCGCATCGCCTTCGGCGTCGCGCGGACCTTGCCGCTCTTGAACAGCACGAGGGTTACGGCGAAGACGGCCAGGGTGCCGATCACGGCCTGCAGGCCGATGCCGGGGAACATGGCGTTGAGCACCTGGGTCAGGGCGCCAAGGAACATACCCTCAAGAAGTGCATAGGCGAGGATGAGCCCCGGTACCGGCTCACGCTTGAAGGAGTTGACCAGGCCCAGGACAAATCCGCCCAGTGCGCCGACGATCATCAGCAGTCCGGCTGCCCCGGGCAGCACGAACACCGGGATTGCGGCGCCGAGCAGCACAACTGCCAGGCAGCCGAGTGTTTTCATGATGACGTCGTCGTACGTCATCCGCCCGGTCTCGCGCGGACCTGCCGCCGGTGCCGAGTAAAGGTTCTGCAGATCCTGCGGGCTCATAGGATCCTGCCCCGCAAAGGGGCCGCCTGCAGGAACGGTGGGCGCTCCGCCGCGGGTCTGGGAACGGAAATTCTTTCCGTTGAAAACCGGGTTGCCGCCTAGTGCCATGAAAGTGTCCTCCGTCTTGGGGGGCTTGGTTTAAAGATCAGCCTACCAATCCGAACGTACGGGGCGGCCGGATGATTCCGCCGCGGCCGCACCGTTTGGTAACGGTTTGGTACCTAGAGGGCCCAAAACTGGCTCCGGACTTCCATAATGAAGCACCCGGCGGAGTCGTTACCTGATCGCGACACAACCTCGCACTTTGTGTCACCCCACCGAAACAAACGCCGGGTAGCATGATCACCACTCGTGACTGACATCACAAAGGTCACATATAAAATGCGCCGAAAACCGGCGCATATATACCCCCGGCGGAGGTAATTCACTTTGGGAAGAATATCGGCACTCGCCCGGTATATGGGGATGCTCGTGGCGGTGGCCGGCATATTTGCCGGCCTGCTGCTCGCCGCCCCAGCCGTGCATGCAACGACAGCTCCACCCCCGGCCTCGGAATCCCCGGCACCGGAGAGCAGTACCGAAGTATCAGCGCAGGACTCCGGCAGTGCCGGAGAGGACGAAGTGACCGACGGCGCCGAGTACCAGGACCGTATCAGCGGCGTCCTGCGGAACGCCGGCTCCCCGGTCTCGGGTGTGACCATCAAGGCGAGCGCCAACGGCTACGAAGCCGAAACTGAAACTGCCGAGAACGGGTCATGGTCCATCGGAGTTCCCGAACAGGGCGCCTACGAAGTAGAGCTGGACGAATCCACTCTGCCTGAAGGCGTGGCACTGGCTGAAGGCCAGCAGAACCCGCGCACAGTAACTTTCGCCGGAACCTCAAACATCACCACCCTCTTCCTCCTGGGTGAGGGCATTGTGCTCCAGGGGGACAGCTTCGGCACCAAGCTCGTTGAACGGGCCGTGGCCGGGCTGAGCTTCGGGCTGCTGTTGGCCCTGAGCGCCGTCGGGCTCTCCCTGATCTTCGGCACCACCGGCCTGACCAACTTCGCCCACGGTGAGATGGTGACCTTCGGCGCCGTACTGGCCTTCGGGTTCTCTGCGCTGGGCCTGCCGCTTTGGCTCGCGCTGATACTGGCGGTGGCCGGCGGCGCCGGACTCGGCTATGTGCAGGACGCCGGGCTCTGGAAACCGCTGCGCCGGCGCGGCACCGGCCTGGTGCCCATGATGATCGTCAGCATCGGCCTGGCCCTCGCCCTGCGCTACACCATCCTCTTCTTCTTCGGCGGCGCCACCCAGCAGCTGCCGAACTCGCAGAGTCCCATGCTGGAGCTGGGCCCGGTATCCATCTCACGGAACAACCTCGTCTCCCTGGTTGTCTCGCTGGTCGTCATCCTGATCGTGGCCGCGCTGCTGCTGCGAACCCGGATCGGCAAGGCCACCCGCGCCGTCGCGGACAACCCCCCGCTGGCAGCTGCCTCGGGCATCGACGTCGACCGCGTGATCCGTATTGTCTGGATGGCCGGCGGCGCGCTTGCCGCGCTGGGCGGCATTCTGTGGGCGTACTACCGCCCCGGCGTTTCCTTCAACATGGGCCAGCAGATCCTGCTGCTGATCTTCGCGTCCGTGACCCTGGGCGGGCTGGGCACCGTCTTCGGCGCCCTGATCGGCTCGATCATCGTGGGACTCTTCGTGGAAATCTCCACCCTCTGGCTCGAGGCGGACCTGAAGTACGTCGGCGCGCTGCTCATCATGATTCTCGTCCTCCTGGTTCGACCGCAGGGTATCCTCGGCCGCCGAGAGCGCATAGGTTAGGGGCCTCGACATGGACTTTGGAAACATCCTGCTGGGTGCAGTCAACGAATTTTTCACACCCACCACTGCTGCCTACGCGCTGGCGGCCCTCGGGCTGGCCGTGCATTTCGGCTACACCGGACTGCTGAACTTTGGCCAGGCCGGTTTTATGGCAATCGGAGCCTACGGCTTCGCCATCCCCACCCTGAGCTTCAACGCTCCCCTGCCGGTGGCTTTGCTGATCGCGATGCTCGCTTCCGTGGCCTTTGCGGTGATCCTCGGATTGCCCACGCTGCGCCTGCGGGCGGACTACCTGGCAATCGTCACCATCGCCGCAGCGGAAATCGTCCGTTACATCGTGACCACCAACGGCCTGACGGAAGTCACCGGTTCAGCCAACGGCCTGGCGGCGTTCGAGGGCGGGTTCTACTCGCTCAACCCCTTCGCCCCCGGTGTGTACAACCTCGGCCCGTTCAGCCTGAACGAACGCGATCTGTGGATCCGTGTGGTGGCCTGGACCGTCGTCGCACTGGCCTGCCTGGTCATCTGGCTTCTGGTCCGCAGCCCCTGGGGCCGTGTGGTCAAGGGAATCCGTGAGGATGAGAACGCCGTACGCTCGCTCGGCAAGAACGTCTACGCCTACAAGATGCAGGCCCTGATCATCGGCGGCATGCTCGGTTCACTGGCAGGCATTATCTTCACGCTCCCCCGCGGAGCGGTGCAGCCGGCCAACTACGGCACCGAACTGACGTTCTTCCTCTACACGGCACTGCTGCTGGGCGGCATGTCCACCGTGCTCGGCCCGGTCATCGGCGCCATGATGTTCTGGGCTGTGCTTTCCCTGACCCAGGGCCTGCTCTACGGCGCCATTGAGTCCGGGGCCATCACCTTCCTGAACACTACCCAGGCCGGGCAGCTGCGTTACATCCTTGTAGGTGTAGCCCTCATGCTGCTGATGATCTTCCGGCCACAGGGCGTGCTGGGTAATAAGAAGGAGCTGTCATTCGCATGAGCCATCAAGCAGAGAGCCCCCAGCCGGCCCGCCGGCCCGGTGCCCATGCCGCAGAACCGGCGGCGGAAACCGTACCGGCCGGCGAAGCACCGGCAACCGTGGACGAGCACGAAAACTGGGCGGGCAACAAATACATGACCGATGACCGCCCGATCGCCGCCGACGCAATCGGACCGGGCTGCCGCAAGCGCGATCCGATTCTGGTGGCCTCCAACGTGACCCGCACCTACGGCGGCATCCACGCCGTCGACGTCGAGCATGTGGAGATCCCGCGGAACAAGATCACAGCCCTGATCGGCCCCAACGGCGCCGGCAAGACCACGCTGTTTAACCTGCTCACGGGATTCGATACCCCGCAGTCCGGGGAATGGAAGTTCGAAGACCGCGACCTTGCGGGTGTTTCGGCCTACAAGGTCGCCCGGCTGGGAATGGTGCGCACGTTCCAGCTGACGAAGGTCATGGGCAAGCTGACGGTGCTGGAGAATATGCGCCTGGGCGCCAATGAACAGCCGGGCGAGGCCCTGCGCCGGGCGCTGTTCCGGCCGCTGTGGAAAAAGCGGGAGGACGAGATCACCGAACAGGCCGACGGCCTGCTGGCGAAGTTCAAGCTCGACGCCAAGCGCGCCGACTATGCAGCTTCCCTCTCCGGCGGACAGCGCAAGCTCCTGGAAATGGCGCGGGCGCTGATGGTCAATCCCAAGCTGGTAATGCTCGATGAGCCCATGGCAGGTGTGAACCCGGCACTGACCCAGTCCCTGCTGGACCACATCAAGAACCTCAAGGCCGAAGGCATGACGGTCCTGTTCGTGGAACACGATATGCACATGGTCCGGCACATCGCAGACTGGGTGATCGTCATGGCTGAAGGCAAGGTTGTAGCCGAGGGCCCGCCTGCCGAAGTCATGAAGGACCAGGCCGTGATTGATGCCTACCTTGGCGCACACCACGATGTGGACCTGGGCGATTCAGAAGGGTTCGAGAAGCTCGAAGCGGTTCTGGAGAAGGATCCGGATTCAGACATTCAGGGCGGCGAGGGGCTGGCCCCCGTGACCATCCAGGAACGTAAGGACATGGCATGACGGCTGAAAATTTCGAGGGCGACTCCGTCGTCAAGGTCACCGACCTGGTGGCGGGATACATTCCCGGAGTCAACATCCTCAACGGTTGTTCCATCGAAGCCCGCCGCGGTGAACTCATTGGCATCATCGGGCCGAACGGTGCCGGCAAGTCCACACTGCTGAAGGCCATGTTCGGCCTGGTAAAGGTCCACTCGGGCACCGTTATGGTGCGCGGGCAGGATCTCACCGGGCTGAAGGCCAACAAGCTGGTCAGCCGAGGCGTGGGGTTCGTGCCGCAGAACAACAACGTGTTCGCGTCGCTGACCATTGAAGAGAACCTGCAGATGGGCCTGTACCAGCAACCGAAGAACTTCAAGGAACGCTTCGAGTTTGTGGCTGACCTGTTTCCGGAGCTGAAGAAGCGGCGCAGCCAGCGTGCTGGTTCGCTCTCCGGCGGTGAACGCCAGATGGTGGCCATGGGCCGGGCCCTGATGATGGAGCCGGCTGTGCTGCTGCTGGATGAGCCTTCCGCCGGTCTCTCCCCCGTGAAGCAGGATGAGACGTTCCTGCGCGTACATGAGATCAACCGGGCCGGCGTCTCGGTGATCATGGTGGAGCAAAACGCCCGGCGCTGCCTGCAGATCTGTGACCGCGCGTATGTGCTCGACCAGGGCAAGGACGCGTACACCGGTACCGGACGCGAGCTGATGAAAGATCCCAAGGTCATCCAGCTGTACCTGGGAACCCTGGCTGACACGGCCTAGGCCTGGTCCCAGTCAGGCGAGTGCCCGTCCGGAGCTTCGGCTCCGGACGGGCACTCTGCTTTAACCTGGCATTGCCTGGTCTGGCGTGCCCTGGTCTGGCCCGGATTTAATGGGTGCTCGCCGCCCTCTCCGGATCAGGCCGTTACCTGCCGCCCGCCCCCATGCCTTGGTGGACCGCGTACGGACTTCGTCACGAGCCTTCCGTACCGCTAACACTCCCCCCGCGCCCGGTGCCTCCTGTGCCGGTGCCTCCTGTGCCGGGTTCCTGCGCCGGGTTCCTGTGCCGCACAGCGAAGGGCCCCTGCCGGAGCAGGGGCCCTTCGAGTGGTGCGGTGGTGATTTAGTGTCAGCCTGCCTTAGAGCTTGCCCACCTCGGAGCGGCTCGGAACCGGCTTGTTCTCCGCGTCGAACTGGTAGATACCGATGAAGGCTTCTGTCGGGTCACCGTTCTCATCGAAGGTAACCGGTCCGGAGTAGCCGTCGTAGTCGATGTCTCCGCCTTCGCGCAGGATCGTCACGCAGCCGGCGAAGTCGAAGCACTTCTCACCGTCTGCTGAAACGCCCTGCAGCTCGGCTGCCATGGCGGCGCCGTCGGTGCTGCCTGCAGCTTCTGCGGCCAGGGCCAGCATGGTCACTGCGTCGTAGCTTTCACCCGCGTACGCCCAGTCCTTCAGGGCCGGATCAATTCCGAGGAGGGCATCCTTGAAGTTGTCCGAGGCGAACGGCCCGGGGATGGTGCCCTGGGCGCCTTCGAGCGTTCCGGCGTCGAGGTCGCCGCTGTAGTCCGAGGTGTTGCCGTCAACGAAGAAGATCTGTGACGGGTCAACGCCCTTGCCGGTCAGCAGCGGTGCGATGCTCTTGGCCTGGTCGAAGCTGATCACCACAATTGCATCCGGGTCGGCGCTGGTAACAGCGTCAACCTGGCTGCTGAACTGGGAATCGCCTTCATTGAACATCGGCTCTGCCACGACCTGGCCGCCTGCGGCCTCAACGGAGCTCTTGATGTTCTGCTGCAGGCCGGTGCCGTAAGCGTCGTTCAGCACGATCATGCCAACGGTCTGGGCGCCGCACTCCATGATGTAGTTGCCCAGGGTACGGCCCTGGAGAACATCGGAGGGAGCGGTGCGCCAGTAAAGCCCGTTGTCATCCCAGTCAGTGAAGTCCGGGGAGGTGTTGGCCGGGGAGAACTGAATGACTCCGGCTCCGGTGATCTGGTTGATGACAGTCTTGGAAACACCGGACGAAGCAGCACCGATGATGGCGCTGACGTCCTGTCCCAGCAGATCCGTCACGGACTGCGTGGCGATGTCCGTGGTGGTATCGCCGGAGTCTCGGTGAACAACTTCGATGGGCTGGCCGAGGACGCCGCCTGCTGCGTTGACCTCTTCAACGGCCAGATCGACGCCGGCAATTTCCGGCGGGCCGAGGAAGGCGAGGGCACCTGTGGTGGGCAGCAGGGTCCCGAGCTTGAGCGGAGTGTCCGTTGTCCCGGTGGAGGCTGGAACCGCTGAGGGGTCACCCTTCTCTCCGGGGTCCTCACCCTTGCCGCCCTGGCTGGGCGGGCAGGAAAGTACCGAACTGTTAGCTGCTGGCGAAGAAGAATCCCCGGACGGTGAGGAGTCGGTTCCAGAGTCACCGCCGCTGCCGCAGGCTGAGGCGAACAGGGCGACGCCTACGCCCAATGCTGCCAGCCTTGCTGCGCGGCCGTACCCATCCCCGAGGCCAAGCGGCCCGGTCTTGCGAAGTGCAGTCATGTAGTTTTTCTCCCCGATCGAAAGGCGGGTGCCTTTGATGCTGTCATCAGGTGTTCCTGATAAGAGAAAAAGCTAATGGAAGATTGTGACGAAGATAAGAGGTTCCGGTTACAGCCTTGTAACACTCATCACACTCGTGATGCCAATGTTGCAGGATGCGCAGACCAGCCGTTTGAGATGTTTCACTTTGTACCCCGGGTGGGACTCACAGTGGCCTAGGACCTAGCCAGGAGCATCGGACAACGAGTCCTGGGCGTTGTGATCTGCGATCCGCTGCTCAGCTTCCAGCCACATCCGTCCTAGTTCCAGATCGTAGGCATCCGCAAGCTTGTAGTTGTTCCCGTAAAAGGCATCACCCGGAGAAGCCGTCAGTTCGCCAACAACCGGCCCGCTCGGGCCGGCAAACATGTCTACCCGCATGAAAGGTGTACCAAGTTTCTTGGTCACGTCAGCAGCGATCTGGAGCATCTCCTCATAGTCGTCTGGACGGTCGTGCTCTCCCCGCTTCGTCGTCGACCAGTCACTAATGATGGTGTGAGTGAGGTCCAGCGGTTCGAAGGACCCATCGAAGAACGCGTTTTCCGGGATCGCAGGATTCCGGTTGATCTGCTGAACCTGACCGGGCTCGTCATAGAAGACCGCAATTTTATAGTCGAGCGGCACGGGCTGCCCAGGGTTGCGGCTTTCGATTTTCTCTTCCATCATCAAACGATAAGCGCCTTTGTATTTGCATCGTTCGTAGACCTTTTGCTGCTCGGCCTGGATGTTCTCGAACGTCAGCACCCGGTCTTTGAGTTCGTCATGGAAAGTCCCGTCATCCAGCTTCTCGAGCAGCATGACGCCCCACATGGAGAACATCACCGTAGGTTTCAGGACGAATTTCTTGGGTGCACCGTCGAAAGTGATTTCTCCAGGCGTCTTCCAGAAGTTGTAGACATCCGGAGTCGGAAAACCATGCTCTTTGCAGAAATTGTGCAGCTTGAATTTGTCGTGCACCCACCAAGGGATGTTGGTCTCTTTGCCTGCATTGCGGTGCGCGATCCGGGTGGTCCAGGGCGTCGGCAAGAGGATCCTCCATAGATTTGGGTGCTCGTCAGGTAGACGATACATGAAGTTAGCTGCGCCATACGCGCCGCCTTTGCTGGCGCACTCCAAGCAGAAAAGGGGACAACCGCGTCCGGCCAACTAGTGTCGCGAGTGTCCACGGAACAACTAGAGAAGCCGCCAAGACACTCCATTGGTTGAGTGGCGTCAAAGTCAGCAGCCAGATGAAGAGCGCATGCGTGAGCACAACCATGAGGCCGCCCTTGGCTAGGAGGCTGGTTATGGTATCGAAGGTGGACCCCAGATTCTTAGCCCCGACTTCAACTATGAGAGTCAGGCCGAAACAAACGGATGTGGCCACGATCATTCCCAGTACTGGGGTCCCGAAGTCGCCCGCCTTTATGTCCATTGGGGCAGACGTACCGGTGGAGACCATCAGCACGGACGCACCGAGCGAAACAGCTGCCGCAGCTGTTGGGTAAGGGATCCGGCTACGATACCTTTTGAGGGCCGCGCCTGCGGCAATAAAGATCGTACACGGAACAGCCAAGCCCAAGGAAAGTGGAAGCTCCGCCAAGACTTCCCCAATTGTCGCTGCCAGGATGAGCCCGGACAAGAGGAATGCCCATCTCAGTGCTGCCCTGTTTTCCAGAAGCCGAAACAGGACCGTGGAAAAGAATAGGGCCGTGACAAACCAGAATGCAGAGAACGGCCTCCCAAGATGGGACCCGCCCACAAGCAGTGTCATCAGACGGGATAAGTCAAGGTGACCAGCAATGCTCCACGCCGTAACAACCGGCAGAGCAATCAAGATCAGCCATGATGTGTAAGGGATGATAAGGGTGCGAAAGCGCTTGTCTACCTCAAACCTGACAGTCCTGTTGCCAGTCCACAAATAACCTGAGAGGAAAAAGAAGATAGGAACGTGCCACGTGTAGAGGACTTGGCGAATAAGCTCAGTCTCAAAAACATGACCAACTACCACGGCCATGATGCCAAAGATGCGGATAAGGTCGATAGCGGCCGAACGTCCTGACCTTCGGCCGCTTTGAAGGTGCTGCTGAACCACGGTGCCCCCCTGTCTACGCTTTTGCTTAGCAACGCTAAGCTGTTGAGCGCCCGCACGTCTGAGCAACTCGCCGTGCGGCTCCATCAGGAATCGACAAGGGCCGCAGGTGGGAGCCAATACGTCCTCGCTCGAATGGGCCATCGCGTCCAAAACTGATTGTCCTACGGTAGCTATGGAGTGGTGGGTAGACCAACCACCCCATAGTTGCCAGTTCTATGCCCGACTATCGGAGCACTAGCTTTGCACCTTGGTATCGGTGCCTCCTCGGGACGGAACGTGTCACCGACCTCTCGGTCCCGTTGGCCTCCTGGCCTCTGCCGGTTCCGCTCAGTAGTTGAGTGGAGAGACCGTGAGTCAGGCGTTTTTCGCCACAAGACGTTTTTTTACTTCGCCCATTCCTGCCCCAATTCGGCGTCGCCCTCTTCAGTGAACTTGTAGTTGTCCCCCGTAGAGAACATCTCCAGGGGAGGCTGTCAGTTCGCCGATCACGGGACCATTGGGGCCGGTAAACATATCCACACGAATAAATGGGGGGTGCCCAGCGCCTGCGTCACTTCAGAGGCGATCTTCAGCATCTCCTTTATGTCTCAAGGACGCTGGTGTTCCCTGCTTCTTCGTTGACCGATCTCTAATGATCATGCGGTCCAGGTCTAGCGGCTCAAAGTCGCCATCGAAAATGTATTCCACAATTGCGGGGTTGCGGTTGATCTGAAGAATCTGTCCCGGCTTTTCAGAGAAAACTGCGATCTAATAGTCGAAGGTAACAACTGGCTGGGAACGCTGTTCGGTCTTTTCTTCCATCATGAGGCGCCATGCGCCCTCATATTTCTATTGCTCGTAAATCCGCTGCTGCCAGCCTGAATCTGATCGAACGTGAGGGTTCGGCCTCTGAGTTCTTCATGGAACCTACCGTATTCGAGCTTCTCCAGCAGCATCACTCCCCAAATGGAGAACATCACGGTGAGCTTTAGAACAAACTTCTTCGGCGCATCGTCGACGCGTGCCGAAACTGGTCCCCGAGCCACTCAATCAGGCGGTCACAGGCGTGCTGCCCACTGCGTCCAATTCGGCAACTTTCTCGCCATCCGATATGTGTCGGACGATCTTGGCAGGAACTCCCGCCACTATCACATTGTCCGGAACGTCGTTAATGACTACAGCACCAGCCGCGAGAATGGACCGCGAGCCGATAGTAACTCCACCGAGCACCGTTGCCCCTGCGCCGATCCACGTTCCCCGTCCGACCCGAATCGGGTCCTTGCGTGGGGTCCCGGTACGTCTGGAGCCCGTCGATATGTCGTGGGTGTCCGATATAAGCCGGACGAAGGGGCCGATCGACACGTCGTCTTCGATGGTCACACCAGGCCGGATATAGCTCCCCTGGTTTATGAACACACGCTTACCAACATGGATCGGGCCGACCCAATCTGCACCCCGCCACACCTGTGTGTGGTCACCAAGGGTGATCGAGGCATTCTCGTTGCTCACCAATACGCAATCAGGGCTAACTCTAACGTTGACCCCGAGAATCGTCCGAGACCCGTGCTTGGGCTTCGTCAGTTCTGCAACCGTTTCTTTCAACTCATTTAGCTGAGCAGTGAGTTGTTCAATCATTTCATTGGTTTCCACCCATACAGAATACCGGCCAGCCCTATCAGACCCTCGTCACCGTCGCTGTATTACGGCCATCAAACCACTCCCGTCCTTGTTGTGTTGCCCAGGAATGACCTGATCAAATCAGCAGTCGATCGACGGTAGCTCCTGACACCACCGCAGGGCTTCAGTCATGGCTTCTCTAAACTGAGGCGGCGACGGCGGTTCATGTCCAACGGACCCATCGTAAGTATGGACCCGGAACCTGTTGCAGTTTTCGCCGGCTGCTACGGCCTCTTGGAAGGGCAAGAGGTGTTGTGCGTGATGAAAGTCGTTGGGGTTATCAGCGTAGAGTACATGGTTACCAACGGGAACTGAATATCGCCTTATCGGGGACATATGATCGCCGATGGCAAGTGTCCAGTCATTAGTGAAATCCACGTCCACCACGCCCTCTGTGATCAACTCCGGGTGGTACACCTCAATATACTTCCGTTGCACCCATACCCCGTGGCCACCGACTAGGTAACCGTGGATACTGGTCTGCGGGTTGAACGCTAGACAGACGGACCCAGGAACTAGGGCAGAAACCTGCAAAGCAGCAAAACCGCCCCCCGATGATCCAGTGAATATGATCCGCGATGCTCCTACGGCCTGAGCTGCTCTTGTTGCCCATTCTGCCAAAATCGGCTGCAGATCAACGCCCGGCCAACCGGTGAACCACGCCAGCTCGATGCTGTCGTCTGCGAATAAACCCGGATCCGAGAAGAAAAGCATGGACTGAGCAAATTCGCCAGTTGTTCCAAGGCGTTCAAATCGGGGAAGGTCGAAACGCTTACGGTCCAACGCGCCATGAAATGTGACGATTAGAACATCCGTTCCCTCATTTACCAGAAGAGCGTCCAAAGGCCGGTCATCCTGAAGCACACAGCGGTACCTTGACGCACCCAAATCTGTTTGCGGCTGAAAACTGTCCGGTGACGTGACATAAGAAGTGGGAGCGTTTAGGCCGTCTTTGTCGAGAGCAGATGCTGCTACCGTTGCAGTCCCGTGCATCACATTTTCCATGTGAATAGAATACAGGCCTTCCGGTAGCTTGCCCCAGCCTAATAGCAAGTAACACAAACCACTAGGTAATAACGCATTCCTTTCGGTCCATCTCCTTGACTCCGATGTCACAGGTTGGATCCTGCCAAGATTCCCAGGGGTGGTACAGGCGGTCTTGGCAGGCTGAGCACCCGGTTTCCGTAATTTTGTACCCCAGGTGGGACTCGAACCCACAACACACAGATTTTAAGTCCGCTGCCTCTGCCATTGGGCTACTGGGGCCCGCGCACCGCGACGACGGCGGAATGGCCGGGTTCGAAGCGCATAAACCAGCCTACTTGAGCGGCGCAGAAGCACAGAAACTGCCCGCTGCCCAACCAGCCGTACTGCCGGTTAAACCGCCAGCGGCGGCCGCCGGAGGTATCCGGTCGGCCGCCGCTGTATGGCAGTTTCGCTGGTGTTACTTTGCAGCAGGCTTCTTGGCAGGCGTTGCAGCCTCCACGAATGCCTTCCGCGGGTTCTTCAGGTGCATTAGCTGAGTGAAGTCGCGGCCGAACCAGAAGTTCGATGCCCAGCCGGAAACCACGCGGAACTTGCGCTCGAACATCGGCATGGCCATGCCGTGGTAGCCGCGGTGGGCCAGCCAGGCCGGAAGGCCCTTCATGCCGAAGCCCATGATGTTCGCAACGCCCTTGTACTGGCCCATGCCGGCAACGGCGCCGAGGTTCTTGTGGCGGTATTCAACAACCTGGCCCTCGCCGTAGCGGTCAGCAAGCAGGTTCTTGGCCAGGCGCTTGGCCTGACGGACAGCGTGCTGTGCGTTGGGAACGCAGAACCCGCCGACGCCGCCACCGGTGAGGTCGGGAACAGCAGACACGTCGCCGGCTGCCCAGGCACCTTCCAGGGGACCGTCGTCGCCGGTGATCCGCAGTTCGGCGTTGGCACGCACGCGGCCGCGGTCATCGATCGGGAAGTCGGTGGCGCGGACCATCGGGTTGGCCTGGACACCTGCGGTCCAGATCAGGGTGTCGGCTTCGAACTCGCCGGCCGGGGACTTGTCCGCCATGTTGATCAGCTTCAGCAGGCCGCCTTCGGCGCTGGCCAGGGAGGTGTTGAGCAGGACTTCGATGCCGCGCTCACGCATGGAGGAGACAACCCACTCGGCCTGGTCCGGCTTGACCTCGGGCATAACGCGGCCCATGGCTTCGATCATGACGAAGCGCAGGTCTTCACGCTTAAGGCGGTTGTTCTCCCGAACGGCGCCGCGGGCCATGTCTTCGATTTCCGTGATGGTTTCAATACCGGCGAAGCCGCCGCCGACGACGACGAACGTCAGGGCGCGGGCACGCGCAGCCTGGTCGGTCATCAGGGAGGCGGTTTCGATGCGCTCGAGCACCTTGTTCCGCATTTCCACGGCTTCTTCGATGGTCTTCATGCCAATGCCGACCTCGGCGAGGCCCGGAATCGGGAAGGTGCGCGTGACGGAACCGGCGGACATAACGACGTCGCGGTAGCTGAGTTCGAACGGTGCGCCGCCGTCAGCAGGCTCCACCGTAGCGGTGTGCGTGGCGTGGTTGATGGCCACGACCTTGCCGGAGATCAGTTCGGTGTCCTTCAGGTGCATCCGGTGTGAAACAACGGCGTTGCGCGCGTTGATGGTGCCGGCAGCGACCTCGGGAAGGAAAGGCTGGTAGGTCATGTACGGCAGCGGATCCACTACCGTAACGATCCCGCCGTTGGCCTTGACCTTCTTTTGGAGGTTCTTGGCTACGTACAGACCGACGTAGCCACCGCCAACCACCAGAACGCGGGGACGATCAGAGAATTGTGTTTGCGATGCCATAGGCAACATCCTACCCGACTTGTGAAAGTCTTCACTAAGTCGCACAACTTGATTTCTTCACCTTCCGGCACAGCGGTTATCGGCCTTCACTGCGGCTGTTTCCAGCCGGCCCGGAAGTGCCCGCTCAGGGCTGTGAAGCGCGCTCTGCCCGGTGGTCAATGTCATCTTCGGCAGCATCGATTTGCTCGGCAGTCTCCGGGTCCGGCGAACCGTTCCCGGCGGTCTGCGCCGAGCGCCTTACCCGCACTACGGCAATGGCTCCGCCGGCGCCGACGATCAGGATCAGCCCACCAAATCCCAGAACCAGGCCGGCCGGCAGCGGGTCATCACCGGAGCGGGGATCAGCTGCCACCGGCACCTGGGGTTCGGGGATGTCCGGAAGACTCTGGCCCGGCGCAGGCGCTGTGTCTTCCCCCGCAGGGGCTTCACCGCGGCGGTGAATGCGGATCCATTCCTCGATCGTTCCGAGAGGGTTCCCGGCAACAGCCGGAACATCGGCATTCAGGGCGGCTGCGGCGTCCACCACGCCGTACCCGTAGAGTGTGTCCCGGCCGGGAGCACCGCTGTCCTTTGCCGTGGTGATGATCCGGTTGATCACCTGCGGGGCAGTCAGCTCCGGATAGGCAGAACGGATCAGGGCCGCGACGCCGGCAACCAGCGGCGCGGCAGCGGAGGTTCCGGACCACTCGGCGTAGCGTGACGGCCCGTCCGGCAGGCCGCCCACCAGCTTCTCAGCCGGGGCGGCTACGCCGATACTGATGCCTTCGGAGGAGGAATCCCAGCTGGCACGTCCTTCACGGTCGAGTCCGGCGACGGTCAGGACACCCGGGATCGTTGCGGGCGCCCCTACCTGGGTCATCCCCGCGACGCGGTTGCCGGCCGCCGCCACAATGACGACGTCGTTCTGTTCCGCGTAGAGGAAGGCCTCGTCCCAGCTTTCAGGCCAGGCCGTCGAGGTAGACCCGAGGGACATGTTGATGACTTTGGCGCCGTTGTCCACGGCCCAGCGCACAGCGTTGGGCAGCTGCTCGTCAATCGTAACGCCGCCCGGATTGGCACCGCCGATCCACGCCGAGACAGAGAGGATCTCAGCCTTGGGAGCCACGCCGATGATGCCGTCCGGGCCGGCGCCGGGGCCCTTGTAAGCGTCTTTGTCCTCTTTGTCAGCCTTGTCTTCCTTGTCAGCCTTGTCGTCTTTGCTCTCTTCAGCGGCATGCCCGCGTCCGCCCAGCAGCGTTGCAACGAGGGTGCCGTGCACCGGGTTCACACCCAGCCCGCGTGCGCCGGCGGGATCACCGGCGCCGGAGACATCCGTTCCGCCGGTGACGGCCCCGGCAAGATCCGGGTGGCTCGTGTCGATGCCGGTGTCGATGACCGCCACCTTGACGCCCTCACCCTGGCTCTTCTTCCAGGCCTCGGTAATGCCGTAGTCGGAAAGCCAGTACTGCCTGTCCCGCCATTCGTCCGCGTGGGCGGCCTCCGGGGCCGCCAGCTGGAACAGGATCACGGCGGTGAGCGAGAAGGCTCCGGCACCGGCAGCACGCCTGAACGCGGCGCCGGCCTTCCGGCGCCGTCCTGCTTCCCCGCTCACCGGAGGGTGCTCAGGGCTATGCCATCAAGGATGTCGTGCTCCGAGGTGATCGCGGATTCAACCCGCCCATCGGTAAGTTCTGACACCCGGTCAACGATTGTCTGCCAGATCAGTGCGCCGGCGCCGATCACGTCGACGCGTCCGGGGTGCATGTACGGCAGGGCGGCGCGCTCGGCACGGCTCATGTGGAGCAGTGAGGCGGCCGCGTGGTCCACCTGTCCGCTGCTCAGCTCGGTTCCGTGGATCGCTTCGGAGGAGTATTCAGGCAGTTTGAGGGCATGCGCCGTAACTGTGGTGATGGTTCCGGCAACACCAATGAGCCGGTCAGCGGTAGCCAGCGGAACCGTTGGGAGGACCTGGGCAATCATGTCCAGGATGTCCCCGCGGGCCATGGCGATTTCCGCCTCGGTGGGCGGGTCGGAGACCAGATGGCGTTCGGTAAAGCGCACGCAGCCCATGTCCGTGCTCTTGGCCGCCAGAACGTGGCCGTCGATTCCCAGCACAAACTCCGTGGAGCCGCCGCCAAGGTCGACGACGAGAGTCCGGGCGCCCTTGTCCCCCGCCAGGACGCTGGACGCGCCCGCAAAGGACAGCCCGGCTTCCTCATCACCTGAAATAACCTCGGGTTCAACGCCCAGCCGGGAGCGGATGCCTTCGGTGAATTCTTTCCGGTTCTCGGCGTCGCGGGTGGCGGACGTGGCGACGAACCGGACCTTCTGCGCTCCGTGTTCGCGGATCAGGGCTGCGTATTCGTCCGTGGCTTCGAAGGTGCGCTCCAGCGCGGCGTCAGAGAGCCGGCCGGTCGCGTCCACCCCTTCACCCAGGCGGACAATGCGCATCAGGCGAACGACGTCGGTCAGCCGGGTAACGCCGTTTTCAGTGTGTGCGTCAGCGATCAGCAGCCGGATCGAGTTGGTGCCGCAGTCCACGGCAGCTACCCGGAGGACTCCGGCGGTTCCTGCATCCTGCTGTTCCATGGTGGCCTCCTGCTCTGACGCTGCTGCCTGCTGTTCAGCCTGCAGCGCCGCACGCCGGGCAGCCCGTTTCCGGTCCAGTTCCTCTGCCGAGAGGCCCTGGGTCTTGGTGTGGCGGCTCAGGTCACGGATGGGTGCAGGACTGTCGGTGTCCCATGCGCCAACACAATAGCAGCGCTCCCGGGTCCACCATTCGGCAATGGCGTCCAGGGCTTCGTCGCCCAGCGGGTTGACCCCGGGCCCGGCGGCCAGCGAGTGGCCCACCAGGACGTGCAGGCACTTCACGCGTGTGGGCATGCCTCCGGCGGAAACGCCGTCGATCTCCGGTACCGGCCCGGTGCCGGTGCGTTCGCCGATGTCATTGCGGACCTGAAGGTAGGCCTCGTGGGCGTGGCGGTAGCGTTCTGCCAGTTCCGGGTCCTGTTCCAGCCGTTCGGTCATTTCGGTCATCAGCCCGGAGGCCTCGAGCCGGGACACGGCCGAGGTGATGACGGGGTGGGTCAGGTAGTACGTGGTCGGGAAGGGAATTCCGTTGCTGAGCCGCGGCGCGGTGGTGGCGACCAGCGGGTTGCCGCAGACGCAGCGGGCCCCGATTTCGACGACGTCGCGGACCGGCCGTCCGAGCTGACGGCTCAGGGTCTCCAGGTCTTCCTGGGTCGGGGTGAGCTGCTCTGGGGTCATACCGGAAGGTCCTTCCTGGGGGTCCGCTGGGGACCCGAACTGGCAATGTTTCTATGCACCAGCCTACTGTGCCCGGCGTGCAGGTCAGGGTGCGGTGGCTGAGCGGAGAACCGAATCCCAGAGGGCATCGACCCATTCCAGGTCCTGCGGAGCCTGCGCTGCAGCCTGCTCCTCGACGTCCTCCACACCGTGTTCGCCCTTGACCAGGTAGCGGGTCTCCCCCGGCATCACCAGGAAGATCCGTTCGCGGGCCTGTGCCTTGATGTACGCAGGGTCTTCCCAGCGGTCCAGGGTCTCTTCGAGTTCACGCCCCACTTCCTGCTCACGGGCGATTTCGGCTTCCAGTGCCGCGATTTCCGAACGCTGCTGCAGGAAGGTGCGCACGGACGGGGCGAGCAGCACGGTGATGACCACCATCACAATGCCAAGGGCCAGCAGCCGTCCGGAAAAGGACTTGGCCGGGACAGGCTTCAGCGACGGTTCGGTGCGTGCGGATGTGCCGGCCGCTTCAGCGGCGGGGACATCCCGGCGGATTTCTCCGGCCAGTTCCTGGCGCGCAGCGGCGCGCGCTTCGGAGGGATCCGCCGGTTTTGCCGGCCTGGCGGGTTTCGCAGATTTCGCTGACTTCTCGGACTTGGCGGTTTTTCCCGCTTTCACGGCTTTCGCGGGCTTTGTCCGGGGCGCGTCAGTGCCGGAGGCGGTCAGCTGATCCGTGGTCCTGGGAGCTTCCGGGGCAGTGCCGGGGCGCCGCTGGGTCCCGCCGGGCTGGCCGGCCGGCCGGGGTACCTTGGGGCGTCGGGTGGGCATGCGGCTCCTGTCTCTGGCTGGCTCTTCCGGGTCCTGTGTTGCCGGCGGTGGTACCCGCAGCGCAGGGAAGGACCAAACAGGACCAAAAACAGCGCCGGTGGGCACCCCCACATTCGAGGGTACCCACCGGCGGCGGTGTTACTAGGCCGTGAAACGCGGGAAAGCGCTGCGTCCTGCGTAGCGTGCGGCGTCGTCGAGCTCTTCTTCGATGCGCAGCAGCTGGTTGTACTTGGCAACACGCTCTGAACGGGCCGGAGCACCGGTCTTGATCTGGCCTGCGTTGGTGGCAACGCAGATGTCCGCGATCGTGGTGTCTTCGGTTTCCCCGGAGCGGTGCGAAGTGATGGTGGTGTAGCCGGCGCGCTGGGCCATGGTGATGGCGTCCAGGGTCTCGGAGAGGGTGCCGATCTGGTTGACCTTCACCAGCAGGGAGTTGGCGGCGTTTTCCTTGATGCCGGTCTCCAGGCGGGCCGGGTTGGTGACGAAGAGGTCGTCGCCGACCAGCTGCACCTTGTCGCCGAGGCGGGCGGTGAGGGAGGTCCAGCCTTCCCAGTCGTTCTCATCCAGCGGGTCTTCGATCGAGACCAGCGGGTAGTCACGCACCAGTTCCTCGTAGTACGCGGACATTTCCTCAGCGCTGCGGTTCTGGCCTTCGAAGACGTACGCGCCGTCCTTGAAGAACTCGGAGGAGGCAACGTCCAGGGCCAGCGCAATGTCACGGCCCGGCTCGTAGCCGGCACGCTTGATGGCTTCCACGATCAGGTCCAGCGCGGCGCGGTTGGACGGCAGGTTGGGAGCGAAGCCGCCCTCATCGCCCAGGCCGGTGGAGAGGCCCTGTTCCTTCAGGACGGACTTGAGGTTGTGGTAAACCTCAACACCCCAGCGCAGGCCCTCGGAGTAGGTGTCCGCGCCGAGGGGAACAATCATGAATTCCTGGATGTCGACGTCGGAGTCCGCGTGGGATCCGCCGTTAAGGATGTTCATCAGCGGAACGGGCAGGATGTGCGCGTTCGGGCCGCCGAGGTAGCGGTAGAGCGGCAGGGCAGCGGACTCAGCAGCTGCGCGTGCGACGGCAAGGGAGACGCCCAGGATGGCGTTGGCGCCCAGGCCGGACTTGTTCTCGGTACCGTCCAGGTCGATCATGGCCTGGTCGATGGCACGCTGGTCAGCGGCGTCGAAGCCCAGCAGTGCGGGCTGGATCTGGTCGATCACGGCTTCGACGGCCTGCAGCACGCCCTTGCCCTGGTAGCGGTCCTTTTCCCCGTCGCGGCGTTCGTTGGCTTCGAAGGCACCGGTGGAGGCACCGGAGGGCACTGCGGCCCGGCCGAACGTGTCGTCGTCGAGCAGTACCTCAACCTCAACGGTCGGATTTCCGCGCGAATCTAGGATCTCGCGGGCGTGAATGGCATCAATGATGGCCATGGGAATGCTCCTGTTCATTGGAACTCGGGTTGGTTGCTACAGCCAGGCCTATGACGGGGACCACGCTGTCTGCTTCCAGCCTAGTGGAATCGGGTCGCTGAGTAAGGACTCAGGGCGTCAATCGGTAATGCCGGGGCCCTGAGCCGTAAAACGGCGCACGGCGCGGCGGAGTGCGGCTTCGGGGTCGATGCCGCGTTCGGATGCCTGGCGGACCGCTTCGAAAAGCAGGTCACCGAGCTCCTGCTCATCTGAGAAGTCAGGCAGTACGGCTCCGGAGCCGGGTACCTGCTGCCCTGCCCGGCGTGCCCTCTCCTGTGCCTTGGCTGCCAGGGCCAGGGCGGGCAGCGCCTTCGGGATGCCTTCGAACGGGCTGCTGCGCTGCGGTTTTTCGGTTTTCTTCACTGCGTCCCAGGCCCGCTCGATTTCCGCAGTGTCCCCGGTGGTGGAGTCCTGCAGGGAACCGTCCGGGCGGAAGACGTGCGGATTGCGGCGGATCATTTTGTCCGTCAGCCCGGTGACGACGTGGTGTATGGAGAAGTTGCCGGATTCCTCCTGCAGCCGGGCGTGCAGCAGCACCTGGAAGAGCAGGTCCCCCAGTTCTCCGCTGAGCTCCCGTGCGTCCTCGGCCCGGGTATGGCCTGTCTCCACGGCTTCTATGACCTCGTAGCTCTCCTCAAGCAGGTACTCGAGCAGGGATTCGTGGGTCAGCGCCCGTGTCCAAGGGCATCGTTCGCGCAGCTGCGCAACGACCTGGGCCAGGCGGGAAAACTCCTGGCCCAGGCCGCTGCTGCCGTGCAGGGAATCAGTCACGGGCGTTGCTGAAACCTTCGGTGATGTATTCGGCGAGGACGGCACGCTCTTCCAGCGGCAGGAACGCTGCGTTGGCCGCATTGAGGGTCAGCTCCAGGAGATCATCCAGGTCGTAGCCGAAGGTGGCTGCCAGCAGTTCGAACTCGTCCGTGAGGCTGACGCCGCTCATGAGCCGGTTGTCGGTGTTGACGGTGACCACAAAACCGGTCTGGAACAGCAGGTCGATCGGGTGGGACTCGATGTCACCGCCGAAGGACTCCACGGCGCCGGTCTGCAGGTTGGAGGAGGGGCAGATCTCCAGGGGGATGCCCCGGTCGCGGACCCATGCTGCCACGTCGCCAAGGGTGACCATGCCGACGGCGGCGTCCTCACCGGCGTCGGGCGCTTCCTCGTCTTCGAAGTCGACTTCGATGTCCTCGGCGATCCGCACGCCGTGGCCCAGGCGCAGGGCCCGGCCATGCACCAGGGCGTCGGTGATGCTCTCCACTCCGGCGGCTTCGCCGGCATGGACGGTTACCGGGAACATCTGCTCGGCGAGGTAGGTGAAGGCGTCCTTGAAACGCGAGGGCGGGAAACCGTCTTCGGCGCCCGCGATGTCGAAGCCCACGGCTCCGCGGTCGCGGTGGCGGACGGCCAGTTCGGCGATTTCCATGCCGCGGTCACCGTGGCGCATGGCGGTAATCAGCTGGCCAACCTGGATCAGCCGGCCGCTGGCCTCCGCTGCCGCCACGCCTGCTTCCAGGCCTTCCTGCACGGCTTCGACGGCCTCGTCCAGGCTCAGGCCGGCGGCCAGATGCTGCTCCGGTGCCCAGCGGACTTCGGCGTAGACCACGCCGTCCTCCACCAGGTCCTCAACGAACTCGCGGGCCACGCGGGCAAGGCCCTCGCGGGTCTGCATCACGGCGATGGTGTGGTCAAAGGTTTCCAGGTAGCGCACCAGGGAACCTGAGTTGGCGGATTCACGGAACCACTCCCCCAGGGCGACGGGATCAGTGGACGGCAGCGTGTGGCCAACGGCTTCGGCAAGCTCCACGATCGTGGCCGGGCGCAGCCCGCCGTCGAGGTGGTCGTGCAGCGAAACCTTCGGCAGGACGCGGATGTCGAAGCTGGAAAGGGCAGCGGGATTCGTAATGGGCTCAGTCACACGCCAACTCTACGTGAGCGCCACGGAGTGTGCTTAGGGCTCGGAGTTGACGCGCTCTTCGAGCGGCTCGCGGGTGCGGAGGGGAGTCGGGCCGCGGAATTTGGCGATGGTCCGGTCAATGACCAGGCCCAGGACAAGGGCGACGGCGATGGCCACCACAACGGCCAGCAGGTGGTTCTCCTTGAACCAGGCTCCGGCGAGGGCACCGATGGCCACGGAGTACGCGGCCCAGAGGATCGCCGACATACCCGTCAGCGCCACGAACATCCGCCGAGGGAAGCGGGTGGCGCCGGCGGTCAGGTTCACCACCACACGGCCCACCGGGATGAACCGGGCAATCAGGATCAGGGACACCGCGCGTTTCTCCAGCTCCCGGCCGGCCCAGACGAAGCCGCGCTGCATCCGCGGCCCCCGCATCCAGCGGTATCTGTCCGTGCGCAGCGTACGTCCCAGGGCGTAGGCGATGTTGTCCCCGATGAAGGCCCCTGCTGCGGCGGAGAGGGCGATCAGCCAGACGTTCGGGCCGCCGTCCAGGAACACCAGCGCAGCGAGCCCCACTACCAGTGACTCGCTGGGGATCGGCGGGAAAAAACCGTCCAGCAGGCAGCACGCGAAGAGCACCAGGTAAACCCAGGGGGCGCCTGAGTAGGTCAGGACGAAGTTGTTGATGTTGTCCATTACGGCGTTGAGAACGTCCAATGGGCGGCACTCCTCGGGTCGGTTTCTGTCATCTACAACGATGCCACTTCCAGATCAGTGCCCGTCACCGGGTATCTCCCCGGGAACACCCTGAGAGACCCCTGCCCGAACCCTGAGTCCTCCGTCCTCGCCGGTGCCTTCCACCCCATCGAGATAGCAGAAACTGCCCGTATGAGCTCTCATACGGGCAGTTTCTGTCATCTCGTTTTTGGAGGGCTAGCTGATCCGGTCGATGATCAGCGGCTGCACTTCGGAGGCCTCCGGGGCAATGACGGCCGCCCCCTCGAGGGCTTCCTTCGCCCGCTCGAACTTCTCCGGGGTGTCCGTCAGCAGCGTCATCAGCGGCTGGCCGGCTTTCACCGTGTCCCCCGGCTTGGCATGCAGCCGCACGCCCGCTCCGGCCTGCACGGCGTCTTCTTTCCGCGCCCTTCCGGCGCCGAGGCGCCAGGCGGCAACGCCCACGGAGAGGGCATCCAGTTCCGTGAGCACACCGTCTGCGGAGGCCGTGATCGTCTCCGACTCCCGGGCGACTGGCAGCTCGGCGTCAGGATCGCCGCCCTGGGCGGAGATCATCCGGCGCCACACGTCCATCGCCCGGCCGTCCTTCAGCGCCGCGGCGGGATCGGCGTCGGGCTGGCCTGCAGCGGCGAGCATCTCCTTGGCCAGGGCCACGGTCAGCTCGACGACGTCGGACGGGCCGCCGCCGGCGAGCACCTCCACCGACTCCTGGACCTCAATCGCGTTGCCCGCGGTCAGGCCCAGCGGGGTGGACATGTTCGTGAGGAACGCCACAGTATTGACGCCTGCGTCTTTACCGAGTGTGACCATGGTTTGGGCCAGCTCGCGGGCGTCGTCCACATTCTTCATGAACGCACCGGAGCCCACCTTCACGTCCAGGACCAGCGAGCCGGTTCCCTCGGCGATCTTCTTGCTCATGATGGAGGACGCGATCAGCGGGATGGCCTCAACCGTGGCGGTCACGTCGCGCAGGGCGTAGAGCTTCTTATCCGCCGGGGCAAGGCCCGCGCCGGCCGCGCAGATCACGGCGCCGACGTCGGCCAGCTGGGCCATCATCTCGTCGTTGCTGAGCGCTGCACGCCAGCCGGGGATGGCCTCCAGCTTGTCCAGCGTGCCGCCGGTGTGGCCGAGGCCGCGGCCGGAGAGCTGCGGGACGGCAACACCGAAGACGGCCACGAGCGGCGCCAGCGGCAGGGTGATCTTGTCCCCCACGCCGCCGGTGGAGTGCTTGTCCGAGGTCGGCTTGCCCAGCGAGGAGAAGTCCATCCGCTCGCCGGAGGCGATCATCGCCGCCGTCCACCGGGAGATTTCCTCCCGGTTCATGCCGTTGAGCAGGATTGCCATATTCAGTGCGGCCATCTGCTCGTCAGCGATCACGCCGCGGGTGTACGCGTCAATCGTCCAGTCGATCTGCTCCGGGCTGAGGGTCCCCCGGTCCCGCTTCACGCGGATGATGTCTACGGTGTCAAAGCGTTCGCTCATTTGCCTGCCTGCCCTTCCAGGTGCTGCGGCCCGAAGGCATCAGGCAGCACTTCATCCATGGTTCGAATTCCGCTGACGGTCAGCAGCTGCATGCCCGGTGCCCGGAATTCGTAAAGCAGCTGGCGGCAGCGCCCGCACGGCATGAGGGTTTCGCCCTCGCCGTCCACGCAGGTGAAGGCCACCAGGCGTCCTCCGCCGGTCATGTTCAGCTGGCTGATCATGGAGCACTCGGCGCACAGCGTGAGGCCGTAGCTGGCGTTTTCGATGTTGCAGCCCGAGACAATCCGGCCGTCATCGGTCAGTGCGGCTGCTCCCACGGGGTACCGGGAGTAGGGAACGTAGGCATGGGCCATGGCTTTCCGGGCCGCGTCCTGCAGGGCGTTCCAGTCAATTTCAGGCGCAGGGGTAACTGCGTTCATCTGTGTATCCTTCTGTTCCTGGTCGGAGCGGGGATCAGCTCTTGATGTAGGGAATGCCGCTGGCCGCCGGCGCCCTGGACTTACCGACTACACCGGCGACGGCGAAGATAGTCACCACGTAGGGCAGCATGGCCAGGAACTGGTTTGGCACCGGAGTGCCGAGCAGGCTGAGCACGGACTGCAGGTTGGAGGCGAAGCCGAACAGCAGCGCTGCGAAAAGCGCACCAATCGGGTTCCAGCGGCCGAGGATCAGCGCGGCAAGGGCAATGTAGCCCTGGCCGGAAGTCATGTCCCGGTTGAAGGAAGACACCGATACGAGGGTGAAGAAGGCTCCGCCGACGCCGGCAACGGCACCGGCGAGCAGCACGTTCCAGAACCGCATGCGGTTCACGTTGATACCCACGGTGTCCGCGGCCTTGGGGTGCTCGCCCACGGCACGGGTCCGCAGGCCCCACTTGGTGTGGAAGAGGCCGAAGTAGATCGCCGCGACGGCAATGTACATCAGGTAGCCGATCACGGACTGGTCGAACAGGATCGGGCCCAGGATCGGAATATCCGAGAGCAGCGGAATCGCGATCTTGTCCAGGCGAGGGGGCGAGTTCCACTTGGCCGAGTCCGCGCTGAGCACGGTGGAGAAGAGGAAACCGGTCAGGCCGGAGACAAGCACGTTCAGCACGACGCCGACGATCACCTGGTTCACGATGTACTTGATGCTGAAGACTGCCAGCACCAGGGAAACCAGGACACCTGCAATGGCCGCGGCGAACAGGCCCACGAAGGCGTTGCCGGACAGGGAGCCCGCCACGGCGGCCGCGAAGGCGCCGAAGAGGAGCTGGCCTTCAATGGCAATGTTGACGACGCCGGAACGTTCACACAGCACACCCGAGAGCGAGCCGAAGATCAGCGGGAACGCCAGCGTGAAGGAACCGGCAAGCAGCCCGTACAGTGCCACGCTGGGGCTGCGGGCGCTGCCCACCGCCCAGGTCAGGAACGCGGCAATGAAGAACACGGCGAAGATGGCAATCAGCCATCCCGGGATGTGCTGGTAGCGGTTGACCAGAATGAACGCGTAGGCAGCCGAGGCGAGCAGAACCACTGAGGCGATCCAGCCCAGGACCGGGGCTGAAACCACAATGTTGGGCAGCTGGATGGCCGCCCCGTCGTCCGTCAGGCGGAAAGTGACTTCACTGGCCGGGGAGCCCAGGCCAAAGACAATGAAGCCGAGGACAGCCAGGACACCGAGGATAATCGGGGTCTTCCAGCTGCGGATGGCCTGCAGGTCTGCCGGCCGGCCCTTGGAGGCGAGAGTTGTTGCGGTGCTCATGATGCTCCTTGCGCTGCATCGGCTTTTTTGGTCATGCGCTTGCCGGAGGTCTTGAACGCTCCGGGCGGCGGAATCCTGAACAGGGACCGGACCAGCGGCGGTGCGGCGATGAACAGAACGATCAGCGACTGGACCACCAGGACAATGTCAATGTTGGTGCCGGTGCTGGTCTGCATGGTGACGCCGCCTGCGCGGAAGGCGCCAAAGAGCAGGCCTGCCGCGAAGGTGCCCCACGGTGAGGAGCGGCCCAGCAGGGCAACGGTAATGGCGTCAAAGCCGAAGCTGGCCGCAACACCGGAAGTGAGGACCTTTTCGGTGCCCGACACCTGGGCCACACCGGCCAGGCCGGCCAGGGCACCGGCGATCAGCATCACGATCACGTAGCCCTTGGTGGTGTTGATGCCGGCGTTCCGCGCAGCGGCGGGATTGGCGCCAACGGCACGGAGCTCAAAGCCCACGGTGGAGCGGTTCAGCAGCCACCAGATGAAGACCGTGGCCGCGATGGCCATGATGAAGCCCCAGTGCAGGCGGAAGCCGGAACCGAACAGCGGCGGGAACATGGCGCTCTCATCCAGCTGCGGGCTGATGGGGTTGGTGGACCCCGGGCGCTGGAATCCGGGCGTGGTGAGCAGGAAGAGCACCAGCTGGATCGCGATGTAGTTCAGCATGATGGTCACAATGACTTCATGCGCTCCGGTCCTCGCCTTCAGCAGACCGGCTATGCCGCCCCAGAGCGCACCGCCCACCGCACCGGCAATGATCACGATCAGCAGGTGCAGACCCACCGGCAGGTGCCAGCTGAAGCCAACCCAGGCTGCCAGGGTGGCGCCGATCAGGATCTGGCCCTGGGCACCGATGTTGAACAGGCCCGCGCGGAAGGCGAGAGCGACGCCGAGACCCGCACAGATCAGCGGGGTCGCCACTGTGAGGGTCTGGGTCAGCGGGTAGATCATCCGGGAGAAGGTGTCTGCTTCAAAGTTGAAGACCGAGCCCTGGAACAGGGCCACGTAGGCGCCCGAGGCCGCGGACCACGCAGCGCCCAGCATGTCGCCCGGGCGGCGGAAGAAGTAGCCTGCGGATTCGGCAACCTCTTCGTCGGTCAGGGCAATCAGCAGGCCGCCGACAATAAGGGCCATCAGCACGGAGAGCACTGAGACCAGCGCATTGCCGGTGACGATGCGGCGCAGCATGGACTCGCTGCCGGTCTCCGGGTGGAGTTCGGCCTCCGCCACGGGTACGGCAGGCGGCGGAAGTGCCCCGCCTGCGGTTTCGGCAGCGGTCAGTAGCCGTGTTTCATCAGCGGCTGCCTCCTCTTTCCGGGGGGCTGAATCGCCCGGCTGCCTGTTTGCTTCCTCCGGGCTCACTGCGCCCCTCCCTCGATCTCGCTCTGGTGCGAAAGTGCATCTTCGGCGCCCATGCCGGCCATCATCAGGCCCAGCACATCGCGCGACGTGTTGCCCGGGACAATGCCCATGAGCCGCCCGCTGTACAGCACGGCGATCCGGTCAGCCAGTTCCAGGACCTCGTCCAGCTCCGTTGAAACGATCATCACCGGGGTGCCGCCGTCGCGCTCTGCCACGATCCGCTTGTGCAGGAACTCAATGGATCCGACGTCGACGCCGCGGGTGGGCTGGGAGGCAATGAACAGAGACAGGGGCCGGGACAGTTCCCGCGCCATGACAACCTTCTGCTGATTGCCGCCGGAAAGGGTGCCCGCTGCGGCTTCAGCCGACTGCGTGCGGATATCGAACTCGTCGATCTTTTCTGCCGCGTTCTTGGCCACGACGGCCGGACGCATGGACAGGCCCTTGGCGAACGGGGCCTTGTTGTAGCGGTTCAGGACCAGGTTCTCGGCGACGGTGAACGTTCCCACGAGTCCGTCAACGCTGCGGTCTTCGGGCACAAAGCCCACACCGGCGTCGATGATCTGGGCTACACGCTTGCCGACGAGTTCTTCGCCGTCGAGCTTGATGGATCCCGTGACGTGGTCCTGCAGGCCCATGATGGCCTCGGTCAGTTCTGTCTGTCCGTTGCCCTGAACGCCGGCGACGGCGAGGATCTCGCCCTTGGCGATCTCAAAGCTGAGGTGGTCCACCACTGCCTGGCCGGTCTCGGAGAGCACCACCAGATCGCGGACCTGGAACGTTGCCTCGCCGAGCCTGGCCGGCTCCTTCTGCAGGTTCAGGCTGACCGAACGGCCCACCATCATGGAGGCGAGTTCGGTGGTGGAGGCGCTTGGCGGAGCATCGCCAACTACCTTGCCGCGGCGGATCACGGTAATGACGTCGGAGACGGCCTTGACCTCGCGCAGCTTGTGGGAGATGAACACAACGGACTTGCCGTCGTTGCACAGCTGGCGCATGATCGCCAGCAGCTCATCAGTCTCCCGCGGGGTGAGGACGGCGGTGGGCTCGTCAAGGATCAGGACTTCAGCGTCCCGGATCAATGCCTTGATGATTTCAACACGCTGCTGCACACCGACCGGCAGATCCTCCACAACGGCGTCGGGATCAACGTCGAACCCGTACTGTTCGGAGATCTGGCGGATGCGGGCGCGCGTGGTTTCGAGGTTCAGCGCTCCGGTGCCCCGGGTGGTTTCGTTGCCCAGCGCCACGTTCTCCGCAACGGTGAACACGGGCACCAGCATAAAGTGCTGGTGCACCATGCCGATTCCGGCGGCCATGGCATCGCCGGGACCTGAGAAGACAACGGGTTTGCCGTTGATGAGGATTTCGCCCTCTGTGGGTTCGTAGAGGCCGTACAGGACGTTCATGAGCGTTGATTTGCCCGCCCCGTTCTCACCGAGCAGGCTGTGAACCTGTCCCGGCTCGATCACCAGGTCTATGTGGTCGTTGGCAACCAAGGTGCCGAAGCGCTTGGTGATGCCCTTGAGTTCGAGTTTCACAACCCCAACCAATCTGTTTGTGTCTGAGTGTTTGGGTACCCCCAAAAGGAAGGTTACCCGGAACAGAACGGACCGCTGCCGCCGGCTGCAGCGCAGCCGGACGAACAGCGGTCCGTTAGTTGCGGCCTATGCCCGGATTACTTGGGGCTGGCAGCGGATTCTACGGAGATTTCGCCGGAGATGATCTTGGCCTTGATCTCATCTACAGCGGACTTGACGTCGGCCGGCACGGCCTCTTCCTGGTCGTGGTACGGAGCCAGGGTGACGCCGCCGTTCTCCAGGGTGCCGATGTACGGGGCTGCGTCGAAGTTGCCCTCAACGTCCTGGGTGATGACCTCTTCAACGGCCTCGCCCATGAGCTTCATAACGGAAGTCAGGATGTATTCCTTGCCGTTGCCTGCGGTCTCGTAACCGTCGGAATCGACCCAGATCACCTTGTTGGTGCCGCCGCCTGCGTTGGCTTCGACAACAGCGTCGAGCGTACCGGTGCCCACCGGACCGGCAACCGGCATGATGATGTCGGCGCCTTCGTTGATGAAGTTCTCAGTGGTGGTCTTACCTGCACCGGTGTCGGTGAAGTTGCCGATGAAGGAACCGGTCTGGTCAGCCTTGTTCCAGCCCAGGACCTCGACGTCGGCGCCGTTCTCTTCGTTGTAGTAGGCAACGCCGTCAGCGAAGCCGTCCATGAAGATGGTCACGGTGGGGATGTTGATGCCGCCGTAGGTGGCAACCTTGCCGGTCTCCGACGTTCCGGCAGCTACGTAGCCGGCCAGGAATGCAGCCTGGGCGGTGTCGTAGATGATCGGCTTGACGTTATCCAGCTCGATGGAGTTGTCATCGATGATGGCGAAGTGGCTCTCCGGGTTAGCGGCAGCCACTTCCTGGGTAGCATCGGCGAGGAGGAAGCCGACGGTGACGGTGATGTCACAGCCGTTCTGGACAACCATGGAGTCCAGGTTCGGACCGAAGTCGGTCTCGGACTGGGACTCAGCGGTCTTGATCTCGATGCCCAGGTCAGTTTCAGCAGCCTTCAGGCCCTCGAAGCCGGACTGGTTGAACGAGCGGTCATCGAATCCGCCGGAGTCCGAAACCATGCAGGCCAGGAAATCGCCGTTGGCGCTTGCCTCGCCGCTGGATGCGGAGTCTTCCTCGGGGGCGGCACCGCAGCCGGCCAGCAGAAGCGCCGATGCGCCCAGCATGGCGACGGATGCACCGGCATTGCGCTTGAAGCCGCGCGGGAAATTCTTCAATGTTCCTCCAGAAAAGAAAAGTGTTCCACCGCCTTAACTGCGGCTCGGCCCGCCGGACGGGAGGGCCTTTCGCAGGTGCGTGTGGTGCGCGCTCCTTCCCTCATGGAGCGCAGCAAGACCTAACCATAGTGCATGTGTTGCGAACCACTACGCGAAGAGGCGCCCTGGGGATCATTTGTTTACATGTTGTTATCAATCGGGGCTCTGTGAAGGGCCCGCGAGGTTGCGGGCAGGCCGCGGAATCCCGCCTGGATCAGTGCCGCAGGCCGCGCGCAGCGCGCACAGCGGCTGCCGCCATCACGGAGACGCCGCAGCTGATCGCCAGTTCATCCGGGTTGTAGTCCCCGCGGTGCAGGTCGAAGGTTTCCCCTCCCGGCGTGCGGGTACCGAGGCGCATCATGGCGCCGGGGATGGCCTGTGTCATCCAGGCAAAGTCTTCCCCGCCCATGGACTGCGGAGTCAGGACTACCGAATCCTCCCCAAGCTCAGCCCGGGCAGACGCTTCGATCAGACCCGTTTCGGCTTCGGAGTTGATAACCGGCGGCACACCCCTGGTGTGCTCCAGCGCCACCTCCACACCGTAAGGAGCGGCAACTTCGCGGACCACGTCGTCGAGCAGTTCGCCCGCCGCGTGCCAGGCCTCGGCGTCAAGGCAGCGCATGGTGCCCGCCATAAAGCCGTGGCCGGGGATGGCATTCGGCGCGGACCCGGCGTGGATCTGGCCCCAGACAACGGACACACCGCTGCGGACATCGATCCGCCGGGACAGGATGGCGGGAACGCTGACGGCGATCTGGCTGAGCGCGAAGACCAGGTCCTGGGTCAGGTGCGGCCGTGAGGTATGTCCGCCCTGGCCGGAGAGTTCAATCCGAATGGTGTCGGAGGCGGAGGTGATGGCACCGATGCGGGTACCCACCTGCCCGACGTCGACGCGGGGGTCGCAGTGCAGGGCCAGGATGCGCGGAACTCCGGAAAGCACTCCCTGTTCGATCACGGACAGTGCACCGCCGGGCATGACTTCTTCGGCCGGCTGGAAGATCACCCGGATCCGCCCGCCCAGCGATCCCTCGGCGTCGAGCTTTGCCAGCACCCGGGCAACGCCGAGCATTACGGTGGTGTGGATGTCATGCCCGCAGGCGTGCGTTATCCCGGTGTTCACCGAGGCGTAGGGAAGGCCGGTTTCCTCCAGGACAGGCAGCGCATCGATGTCCGCGCGCAGCGCCAGGCCGATCGGGCCGTCTCCAATGTCCACGTAGGCACCGGTGTTTTCAAGCCGCTTGGGCTGCAGGCCTGCTGCCTCCAGCGCCTCAACGATCCGGTCCGTGGTGCGGAACTCCTTGTGTGAGAGCTCGGGATGCGAGTGCAGATCCCGCCGGAACTCGATCAGCTCACCCAGGATTGGAGCAACACTGCCCCTAATAGACGGAACTGGTGAACTGCTAAGTGGGGTTGTCTGCACGTATTCAAGGTTAGCCAACCTGTGCTGGTTCGCGGGAACTGGATGACTTTAAGACTTCCCACGGCCCAATTTCGTGAGCCGGGGAGCCCTGCGGTGTTGCCTGGGCTACTCCTTATAACTGCAGGTCTAACTACAGGACGTCCGTGTCACCGCTGGCCTTGAGGTGCTCCACAGCCTTTTTGACTTCCTGTGCGTGGTCCTTCGTGGTGACCAGCAGGGCATCAGGCGTGTCCACAATCACCACGTCCTCGATGCCGATCAGGGCAATAACGCGTTTGGTATCAGACACAACAATCCCCGAGGCATCCTCGGAGTAGACACGCGCACCCTCGCCCATCACAGTCAGTTCACTGTTTTCAGCAGCCGGGTTCAGCCGCCCGATGGCGGCGAAGTCCCCCACGTCATCCCAGCTGAAGATGCCGGGAATCATGGCGACGTCTCCGGCCGCCGCAGCGGGTTCAGCCACCGCGTAGTCAATGGCGATCTTGGGCAGCGTCGGCCAGACCCTCAGCACCACTTCCCGGCGGTTCTCGGTGTCCCAGGCTTCGGCGATTTCCATCAGTCCGGCGTGGAGTTCAGGTTCATTAGCCAGCAGGTGCTTGAGCATCAGGGCGACCGGGGCCACGAACATGCCGGCATTCCAGCTGTAGTTGCCGCTGCGCAGGTAGCCGCGGGCGGTGTCCTCGGACGGCTTCTCGACGAATTCAACAACGGAATGCGCGCTGGGCGCCCCGTCAATGACCAGCGGTTCCCCGGCCTTGATATAGCCGAATCCAGTGGAGGGGTGCGTGGGGTGGATGCCGATCGTGACGATATATCCCTGTGCGGCAGTGTGGATGGCCTCCCGGACGGTCTCCTGGAAAACCTCGACGGGCGTGATCACCTGGTCTGCGGCGAAGGAACCCATGATGATGGACGGGTCGCGCTGGTACAGGATTGCCGCCGCCAGGCCAATGGCGGCAGCGGAGTCCTTGGGCTCATTTTCCAGCACCAGGTTCTCCTGCTGGATTTCGGGCAGCTGGGCCAGCACGGCGGAGCGGTGAAGCTGGCCGGTCACCACCATGACACGGTCGTCACTTAGCGGTGCCAGGCGGTCATACGTCGCACGGATCAGCGTGGATCCGGAACCCGTGAGGTCGTGAAGGAACTTCGGCGCCGCGGCGCGGGAAAGCGGCCACAGCCGGGTCCCTACTCCCCCGGCCGGAATCACGCCGTAGAAGCGGTCGAAGATGTCGGCGCCGGCCGATTCCGGGTTCACATTTGTCATTTCAGTACTCATCAGTGCCAAGGTTAGCTGAGAGTCCCCTCAGCCATGGCCGCAGACACGAGCGCGTGCTGCCGCCGGCGCACTGCGGAGTGTAAGCCAGGTCACACTGTAGGGGAACCTAAATTGATCCCGCTACGGGTGGGACCTAGATTATGCTTGAGCTTATAAGTGCTCTCGCACCGGCGTCATCACTGCGTGGAAGACGCGCTAGCGCCGCTGCGATGCAGGGAGGAATATTCAGTGTCGAAGTTACCAGCAGGCACGCTTTACCGCGGCCGCGAAGGCCAGTGGTCATGGGTGGCCCATCGGATTACTGGCGTGGTGATCTTCTTCTTCCTTTTGGTCCATGTTCTGGATACCTCGCTGGTGCGCGTGTCGCCCGAGGCCTACAACGTGGTCATCGGAGCGTACAAGAACCCCATCATGGGCCTCGGTGAGCTTGGGCTCGTCGCCGCCATCGTGTTCCACGCCTTCAACGGCCTCCGGGTGATTCTTATCGACTTCTGGAAGAAGGGCCCCAAGTACCAGCGCCAGATGCTGTGGGGCGTCGTCGGCCTTTGGGCCGTGACCATGATCGGCTTCTCCATCCGCCACATTCCCATCATTTTCGGGGGTCACTAAGCCATGAGCACTCCTTCAATTGACGCCCCCCGGGCAGGACGCATCTCCCCGAAGTACACCCGCAACGGGTCGGGCAAGGGCAACTTCGAGATGATCGCATGGCTGTTTATGCGCATCTCCGGCGCCCTGCTGGTCATCCTGATCTTCACCCACCTCTTCATCAACCTCATGGTTGGCGACGGCATCAAGGCCATCGACTTCGGGTTCGTTGCCGGCAAGTGGGCCTCCCCGCTCTGGCAGATCTGGGACCTGGTCATGCTCTGGCTGGCCATGCTCCACGGAACCAACGGCGTGCGCACCATCATCAACGACTACGCCGAGAAGAACTCCACCCGCATGTGGCTCAAGACGGTGCTGTACTCGGCAACCGTCGTCATCATCGTTCTTGGCACCCTCGTGATCTTCACCTTCGATCCGTGCCCTGCCAACGCGACGCTGGACCAGCTGCCGTCCTTCTGCCCCGCTCCCTAGCCGGGCAGACACCGCAGCAACTCCCTAAGAGCTACAAACAGTTTCAACAGAAAGAGCATCTGGTATGCAGGTCCATAAGTACGACGTCGTCATTGTCGGCGCCGGCGGCGCCGGTATGCGTGCCGCCATCGAATCCGGACAGCGCGCACGGACGGCGGTACTGACCAAGCTGTACCCCACGCGTTCCCACACCGGAGCAGCGCAGGGCGGCATGTGCGCAGCACTGGCCAACGTAGAAGAAGACAACTGGGAATGGCACACCTTTGACACGGTCAAGGGCGGTGACTACCTGGTGGACCAGGATGCCGCCGAGGTCATGGCGAAGGAAGCCATCGACGCCGTGCTGGACTTGGAAAAGATGGGCCTGCCCTTCAACCGCACGCCTGAAGGCCGGATCGACCAGCGCCGTTTCGGCGGCCACACCCGGGACCACGGCAAGGCTCCCGTGCGCCGCGCCTGCTACGCAGCAGACCGCACCGGCCACATGATCCTGCAGACCCTGTACCAAAACTGCGTCAAGCACAACGTTGAGTTCTACAACGAGTACTACGTTCTGGACCTGCTGACCGTTGAAGACAGCTTCGGCCAGAAGCGCGTTGCGGGCGTCGTCTCCTACGACCTCGCCACCGGTGAACTGCACGTTTTCCAGGCCAAGTCCGTGGTCTTCGCGTCCGGCGGTGCCGGCAAGGTCTTCAAGACCACCTCCAACGCCCACACCCTGACCGGCGACGGCATGGGCATTGCGTTCCGCAAGGGCATCCCGCTGGAAGACATGGAGTTCATCCAGTTCCACCCGACGGGCCTGGCCGGCCTGGGCATCCTGCTCTCCGAAGCTGCCCGCGGTGAAGGCGCGATCCTGCGCAACTCCGAGGGTGAGCGCTTCATGGAGCGCTACGCACCGACCATCAAGGACCTCGCTCCCCGAGACATCGTTGCCCGTTCCATGGCCAACGAAGTCCGTGAAGGCCGCGGCTGCGGCCCGAACAAGGACTACGTCCTGCTGGACCTCACCCACCTGGAGCCGGCACACATCGATGCCAAGCTCCCGGACATCACGGAATTCGCCCGCACCTACCTGGGTGTGGAGCCGTACACCGAGCCCGTTCCCGTGTTCCCGACGGCGCACTACGTCATGGGCGGCATCCCGACCAACATCAAGGCCGAGGTCCTCCAGGACAACGACACCGTGATCCCGGGCCTGTACGCGGCCGGCGAAGTAGCCTGCGTTTCCGTCCACGGCTCCAACCGCCTGGGCACCAACTCCCTGCTGGACATCAACGTCTTCGGTAAGCGCGCCGGCATCTACGCCGCCGAGTACGCATTGCAGGCCGACTTCGTCGACCTGCCGGAAGATCCGGAAGCAGACACGATTGCCCTGCTGGATGTTGTCCGCAACTCCGAAGGCACCGAGCGCGTTTCCGAAATCCGCCGCGACCTGCAGAACACCATGGATGCCAACATGCAGGTGTTCCGTACAGCCGAGACGATCCAGAAGACGCTTTCCGACATTGCAGATCTGGAAGAGCGTTACAAGAAGATCAACGTCCAGGACAAGGGCAAGCGCTTCAACCTTGACCTGCTGGAAGCCGTAGAGCTCGGCTTCCTCCTGGAACTGGCCAAAGTCATGTCCGTGGCTGCCCTGCACCGCGAGGAATCGCGCGGCGGCCACTTCCGTGAGGACTTCCCGGAGCGCGATGACGAGAAGTTCATGCTGCACTCCATGGCCTACAAGGTCGATGAGGCCGACAACGCCGAGCACACGGCCGGCATCCGGCTCGATACCAAGCCGGTTATTTTCACGCGCTACGAGCCGATGGTGAGGAAGTACTAATGACAACGGAAGTCGCTGAGCCGGCCTCAAAGATTGACCTGGCTGAATCAACTGCCGGTGAAATCCCCTCCTTCGACATCACGCTGAAGGTACGCCGCTACAACCCGGAGATCTCTGACGAGGCCCACTGGGACGAGTGGACGCTGACCATGTACGGAACGGACCGCGTGCTGGATGCCCTGCACAAGGTCAAGTGGGAGCATGACGGCACCGTTTCCTTCCGCCGTTCCTGCGCCCACGGCGTCTGCGGTTCCGATGCCATGCGCATCAACGGCCGCAACCGCCTGGCCTGCAAGACCCTGCTGAAGGACCTGGACACCTCCAAGCCCATCCTCGTCGAGCCCATCAAGGGCCTGCCGGTGGAAAAGGACCTGATCGTGGACATGGAACCCTTCTTCCAGTCCTACCGCGAGATCATGCCGTTCCTGATCTCCAAGGGCCACGAACCGACGAAGGAGCGCCTGCAGTCCGCTGAGGACCGTGAGCGTTTCGACGACACCACCAAGTGCATCCTCTGCGCTGCCTGCACGTCTTCCTGCCCCGTCTTCTGGACCGACGGACAGTACTTCGGCCCGGCTGCGATCGTGAACGCACACCGCTTCATCTTCGACTCGCGCGACGACGCCGGAGACATGCGCCTTGAAATCCTGAACGACAAGGAAGGCGTGTGGCGCTGCCGCACCACCTTCAACTGCTCGGAAGCATGCCCCCGCGGCATCCAGGTCACCAAGGCCATCTCCGAGGTCAAGCAGGCCATCCTGAACCGCTCCATCTAGTTCAGGGGCTTAGCCCGCTTTCATAAGGCGGGGGAACCGGATTATCGTCCGGCTCCCCCGCCTTTTGCATACCCCGGCACCCGTCCTTCGGGTACACGTCCGGGCAGCAGATAGGGTTGACTGCATGCCAGAGTTCGAATCTGTTTCTTTCCCCGGTGTCAACGGCACCACCCTGGCCGGCACCCTGGACGTTCCCGACGGAGATCCACTCGGCTGGGCGGTGTTCTGCCACGGCTTTGCCCTCGGGAAGAACAGCGCAGCGGCTTCCCGCATTTCCAAGGCCCTCGCCGAGCGGGGCATCGGAGTGCTGCGCTACGACGCCGCCGGGCTGGGCCGTTCCACCGGGTCCTGGGAAGACGGATCCTTCACCACCAAGGTCAGCGACCTGCACAACGCCATGGCCTATCTGCGCTCCTCCGGGCGCCCGCCAACACTGCTGCTGGGCCACTCACTTGGCGGAGCAGCCGCCCTCGCCGCCGCCTCAGCCGAAGACTCCCTGGCTGCCCTGGTGACGATTGGCGCCCCGTTCCGGCCCTCCCACGTGGCTCATCTGTTCGAGGATGAGCTGGGGACCATCGCTGACCAGGGTGAGGCCGACGTCGAGCTGGGCGGGCGCACCCTGACCATCCGGCAGCAACTGGTCGAGGATCTCCACAGCCACGACCTGCGCGGGTGCATCGAGACCCTGGAAATACCGCTGCTGGTGATGCACTCCCCCACGGATGAGACCGTGGGGATCGAGAACGCCTCGGAGATCTTCAATGCCGCACGCCATCCGCGCAGCTTTGTCTCCCTGGAAGGGGCCAGCCATCTCATGCCGGACAGGGAACAGACCTCCCGGGCAGCGGAGATCATCGCCGCGTGGGCGGGTATCTATCTGCGGCAGGCCCGGGACAAGGGCTTCTAGCCCTTCAGGACCATTTCCTCGCGCAGCACCCACAGGCCGTGCGGATCGTGTTCAAACACGCCGATCCGGTCAACGGTGAAGCTCGCGGAATAATCCCTCAGGGTCTCCACTGCGTTGTCCATGCTGGCCTCGGAAACGTCGTGGGCAACGGTGACGTGCGGGTGGTAGGGGTACGGCATCTGGTGATCCAGCGGGCCCGACTGCAGCTGCTGGTGCAGCTTCGAGCACTCCTGGAAACCATCGTCTACCTGTACGTACACCACCGGAGTGACGGGCCGGAAGGACGCGGCGCCGCGAAGGGTCACGGTGAAGGGCGCCTGGGCGGCCGTCACTTCACGCACGTGCTCCAGCGCCGATGCCCAGTCCGGTGCCGGCGTCGTGGTTACCAGCGTGATGTGGGCCGGAATTACTGATGCCATCGGGTCGCCAAACGAGGCCCTTGCACGTCGCAGCTCCGAGGCGATGGGCTCGGGAACCGAGATCACAATCCCGACCCAGCACGGGCTTTCGGGCACCCGGCCGCTGCCGCCGCGGGCTGCGCCGGATGAAGTCTGGACGGTCGAGTTCGTGTAGCCCATGAGCGCTTAGCGGGCGGTGGAACCCAGTGGGAGGAAACCGATCTTCTCGTACACATCGGCAAGTGTAGCCGACGCCGTTTCACGGGCTTTCAGGGCCCCCTTGGCCAGCAGGCGGTCCAGTTCCGCCGGGTCAGCCAGCAGCTCCAGGGCCCGCTCCCGGATGGGACGGATGTGGTCGGTTGCAGCTTCTGCCAGGTCTACCTTCAAGTGTCCGTACATCTTGCCTTCATACTCCTTGACCAGGGTGTCGATGCTCCGGCCGGTGATCAGCGAGTAGATGGAGAGCAGGTTGGAGACACCGGGCTTGGCTTCCCGGTCAAACCGGATCTCCGTGCCGTCGTCAGTCACGGCCGACTTGATGCGCTTGGCAATTACCTTGTCCGGGTCCAGCAGGTTGATCAGCCCTGCCTGGGATTCGGCGGACTTGGACATTTTTGCAGCCGGGTTCTGCAGGTCGTAAATCTTTGCGGACTCCTTCTGGATGAAGGCTTCCGGCACCGTGAACGTGTCTCCGTAGCGGGTGTTGAACCGCTTGGCGAGGTCGCGGCTGAGCTCAACGTGCTGCCGCTGGTCCTCACCCACGGGTACGCCGTGGGGCTGGTACAGCAGAATGTCCGCCACCTGCAGGATCGGATAGGTGAACAGTCCCACACTGGCTGAGTCAGCGCCGAAGCGCTGCTGCTTGTCCTTGAACTGGGTCATCCTGGACGCTTCGCCAAAGCCGGTAATGCAGTTCATTACCCATGCCAGCTGCGCGTGTTCGGGCACCTGGGACTGGACGAACAGGGTGGCCTTGTCCACATCCACCCCGCCGGCAATGTACTGCGCAGCGGTCACGCGGGTGCGCTGGCGGAGGTCCGCCGGGTCCTGCGGCACGGTGATCGCGTGCAGGTCCGGGATGAAGAAGTAGGCGTCGTACTGCTCCTGCAGGCGCACCCAGTTCACCAGGGCACCCAGGTAGTTGCCCAGGTGCAGTGAATCCGCGGAGGGCTGCATTCCGGAGAGAATGCGCTGGCGGGCGGGGGTCTGCGTCATGTTTTCTGCCTCAGAACTTGTAGTCGACAACCACGGGGGCGTGGTCGGAGAAACGGGCGTCGTACGTGGCTGCGCGGTCGACGACGGCGCTGACGGCACGCTCGGCGAGGGCGGGAGTGGCCATGTGGTAATCGATGCGCCAGCCGGCGTCGTTGTCGAAGGCCTGTCCGCGCCAGGACCACCAGGTGTAGGGCCCGGGAACCTCGCCGGCGAGCTTGCGGGCTACGTCCACGTAACCGATTTCGTCGCTGAAGAAGCGGTCAAAGTAGGCACGCTCTTCCGGCAGGAACCCTGCCCGCTTGACGTTGCCCTTCCAGTTCTTGATGTCCAGGGTGGTGTGGCCGACGTTGAGGTCTCCCACAATCAGGGCGTAGTCGCTGGTGGCAGCGAGCACGGGCAGCCGGGCGGCCATGACGTCCAAGAAGCGGTACTTGTCGTCCTGTTTGGGTGTGCCGGCCTCGCCGGAGTGCACGTAGGCGCTGACCACGGTGAGGAGCTTCTCCTCGCCGTCGACCGGGATCTTGAAGTCGGCTTCGACCCAGCGGCCGGAGAGGGCGAAGTAGTCTTCACCGATGTGTTCGCGCACGGCCACGGGTTCGGCGCGGGAGACGATCGCCACCCCGGAACGCCCCTTGGCTTCTGCCTCGGCGTGCAGGATGTGCCAGTCGCTGCCCAGCAGGTCGCGGACAACGGCGTCGGGAGCACGGACTTCCTGCATGCAGAGGATGTCCACGCCGCGCTCGGCAAGCCAGTCGGCCATGCCGCGTTTGTACGCCGCGCGGATGCCGTTCACGTTGACGGTTGCGATCCTCAGTGCTGACGCACCGGGTTCAGGGCTGGACTCCCCAGTCGATTCCATGCTCACGCCAAATACCTTACCCCTCAGTAGCTTTCGTTTCCGGCGGTTCCGCCGCGCCTAGAGCGTGCGGCGTCCGCTGCCTAGTCGACTACAGTGCCTTCGACCGGACCGCCGTCATCCTTCTTCATCATTCCGCGGGCGTTATGCGCCGTGATCTCAATCGTTTCAATGGCGCGGGCAACCTGGTCGGCGTCGGTGCCGAGGTTGTCGCGGATCACCTTGGACTGGACCTGGATGATCTTGAAGCTGTGGTCCAGCTTCTGGTCGCGGATGAGAGTTGCCTCGTCCATGACCTCAACGGAAGGTGCCGCGCCGGCGGCACGGTTCAGTGAATCCTGTGCCTGGGCGAGCTTGGCGCCGGCCTTGCGCGCCGCACCGCGGATGCTGAAGACAACAAAGGCGAACAGCAGCAGCCAGCCCAGGGAGATGATCACCACCAGCCAGCCAACGACGTCGTTCTCATTGGCGGCGAAAAGCACGGCAACAATGAACACGAAGACCATGACGGTGGTCCCGATCGTGGCCATCTGGCGGCTGATACCCCGGCCGGGATTGCTTGCTGACGGCGTCTTGCCGTTACGGATGGACTGCATAACCCTATTCTCTCAAATTTTCGGGGGCCTCATTCCGGCTTACCCCCTCGGCGAAATGAGAGGCCAGTTACGGCTCTTTTGAGGTGCCAAAAGAGCTGTAACTGGCCTCTCGATGGAGGGATTCGAGACATGCTGGCGGGGTTGCCCGAGCGCGGCTGCGGCTGGAAGGCTGAGCCCATGGAGATTGAGCTGCTGCAGGGAGACATCACAACGCGCGACGTCGACGCGGTAGTCAACGCCGCCAACTCGTCACTGCTGGGTGGCGGCGGTGTGGACGGAGCCATCCACCGGGCGGCCGGCCGGCAGCTGCTGGAAGCCTGCCGCGCCCTGCGGCAGGCTGATTATCCGGACGGGCTTCCGGTAGGCCAGGCAGTGGCCACGGAAGCCTTCAATCTTCCGGCCCGGTGGGTGATCCATACCGTAGGCCCCAATGCCAACGCCGGGCAGACCGACCCGGAGCTGCTGCGCCAGGCGTTTGCCAACAGCCTGGCCGTGGCTGAGGAACTGGGGGCTGCCACCGTGGCCTTCCCGGCAATCAGTGCGGGGGTCTACGGCTGGGACGCGGACGACGTCGCCCGCACGGCGCTGCAGGCAGTTAGCAATCATCCGGGAACAGGCATTGCACGCATCGAGTTTGTGCTGTTCAGCGACCGCGTAGCCCAGGCCTTCCGTTCCGCTCTGGATGAGCTCCGCGGTTAAGGCGCCTCACCCGCCGAAGGGGTTCCAGGAAGCGCCCGGAAACAGCCCGGCCAGTCCTGCCCGCAGCATCAGGAACCCGACAATCCCCACGATCCAGAGCACCGCTTCACCCACTGCTTTGGACAGCCATGCCCGCAGCCGCTCCAGCGGGCCGTCCAGACGCCTTCCCAGTACCCGCCGCGCTGTCAGCAGCACAGCCGCAGGCAGCAGCATCACCAGGCAGTAAAGCGCCAGGACCCCGGCGGACGCCGTCCAGTCTGTCCCCGAGGCGGTCACCAGTCCCACGGCAGCCAGGTAGGGCAGCATGGTGGGCAGCTCCAAGACCCCGGCCAGAAGCGCGAGCCCCAGGAGTCCGCCCCGGGTATCCAGGGCCTTGCCGATCCGCTGCTGCCAGCGGCGCTCCGTGGCTTGCGAGCGCTGGAGTGCGGCGGTTGTCCGTGTGTTGCCGGTTTGGGCGTCAGCCCTACCCGTGGTTTCCGGCGTGAAGCCCGGCCCCGTGTGCGGCCCGGCAGCGCCGGCAGCAGCGCCGGTTTCAGCGCCGGGTTTCTTGAACAGGGTGTCCCTGAACGACCAGAGAAGCATGCCCGCGCCTGCCGCGATCATCAGCGCCTGCACAGCCGGGAGTTCCAGGATCGTACCCATTCCCCCGCCCAGCATCCGTCCCAGCCCGCTGGCACCGGAGAGCAGCAGCAGACCCACCAGGAAATAGAACAGCCCGACGGCGCCGAGGTAGGTTGCCACCTTCCCGGTGGTCTTTCCAGCGTCACGCCGCATCAGGAGCCATATAGGGATCACGAGGGTGCCGATGCTGGTGCTGTCTACCAGGGCGAGTATGCCCAGCTGGGCGAGGGTTTCCGGAGTCATAGCGGCTACTCTTCCCGGGCGGCGGCCTGTAGGAATCCGGCCTTCGGCGTAACCGGGGTCATTCTTTAGTGCCACGGCACCGATACCTCCTTGGCCGAAGACAACACCCACGTCAGGATGGAGTCATGAACTTTTCCCCGGGCCAGGCTGCCCCGGCCCGCAGGATCCGGCGTGAGGACGTCCTGCTGGCGTTTGCCTACGCTGCCCTGGCCTGGCTGCTGCATTCCCTGGACCTGACTGCCACCGGCACCCCGGCGGTCCCGCAGCTGGTGCCGTGGTGGCCGATGCTGACCGTCATCGGCTGTGCCGCCGTCCTGTTCCGCCGTGTCCGGACGGCCGTGATGGTGCCGGTTGCTCTGGCCGCGGCGGTCCCGCTGGTCCTGGCCAACAGCACGGTCGGGTTGTTCCTTATCTTCGAAGCTGTCTTTTCCCTGGTCCTGTTCGGTTCCGCCCGGGCGGCCCGTGCAGCGGAGGTCACTGTCCTTGTGCTTTGTGCCGCCTCAGGCGTGACTGTCTGGACGCTGACCGGAGACCTCGGCGACGGTGTAACGGTCATCCTGCTCGCCGGCATGATTCTGCTGCTCCCGGCAGAGTGGGCGTCCAACCTGCGCAAGGCGGCCCAGCTGGCCAAGAGCGAGAGTGCCCGCGCAGCTGCTATCCGCGCGGCCGCGCGGGACCAGGAGCGTCTTGCCGCCCGCGAACACGAGCTCGCCCTGGCAGCGGAGCGGCAGGACATGGCACGGGAACTGCACGATGTCCTCTCCTCCCGGCTCTCCGCTATTGCCCTGCAGTCCGGAGCAGCGCTGCGCAGCCCGCAGGGCAGCTCCCTGCCGCTGGAGGTGCTGGCGCACGTGCGTCAGGAAAGTGTGAAGGGTTTGGAGGAGCTCAACGGGATGATCCGCACCCTCAGTACCGGCATCCCCCGTGCCCTGGCCGGCAGTGTCCAGGACCTCGACGCCGTCGTTGCAGGACACCGGGCCGCCGGAATGAACATCTGCTGGACAAACCGCGTTCCCCGCTCTGACGAGCTGCCCTCCCCTGTGCAGGCCGCCATATACCGGATTGCCGTGGAGTCGCTGGTCAACGCTGCCCGCCACACGGACGGCGCCCGGGTCAGCATGCTGCTGGAGCGCACTTCCGGCGGTCTGCGGCTGGTGGTGGAGGACGACGGCGGAAGCACTGTCCCGGGATCCGGCTCGGCTGCCGGTACCGGCCCGGGTACCGGCACCGGGCTGCCCAGCATCCTGGCACGCGCCGAGCAGCTTGGCGGCCGGGCGGCTGCCGGCCCGGGGCCGGAGGGCACCGGGTGGAAAGTTGAAGCTATGCTCCCGGTCAGCCCGCCGGAAGCGGCACCAGAGCAGCACCAGAACAGCGTCAGCACAGGAGGAACAAAGGTATGAGCGGGGATATTCGGGTTCTGCTGGCTGACGATCACGCTGCGATCCGGCTGGGTATGCGCATGGTCCTGGAGACCGAGCCGGGGTTCGAGCTGGTTGGCGAAGCGTCCGACGGCGCCACGGCCGTGCGGATGGCCCGTGCACTGCGCCCGGATGTTGTGCTGATGGACCTGCGGATGCCCGTGGTTGACGGTGTCCAGGCCACCGGGGAAATCGTGTCCGGCGGCCTGGCGAAAGTGGTAGCCCTGACCACCTTCGACCATGATTCCTATCTGTTCGGTGTCCTCTCCGCGGGCGCAGCCGGCTTCCTGCTCAAGACAGCGGAGCCTGCCGAGATTACGACGGCGCTGCGGCGGGTCCACGACGGCGGCACGGTGATCGCTCCGGAGGTTGCAGGGCGGCTGGTGGATGCCTTCGTCTCCGGGCGGGAACATGCGGTTCCTGACGCACCGCTGGCCCCCTCCCAGGCCCTGGCCCCGGAGAATGAGCTGACCACGCGGGAAGAGGAAGTCCTGGACTGCCTTGCCGAAGGGCTCAGCAACGTCCGGATCGCCCGCAAACTGGGCATCTCTGAAACCACAGTCAAGACCCATGTTTCACGGGTGCTGGCCAAGCTTGGCGTTGAATCCCGGCTGCAGGCGGCGCTGGCTGCCCGGGTCCGGACACCCTCATAGGGTCCGTGCACCCCGGCACAGACCCTACTTCTGGAACAGCGCTTCGAGCCTGCGGGTGGTCACAATCAGGCCGATCGCGATCATCACCACGAAGTAGAGCAGGTGCCCGGCCGTGGCGAGGCTGAAGGCTCCGGCGCTGATTTGGCGCAGCATTTCCACGCCGTGCCACAGCGGGAGTGCCTGGATGATCCACTGCACTGCCTGCGGGTAGACGCTGAGCGGGTAGAAGGTGGCGGAGAACAGGAACATGGGCAGCATGACGAAGTTGACCCAGTCCAGCTGCTGGAAAGTCTTCATGTAGCTGGTGATTGCCATCCCGAAGGACGCGAAGCCGAAGGCGACCACCACTGCGGCGGGAATCATCAGCAGCGCCGCCGGGGAGGTCACCAGTCCCATGGCAGCCATAACAGCAGTGAAGCCGGTGGCGTACATGGCTCCGCGCAGCAGGGCCAGCAGGATCTCGCCCAGTGCCACGTCCAGCGGCCCCAGCGAGGTGGCCAGCATGCCCTCATAGAGCTTGGCGTAGTTGAGCTTGAAGAACACGTTCATGGTGGAGTCGTAAACGGCGCCGTTCATGGCGGAGACGGCCAGCAGTGCGGGCGCGATGTATGCCGCGTAGCTGATCTGCTCGCCGCCCGGTCCGGTGACGGTGCCGATCAGTGCGCCCAGACCGATGCCCATGGCAATGAGGTACAGCACCGGTTCCACAAAACCGCTGATCATGATGGACCAGTTGGTTCCCCAGGTCGCCTTCAGCCCGCGGGCAAAGACGGCCCGGATGTTCCGTGCATAGAGCGAGCCCAGGACCCGCTTCCCGGCCAGCGCCGGAGATCCGGGTGCCAGGAAGTCCGACGCCGCTCCCCCGGTACGTTGTTCAGCACTCATTTGCCCAGCCTCCGTGTAAAGGTACGCCGGGCCAGGAGCCAGCCGCCCGCTGCGAGGGCCAGCAGATAGGCCACGTGCACCACGGTCAGGAGAACCGGTTCAGCCAGTCCGTAGCTGAACATCCGGCCCAGCTCGGTGGCATGCCAGAGCGGTGAGATCCAGCCGATCCAGCGGATCACCAGCGGCAGGGTGTCCAGCGGGAAGAAGGTGCCGGAGAACAGGAACAGCGGCATGACGATGAACCGCTGCACCATGGCGAACTGTCCGCGGTCTTCGGTGATGGAGGCACTGTAGGCCATCAGCGGCAGGCCGAAAGCCAGCCCGCCCAGGATGGCCGTGAAAATCATCAGCCAAGCGGTGCCCGGATTGCCGACGGCGCTGAAGAGCAGCAGGAACACGAAGTAGGCTCCGCAGGTAATCAGCAGCCGCACGCCCAGTCCCAGCACATGCCCGTCCACCAGCTGCCCGCTGGAGAGCGGCGAGGCGTTGGGCCCGTAGTAGGTCCGCCGCCATTTGAAGCCGGACATCACGGTGTACGTGTTTTCCTCGCTGGAAACCATGATCGCCGCCGTCGCCAGCAGCGCCGGAGCGACGAACATCAGGTAAGAGACAGAGGAGCCGTTGCCGGTTTCGAAGGCCGCGTTGGTACCGGTGTCCACCAGCGAAGCCAGTCCGATCCCCATGCCGAAGAGGTACACCAGCGGGGTTCCGACGGCGGTGACCAGCACGGTGATCCCGTAACCGCGCATCCGGCGCAGCCAGTGTTCGGCGTAGTAGACCGCTCCGAAGCGCCGCGCCCTGCGGGCGGTCTCTTCCGGTGTCAGCGGGGACCGCAGCCCCAGGACTGCGTGGGTGCGCTGCTCAGTCAACGAGACTCCTGCCGGTCAGGCGGAGGAAGACGTCCTCCAGCGAAGAACGCCGCACCAGCGAGGTGATGGGCCGCAGCCCACGGGAGCTGACCGCTTCAAGGGCAGCTTCGCCGTCGTTCGCGTAGATCAGAACCCGGTCCGGCAGCGTCTCGATGCGCTCACCGATGCCGTCGAGTTCCGCCGCGACCGTGGTGTTGCGTTCGGACCCGAAGCGCAGCTCCACCACCTCGCGGGAGGAGTGGGTGCGGATCAGCGCTGCCGGAGACCCTTCGGCCATGATCGTGCCCTTGTCCACCACAATGAGCCGGTCGCAGAGCTGCTCGGCCTCGTCCATGTAGTGCGTGGTGAGAATCAGGGTGACGCCGGCTTCCTTGAGCCGGAAGAGGCGGTCCCAGAGGATGTGCCGGGCCTGCGGGTCCAGCCCTGTGGTGGGCTCGTCCAGCAGCAGGATCTTGGGATCGTTGATCAGTGAGCGGGCGATGGTCAGGCGGCGCTTCATACCGCCCGAGAGGTCGTCCACCCGCGCCCTGGCTTTGTCCGTCAGCTGCGCGAACTCCAGCAGTTCGTCCGCCTTGGGCTGCAGGTAGCTCTTGGGCAGGCCGAAGTAACGTCCGTAGGCAAGCAGGTTGTCCCGGACGCGCAGCTCCTCGTCCAGGTTGTCCTGCTGCGGAACCACTCCCAGGTGTGCCCGGACTTCCGGTCCGTTGGTGTTCGGGTCCAGGCCCATGATCGCCAGCTCGCCGGAGGTGCGCCGGGAGACTCCGCCGATCATCTTCATGGTGGTGGATTTCCCGGCACCGTTCGGACCCAGCAGCCCGAAGGACTCCCCTGCCGGAACTTCGAAGCTGATGCCGTCAACGGCGGTGAAGTCCCCGTAGGACTTGGTGAGGTTCGACGCGGCGATGACCGGGCCCTGGAAGCCGCTCATGGCGGGCGTTTTAGAGGTTGTGATCTGCGGCACCCGGCAATCATAGTGCAGGGTTCAGGGGGAAACACGCAGGCCCGCCCTCCAATCGGAGGACGGGCCTGCGGTTCGTGTTCGGTGCCCTGCACTAAAGGAGGGCGAACCCGTCGTAGCGGCTGGCCGCTACCTGGTCGCACTTCGCCCGGTACGCTCCTACTCCCCCGACATAAGGCATGAACACCCGTGGCTTTCCAGGCACGTTCGCGCCGAGATACCAGGAGTTGGCCTGTGGATAGAGCGTCAGGTCCGCAACTTGGTTCACGTGGTCAACCCAGCTGTCCTCGGCTTCGGGAACAGCCTCACTCTCGGCCAGTCCCTCCCGCTCCAGAAAGCTGATGTGGTCTGTAATCCAGTCCACGTGCTGCTCGATCGAGGTAACCATGTTGCTGAGAACCGATGGACTGCCCGGCCCCGTGACCATAAACAGGTTGGGGAACCCCGACGTCGCCAGGCCCAGGTAGGTGCGCGGGCCCGCCTCCCATTTCTCCGCCAGGGCGGCATTGCCCCGGCCACGGATGTCGATGCGGGCGAGCGCTCCGGTCATGGCGTCGAATCCGGTGGCGAAGACGATCGCATCGAATTCGTACTCCGCTTCGGTGGTGCTCAGGCCGGTCTCCGTGATCTTGGCAATCGGCGCCTTGCGGACGTCGACCAGTTCCACATTCTCCCGGTTGAAGGTTGCGTAGTAGTCGGTGTCCACGCAGATTCGTTTTGTCCCCACCGGATGATCGAACGGCTTGAGCAGTTCGGCAACCGCCGGATCCTCGACTATTTCCTCGATGCGTTCCCGGATGTATCCGGCCACCACCTCGTTCGCTTCGCGGTTCACACCTATGTCAGAGAAGCACTGGGCCAGACGGTATCCGCCCTGTTTCCAGTGCTCGTCCAGGATCTGGCGCTGCTCATCCGGTGCAACCGAGAGTGCCGGTGCCTCACCGGGAGGGAAGGGCAGGCCCGTGGGCGTGTGCTTTGCCCGGCTCCGGAGATCCGGGTACTGCTCCTTGATGGTTGTCCATTCCTCCGGTTCCAGCGGCCGGTTGTGTGCGGGGACGCTGTAGTTCGGTGTCCGCTGGAAGACCGTCAGGTGATCCGCCTGCTGGGCAATAATTGGAATTGACTGGATCCCAGATGACCCCGTACCCACTACCCCTACTCGCTTACCGGTGAAGTCAACGCCCTCATGCGGCCAGCTACCGGTGTGGTAAATGTCCCCGGTAAAGGACCCGAGTCCGGGAAACTCCGGGATCCTCCCTGCGGAAAGACACCCGGTGGCCATGATGCAGTAGCGCGCCACCACCTTCTCCTCGCTTCCGTCCTGTTTGCGGACAGCGAGGTGCCAGCGCTTCTCTGCCTCGTTATAGACGGCAGAGACGACCTCACGTTCAAGTTCGATGTCCCGCATCAGGTCAAAGCGTTCGGCAACGTGGTCCAGGTACCGCAGGATTTCCGGCTGGGTGGCGTACTTTTCCGACCAGACCCATTCCTGCTCCAGCTCCGGGGAGAACGAATATGAGTAGTAGGCGCTTTCAACATCGCAGCGGGCGCCCGGGTATCGGTTCCAGTACCAGGTTCCGCCGATGCCCTCGCCCCGCTCGAACACGGTGCAGCTAAGCCCCAGTTCCCTCATCCGGTGCAGCAGGTACAGCCCGGAGAACCCCGCGCCTACAACGGCTGTGTCTACTTCCCGTTCCGCGCTCACCGCTCCGTCACCGCCTCCAGGTCACGGGAGACAGACTCAACAATGTGGTCCAGGACCTCGGTGCTGGCCGGCAGGATCCCGAGCATCGTAATGAACCCGTGCATCTGCCCTTCCCAGCGCTTGTGGTTTACCGGCACTCCGGCCGCCTCCAGGGCCGCGGCATAGGCTTCTCCTTCGTCCCGGAGCACATCATGGGCGGCGGTAATAATCAGGGCCGGGGGCAGTCCGCTGAGATCGCCGGCGTGCAGCGGTGCGGCTTCGGGATGCCGGCGCTGGCCCGCGTCCGGCACGTACTGGTCCCAGAACCAGCTCATGAACTCGGTAGTGAGCAGCGTCTGGTTCTCCGCTTCAAGGTAGGAAGAGCGCGTGAAATCTGCGTCCGTGACGGGGTAAATGAGCACCTGCACTGCCAGCGCCGGTCCGCTGTGGTCCCGTGCCCGAAGGGTCATGGCTGCGGCCAGGTTTCCACCGGCGCTGTCCCCTCCAATGATCAGGGGCACGTCACGGCCGGCAATGTTCGTCAGATGTTCGGCCGTCCAGGTCAGGGCTGTCCAGGAATCCTCCACCGGAAGCGGGAAGGGATGCTCCGGTGCCTTGCGGTAGTTCACCAGCACAACCGCATACCCGGAGCGTTCCGCGAGCTGCCGGCCAAGGGCGTCGTATCCGTCAATGTCCTGCAGCACCCATCCGCCGCCGTGGAGGTAGATGAACACGGCGTCAGGTGACTCCACCGGAACGTGGACCCGCACCTCGAACTGGCCGCCGTCGGTGCTGGTGAGCAGGTGGTCCTCGGTGCGGACCATCTCGATCACCGGGTCAGCATCTCCGGTCAGGGCTTTGGCTGCCAGGCGGGCATCCGCGGGAGCCATGGTCCACATGGGTTGGGCGTCCGGCCCTGCGGCCTCCGCCGCGGCCGCGAGAAAAGCTGTGGTTGCTGAGTCCAGGGGCATGGCATTCTCCTCATTGAGTTGCTTCCCGCACCCGCTCTATCGAGTGCAGGTCCGCGACAATGTAAGTTGCAGAATGCATTCTTGCCATAGGTATTCCGGAAAATTGGTGGACGGGTACCCTAAGTGCAAGCTCCCATGGGGGACGGCCGCGGACGTGCCGCGGACGGGAAGGAGAGCCGGTCCTTGGAATTCGAATTGCCTACCACCCGGCGCGAGGCGGTGGCCAACCACCTGCGCGAGGAGATCCTCAGCGGCAAGCTGGAACCGGGCCGTCCGATCCGGGACAGCGAGATCGCTGCCCGCCTGAACGTCAGCATCACGCCTGTCCGCGAGGCCATAACCGAGCTGGTGGCAGAGGGCCTTATTGACGCCGCCGCGAACAAGCGGCGCAGCGTTTCCGTGCTGACCCAGCGGCAGGCGATGGAACTCATGGATGCCCTGGGCATCGTGACGGTCGCGGCCCTGGAACGGGCACGGACGCTCAGCACCGCGCAGCTGGAGCAGCTCAGCACCGCCGTCGACCTGTTCACCCGGGAAGTGAGCCAGTACCGCTTTGAGGCATCACGGACCCGGCTGATCGACATCATCCGCGTGCTGCTGGAGGCCGCGGACAACGCCGAGCTCGAAGCCATGGCTGAACGGGTGATGCTGCGGTCCCTGCGGCGGATCAGCCTCTACCCCTCCGGGCACCTGGTCCCGCTGTGGGTCGATGCTTTCCAGGACATGCTCAGCTGCCTGCGCCGCGGCGAGAATGCCCAGGCGCAGGCCAGGCTCCGGGAGTTCTTTGCCCGCCTGGTTCAGCGGATGAATGAGGACCGGCCCGCGGACGCTGTGCTGCTGCCGGGAGCACCGAACACCGTGGAGCCCGCAGGGACCTAGTCCCCGGAACTTCCCCTGCCCACTTCCGGAGACCCGGCGCTCTCATAGCCGCTGATCCCAAACAGACAGGGAGCGGAACCGCCGTGCTCGGTTCCGTTCCCTGTCTGTTCTCAGCGTGACGCTTTAGGCAGTGGGAAGGATTCCCACGCTGCGCTCGGCGGCCTCCACCACGTTGGCCAGCAGCATGGCGCGGGTCATCGGTCCCACACCGCCCGGATTCGGGGACATCCAGGACGCCACAGAGGCAGCATCCTTCTCGACGTCGCCGCTCAGGGTCGTTTTGCCGGTCTCCGGATCGGTGACCCGGGTGACGCCTACGTCCAGCACAATGGCGCCGGGCTTGAGTTCGGCAGCCTTGACCATGCCCGGGAATCCGGCGGCGGCAACAACGACGTCGGCCTCGGCCAGCAGCTCAGGCAGGTTGACCGTGCCGGTGTGCGCCAGGGTGACCGTGGCGTTGATCTGGCGCCGGGTCAGCAGCAGTCCCAGCGGACGGCCCACCGTGACACCGCGGCCGATCACCAGCACACTCTTGCCGGTCAGGACCAGCCCGTTGCGTACCAGCAGCTGCACAATGCCATGCGGCGTGCAGGGCAGGGGTGAGTTCATCGGGTCGGAGACGTTCAGCACCAGCCGGCCAAGGTTGACCGGGTGCAGGCCATCAGCGTCCTTTTCAGGCGCGATGCGCTCGAGGATGGCGTTGGTGTCCAACTGCTTCGGCAGCGGGAGCTGCACAATGTAGCCGGTAACAGCCGGGTCCTCGTTCAGCTCATCAATGACCTTCTCGAGTTCTTCCTGGCTGATGTCAGCGGGCAGGTCGCGGCGGATGGAGTTGATGCCCACCTGCGCGCAGTCCTTGTGCTTGCCGCCCACGTAGGAGTGGCTGGCCGGGTCATCGCCCACCAGCACGGTTGCCAGTCCCGGAGTGATCCCGTGCTCGTCCTTGAGGACCTGGATGCGTTCGGTCAGCTCAGCCTTGATCTCCTTGGCGGCTTTGATGCCGTCCAGGACCTGGGCCGTTGCGGGTGCGGTTTCCTTCGCGGTCTCCACTGCGCCTTCCATGTTGGTTGCCTGCTCCATGCTTACCATTCCTCCTGGCCGGGGTAGAGCGGAAAGTCCTCGGCGAGTGCCGTGACCCGGTTGCGCAGGGCCTCCGTATCCGGGGAGGGCTTCAGCGCTGCGGCAATAATTTCTGCCACCTCAGTGAACTCCTTGGCGCCGAAACCGCGGGTAGCCAGCGCCGGGGTTCCAATGCGCAGTCCGGAGGTGACCATCGGCGGCCGCGGGTCGAAGGGGATCGAGTTGCGGTTCACGGTAATGCCGACGGAGTGCAGCAGGTCTTCGGCCTGCTTGCCGTCCAGCACCGAGTTGCGCAGGTCCACCAGGATCAGGTGTACGTCGGTGCCGCCGGTCAGCACGGATACACCGTGCTCAGCTACGTCAGCGGCGGTGAGGCGGTCCGCGATGATGCGGGCGCCTTCAAGGACACGTTCCTGCCGTTCGCGGAACTCCTCGGAGCCGGCCACCTTGAAGGCCACGGCCTTCGCAGCGATCACATGCATCAGTGGGCCGCCCTGCTGCCCCGGGAAGACGCTGGAGTTGATCTTCTTGCCGAACTCCTCCTTGGCCAGGATCATGCCGGAACGCGGACCGGCAAGGGTCTTGTGCACCGTGGAGGTAACGACGTCGGAATACGGCACCGGGCTCGGGTGCAGGCCGGCCGCTACGAGGCCGGCGAAGTGAGCCATGTCCGTCCAGAGGTAGGCACCAACCTCGTCGGCAATGGAACGGAACGCTTCAAAGTCCAGCTGCCTCGGGTACGCGGACCATCCGGCGATGATGACCTGCGGCTTTTCGGCGATCGCCTGCTCGCGGACTTTGTCCATGTCAACGCGGTAGGTGTGCTCGTCCACGCCGTAGGCTGCCACTTCGTAGAGCTTGCCGGAGAAGTTCAGCTTCATGCCGTGGGTCAGGTGCCCGCCGTGGGCCAGGTTCAGGCCCATGATCTTGTCACCGGGCTTGATCAGGGCGGCCAGGGCGGCAGCGTTGGCCTGGGCCCCGGAATGCGGCTGCACGTTGGCGAACTCGGCGCCGAACAGGGCCTTGACCCGTTCGATCGCGAGGTTCTCGGCAACGTCAACCTGCTCGCAGCCGCCGTAGTAGCGGCGTCCGGGGTAACCCTCTGCGTACTTGTTGGTCAGGACGGAACCCTGGGCTTCCAGGACGGCACGCGGCGCGAAGTTCTCGGAAGCGATCATTTCCAGCGTATTGCGCTGGCGGGCCAGTTCCCCGTCAAGGACTGCGGCAATCTCCGGGTCAACCTCGGAGAGGGGGGCATTGGTGACGGGCTGGGTGGATAGTCTCACGTGGATCTCCTGGGGAAAGGTGTTCTATAGGTCAGGCTACCTGCCGGGCACCCCCGGGGTCCGGGCATGACAAACAGATGACAACTTGACCGAAGGCCCAGGCGTGCGATCCGCGGTGTGTTACTGCTGTGCCGCTTCCTGGTGGTTACCCACCCAACGCCAGTTGCGACGGTTACATCCTACCGCGCAGCCAGGTCTTCCCATTCGAAGCCGGTCACGGTGCCTGCCTCCCAGTCGGAGCGCAGCCGGCTGTAGACCACTTCGGCCAGCCGGTTCCCGTCCGGCAGCGGCCACTGCTCGCGCAGGTGCGCTTCCTTGACGAATTCGGAGCGAAGCAGGGTCTTGCGCATGGCGATGTTGTCCTCCCGCATCCTTCCGGCGAAACGCCGCAGGTGCGGATAATCGGTGAAAACCTTGTCTGTCAGCGCGCGGAGCACGGGCACCCCCTTGCCCTCTCCCCTGTGCTCCTCCACGAGGCGAAGGTCAAAGTAAGCGCACTCCTGGTCAAGGTCTTCCAGGATCACTAGGCCAAGGCGGTGGTTGCCGCCGAAAACCCAGAAGGTGCAGACGCCGTCGGACTCAAACCGTCCTTCCAGCAGCAGCCGGCGGACCAGTTCCTCGGAGGGGGCTGTGATCCGGTGGAACGGAAAGCTGTTGGTGGTCAGGAATTTGACCAGTTCCTCTTCGTCCTTGTCCATAAGCGGGGCGAAAGTAACGTCCATTCACCCAGCCTAGGCGGTAGCTGCCCGGGCGGTAACCTTGGAAGGGTGAGAGAAGATGCCTCCGCCGGGCTGCCGGCGTCCCCCGTTTCCCCTGCCTCCGATGCAGGCGCTGCTGCTGAAGCCGGTGCCTACACCCTGACACTCTCCTGTGCCGACCGGCCGGGAATCGTCCACGCCGTCTCCGGAGCGCTGGCGGGGGCCGGCGGGAACATCACGGAGTCCCAGCAGTACGGGAGCCCGGACTCCGGCACCTTCTTTATGCGCGTGGACTTCACGGCGCCGGGCAGCTACGACGACGTCCGCTCCCGGATCACCCCGGTGGCCGGACAGTTCGGCATGGATTGGGAACTGCACCGCGCCGGGGTTCCCGTGCGCACCCTGATCATGGCATCCAAGGACGGGCACTGCCTCAACGATCTGCTTTTCCAGCAGCGGGCGGGCAACCTGCCGATCGAGATCCCGGCGATCGTCTCCAACCATCGGGATCTGGCCGGCCTGGCTGAGTTCTACGGCATTCCGTTCCACCACATCCCGGTCACTGCGGACACAAAGCAGGAAGCCGAAGACCAGCTCAGGGCGCTGATGGCTGAACTGGACATTGAGCTGGTGGTGCTGGCCCGGTACATGCAGATCCTCAGCAATGAGCTCTGCCAGGAACTCTCCGGGCGGGCAATCAACATCCACCACTCCTTCCTGCCCTCCTTCAAGGGCGCCCGCCCGTACCACCAGGCGCATGCCCGCGGCGTAAAGCTGATCGGCGCGACGGCACACTACGTGACCTCGGACCTGGATGAGGGGCCGATCATTGAGCAGGAAGTCATCCGGGTGGACCATTCCCGCACAGCGCAGCGGCTTGCCGCCCTGGGCGCGGGAGTGGAGGGACGGACCCTGTCCAAAGCGGTGCAGTGGCATGCCGAACACCGCGTGCTGCTCGACGGCCGCCGGACGATCGTCTTCAACTGATTCCGGGGCGCGCACGGAAGGGTGGCGTGCCGCACACCGGGGCGTCCGGTGCACGCCCGTTAGAGTTGTCGCATGGCTCACATCGTTACGCTCCGCGGCAAGACGCCCGTTATTGACCCGTCCGTTTTCCTGGCGCCTACGGCGTCACTGATCGGCGACGTCGAAATGGGGCCGGGGGCCAGCGCCTTCTACGGTGTCTGTGTGCGCGGTGACTCCAACTCGATCCGGGTCGGTGCCGGAACCAACCTGCAGGACAACGTGGTGCTGCACGCAGACCCCGGGTTCCCAACCAGCGTGGGTGAGCGGGTCAGCGTGGGGCACAACGCCGTGGTGCACGGCTGCACGGTGGAGGACGACTGCCTGGTGGGCATGAGCGCGACCATCATGAACGGAGCAGTGATCGGCGCCGGTTCCCTTGTTGCTGCCGGAGCCCTGGTGCTCGAGGGCACCCAGGTTCCACCGCGCTCCCTGGTGGCCGGGGTGCCTGCCAAGGTGCGCCGCACCCTGAGCGATGAGGAGTTCGCCTCCGTGCAGCGCAACGCTGCCCATTACCTCGACATGGCCGCGGAGCACCGCGAAGCCCTCACAGCGAACTAATTTCTCCGCACTCCCCCGGACCTCTGGAAATTCAGCGCGCCCGTGAAATCTCTTTGCATTCATTTCTTGACGACAAGCCATCCGTATAGGACCCTGAACTTTATGTCTGCCGAATCACCCTCAATGTTGAGGGCATTTCCCGCCGCCGGCCGGCGTACAAAACCCGGTTCCCAGACCGCGCTGCGTGCCCGCAACGCACAGCGCATCCAGGAGGCGCTGCTCGCTGCAGGCCCCCAAACCCAGGCCGAGCTCTCACGCTCGACCGGCCTTTCCAGTGCCACGGTCTCAAATATCGTGCGGCAGATGACTGAATCCGGACTGGTCAGAACGGAACCCACCACAAGTTCCGGCCGCCGCGCTCTTTCCGTCCGGCTCAATGACACGGGCGCCGTCGCCGCCGGGATCGATATCGGCCGCCGCCACGTGCGGGTAGTGCTGGCCACTCTGGGCTACAGCATCATCGCTGAAGACTCGATCTCCCTGCCCGCCGGGCACAGTGCCGATGAAGGCATGGACGCCGCCGCGGAACTCTTCGAATCCGTGCTCCGGGAAGCCGATGTGGACCGGGACCGGGTCCTGGGCGCCGGCGTCGGCATTCCTGGTCCGATCGACCGGCGCAGCGGCACCGTGGTGCGGGGCGCGATCCTGCCCGAATGGGTGGGCATCAATATGCGTGAAGACCTGGCTGCCCGGCTCAAAGTCCCCGTTCACATCGACAATGACGCAAACCTTGGCGCGCTGGCGCAGGTTACCTGGGGGCCGCACGGCGGCTGTGAGAACCTCATCTTCGTCAAGGTGGCTACCGGCATCGGCGCCGGGCTGGTGATCAACGGGTCGCTGTTCTACGGCCACGTAGGCATCACCGGGGAGATCGGCCATGCCACCATCTCTGACCAGGGCCTGATCTGCCGTTGCGGCAACCGGGGCTGCCTGGAAACCGTTGCCTCCACCGCCACCATGATCGACCTCCTCAGCCGCGCAGCCGCTGAGCCGGTCAGCACCGCGGACATCATCGCGCAGGCCGCAGCCGGAGATCCGGCGACCCTGCGGGTGGTGGACGACGCCGGCATGGCAGTGGGGCGGGCCATGGCGGGAATTGCCAATGCGCTGAACCCCGAGGTGATCGTCGTGGGCGGTTCGCTGACTGGGCTGGGCGAAGCCTTCCTTGGGCCGATTGAGCGCGGACTCCTGCGGCACGCCGTGCCGCTGATCGGGGAAACCACCACGATCACCATGTCCTCGCTCGGGGACCGCGCCGAAGCGCTCGGCGCTGCGTCCCTGGTCCTGGCGCAGGCCGATGCCCTGCTCTGATCAGCCCGTTTCACCGTAAGCCCTATTTATTTAGAATCTATGTTTTTTCATGCTGTTTCCGCCTTGTGTTCAAGACTTGACGGCAAGTAGGGAATAAGAGTTTACTTCTCTATCGACCCCTTCTTAGGGTCTGCAGCAAGACAAAGAAGTCACAACGGGAGGCACTTATGCGAGCAGCAGTTGCAGCTCGGGCAACTGGAGCGCTCAGCGTCCAGTGCCCCTACGGCGGGGTTTGGGCACATGCCGCATAACCACACCATCCTGGAAATGCGTTCCATCACCAAGGAATTTCCCGGCGTCAAGGCTCTGGCCGACGTCTCAATCTCCGTAAAAGCAGGCGAAATCCACGCCATTTGCGGTGAAAACGGAGCCGGAAAATCCACCCTCATGAAGGTTCTTTCCGGCGTTTACCCCTACGGGACCTACAGCGGCGAAATCGTCTTCCAGGGCGAAGTTGTCCAGTTCAAGGACATCCGTTCCTCCGAAGCCGCCGGAATCGTCATCATCCACCAGGAACTGGCGCTGATCCCCGAACTGTCCATCGCGGAGAATATCTTCCTGGGCAATGAGCCGCGTCGCTTCGGCGTCATCGACTGGGACCGTGCCAACCTCGAAGCCTCAGAGCTGATGGCTCGGGTTGGCCTGGAGGAAGATCCCACCACCCCGATCAAGGATATCGGCGTGGGCAAGCAGCAGCTGGTGGAAATCGCCAAGGCCCTGAGTAAGCGCGTGAAGCTGCTCATCCTCGACGAGCCCACCGCGGCCCTGAACGAAACCGATTCCCAGCACCTGCTGGATCTGATGGCCGGGCTGCGGTCCAAGGGCATCAGCTGCATCATGATCTCCCACAAGCTGAACGAGATCGAGCAGATCGCGGATTCGATCACCATCATCCGTGACGGCCAGTCCATCGAGACCATCGACGTCGCCGTCGAAGGGGCGAATGAAGACCGCATCATCAAGGGCATGGTGGGCCGCTCGCTTGAATCCCGCTTCCCGGACCACACGCCGAACATCGGCGAAGTGTTCTTTGAAGTCCGGGATTGGACCGTCGGCCACCCCACGGTGCCGGACCGCCTGGTCTGCAAGGGCTCAAACTTCCACGTCCGCCGGGGCGAGATTGTCGGTTTTGCGGGTCTTATGGGGGCGGGGCGCACTGAACTGGCCCGGTCCCTCTTCGGCCGCTCCTACGGCAACTTCATCAGCGGCCAGATCATCAAGGACGGACGGGAAGTCACCTTCAAGTCCGTGCCGCAGGCCATCAGCCACGGCCTGGCGTACGTAACAGAGGACCGCAAGACCCTCGGACTGAACCTGCTCGATGACATCAAGGCCACCACCGTGGCCTCAAACCTGAAGAAGATCACCAAAGGCCTGGTCGTCGACAAGGACGAGGAATACCGCTACGCCGAGGAATACCGCAAGAACCTGCGGACCAAGGCTCCCACCGTGGACGAAGGCGTCTCCAAGCTTTCCGGCGGAAACCAGCAGAAGGTTGTCCTGGCGAAGTGGATGTTCACCGACCCGGACCTGCTGATCCTCGACGAACCCACCCGCGGCATCGACGTCGGCGCCAAATACGAGATTTACGGGATCATCCAGCAGCTGGCCAACCAGGGCAAGGGCGTGATCGTGATCTCCTCGGAGCTTCCCGAGCTCCTTGGTCTCTCCGACCGCATCTACACCATCTTCGAAGGCGCAATCACCGGCGAACTTTCCAAGGCTGAAGCCAGCCAGGAAAACCTGATGAGGCTCATGACCTCAGCCGGCAAGCACACCTCCGACCTCGCCACCCAAGGACCCCTCTCATGAAAGCCATGAAACAGCTGCTGAGCGGCAACGGCCGCCAGTTCGGCATGATCTTTGCCCTCGTCGTCCTCATTGGCCTCTTCCAGTGGCTGACCGACGGCAAGACCCTGACGCCCACGAACATGATCAACCTGTTCAACGGCAACTCCTACATCCTGATCCTTGCCGTGGGCATGGTCTTTGTGATCATTGCCGGGCACATTGACCTCTCCGTCGGCTCAGTCGCCGCCGTAACGGGCATCCTTGTGGCGATGGCCATGCGGGACTGGGGCATCCCGTGGTGGGCCGGCATCCTGCTCGGCCTGCTGATCGGTGCCGCCATCGGCGCCTGGCAGGGCCTCTGGGTGGCGTACGTCGGCATCCCGGCGTTCATCGTCACCTTGGCGGGCATGCTGATCTTCCGCGGAGCCAACCAGTGGTTCGGCAAGTCCAACACCGTTCCCGTACCGCAGGAATTCCAGTTCATCGGCGCCGGCTACCTGCCCGAGATTGGTCCGGACACCGGCTACAACAACCTGACTCTCCTGCTGGGCCTGGTTCTCGCCGCTGTGGTGATCGTGGGCGAAATGCGCCGCCGAGCAAAGACCGTCAAGATCGGCTCCGTCAATCCGCCGGCCTGGGTTGCCGTCACCAAGACCGGCCTGCTGGTAGCAGCCATCCTGTACGCCACGTACCTGTTCTCCACCGGCCGCCCCGGCACCTCCTTCCCGGTATCCGGCATCATCCTGGCTGCCCTGGTGGTCCTGTACGTATTCATCTCCACCAAGACCGTGGTTGGCCGCCACGTCTACGCAGTGGGCGGCAACCTGCACGCTGCCGAACTCTCCGGCGTTCGGAGCAAGAAGGTCAACTTCCTGGTCATGATGAACATGTCCATCCTGGCCTCCCTGGCCGGCATGATCTTCGTGGCCCGCTCCACTGCCTCCGGCCCGTTCGACGGCACCGGCTGGGAGCTGGACGCCATCGCGGCCGTCTTCATCGGCGGTGCGGCCGTCTCCGGCGGCGTCGGCACCGTGGTGGGCTCGATCGTCGGCGGCCTGGTCATGGCCGTGCTGAACAACGGCCTGCAGCTGCTCGGCATTGGAGCCGACCTCACCTCGATCATCAAGGGCCTGGTCCTGCTGATCGCCGTGGCACTGGATGTCTGGAACAAGAGCCAGGGCAAGCCCTCCATCATCGGCCTGATGATGAAGAACTTCGGGTCCAAGGACAAGCTCTCCGTCCCGGCTCCCGTAAACCCCAAACCTGAAATGCCCACCGGCACCAAGTCCACCATCGGAACGGACGCCTAAGCCCTACCGGGCCTTTCAATCCGCACCACCCATACCACCCGCACCACCCATCAAGAGAAGGAACACCATGCGTAAGATCGCAAAGTCATTTGCCGTAGTCGCCACGGTGGCAGCACTGTCGCTGTCTGCCTGCGGCCGTGCCGACGAAGCTTCCACCGGCGAGGCTGCCGGCTTTGAAGAGGGATCGGCAATCGGCGTCGCGCTGCCCCAGAAGACCTCGGAAAACTGGGTCCTTGCAGAAGGCCTGTTCAACGACGGCTTGGAAGAAGCCGGCTACGAACCGCAGGTCCAGTTCGCCAACGGCGGCGTCTCCGAGCAGCAGAACCAGATCAGCTCCATGATCACCAACGGTGTGAAGGTCCTGGTTGTCGGTGCTATCGACGGCGCCCAGCTGGGCTCCCAGCTGCAGGAAGCCAAGGATGCCGGCATCACCGTCATCGCCTATGACCGCCTGCTGACCAACACCGAAAACGTTGACTACTACGTCGCGTACGACAACTTCCAGGTCGGCCAGCTCCAGGGCCAGGCCCTGCTGGACGGCATGAAGGCCAACAAGCCCGAAGGCCCGTGGAACATCGAGCTGTTCGCCGGCTCCCCCGATGACGCCAACGCACAGGTCTTCTTCGACGGCGCGATGGACGTCCTGAAGCCGGAAATCGAAGCCGGCAACCTGAACGTTGTTTCCGGCCAGTCCGAATTCAACCAGGCTGTCACCCAGGGCTGGAAGGCCGAGAACGCCCAGAAGCGCATGGACACCCTGCTCTCGGGCTCCTACGGTGCTGAGGAACTGGACGGCGTCCTGTCCCCGAACGACACCCTGGCCCGCGCCATCCTGACCTCCGTTGCCGCTGCCGGTAAGCCGGTTCCGGTTGTCACCGGTCAGGATTCCGAGGTTGAGTCCGTGAAGTCCATCATGGAAGGCGTCCAGTACTCCACCATCAACAAGGACACCCGTGCCCTGGTTAACCACACCATTGACATGGTCAAGGGCCTGGGCGCCGGCGAAGAGCTGGAAATCAATGACAACGAGTCCTACGACAACGGTGTGAAGGTTGTTCCGGCTTACCTGCTGGAACCGCAGATCGTCACCAAGGACAACGCTGCCGAGGCTTACGCCAACGACCCGACGCTGGCTGAACTGGTTAAGTAAGTCCGGTTCTCCTGACGCAGTTCAGCCCGGGCTGCCCTCCATCGCCGGAGGGCAGCCCGGGCTTTTTCGTACACACCGGAACCAAACCGTCCGCCAGTGAGTCTGGGGACTGGGCAGTTCCCTGCACTGCCCATAAGGTAGTTCTAATGCCGAGACACTAGCTGGCCAAGCCACTATTTGAGAGCCGAGGAATATGAGCGCCCCGCAGTTTATCCGCACACCGCCGTGCGTCCTTCAGGGGGCGCCCAGCCCGGTGCAGTCCACCGGCCGCACCCTGAGGTGGGGCGTCGTCGCCACAGGCCGTATTGCCGCCCGCGTGACCGAAGACATCGCCAGGCTTGAAGACGCAGTCCTCCAGGCAGTCAGCTCTCGTTCAGAGGCTACGGCGGTTGAATTCGCCGACCGGTTTGGGTTCGCCTCCAGCTATTACGACGACGATGCCCGGGGCAAGGGGTACCGCCAGCTCTTCGCGGACCCGGAAGTCGACGTCGTCTACATCGCTTCCCCGCATGCCCAGCACTATGAACTTACCCGCGAAGCACTTGAAGCCGGCAAGCACGTGCTCTGCGAAAAATCGATCACCATCAATGCCGCGGAACTGGCAGACCTGATTGAGGTGGCCTCCCGCCGCGGAGTCTTCCTGATGGAAGCCGTGTGGACACGGTTCCTGCCGTGCATCAACCGGCTGTGGGAAATCATCTCCAGCGGCGAGCTCGGCGAAATTCACTGGGTCCAGGCAGACCTCGGTTTCCCGGCCCCCTATGACCCCGCCAGCAGGCTCTGGGACCCTGCGGCCGGCGGCGGAGCCCTGCTGGACCTCACTGTCTATCCCCTGACCCTCGCCGTCGGAGCGCTCGGTTTTCCGCAGCGGATCCAGGCGACCGGCACCCTGAACGCCGACGGCGTGGACACCCAGAATGCACTGAACCTCGGCTATGACTCCGGCGGGCAGGCCCAGCTGACTTCCTCGCTGCTCGCCTCCGGTCCCCGCACGGCAACCATCTGCGGCAGTGAAGGCTGGGTCCGGACCGGCGCTCCCTTGCACAACCCGGTGGAACTGCATATCCAGCAGCACATGGGTCCCTCACGGACCGAGCGTTTCCAGCAGGTCGGCAACGGCTACACCTATGAGCTGCGGGAAGTCACGCGCTGCATCCAGGAAGGCCTGACCGAAAGCCCGACGATGCCCTGGGCCGATTCCCTGCAGACCATGCAGCTCTTTGACGAGGTACGTGCCCAGCTTGGTGTCCGCTACCCCAACGATGAGCGTTCCCTGCCGTCCCTGCAGCCGGCCAGCAAGCTTCCCTAACAGTCCGCGCTGCCCCACCGCCCGTCTGTAAGCACAGCTTCCGGACGGGCGGTTTTCTCTGTCCGGGAGTTGTTGGCACGGACCGAAAATGAGGGCCGCCGGGACGCTATACATCCCCACCCCGGCGTGGTTATCTTCATCCATGGGAACAGAGGTCAACGCCAGGTCGTTCACCCGCGAAGAGCGGACCCGCTACCGACGCCGCCTGCTGGAGAACCTGGACCGGTTCGCCGGTTTTCTGGGGACTGCACAGTTCGCAGACACCGCGAGCATCGGCGTCGAACTTGAATTGAACCTGACCAACGACGACTTCACGCCCGCGCTGCGGAACACCTCCGTGCTGGAGGAAATCGCCGATCCGTCATTCCAGACGGAGATGGGCGCCTTCAACATCGAGATGAACCATCCGGCGATGTCCATCCGCGGGCAGGGCCTGCTGGAGCTGGAAGAAAGCCTGCGAGCCCAGCTCAACCGGGCAGATGAGCTTGCTGCCAAGGCCGAGGCGAACATCCTGATGGTGGGGATCCTCCCCACGCTCACCAATGAAGTGCTCGACGGCGATGCCTGGATCAGCTCCGGCGCACGCTACGCAGCACTGAACACCTCCGTGCTCCAGGCCCGCGGCGAGGACGTTTATCTCTCGCTGAACGGTTCCGAATCCCTGACGCAGTACGCCAAGAACATTGCCCCGGAGGCTGCCTGCACCTCACTGCAGCTGCACCTGGAGGTAAGCCCGGCGGACTTCGCTCCCGCCTGGAACGCTGCCCAGCTGATTGCGGGCCCGCAGGTGGCTCTGGCTGCCAACTCGCCCATCTTCCTGGAGCATGTGCTGTGGCAGGAAACCCGCATTGAGCTGTTCAAGCAGGCCATAGATACCCGTCCCCCGGAGATGCGGAACCAGGGTGTGCGGCCGCGGGTCTGGTTCGGCGAACGCTGGATCACCTCCATCTTTGATCTCTTCGAGGAGAACGTCCGGTATTTCCCGGCCCTGCTGCCCGAGCTTTCCTCCGCCAGCTCCGGTTCCACGGACGCCGGAGCTCCCCTGCTCCCGGAGCTTCGGCTCCACAACGGCACCGTGTACCGGTGGAACCGGCCCATCTATGATCCGGGTACCCATACGCCCAACCTGCGGCTTGAAAACCGTGTGCTGCCCGCCGGGCCCACCGTCCTGGATGTCAGTGCCAATGCCGCGTTCTTCTACGGACTAATCCAGAAGCTGCGGACTGCTGACCGGCCGCTGTGGACCCGTACAGCGTTCAAGACCGCCGCGGACAACTTCCTGGCCTGTTCGCGGCTGGGTCTGGATGCCTCGGTGTATTGGCCAGGGATCGGCGACATTCCGGTGACGGAGCTGGTGGTCCGGCATCTGGTGCCGATGGCGGCGGACGGACTCCGGGAGCTGGGCGTGGATGACGAGCTCATCGAGCGGTACCTGACGGTGATCCGTGAACGCGCCAGGACCGAGCAGAACGGTGCGTCATGGCAGGTTTCGGTTCTTTTGCAGCTGGAGGCTGAGGGCTACGACCGCACCTCTGCACTGGCTGAAATGACCCGCCGTTACTGGCACCATATGCACAGCAACCAACCGGTTCATCTGTGGCCGGTGAATTGATCATCCGGAGTCGGATTTTCACGCGGCCTCTGGCACTCGACATCACCGAGTGCTAGCCTAATTTCATTCTTGAGTGGATATGACTCAACCCGATTCAGTGACCGCTCAAGTAATCGACCCTTCGTTATTCCTGTCAGTGAAGAACACATCCACCCGTCTGAACGGGACGGGTGAAAAGGAGTTGATGAGAATGGCCATGAAATTCGATCCTTTCCGCGAACTGGACCGCATGGCAGGTGCCCTTCTGGATCCCCGGCAGCGGCTGCGGCTGATGCCGATTGATCTGTACCGCGAGGGCGACCACTACATCTTGAACGCAGACCTGCCCGGCATAGATCCGGGATCGGTCGATGTGGATGTTGACGGCCAGCTGCTTACCATTCGGGCTGAACGCACCATCCATGTGCCTGAAGGCGCCACCTGGCTGAACCGTGAGCGTGAGTCCGGCACTTTCCTGCGCCAGCTGAACCTTGGCCAGGGCATCAACATTGAGGGCATCTCCGCCAAGTATGAAAACGGTGTCCTGAGTGTGTTTATCCCGGTCAGCGAGCGGGCGAAGCCACGCAAGATCGAGGTTTCCTCGTCCTACAGCGGCAGCGGTGGTGACGTGGTCAGCGGTGAGTCCACCTCCGAACCACTGATCTCTTCCGTGTCCGGCTCTTCCGGCTCGAGCGGCTCTTCCGGTTCAAGCTCCTCCGGCTCCTCGGGCGGGATGGGTTCTAGCGGTTCGGGTTCCGGCTCCTCGGGCGGGATGGGCTCAGGAGGTTCAGGCTCCGGTGGCATGGGCTCCGGTTCGGGGATGGGCGGCTCCGGCTCGGGCTCATCGGGTTCCAGTGGCTCGGGCTCCGGCGGCATGGACTCAGGCTCCAGCTCAGGCTCTTCCGGCTCCTAGTGCCCAGCAGGCTGTGCCCCTATGAGCCCGCCGGACGGGCCGGGATTAGGCGGCTTTAATACTCCGGAGCGAGCTCTGCGAGCGAGGAGTTTCGTTGCCTCCGTTCCGGCCCGCCCGGGGGCCAGTACGGGACCCGGCAGACCGGCAGGACCAACGAGGCCACACCGGTCCTAACGCACCATAAAACACAGCCAGCCCCAGTCCTTCCGGACCGGGGCTGGCTGTTTGCGGCTGTGAAGCTTGGGTTTTAGCCCAGGCGCACCTTGAGGTTCTCGTCCAGTGCGGCGAGGAACTCTTCGGTGGTCAGGTACGGCTGGTCGGGTCCGACCAGCAGTGCCAGGTCCTTGGTCATCTTGCCGGATTCAACCGTCTTGACGACTACGTCTTCAAGGGTCTGGGCGAAGTTGATGACCTCGGGGGTGTTGTCCAGCTTGCCGCGGTGCATCAGGCCACGGGTCCACGCGAAGATCGAAGCGATCGGGTTGGTGGAGGTGGGCTTGCCCTGCTGGTGCTGGCGGTAGTGACGGGTCACGGTGCCGTGTGCAGCTTCAGCTTCAACGGTCTTGCCGTCCGGGGTCATCAGCACGGAGGTCATCAGGCCCAGCGAGCCGAAGCCCTGGGCAACCGTGTCCGACTGGACGTCGCCGTCGTAGTTCTTGCAGGCCCAGACGTAGCCGCCTTCCCACTTCATCGCGGAGGCAACCATGTCATCGATCAGGCGGTGCTCGTAGGTGAGCCCGGCTGCTTCGAACTGGTCCTTGAACTCGGCGTCGAAGACTTCCTGGAACAGGTCCTTGAACTGGCCGTCGTAGGCCTTCAGGATCGTGTTCTTGGTGGAGAGGTACACCGGGTAGTTGCGCTGCAGGCCGTAGGCGAAGGATGCCCGGGCGAAGTCCTTGATGGACTCGTTGAAGTTGTACATGCCCATGGCCACGCCGCCCTCTTCGGGGTACGTAACAACGGTCTGCTTGATTTCTTCGCCGCCGTCAGCCGGGGTGTAGGTCAGGGTCAGGGTGCCGGCACCCGGAACCTTGAAGTTGGTGGCCTTGTACTGGTCGCCGTGTGCGTGGCGGCCAATGATGATCGGCTTGTTCCATCCCGGAACCAGACGCGGGATGTTGGAGATGATGATCGGTTCGCGGAAGACGACGCCGCCGAGGATGTTGCGGATGGTCCCGTTCGGGGAGACCCACATCTTCTTCAGGCCGAATTCTTCAACGCGGGCTTCATCGGGGGTAATGGTTGCGCACTTGACGCCCACGCCGTGTTCCTTGATGGCGTTGGCTGCGTCGATGGTGACCTGGTCGTCCGTGGCGTCACGGTTCTGGATCGAGAGGTCGTAGTACTTCAGGTCTACGTCCAGGTACGGGTTGATCAGGCGGTCCTTGATGAACTGCCAGATGATCCGCGTCATCTCGTCGCCGTCGAGCTCTACGACAGAGCCCACAACCTTGATTTTGTCAGCCACACGGTCTCCTTGTGGAATGGGGGTCCACGGACATGGCTTTAGACATGCGGGGACCCGGCTTTTTGGGTCTGGTTTCTGAGGTCAACTATGCCACAGCGCGGATGCGCTCCCTAAACTGCGGGCCGCATGCTTTCGTCATGCAGGCGGCCCGCAGCGGGGCATTGCCGGGAATTTTCTAGTGGAAGAAGTGCCGTGCACCGGTGAAGTACATGGGCACGCCGGCCGCGTTCGCAGCAGCAATTACCTCTTCGTCCCGGACGGAACCGCCGGGCTGAACGACGGCGCGGACGCCGGCATTCAGCAGGATCTCGAGTCCGTCTGCGAAGGGGAAGAACGCGTCCGATGCGGCTACGGAGCCGCGGGCACGCTCGTCATCTTCGCCGGCCAGCGTGTTGGCGCGCTCCACGGCGAGCTTGCAGGAATCCACGCGGTTGACCTGTCCCATGCCCACACCCACTGAGGCGCCTTCACGGGCCAGCAGGATCGCGTTCGACTTGGCGGCGCGGACGGCGCGCCAGGCGAAGACCAGATCTGCCAGCGTCTTTTCGTCGGCTGCTTCACCGGTCACCAGGGTCCAGTTGGCCGGATCGTCACCTTCTGCCTCGACGGTGTCCGGCTGCTGCATCAGCACGCCCCCGGAGACCTGGCGGAACTCCACCGGGTTGCGGCCGTAGCCGTCCGGAAGCGTGAGCAGGCGGATGTTCTTCTTGCGGGAGAGGATTTCCACGGCTTCCGGCTCAAAGTCCGGTGCAATGACTACCTCGGTGAAGATGTCCTTGACCGTCTCAGCCATGCCTGCCGTGACCGTGCGGTTCGCTGCGATCACTCCACCGTAGGCGGAAACCGGGTCGCAGGCGTGAGCCTTCAGGTGGGCGTTGGCGATCGGGTCTGCGGCGCCGGGGGAAGCTACGGCCACACCGCAGGGGTTGGCATGCTTGACGACGGCGACGGCCGGCTCTTCGAAGTCGAAGGCAGCACGCAGGGCGGCGTCGGCGTCGACGTAGTTGTTGTAGGACATGGCCTTGCCGTGCAGCTGGTCTGCCTGTGCCACACCGGGCATCGAGTCCTGGTCTGCGTAGAGCGCAGCTGCCTGGTGCGGGTTTTCGCCGTAGCGCAGCACCTCCGAGCGTTCCAGAGCCATGCCGGTGTACGCGGGCCAGGTTGCTCCGGCTTCGGTCCCGTCGCCGAACTCCGCGGCAGTCCACTTCGCCACAGCCGTGTCATACGCAGCAGTGTGGGCGAACGCTTCGGCGGCCAGGCGGCGTCGCTCGTTAAGGTCAAAGCCGCCCGCTGCGGCAGCTGCGGTCACAGCACCATACTTGGCGGGATCCACTACGACGGCGACGGAGGGGTGGTTCTTGGCGGCGGCGCGGACCATGGAGGGGCCGCCAATGTCGATCTGTTCGACGACGTCGTCCTGCGCTGCGCCGGACTTCACGGTCTCGACGAACGGGTAGAGGTTCACCACCACGAGGTCGAAGGCTTCGATTCCGAGCTCTTCGAGCTGGTCCCGGTGATCCTGGCGGCGGCGGTCGGCCAGGATTCCGGCGTGCACACGGGGGTGAAGTGTCTTAACGCGGCCGTCCAGGCATTCGGAGAAGCCCGTAACCTCGGCAACCTCGGTGACTTCGATGCCTGCCGCGGCGATCTGCTTGGCGGTGGAGCCGGTGGAGACAATGCTGACGCCGGCGGCGGAGAGGCCCTGAGCCAGTTCCGTCAGGCCGGTCTTGTCATAGACCGAGATGAGGGCCCGGCGGATGGGTACACGGTCAAGGGGGGTGTTGCTCACGGAAGTCACTCCAACTGGGTATCGGCGAACGATGCACGCGGGCCATCGGCGGGCCCAAGTTGAGTTTATGCCTTGGACCGCCCGGGAGCAGGGCAGCTGGGTAATACTCACTGCCGGGGCCGTCACCCTTTTGACGCAGCCGCGCCCGGGTGCTTAGCGGCGGCGCATCCGCGAACATTACGGCGGCCGCGCGTGCAGCAGCTCCGGACGTTGTACAGTTTCCCCAGTTAGTGCATTTATGACTATAAGTCCCGGCGGAAGGCCAGCCCCTAAATGACAACGACCCATACCCTGCCTGCGGGCGACGAGGTGGTCCAGAACCTGCCGTGGCGCTGGCGGGTGCAGGGGAAGATCTTCCTGATCGGCGGGCTGGGCTTTATGTTCGATGCCTGGGACGTCACGCTGAACGGCATCCTCATTCCCCTGCTGTCCCAGGAATGGAATCTGGTGCCGGCGCAGGCAGCCTGGATCGGTACTGCGAACCTGCTGGGAATGGCTATTGGTGCCTTCCTGTGGGGTTCCATTGCGGATGCGATCGGCCGAAAGCAGGCCTTTACCGCGACGCTGCTGATCTTCTCCATCTTTACCGTGGCCGGCGCCTTTGCGCCGGACATCGCCTGGTTCTGTGTCTTCAGGTTCCTTGCCGGTGTGGGACTGGGCGGCTGTGTTCCGGTGGACTACGCCCTGGTTGGCGAGTTCACGCCGCGGAAGCAGCGCGGCCGGGTGCTGACTGCAATGGACGGCTGGTGGCCGGTGGGGGCTGCGCTGTGCGGAGTCACCTCCGCCGTCATCATGGCCACGGTCGCGGACTGGCGCTGGACCATGCTGGTCATGGTGATCCCGGCGCTGCTGGTCTTCTGGGTCCGCCGTTCCGTTCCCGAGTCCCCGCTGTTCCTGGTCCGCAAGGGCCGTACCGAGGAAGCCAGCGCCGTCATCAATGACCTGATCCGGCGTACCGGAGGAACCCAGACCGAGTGGCGGCTTCCAGAACCGGAGGCGGCGCAGAAGTTCTCCCTGAAGACCACCGGCAGCCAGCTGGCCGAGCTGTGGAAGAGCAATCCGAAATCCACGGTCACCGCGTGGTCGCTGTTTGTGACCGTGCTGCTGGTCTACTACCTGGCTCTGCAGTGGATGCCGAAGATCCTCGTGGATGCGGGGTATGCCGAGTACAAGGCGTTTCTGACGACGTCCGGCATGGCTGCAGTGGGCCTGCTGGGTGTTGTTGCTGCCGCCCTGCTGGTTGAACGGGTTGGGCGCAAATGGCTGCTCGGCATTACCGGTCCAGCGGCTGCCGCGTCATTGGTTGTGGTGGCCCTGGTGGTTGATGTTCCGGCTGCTGCGACTACCTGGCTGCTGATCTACGGGTTCGTGGTGCAGGTGGCGATTCCGGTGCTCTACACCTACGTTTCCGAGCTGTACCCCACACGGCTGCGTGCCAGCGGGTTTGGCTGGGCGTCTACTGCGTCCCGTGTGGGTGCAGGTTTTGGTCCATTGCTCTTTGTCTCCGTGCTGTGGCCGTATCTGGGCCTGCCGATGTCCTTTGCCGTGGCCGGACTGCTGGTGCTGGCTGCTGTCCTGTGGATGGCAAAGTTCTCGCCTGAAACCAGGGGCGCTGCACTGGACTAGGGTTCGCTGGGTTCGGTTCGCTCGAGCCGGTTGCCCGGCTAGAGTGCCGGAACGCCCTCTTTGCTGATCTTGGCCAGGGTCTCGATGAGCAGCCGGCGTTCCTGCACCTTGATGCGCTCGTGCAGGGTCTCCTCGGTATCGCCGTCGAGCACCTCCACCGCAGCCTGCGCCAGGATCGGACCGGTGTCCACACCGGCGTCGGCGATATGGACCGTGCAGCCAGTGACCTTCACTCCGTATGCCAGTGCGTCGCGGACACCGTGCGCACCCGGGAAGGACGGCAGCAGAGCGGGATGGGTGTTGACGTAGCGGCCTTCGAATGTCTCGATGAAGTGCTCATCAACAATCCGCATAAATCCCGAGGAGAGAACGATGTCCGGCCCGTAGGATGCGACCTTTTCGGTCAGTGCCCGGTTCCAGTCGGCACGGACCTCATAGTCCTTGAAGTTCACAACGAACGTTTCGTACCCGGCTGCAGCAGCGCGTTCGACGCCGTAGGTTCCGTTCCTGTCGGCACCCACAGCCGCGATTTCGACGTCGAGCTCCCCCGCTGCCACCGCATCGAGGACGGCCTGGAGGTTGGAGCCGGTGCCGGAAACGAGAACAACAATTCGCATGTGTCAACCTTAAGTCCAAGCGTCGCCTAGGCTTAATCCATGAATAACGACGGCCCTGAAGTACGCCCGCGACCGCCGTTTCCGCCGGCAACACGCAAACCTGAGCCCACGCCGGCCCAGTCGAAGCAAGCCCGGTCCTATCTGTGGGTGTTCATTGCCCTGCTGCTGGGAATGCTGATCAGCTCCGAGCTTGTGCTTCCCTGGAAGCTGCTCCCGCTTGCCCTGGGGATTGCGGCCCTGGTGGTTGGCATTATGACCATGGTGAAGGTGGTCCGTTACGGGCTGCACAGTGCGCTGCGTGTCATCATTTCGATGGGTCTGGCAGCAACAGCCTTCATGACTCTTGGGCTTGCTGCCATGGTGGCGTTGTGGCCGCTGACCGCCAAATATGAGAGCTGCATGCAGTCAGCGCTGACTGTCCAGGCTACGGAGACCTGCACCAAGGATTACCTGAGTTTCGGCGGGATGCTGCCTCAGCCGTAAGTGGTTTGGCGGATGGGTTGCCGTCCGTTTGCCCCGGTTGCTGACTGGCTCGGTTGTCTACTTGGCCCGGTTGTTACTGGTTAGCTCCGTGATCCGGCTGAGATAGCGGAGGGGCGTCTGGTCCGTTCACGCTCCAGCCAGGGTCCCACGGCATAGCCGATCACAACACCGACGGCGACTTCCGCAGCGATCCAGATTCCGGTCCAGAGGGGATCCGGGCCGATCTCCACGAACCGCCCAATCCCCAGTGAGCCTCGTGCAATGAGTGCCGCTGCGGCTGCCAGGAGTCCGGAGATCAGTCCGATCACGGCTCCGAGGCAGATGGTGGAGACGGCTGCCGTGAACCACCGCGCCCGGATCTTGATGGAGAGCCATTCGTCGAAGTGGTTCTCCCCCTCACGCAGGAACCACCAGCCTGCAAGTACTCCTGCCACCACGGGAATCAGCAGTGCTGCGTAGGCATATTCTGCTTGTCCGCTCGGCAGTGCTGCCAGCAGCGGGACAGCTGGCAGGGGGCCGACAGTTGTTTCCAGCGGACTAATGATGCTTCCGGTTCCGATGCTGAAGCCTGCTCCGGATGCCCAGGCAAGGGCCCAGACAACGAGGTTTGGCAGCAGTCCCAGCTGTGCGACGGTGAGGACGATGCCTCCGATGATTCCGGCGTCGAGCTTTTGGTACACCGTTGCGATTTCTGCCCAGCTCAGGGCCACAGCCACCACCAGGAGAACTGCTGAGAGTCCGATTGCTGCTGTAATGCCAACGACTCCGGCGCGGATGGCTGCCCACAGGTACGATCCTGCCCAGCGTGAGTGCTGGCTGGTCCGGGCGATCCAGTCTGTGAGGTCCACGCCGATTAGCCGGACCCAGGATCCGGCCTCCAATCTGGCGCCAACGATTACTCCGAGGCCTGCTGCGATGAGTGGTATCAGCGCTCCTGCCACAAGGGAGATGCGTACATCTTCATTTGCGGAGAAGTATGCAGCTGCCGTTCCAAGCAGGGCGTAGGTTCCCAGTGCTCCCAGTAGTGCCTGCCAGAGCTGGTCTGTGTAGCAGGCCCGTGCCAGTCGCCGTCCGGCTCTCCAGCAGAGGAAAAACGGTATGAGGGTCAGTCCCAGCGGAATAAGTGAGAGCAGCCCTCCGGAGGCTTCGGGCCCTACTGTTCCAGCCGGAAAGGTGAGCGACAGCGGAACTCCGTGCAGCAGCAGCCAGGCTTGTCCGCTCAGCCGTGCCAGGGATGCGTAGTCGCGGTCTGAGAACCCGTTTGCTGCCCACACTCCGGTTAGCGGCAGGATTACGACCAGGGCTGACAGCACTGCTGCCTGACCGAGTTCGAACATTCCCTGCAGCCAGAGCGGCATGGGCACCACACCCGGTTTCTTCGGGCGCTTAAAGAGTTTCATCGCTTTCTATCGTGCCATTCTGATGGGTCCCAGCAGTTGAGGGTGTGGGTGTGAGTCGAGGTTGGAGTTGTGATCCTGCACGCTCCAGCGCATTGTCCCCTTTAGACCCGCCAGGTTCACTTCAGAACACTGCCGTCTCCATCTCTACCACTGGTGCGGTAGCTGAGGACGAGTCAAAGCAGGACTGTACCGCTGCATTGTCTGTGCTGCCTGCACTGTCTGCGCTGCCTACACTGTCTGCGCCGGCTGCACCGTTCGAACCGTCTGCACCGTCTGCACCGTCTGCCAAGACTATTGAGACTTCTGGGTGTGAGACTCCGTCTGTCAGCTGCCGAACCGGGCTGTCCTGGCACCAAGTGAGACCGCGTAGCCGAACGTCGGAAGTGACGTTGCCTAGAAGTCGTGGCTCAGAAGGGACGTGACTCAGAAGGGAGGTGGCTCGTCGTCCGGTTGTTTGGCGTTCTGCCCGGGCGGCTCGCGGCGCTGTTTTGGTGGAGTGGGCATGGACGCCAGTGCTGGGTCGGTGGCGTACGTGCGCCCTGTGGGTGAGTCCCATTCGATGGTTCCGGGCTCTGATTGGCGTGCTTTCCAATGTCCGAGGGTTTTGAACCGGTGGTGTTTGGGACAGAGGTGTTCCAAGTTCGAGTGGTCGGTTGCTCCGCCGTGGGAGAACGGCGTGGTGTGGTCGATCTCCGCGTGGGTGACGCTCACTGAGCAGCCTGGGAATCTGCAGGTTCCGTCCCGTGCTTGGAGCCAGCGTTTGAGTCCGGCCGGGATGCGGCGTGTTCGTCCGACATTCAGGATTTCACCGGTGCTGGGGTCTTGGAGCAGGGGTGTCCAGTGCAGTGCCTCGAGGATCATGGCCCGTGCTGTCTCGGCACTGATGGGTCCGTAGCCGTTGAGCTCAGCGGGGTTCTCATCGACCCCGGCGAGGGTATCTGCGTTGACCAGGACCATGACCTCGGTGCGGACCTTTGAAGGGTTCTGGTTGCGGTTGCGGTGCCGTTCCGCCCGGCGAGGACGTTTCGCTTCCCTGTTCGTAGCGGCTTTGCGGTCGGCGGTTTTTTGTCCGCCTGTCCCAGTATCGTTTGCGGTATCCGTGGTGGGTTCGCCTTCGAGCAGCAGTGCGGTAAGGGTGTCGGCGCGGAGCTGGTCCATGGTTCGGGGGTCTCCGGCTCGTTTGCCGGCCTTGGCTGCACCGGTGAGGGCAGCGAACATGGACTGGCCCTTCTCAGCAGCGATGATGGCACTGAGGCAGGACATACCGTCAGGCAGCGGCTGGAGGTAAACGCGGCGTTTGTCCTTCGCCTGCCGGTGACGAACCGGAATGAGATCCGGAAACCGGGATTCCCGAAGCCTGCGGGCACGGCGGCCAAACCCCGCGGCGGTCCGGCCTTCCGCCTCTGTGAGCAGATCGCGCTCGAACGCGCCGCGGACAGTGAGCACCTCGGCGCCTGCCAGGACATCATCGGTTCCGGCTCCGCCTGCCGACGCTGCCCCTTTGTCAGCTGGTCCCGGTCCTCCGCCCTCACATCCCTCACTTCCGTCACCAGCTCCGTCCTCGGCGCCATCACCGGGTTCTCCATCGAGCCCGAGATCCAGCTGGCCCGGATCCCCGGCAGAGTGGTTTACGGCGGTGCCTGCCTCAACCCGGTCATCGGCGGCGGCCTGGACGTCCGGGACCTCGAGGACCTCGGTGGGGAGGTTATGGGTTTCTTCGAGGATGATCCGGGCGTGCTGCAGACCGATCTTGCCCTCGGCCAGGCGGGCAAGGGTCTCCGGAGCGTCAGTACACAACCTGGAGGATTCGCTGATGAGCTGCATGGCCGTCATGTGCGGAATGTTCAGGACGGTGGACGCTTCAGCAGCTGCGAGACTCAGGGCAAGGGCAGGCTCTTCCCGGCCGGATGCATCGGAAATGTCCCGGGCGAAAAGCACCTCCAAACGGGCCGCGGCATGTGCCTGCTGGGCCTGTGCCCAGGAGATCAGCATGCCAAGGCGCTGCAGAGCAGACACGGTTTCGTCATAGCCCAGGGACTCGGAACCACGGAACGACAACCGGCCAGCAAACCCCTCCGGCAAAGACAACACCGCCGCATCGTCGGAGGACGCCGGATCGGCGCAGAACACTGCACTGGCACCCGGCACACCGCTACGATCCCGGTCTGCTGACCGGGAAAACGGTGTGCCCGAGGAGCGGTTCATACCCCTAACTCTTTCAGCTGCCACTGACATTCAGAGGCCTAAATCGGCCCTTTTCAGGAGCACGAAATACCGGCGATTTACCCGCTTTTCCGGCAGGATTGGGCTCCACCTACGGGCCACGAAATGCGAGCTAAGTCAGCCCTGCACAGCCGGCGGACGCACAGTCCCAGCCCACCGCCCCTACGCGCCGCCGTCGGCCACCGCCCGTACGCACCGCCGTCGGGCACCGCCGCCCTGCCCTGCTACGCCACCAGGTCGATGATGCCCTTGACCATCGCTGCGCCGGCGCCGAGGAAGGCGATCACGATGACTGCGAAGCGGACGTGGTCGTCGCGGATGTGCTTCTGCAACCGCTCCCCCGCATAGATGCCACCAACAATCATCAGACCGATCAGCACCCAGGCAACAACACCAAACGGCGGCATCTGGCCCGGGTCAACAGTAAGTTTCACCGCGAGGGTCACCGTGGCAATGGTGACGAAAAAGGGCTGAAGCGTCGCGGCGAACGGCCGCTGCGGCCACCGCGCCATCACGGCATAGGCACTGACTGCAGGCCCGCCGACACCAGCAATAGCGTTGGTCACGCCCGAGGCAAAACCTGCGATTGCCTTCGCCGGGTTACCGGTGACGACCACCGAATTGCGTGCCAAGACCAGGGACGCGCCCAGAGCCACCAGGACGATCGCACCGACGATCACAGCCATCGGCGCTGCCGGCAAATACACAGCAGCGATCGACGCCGGAACACTCCCGATCCCGGCAGGAATCACCAGCCACCGGTACATGCTCCAGTCCACGTCTTTCCAGACCCGGAACATGATCAGCAGCGACGAAACCAGTCCGCACACATTCACCATCAGCACGCCGGCATGGGCGCCAAGGATGATCACCAGGAACGGCGAAATCAGAAGTGCGAACCCAAGTCCGGCGATCCGCTGGGCCAGCGCCCCAACAAAGATCGAAGCCAGCACAACAATTAGCAGTCCCGTAGTCACCCGAACACACTACGCTGGGGTCATGGTTTCCCCCGATTCGGCACTCCGGACGGCTGACTGGCGCCGTCGCATGTTCGACATATACGCACAGGTGCGCCGGGAGGCGGAGGCGGGCTCGCCGTCGTCGGCCCACGAACTCTGGCGCCGCGAGCGAGACGATCTGTTCGCCACCCACGCCGCGTCACCGCTGAGTGAGGACGCGAAAGAGCGTTTCCGGGGACTCGCCGTCGCGCCCTATGATCCGGAGCTGCGCTGCGAGGCAGCAATCGACGACGACGGCGCCGGGCAGCAGCTCGAAGTCCCCACAGGCACGGACGGGATGGTCTACTTCGAACGCCTCGGAACCGTTTCGACGCCGGTTGGCAGGCTGGCACTGTGGCGTCTTGCCACGTACGGAGGCGGGCTTTTCCTGCCGCTGCGCGACGGTCTGGCCGGCAAACCGGACGGAACGTACGGCGGCGGGAGGTACCTCCTGGACACGATCAAGGGGGCTCATCTCGGGGAAGCGCCGGGCGATTCCCTGATTCTGGATTTCAACTTTCTGTACAACCCGTCGTGCGCGTACGACGAACGCTGGGCATGCCCCCTGCCCGGGCCCGATAACCGTGTCGCTGAGCCTGTGTATGCGGGGGAACTGTATGCCGAGTACTAGTCCCTGCTGCGGAGGCTGAAGGTGCAGACGTTTCTTCCTTACGAGGATTTCCGGCGCAGTGCCGAAGTACTCGATTCGCCTCGGCTGGGCAAGCAGCGGGTGGAAACACTACAGATTCTGCGGGCGCTGGTGGTGCCCGATTACGGCTGGCAAAGTCATCCAGTGACGCGCATGTGGATGGGTTACGTGCCGGCTCTGACGCTGTACGGGCTGGCGATGACGGATACCTGGGTGGCGCGCGGGTATGCGGATACGGTGCGGGATCAGCTGGTTGAGTTCGCTCCCGACGCCGACGTCCGCAAGGTGCCTCTGCCCCCGTGGCTGGGTGATGCGCGTGTTCACGAGAGCCATCAGTCGAACCTGCTTGCCAAGGATCCTGTTTTCTATGCGGACCTGTTCCCTGGCACTCCCCCGGACCTGCCCTACGTCTGGCCGGAACCGGAAACTCTGCTGCTCCCCGCCGAACCGGTGAAAGATGCCTTGTGGGTGGCCCGGCCGGTGACCGGATGTGATGTGCCGGTGATCGAGCTGCAGATGCTGACCGCCCGGGGTAAGCCTGTGACGGGCAAGAAGGCCCGTGAGCTTGAGCGATTCCTGGATGTAATGGACGACGGCGATACGGTCGCTCTGCTCGGTCCGGACCGATCCGTTCTTGAGCTGGGAACGGTCGGCGGAGTTACCCTCACCAATGACACTGCCCGGCGTAATGTCGACATTTTCGGTAGCGTGAACCGTTCGGATTTCAGGTACCCGGCGCTGCTTCAGGATCCGCGGACGGTTTTCACTGTGCCTCGACCCGATGTTCCTGGGCATTAGCCCGGCCATCCGGTCAACACGGCAGTATCTAACCGCTGTGACTGATGGTCACCACATCGACAGCAGTCCATCCTCCCTCACCATAGGATGCTTCGATCATCTGTACAGAGGGACGCTCATTGCCGTCAACTGTTTTTTGAAACCCGGAAGGTCCATAGAACTCGAGGGGTTCCTGAATCATCTGCACAAGCACCTGTCGGAGACCGTCAGGGGTGAGCGCAAATGAGCTATCCACTCCTAGGACCGTTATCTCGGCTCCTGCTATCCAGTCTTCGCCTGTGAACCCACTCTCAACGGTTTCATAGAACGGCCCACACACGTAGCACTCTGGTCCACTGACGGATTTCAACAGCTACGCGTCGCCCGTCTCGTATCCGTAGTTGGCCAACTCATACCAGTGCCGGGCAAAGGCAATAAGCCCCTCCTTGGACTCGGCCTTCGCCTCTTCAGGCATCACAGGCAACGGAACGGTCTCCGCAGGACCCTCAGCCGACGCTGGCTTATACGTCGCGGAGGGAGAAGGCGTAGGAGAAACGGCCTCCATGACAGATGGGCTCGGAGACTGTGCCACGTCGGCGCCAGATCCGGAACATCCAGCAAGAAACGTCACTGAACCAGCCACCATAAGTGAAACCACAGCCAAACGTCGTTTAACAGGGCGCCCCAGCATCAGAACAGCTGACAGGAGGGTGACTATCTTGCCGTCGGGCCTCCAGCCACCTCTAATGAACTTCATACCGTCACATGCTTCGTAGTTCATCGACTATCCACTGATGGCCTTTGTAGTGTGCCTCCAACATCTGGACGACGGGTCGATCAGTTCCTGGATAATGGTCGTATATTCGGTTGTCGGGCCCCTGTAGTTCAAAGGCGTCCTGTTTGAATTGGACAAGAACCTGGTAGCGGCCTTCAGAGGTCAATACATACGCTGAGTCGATTCCCAGGACAGTAATATGCGCCCCAACGATCCAATCCGAGCTGTCGTACCCGTCTGAAACGACTCGGTAATAGCGCGAACAATCAGTGCATTCCGGCCGGCTCACCGTCTTGATCGGCTGGACGTCCCCGGTCTCATACCCGTAATTCACCAGCTCATACCAGTACCGCGCGAAAGCAATAAGCCCCTCCTTGGAGTCGACCTTCGCTTCCTCAGGCATGACAGGCAACGGAACATTCTCCGCAGGACCCTCAGCCGAGGCAGGCTTATACGTCGCTGACGGTGAAGGAGCAAGAGAAACAGTTTCACTGACAGATGCACTCGGAGACTGGGCGGCATCAGCACCAGGATCATCAGATCCGGAACACGCGCTTAGTGCCACCAGAGAACCAGCCACAACAAGAGAAACCGCAGCTAAACGGCGTCCAACACCAAGGCTGGATGTCAAAGCCTTCTTTATCCGTTGCAACATATGAGAGACGTACATCAGCAGCCAACTCCTGCCGGATTCACCAAGCAGTTATCTGCGACATTGCGGGATTCAGAACGCCATACGCTGAGGACCTGGGACGGAGAGGCAACTTCAGCTCGGCCGTCCATGGGAATCATGGGTCCCCCGTTCACCGAGTATTCACCCGAGAAGAAGGTCGTTACCGCCACCGGAAAATCACCTGTCTGGGAATACATGTGACTCGTTTCCGTCTGCTCTCCCCAGCGCGCCTCTGGCAAAGGTCCACCGGGAGTCGAAACCGGTCCATAATTCGTCCCGTCACCGTAATCAAAGGTGTACTCCGTAGGCTCGACCTCGATGCGGATGGACTGACCCAGCAGTTCCATCTCAAAAACCTGGCTCGATGCCTCAACATAAACGTTTGTGTTCGCGCCGATCAGAGTATGTGGGCTGGGCTGCAGAGTCATGGTTCCGGGCGCGATCGGAGCCTCTTGGAAGGCTGTAAGTACAGCTTCGCGGAGTCGCTCTTGGAAGGCAGCCGGGTCTTCTGAGTAGATGCAGGTAGGAACTTCACTCATTCGGGTCCATTCCGGGTTTTCATCTGCTCTCAACGCCGAAGACCACCAAACTAAGCGGCCATCCGGCCCCGCTGAGCACTCGAGCCCGTATCGAACAAAGCAACTCACGTCGCCGTCGTTATCGTCAAAACACGCAGCCTCATATTTGTATTGCATAGGGTCTTCCGCCAAACCAGTTTGAAACGTTCCCCAGACACCTGTCGACGGATCCTGGTAGTAAGTGGCCCGTCCTTCTACAGTGCCCCCTCCTCCGAGATCTCCTTCCCCTTCGCCTCCGGCTGCCACAACCATCCTGATGGCTAGAGCCGCGGCGAGGAACGGTAACGCAGCCGGTCGAAGGATCATGGCATTTGCCTTATGGTGACCACATCCGTGGCAATCCATGATCCTTCATGAAAGTGGGCGTCCATCAACTGGACGTATACGTTCCCCTCGCCAACTGTCCGTGAAAAAGAGTTGGATTCGTAAACGTCGATCGGGACCTGCTTGAACATCACGAGTACTTGTCGGGCACCTGACTCGGTTAGCGCGTATTCGGATGCCACCGAACTCACTTCGATCTGCCCTCCTGCAGCCCAATTCTCACCTTCGTACCAAGTTTCGAGGGTCGAATATGCTCCATTACAAGCAGTGCAGTCCGGTCCGCTGACAGACTTCAGCGGCTCCACATCCCCCGTTTCGTACCCGTAATTAGCCACCTCATACCAGTACCGTGCGAAAGCAATAAGTCCCTCCTTGGACTCGACCCTCGCCTCCTCAGGCATCACAGGCAACGGAACATTCTGCGCAGGACCCTCAGCAGACGCAGGCTTATACGTCGCCGACGGTGAAGGCGTAGGAGCAGGAGCAACAGTTTCACTGACAGATGCACTCGGAGACTGGGCAGCATCAGCACCAGGATCATCAGATCCGGAACACCCAGTCAGAACCACCAAAGAACCAGCAAAAGCAACCGCAGCTAAACGGCGTCGAACACGAAAACTAGACATCAAAGCCCCTTATCCGTTGCACCATATGAGAGTCGCGCATCAGCAGCCGACTCCTGCTGGATTTATCAAGCAGTTATCAGCGACGTTGCGCGATTCCGAGCGCCACACACTGAGAACCTGGGCCGGAGACTCAATTTCAGCGCGTCCGTCCATAGGAATCGTGGGTCCGCCGTTGACGGAATATTCGCCGGAGAAAAATATCGTCACGCTCACGGGGAAATCACCGGTCTGGGAATACATGTGGCTCGTCGCAGTCTGCTCACCCCAGCGTGCTTCTGGCAGAGGTCCGCCGGGTGTTGATACCGGCCCGTAACTTGTGCCATCACCATAATTGAACGTGTACTCCGTAGGCTCCACCTCGATGCGGATGGACTGACCCAGCAGTTCCATCTCAAAAACCTGGCTCGATGCCTCAACATAAACGTTTGTGTTCGCGCCGATCAGAGTGTGTGGGCTGGGCTGCAGAGTCATGGTTCCCGGCGCGATCGGAGCCTCTTGGAAGGCTGTAAGTACCGCTTCGCGGAGTCGCTCTTGGAAGGCTGCTGGATCCTCTGAGTAGATACAGCTGGGGGCGTCACCTAGGCGGGGCCAAGTTTCGGGATCTGTGGCTCGTAATCCAGAGAACCACCACACCAACCGACCGTCTTCTGAAGCAGTACACGTCGCCGCCTGGTTCAGGCACGTCAGGTCACCAGAGTTTTGGTCATCGAAACACGCAGGCTCAAAACGATATCCGTTAGGGTCGTCCGGGATCCCTACTTGCACACTCGTCCACACTCCAGAGTCATGTTGGTACCACTCGCCAACGACATTCCCATCGTGGAACGACGAATCTCCACTCCCTTTTTCTTCGCTGGAAGCGACGGCCGGTGTTGGAAACGTAGTCATCAAAACCAAAGTGAATAAGGCGCCCCATCGTATTGTCGTAGCCTGTCGCATTACATACTCGACAATTGTTCGACGATCCAATGATCCTTCTCGTAGCGTGCCTCCAATATCTGGACGACGGGCCTTTCACTTCCGGGGTCAATTCCATACTCCGCCCCACCTGGACCGTAGTACTCAACCGGCTCCTGCGTGAACTGGATCAGCACTTGATACAGGCCAGCCGGTGTAAGCACATAGTCGCTGTGGACACTCCTGAAATCGATCAGAGAGCCGGCCATCCAATCGTCGTCACTATAACCGCGATCGACAACACCGAAGTATCGATTACAGTCAGTGCAGTCCGGCCCGCTCACCGCCTTAACCGGCCCCACATCCCCGGTCTCATATCCGTAATTCACCAGCTCATACCAATACCGCGCGAAAGCGATAAGCCCCTCCTTGGACTCGACCTTCGCCTCCTCAGGCATCACAGGCAGCGGAACATTCTCCGCAGGACCCTCAGCAGAGGCAGGCTTATACGTCGCTGACGGTGAAGGAGTAGGTGTAGGAGAAACCGACTCAGCGACAGATGCGCTCGGAGACTGGGCAGCATCCGCACCAGGATCATCAGATCCGGAACACGCACTTATCGCCGCCAAAGAACCAACAAGAGAAACCGCAGCTAAACGGCGTCGAACACCAGGACTGGACATCAGAACCCCCGTGATAGGCAAGGCAGCGTGCGGTAGATCCTACTCAAACTGGCGCACAGCATACTTACTTATCCACAGGACACCACAGCAGAAGAGCAACAAGCCCAAAAAGTTCAGTCAGTACTGCGCAAGGACACAAGCATCCGCTTCACATCACGGAACTCGTCCGAGCCGGCATACGCCGCAGCCTTCTCCAGATGGGCCGAAACATCAGAACCCGCATCAGGAGGGACCACACCGGAAAACCGGCCACCGCTGGACTCAGTCAGGGTGAAGAAATCAAACAAGCCGCAGGAAGCCTGCTCGGCAGTCGGAGGCGGAGCACTGACAACCGCATAGGAAACCAGAGCTTCACCAGCTGACGGAGCAACAGAGTGGTACACAAAACGCTGGGAGGTGCCCTGGGCTGACTTCAGCTCCGGCATCGGCTGGGAATCGTACTCCGTATACGTGACCGGCTCCTGCATGCCCATACATACCTGATCGGTAATAATCCCGGTGTCGAGCCAGGCCATCAAAGCGCCGTCGGCATCGTAGACATGGTAGGAAACACCGCCGGCAGGATCATTCGCCAACGCAGCAACTTCACGAACTGACCAGTCAGGAGGGTATTCAAACTCAAGGGAAGCCGAGTCAATTTTCTGGACAGACCAGGCCGGATCCGACGGGTCTGGAACTGCACAGGACTGCACAGCCAAGGCCGCCATTACGGCGCCTGCGAACAGGGTGTTACGGTATCTCACATCGGCTCCCGGAGGTTTCCGCGTGCTAAGCATCAATGCTACGCAGCCCCGCCAGCGCCGCCCATAGCATCCCGCGGTTTCCCAGCCCCGGCACGGCACCAAACCGGCCAGAGCACACCGAGGGTCCAGCTACCTGTGCAGCGTCGCACGCTTCCCCTTTTTCAGCGCCTTAACGGCTCGACCCCTCGGAGGCTCCAATTACCGACATCACAGCTGAGCACGACGTTTACTTCGGCACGCCCGAAGAAACCACAGAGACAGAAGACCTCCAAACAGCATCCCTGGCAGTCATCGAACGGGTAGAACACCGGCCGAACGTTCGCAAGATCAAGGGCCGGCTGACACTTATGGACACCGGTCTGACCCCGCACCAGGCAATGGTGGAAGACCTGCTGTTTGTGCGCCGTGTACTGGACGACGCCGGAATCGACTACCTGCTGGTCCGCGGCAACGACCAGCGCCCCGTAATCGCCATCGACCTTCAGCTGCGCGAAGACCTGCGCCGCGCCCTGGTCGAAGCCTGCCGGGATGAACCCTTCTACTCACGCAGCGTAGACACCGAAAAGTCCCGGACAGTACTGGTGGCCGACGGCGATCTCTCGCCGCACCAGAAAACCCGCATCATCCGGCTGTTCCGGCCGCGCGGCACCAGCGGAACCAACCTCGTCTTCGGACCCTCCGCCGGCGTCCAGGTTGAGCTCTGGGAGCTTGGGGAAAAGGAAATCACCCTTCCGGTGGAAAACTCCCTGACCCGGCGCACCCTGCCCGCCGCAGAAGTTGTCCGCGGAAAGGTAGACAAGCACGGCCTGATCTGGCCGACGATCGAGAACATGTTCGCGGACCATGCCACGGACATCAGGTTCGACGTCGATCTGGTCTTCTCCTGGGTGGACGGCAGTTCACCGGAATACCGGGCCCGGCGCGCAGCACTGATGCAGGACGCCGTAGTCGGCGAAGGCGATGACCATGAAGCCCGTTACCGCCAGATCAACGAACTCAAGTACGCCCTGCGCTCGGTGTACATGTTTGCCCCTTGGATCCGGCGCATCTTCATCGCCTCGGATTCCCCACGCCCGGACTGGCTGGCTGACCACCCGTCCGTCACGTTTGTGCCGGCAATCGAACACTTCCGCGACCCGTCCGTGCTGCCCACCTTCAATTCGCAGGCCGTAGAATCCCAGCTGCAGCACATCCCCGGGCTCTCCGAACACTTCCTGTATTCCAATGACGACATGTTTTTCGGCCGCCCCGTAGGACCGGACCTGTTTTTCTCCCCCGGCGGGATCACCAAGTTCATCGAAGCCAGCACCCGCATCGGCCTCGGCGCCAACGACCCCGAACGCAGCGGCTTCGAAAACGCCGCACGCGTGAACCGCATGCTGCTCTGGGAACGCTTCGGCCGCATCACCACACGCCACCTCGAGCACACCGCAGCGCCGCTGCGCAAAAGTGTCCTTGTGGAAATGGAAGCCGTGTTCCCCGAAGAATTCGCGGCCACGGCGGCAAGCAAGTTCCGCGCAAAGGACAACATCTCCGTCACGAACTCGCTGTACCACTACTACGCGCTGCTCACCGGACGTGCCGTCACGCAGGAAACCGCGAAGGTGAAGTACGTGGACACCACGTCCTATCAGGGCCTGAAGTCCATGGACCGGCTGCTGGCCAAACGGAACAAGGACCTCTTCTGCCTCAACGACGGGTCCTTCCCCGAAGTCTCCGCCGAAGAGCGCACCGAACGGGTCACTGACTTCCTGGAGAAGTACTTCCCCATCAAGGCGCCCTGGGAAAACTAAGAAGACAGCAAAGCACGACGGCGGCACCCGCCTCCCACGGGGAGGGCCGGGTGCCGCCGTAGTAGTTTCGAGCGCTACCCCAGGAACCCGCGCAGCAGCCGCTCAGTTCCTTCAAGGTGCGCCATAGCGGCAGCCTCGGCAGCATCCGCATCTCCGCGCAGCACAGCATCCACGAGCTCCCGGTGCTGGGCCTGGGAATGGTCCAGGTTGGCCTGCAGCAGCGGAATCCGGTCCAGAAGATCACTGGCCTGGGCACGGACCTCGGCAACGGCAGCCACCAGGCGCGACGAACCTGACAGTTCAGCAACGGCGATGTGGAACCGGGCATCTTTCGGGCGGAAAGTATCCGTGGAGGCGTGGTCCACTTCCTCCAGCGCCGCCAGCAGATGCCCGCGCGCAGCAGGGGTCAGCGTCGCTTCGGCCGCAAGCCGGGCCGCAGCCGACTCCACCACCCGGCGGAACAGCAGTACGTCTTCCAGGTCCCCCGCATCACCCTGGCTCACAGGCACGGGCTCGGGCAGGACCTCCGCGGCGAAGGTTCCGCCGTAGCGTCCGCGCCGTGACTCCAGGTATCCCGCGGACTGAAGCTCTGCGAGCGCCTCGCGCAAAGTAGCCCGGGAAACACCCAGCTGGGCGGCAAGCTCACGCTCGGGCGGAAGCCGGGAGCCGGCGGCGTAGATGCCGAGCTTGAGGTTCTCCAGCACCCGCTCCACGGTCTCTTCAAACGCGTTGCCGCGGCGCACGGGCCGCATTGGCAGCGCCCCGGAGTCGAAATGCGGCATGCCCATGCGGGAAGTCTAAGCCCTAAAACACTCAAATCAGGCCAATAAAAATGTTCGTTGAACTATTGACGGGCAGCGGTCTCTAGCCGCAGACTCTTCACCAACCTTCATGGACTGAAATCAGTCCATTGTGCGCCCAGTGCGCCTGCGTCCGGCTACACCAGCTTTTGCTCCACGCGGTTTGTTCCTGCACCGTCCGGCTTCACTGAACGAACGAGGAAGACAGCATGGCTAAATCCCGGGTCGACTACACAAAAGTCGGCGCTAACTACATGAGCCAGCGGCAGCTCAAGCGCGGCGCGGCAGGCTGGATCCTGCTGGCAGGCCTGGGCGTCGCCTACGTGATTTCCGGAGACTTCTCCGGCTGGAACCTCGGCCTGGCCCAGGGGGGCTGGGGCGGACTGCTCATCGCCTTCGTCCTCATGGGAATCATGTACACGTGCATGGTCTTCGGGCTGGCCGAGCTCTCCTCCACGCTGCCGACCGCAGGGGCAGGCTACGGCTTCGCGCGGCGGGCCCTGGGACCGCTGGGCGGCTTCGCAACCGGCATGGCCGTGCTGATCGAATACGCTGTGGCGCCGGCTGCCATCGCCACCTTCATCGGCGGGTACATAGAAGCGCTGGGGCTGTTCGGCCTGACCAACTCCTGGCCGGTCTACCTGGTCACCTACGCCGTCTTCATCGGCATCCATCTGCGCGGAGTGGGCGAGGCGCTCAAGCTGATGTTCGTCATCACCGCCATCGCCGTCCTGGCGCTGGTCGCCACCGTGGTGGGCCTGGTTCCCAAGTTCGACGCCGCCAACCTGTTCGACATTGTGCCCACGGACGCTGCCGGAGCGAGTTCCTTCCTCCCCATGGGCATTGCCGGTGCCCTGGCCGCCCTGGTCTACGGCATCTGGTTCTTCCTCGCTGTGGAAGGCGTCCCACTGGCCGCCGAGGAGACGGCAGACCCCAAGCGGGACATGCCCCGCGGCATCATTGCGGCCATGGCGATCCTGCTGGTCTTCGGTGCACTGATGCTGGTGCTCGTGCCAGGAGCCGCCGGTGCCGAGGCCATGAGCACCTCGGACAATCCGCTGCCTGAGGCCCTGCGCATCGCCTACGGCGGCAACACGTTCCTGGCCGACTTCGTGAACTACGCCGGGCTGGCCGGACTGGTGGCCAGTTTCTTCTCCATCATGTACGCCTACTCCCGGCAGCTCTTCGCCCTCTCCCGCGCCGGTTACCTGCCGCGCTGGATGTCCCTGACCACCCGGTGGCGCACCCCGTACATGGCGCTGATTGTCCCGGGCACCATCGGCTTCCTGCTCGCAGCGATCACCGGTGACGGCGGGCTGCTGATCAACATCGCCGTCTTCGGCGCAACGGTCTCCTACGTGCTGCTGAACCTCTCCCACATAGTGCTCCGCCGGCGCGAACCGGACCTGCCGCGCGGCTACCGCACCCCTGGCGGAGTGGTGACCACCGGCGTCGCGCTGGTCCTGGCGGTAGTGGCCGTAGTGGCGACCTTCGTAGTGGATGTGCTGGCCGCTTCGATTACCGCGGGCATATTTGTAGCCGCGCTGGCCTACTTCTGGTTCTATAGCCGCCATCATCTGGTCGCCAGCGCCCCGGAGGAGGAATTCGCCCAAATCACCGAGGCCGAATCGGAAATCCGTTAGGAACAAAACGTGGGAAGCGGACAGAGCATGAAGCAGCAGGAGCAGAAACTACCGCCCAACGGGCTGGACATCGAAGAACTGCGCGAACGCACCGAAGCGGGCAGCATCGACACCGTGATCGTAGCGATCACGGACCATCTGGGCAGGCTGCAGGGCAAACGGTGCGGCGCGAAGTCCTTCCTGGAGGACGTCTACCCGCACGGAGCGGAGGGCTGCAACTACCTCCTCGCAGTGGATGTGGATATGAACACCATTGACGGGTACGAGTCCTCCTCGTGGGAGAACGGCTACGGAGACCTGGTGATGCGCCCGGACATGGAGACACTGCGCCTGGTGCCCTGGCTGCCCGGCACCGCCATAGTCCAGTGCGATGTGCTGCACACCGACGGCACTCCCCTGGCGCCCTCGCCGCGGCAGATCCTGCGCCGCCAGCTGGACCGGTTGGAGGAACTTGGCTACCGGGCCTACATCGGCACCGAACTGGAGTTCATCCTCTTTGATGACAGCTACTCCTCTGCCTGGGACCGCGAGTACACCGGCATGCAGGCCGCGAGCCGGTACAACGTGGATTACTCGCTGCTGGCCACCTCCCGGCTGGAACCGGTGCTGCGCGCCATCCGCACCGGCATGGAAGGCGCCGGCATGGTGGTTGAATCCTCCAAGGGCGAATGCAACTACGGGCAGCAGGAAGTCACCTTCCGCTTCGACGAAGCCATGCGCACCTGCGACAACCACGCCTTTTATAAGACCGGCGCCAAGGAAATCGCGGACCAGCAGGGCAAGAGCGTCACGTTCATGGCGAAATTCAACGAACGCGAAGGCAACTCCTGCCACATTCACTTCAGCCTCCGGGACCTCGACGGCGAACCGGTGTTTCCCGGAGACGGTGAGCACGGTTTCAGCCCGGTTATGGAACACTTCCTCGCCGGGCAGCTGGCAGCGCTGAAGGAACTGACCTACTTCCTGGCCCCCAATGTGAACTCCTACAAGCGGTTCGTGGAAGGCAGCTTCGCACCCACCGCGATTGCATGGGGCTTGGACAACCGCAGCTGCGCGCTGCGCGTAGTGGGCCACGGTTCCGGAATGCGCAGCGAAAACCGGGTGGGCGGCGGCGACCTGAACCCGTACCTGGCCACTGCGGCCCTGGTGGCAGCGGCCATCCACGGCATTGAAAACCGGCTGCCGCTGGAACCGGTCACCGCCGGCAACGCCTACACCACCGGAGCGGACCGGCTGCCGACGACGCTGCGGGCCGCCCGTGATCTGCTGGCCGGCAGTGAGATGGCCCGCAAGGCCTTTGGCGACGACGTCGTCGCCCACTATGTGCACGCGGCCGACGTCGAGCTGGCCGCCTTTGAATCCGCCGTCACCGACTGGGAGCGCAAGCGTGGTTTTGAGCGGCTCTGAGCGTCCGGCCCCCGGAGGTGCCGCGCGGCCGCTGATCGGCATCACCACCTACTACCAGGAAGCGGCCTGGGGCGTCTGGAAAGGAACCGCCGCCCTGATCCCGGCAACCTATGTGGAGGCCGTCGCCGCCGCGGGTGGTGTTCCGGTGCTCCTGCCCCCGGTTGCCACCGGAGTGCATGTGCTGGACAGCCTGGACGGGCTCATCACCGCGGGCGGGACGGACGTGGACCCAGCGGAGTACGGGCACGAGCGGCATCGACTAACGGTCAGCCAGCCGCAGCGGGATGCCCACGACCTGGCGCTGACCAGGGCCGCCCTTGAACGGGGCCTGCCGCTGCTGGCGATCTGCCGGGGAGCGCAGGTCCTGAACGTGGCCCTCGGCGGCACCCTGATTCAGCACCTGCCCGATGTCCGCCCGGAAGCGAACTACCAGCTCTCCCCCGGCGTCTTTGGGGAGGTTGGGTTCACGACCACCCCGGGCAGCCTCATCGCGTCCCTGCTCGGCCCGCAGGCCAGTGCCCCCTGCTACCACCACCAGGGCATCGCCGAACTGGGCCACGGGCTGGTGGTCACCGCGGTGGCGCCGGAAGGCACCATCGAAGCCGTGGAATTGCCCGACGGCGGCAGCTGGGTGCTGGGGGTTCAGTTCCATCCCGAGCAGAATCCCGACGATTTGCGGCTGTTCCGCGGATTCGTCGCGGCGGCCGCCCGGTGGTCCGGCGAAGGCGCCAACGAAGGCAACGCCGGCCCTGTCCCGCACACGTCGACAGCACAAGGAGCCCGCAGGTGAGCACGCCCATCCTGAACCCCGCCACGGAGGAAATCATCACCACCGTGGCACCGCTGGACCTGGACGCCACCGATGCGGCCATCAACGCCGCTGCACGCGCCTTTGAAACCTGGCGGAACACCGGCCCCTCGGACCGTGCCCGCTTGCTGCGGCGCTTCGCCGCCGCCGTGGACGCAGACCTGGAGAACCTGGCGGCACTGGAAGTGGCTAACGCCGGACACACGCTCGGGAACGCACGATGGGAAGCCGGCAACGTCCGGGACGTGCTGAACTACTACGCCGGTGCCCCGGAGCGGCATACCGGTGCGCAGATCCCGGTGGACGGCGGCATCGACGTCACCTTCCACGAGCCCCTGGGCGTGGTGGGTGTGATCGTCCCGTGGAACTTCCCCATGCCCATCGCAGGGTGGGGCTTCGCACCCGCACTGGCTGCGGGAAACACCGTGGTCCTCAAACCGGCTGAGCTGACCCCGCTGACCGCGCTGCGGCTGGCCGAGCTCGCTCTCGAGGCAGGTATCCCCGAGGGCGTGTTCCAGGTGCTGCCGGGCAAGGGATCGGTGATCGGCGAGCGCTTTGTCACCCATCCGGCCGTCCGCAAAGTCGTGTTCACCGGATCCACGGAGGTGGGCAAGCAGATCATGGCCGGCTGCTCCGCCCAGCTGAAACGGGTGACCCTGGAACTGGGCGGCAAGAGCGCCAACATCATCTTCGACGACGCAGACCTGGAACAGGCCGCCGCCGCAGCGCCCGGGGGTGCCTTCGACAACGCTGGACAGGACTGCTGCGCCCGGTCCCGGGTTCTGGTGCAGGCCGGGGTGTACGAACGGTTCCTGGAACTGCTCGAACCGCACGTCACGGGGCTCCGGGTAGCCGACCCCCGGCTCCAGGACTCAGCCATGGGTCCGCTGATTTCTTCCGCACAGCGCGACCGGGTGGCCGGATACGTGGCGGCAGACGACGTCGTTATCCAGGGCCAGGCACCGGAAGGGCCGGGATTCTGGTTCCCGCCGACTGTCCTGGCACCGGCGCCGGGCAGTCCGTCCCTGCGCGAGGAGATCTTCGGACCGGTCCTTGCCGTCGTTCCGTTCACGGATGAGGAGGACGCCGTCCGGATTGCCAACGATTCGGACTACGGACTCTCCGGTTCAATCTGGACGCGGGACCTGGGGCGTGCCCTGCGCACCTCCCGGGGTGTGGAAGCCGGGAACCTCTCCGTGAACTCGCATTCTTCCGTGCGCTACTGGACGCCGTTTGGCGGCTTTAAGCATTCGGGGCTCGGCCGGGAACTGGGCCCGGACGCCCTGGACGCGTTCACGGAAACCAAAAACGTCTTCATTGCCACCGGCCGGTAACGGTCCCACGAAGGAGAACACCATGTCAGAACAGGTCTCACCGGAACGTCCCGCACCGGCACCGCTGCGCAGGCTGGAAGGCCGCAGCGCCGTCATCACCGGCGGAGGCAGCGGCATCGGCCTTGCCACGGCACGCCGGCTGGCAGCGGAAGGCGCGCACGTCGTCGTCGGGGACGTGGATCCGGTGGCGGGCAAGGCTGCAGCCCATGAGGTGGGCGGACTGTTCGTGCCGGTGGACGTGACGAATGAAGAAGAGGTCCGGCGGCTCTACGAGGTGACGCAGGAAACCTACGGCCGCGTGGACATTGCGTTTAACAACGCCGGGATCTCCCCGCCGGAGGATGCGTCCATCCTGGACACCGGTATCGATGCCTGGCAGCGGGTACAGGAAGTGAATCTCACCTCGGTCTACTACTGCTGCAAGTACGCGCTGCCGCACATGCTCGCTGCCGGAAAGGGCTCCATCATCAACACCGCCTCCTTTGTGGCGGTGATGGGCGCCGCGACCTCCCAGATCTCCTACAGCGCATCCAAGGGCGGGGTGCTGGCGATGAGCCGGGAACTCGGCGTCGAATTCGCCCGCCGAGGAGTGCGCGTGAACGCCCTGTGCCCCGGACCGGTGAACACTCCCCTGCTGCAGGAACTGTTCGCCAAGGACCCGGAGCGGGCAGCCCGCCGGCTAGTGCACATCCCGCTGGGCAGGTTCGCCGAGCCGGAGGAGCTCGCCGGTGCGGTCGCCTTCCTGGCCAGTGATGATTCGTCCTTCATCACGGCGTCAACGTTTATGGTCGACGGCGGCATCTCGGGCGCGTACGTGACTCCGGCTTAGCCAGCGCACTAACGCAGCAAACGGCGGCCGGTTGGACCGGCCGCCGTTTGCTGGAGGTGCTGGGACTAGCGGGAGACCACTACGTGCTCGTTGGGAACGCAGTGCGTCATGGTCAGGCCCTCGACGTTGCGCGGACCGTTGCTGCCCAGGTTCTTGACCCGCTCCTGTTCCTCCTCGGTCAGGGTCTGGGTGGGAAGCGGGCCAAGATCCTTGATCTCAGCCAGCCCGATGCCCAGGCCCTCGCCGACGCGTGCGCCGAGTTCGTCGTCGCACATGTAGAAGTGCCAGAGCATCCGTTCCTGTACCGGACGGGCTGCCTGGGAGATGTTATCGACGAAGTTCTTCACCAGGTCGTCCTTCTCCCACTGTTCCATCAGCTGGTAGCGCTGGCCGGCCTGCAGGTAGTCATTGGTCCGCTCGATCCGTTCACGGGTCAGGCGCCCTTCCAGCTCGGGCCCAACAGCCGAGGGACCCTGCTTCGGAGCCTCCTGCACGCCGCCGGTGATGCTCGGCTCATAGTTGACGTGCGGGTTCTGGCCCGGAGCGAGGTCCGTGCCGTAGGACATCTGCCCGCCGCGCTGGTTGGTGGCAACCTTCGCGTTCTTCGGGGCGTTGACCGGCAGCTGCAGGTAGTTTGGCCCCACCCGGTAGCGCTGGGTATCCGAGTAGCTGAAGGTACGTCCCACGAGCATCTTGTCATCGGAGAACTCCAGTCCGTCCACCAGCACGCCGGTGCCGAAGGAGATCTGCTCGTTCTCATTGTGGTGGTCGGAGACGTTCCGGTTCAGCGTCATGGTGCCCACGTACTGAGGCACAAACACCTCTTCGGGCCAGGTCTTGGTGTCATCGAGCGGATCGAAGTCCAGTTCCGGATGGTCGTTGTCATCCATCATCTGCACGTACAGGTCCCACTGCGGATAGTCGCCGCGCTCAATGGCCTCGTAGAGGTCCTTGGACGCGTGGCCGAGGTCCCCGGCCTGGATGTTCGCGGCGTCCTCTTCGGTCAGGGACTTCACGCCCTGCTTGGGCTGCCAGTGGTACTTCACCAGCTTCGATTCACCGGCCGCGTTGACCCAGCGGTAGGTGTTGACGCCGAATCCCTGCATGTGGCGGTAGTCCGCGGGGATGCCGCGCGGGCTGAAGAGGTTCACCAGCATGTGCATGGACTCCGGGGTCTGGGACATAAAATCGAAGATCCGTGCAGGTTCCTGGCGGAAGGTAACCGGGTCCGGTTTCAGGGAGTGGATCACGTCCGGGAACTTGATCGCGTCACGGATGAAGAAGACGCCGAGGTTGTTGCCCACCATGTCCCAGTTGCCGTCTTCGGTGTAGAACTTCACGGCGAAACCGCGCGGATCGCGGGCCGCTTCGGAGGAATCACGGCCGCCGATCACCGTGGAGAACCTGATGGCGACGTCGGTCTTCTTGCCCGGCTCGGAGAAGAGCTTGGCGCGGGTGTACTTGGAAATGGGTTCGTCGCCCCACTTGCCGCTTGCCTCGAACTCACCGTAGGCCACAAAGCCGCGGGCGTGGACCACACGCTCAGGGATCCGTTCCCGGTCAAAGTGGCTGATCTTCTCGAGGAACTGGTAGTTCTCCAGGGTTGCCGGTCCGCGGGAGCCCACCGTGCGGGTGTTCTGGTTATCAGATACCGGGTGGCCCCTGCCGCGTGGTGAGGTGCTCCTGGGCGGCATACTGCTTGTCGTCGTCCGTCATCATGCTCTCTCTCGCTCGAGGTCGTGCTGATTAGGTCAAATATCCTACCGGTTCCACTTTTGTGAGTAAGCGGCCGGCAGTCAACCCGGCTCCGGAGCCTTGGCTGGCGGCGCGGGTCCCGGCTTGGCAGACTGGAGGCATGACTACTGAAGAACGGCCTCCGGTTGTTGAGCTCACGGCAGAAGAAGCCTGGAAGTACGTCGAGAAGACCTTCCACGGGCGAATCGCAGTCAGCGTCGGCAACCAGCCCGACATTTTCCCCATCAACTACTACGCCCACGACGGCGTGATCCTGTTCCGGACGGCCCCCGGCACCAAGCTGGCCGGCCTGACGATCAACTCCCACGTGGCCTTCGAGACCGACGGCATCATGAGCGACGAAGCCTGGTCCGTCATCATCAAGGGCACCTGCCGGGAGCTGGAACGCAGTGCAGAGATCGAAGAGGCGGAGAAGTTCCCGCTGAAGCCATGGGTCCGCACCCCGAAGTACCGCTACGTGGAACTCACTCCTGAATCGATCACCGGCCGGTTCTTCAACCTTGGCCCGGAACCGGATCCCGACGAACTCTAAACGAGATAGCAGAAACTGCTCTTTTGACGGCTGAAACGAGCAGTTTCTGCCATCTCGATGGTGTAGCTACGCGTTGCTGAAGGTCCGGGCGTCGAGGATGCGCCTGCCCGCGGCCTCCAGCCGGCGGCGGGTCTCAGCTTCATCCACCCGCTCGCCAACAGTGCTGCTTTCTTCCAGCGGCACCACCGAGTGCACCACTGAATCCTCGTAGACGTGGATCATGTTGAAGCCCTGCGCTGCATCCTGGCCCCGGGTTCCGGGAGTAGCCAGGTCCTGGGTGTAACAGGTGGCCGAAGCCACTGATACCGGAATACCCGCGAACGTCGTGAAAGTCGAATAGTGCAGGTGCCCGGCAATAACTGCCCGGACGTCGGATCCTTCCAGGGCGGCTGCAAGATCGCGCTGATGGCGCAGCTCCACCAGGACAGTGAGGTCCTGGACGCTGGGAACCGGAGGATGGTGCAGGGCCAGGATGGTGCCCTCCGGCGCCGGAGTCCGCAGTTCTGAGCGCAGCCAGGAAAGCTGTGCATCACTGAGTTCACCGTGGTGGTACCCGGGAACCGTGGAATCAAGTGTCACGATCCGCAGGCCGTTGACCTCATATACCCGGTCCATCGGCGCCATATCCGGTGCTTCGCCCAGCAGGCGTTCCTTGAAGTGCGGGCGCTTGTCATGGTTGCCCATAACCCAGATGACCTGTGCGCCCATAGCTTTCGCGGCGGGCTCCACAATGGACCGCAGCTCGTCGTAGGCTTCCGGTTCGCCTTTGTCTGTCAGGTCCCCGGTGAACACGATGGCTTCCGGTTTACGCTCGGCGGCAGCGAGCCGTTCAAAGAGGGAGAGCAGCTTGGCCCGGCTGTCCACCGCTCCGTACAGCGGGTCCGGTCCCGCCAGCAGGTGGGTGTCGCTTAGATGAAGGATGAAATGTCGCGGCCGCGGATGCTCGGCCGGGAGGTAATCCATTGGTGGCCTTCCAGCGTTGTTGACGGTTTTCCCGGTAACCCCTTAATAAAAGCAGAAATCCTGGGAGGCGGGGCAGTTTGCGTCGGCATGTTGGCCCTTGGCACCGAATGTCCACCTGCTGGCCGTGAACTGTTTACCCACGTCCGGTGGTCTGTCTGAAATCTTCCGCCGGCAATGCGCATACACTCTTCCACCTGCTGGGACGCGGTCGTAGGCTCGTGCGTGGACACTGCCCACTTGAGTGAGGAACCACCATGAAACTCAGCCACATTCCGCTGCGGCTCACCACCGGCGCCTACATCCTGAACTCGGGCCTGAACAAGCGCAACCTGGATGAAGAGTCCGCCGCGGGACTGCAGCATCTGGCAGGCAACGCCTTCCCGCAGGTCCTGGATCTGGAGCCCGCGAGGTTCGGGAAGCTGCTCTGCGCCGCGGAAATCACCCTCGGCCTGACCCTCCTGACGCCGTTCGTTCCCAGCCGGCTCGCAGGACTGGCCCTCGGGGCCTTCTCCGGCGGAATGATGCGGATGTACCTGAAGACGCCGGACTTCACCGAAGACGACGGCGTGCGCCCCAGCGCTGCGGGTGTCCCGTTCGCAAAGGACGTCTGGATGCTGGGAATCGCCGCCGCCCTGGTGCTGGACACCAAGAGCAAAACGAAGACCAAGACCAAGGTGGTCAAGGTTCCGACGCCGGTGAAGGCCACCGCCGCGGCGGCAGCGGTTAAGGCTGCCAAGGACATCAAGGAATCAAAGGACGCCACGTCCAAGAAGAAGGACAAGCAGGGTAAGGCCTAAGCGCGCCGTGCCGGCACCGGCGCAAACCCTTATCGAGATGACAGAAACTGCCCGTATCAGGCCTGAAACGGGCAGTTTCTGTCATCTCGGTGGGGTGGGGTGGGCAGGGCCGGACGGCCGGACGCACGCTACGGGATCAGCACGATTCGGATGGGGTTGCCTTCCTTGGCATCCAGCGACTTCACTGCCCGTTCCGCCTCGCCCAGCGGAAGGCGCGCGCTGATGGACGCGGAGAAGTCCAGGCGGCCCAGCTGCGTCAGCGAGACCAGCTGCGGAACGTGGTGTGCCTCTGAACCGTAGTGGCCAAGGACCTGCTTGCGCGCATAGGAGAACCCGGTGCTGTCACCAATGGTTACCGGTTTGCCGCTCAGGCCGACTAGGACAAGGCGTCCGCGGACCCCAAGGCATGCCAGCGCCTGGCTGCGCACGGCGTCGACACCCGCGAAGTCCAGTGCGGCGTCGAGCCCCCTGCCGCCGGTGGCGGCCTTTACGGCCTCGGCGAAGTCCTCAGCCATCGGATCCAGGGCAGCGTCGGCGCCCAGTTCGAGGGCACGTGCCCGTGCTTCCGGAATCGGGTCGACGGCGATGATCGGCGCCGCACCCACGAGCCTGAGTAGCTGGACGCCGTGGGCGCCCAATCCGCCGATTCCCCAGACGCCAACGGCTTCGCCGGCCCGTACGTCGGCGGTGGAGGCGATCGCCGCCCACGGCGTGGAAACGGCGTCGGGAATGATGGAGGCCTGGTCAAACGGGATGTCATCCCCCAGCGGAACGCATACACCCGCGGGCACCACCAGGTACTCGGCCCACCCGCCGTCGTAGTCCACCCCCATGGTGAGGGTCACTCCGTTGTATTCATAACCTGCCTGAACCACCACACGGTCCCCCGGTGCCAGGGATGTCACGCCCGGTCCGGGCAGGTCAATGGTTCCGGCAACCTCGTGGCCGAGGGTGACTTCGCTGCCCTTGAGGAACTTCGGGCGCAGCAGGCCCTGGATCAAGTGGACATCCGAGAGGCAGACACCGGCTGCCTCCACCTTCACCCGGACAAAACCCGGTCCGGGCTCCGGAACCGGAACCTGCTTGAGCGCAAATGCACCGGTTTCGACGTTAAGCCGGCCGGCGGTCATGGTGCGGGACGTGTCTACGGACATTACATACCCCCTACAGACTGGAAGTACGGGCCGCAGCTGCGGTCCGTACTTCCAGTATGTTCAGCCGTTACACCCGCTCCAAAACGGTGCGGGTGCTACGACGCGGTGAGGATCACCTTCAGTGCGTTGGTTTCCGCGGCACGTGAGAAGGTGTCGTACGCCGTCATCACGTCATCGAGCGGATACCGGTGGCTGATGAACTCCTCCGCTGGGAGCTTTCCCTCCGCCATGAGCTTCAGCAGCATGGACAGGGTGTCCGTGTTGACCAGGCCCATGCTGATGTCGATGTTCTCGATCCACAGCCGGTCCAGTTCAAGGCTCACCGGCTTGCCGTGAACCCCCACGTTCGCCACGTTGCCGCCCGGGCGGACAATCTCGGTGCACATCTCGAACGTCCGGGGAATGCCAACGGCCTCCACCGCGACGTCCACACCCCAGCCGTCCGTCTGGGACATGATCTGCTCTTTCCAGTCGGCGTCGCCGGAGTTCACCCCATGGGTGGCGCCGAACCGGCGGGCCTGGTCCACCCGATTCTGGTCCAGGTCAACGGCAATGATCTTCGCTGCACCGTACAAGCCCGCCGTCGAAATCACGGCAAGGCCCACGGGCCCGGCACCGATGACAGCGACGACGTCGCCCGGTTTGGTCTGGCCGTATTGGACGCCCATCTCGAAACCGGTGGGGAAAATGTCGCTCAGCAGCACGCCGTGCTCGGCGGAGACACCCTCGGGCAGGATGTACATGGAGGTGTCCGCATACGGCACCCGGACGTACTCCGCCTGGGTTCCGTCGATCAGGTGCCCGAAGATCCAGCCGATTCCGGACTGGCCCTCGGAGCCGGTGCAGTGTGAGTACAGCCCGTCCTTGCAGAAGCTGCAGGAGCCGTCCGCCGAGACGCAGGAGAGGATGACCTTGTCCCCTGCCTTGAAGTTGGTGACGCCGGAGCCCGTCTCAGTGACCGTTCCCACCCCTTCGTGGCCGAGGATACGGCCGGGAGTGACAGCCGGAACGTCGCCCTTGAGGATGTGCAGGTCAGTGCCGCAAATGGTGGTGGTGTCGATCTTGACGATCACATCCCGGGGGTCCTGGATCGTTGGATCAGGAACGTCCTTCCATGCCTTCTGTCCGGGTCCTTCATAAACGAGTGCTTTCATGGTGTCCTCGTTCTGCTGGGGTCCGACCACTGGCAGGCGTACGCCTGTTCGGGAGACTTCCCTGTACGGGCCCGGGGATTCGGACCACTGTCGGACGCTATTTAAGCCTAGGCTTGCTCCGCGGCAGGGGGAAGGCAGCAGCCCTTACTGGCCCGCGACGTAGAGCCATCGGCCGTCCTCCCGGACGAACTCTGAGCGTTCACGCTGCACGCCGGCTGCGCCGTCCTGGCGGTAGTGCGCTTCGAAGGTGACGGAGCCGGCTGTATCCAGCGGTCCTCCTGCCTCAGTGGCGATGATGTCCAGGCGCCGCCACCGCAGGTCCTGGTCCAGCTCAAGTTCCGGCGGCCGGGTGCTGGGGTGCCAGGAACGCAGAAGGTATCCGGTGTCTCCGGTGACGAAGGCGCTGTACCGCGAACGCATCAGTGCCTCTGCTGTCGGAGCCTGTGCGCTGCCGGAGTGGAACCGGTCGCAGCAGTTCCCGTAGGTTTCTCCGCTCAGGCAAGGGCAGCGGTCGGTCTGGGCGGGGGACGGGAAACTCATCATTCCAGTATGCAGCCGGCTGCCCCGCAGCCTAAACCGGCGTGGAGCGGCTGGACTACGGCGGGCCGCCGGTGCTCGTCCCGCCGATCTGGCCCGGTGCCGGCTGCTGGTTCACTGAGTCGGCTGCTCCTACCCTGCCAGCAGCCAGGACGACGGCGACTGTCAGGACGGTCATGGCGAGCACCGCGAGCAGCGCGCGCCCGGCCAGCACAGCACGGCCGGGAGGCAGCGGAAAGGCTGGTGCCATGACCGCTGAGGATCGTCGTCCGGAGCGCGCCTTGTGTTTGCGGCCGGCTGGGACCCCACCCTGCACGATTCCGATGGAAGGAGGCGTGGGCGGAGCTGCCGGTGTGTGTATGTCGGGATGGTCCGATGCGTCTTTGGCCAGGTAGGCTGCCGCGGCACGTTCCATGGCGGGTGTGCGGACGTCCTTTCCGCCAAACGCCGCCGCAGGTGAAGGCAATGGTGCGTCTGCCCCGGGTACAGCCGCCGGACCGGACTCCGCTCCGGCAGCCAGGGCTGCCGCGGATGCGCCGGATTCCGCTGCTGCTGTGTCGTTGGCAGGGTCCCGTATGTCAGCGGTATCCGAGCCCGCCGGGCGCTCAGTCGTTGGACCCAGTGCCTGAGGGCCCTGGGCCTGCGCTCCAGCAGAAGCGGCGGGGTCAGGAACCGCCCATCGGTAGTCCAGAAGGGCAGATGAGACTTCCGCCGCAGTGGGCCGGGAGTCCGGATCACGCGCCGTCATACCCGTCAGAAGCGATTGCCACTGTTTTCCCAGTGAGTCGGGAATCTCCGGATCCCGGCTCAGCCGGGCCACTGCAGCTTCAAGAGGGCTGCCGCCGAATTCGATCCTGCCGGTCAGGCATTCCAGAAGCACCAGGCCAAGGGAATAGATGTCCGAAGCCCCGGAGGCCGAACGGCCTGATGCCTGTTCCGGGCTGAGGTAATTGGCTGTCCCCAGCGTGGCTCCGGTCGCTGTGAACCGGGCGCCGTCGATCACCCGGGCGATTCCGAAGTCCGTAAGTTGTGCCCGGGGCGCCGTCCCGGCGACGGCCGGCGGCAACAGGATGTTCGCAGGTTTTACGTCCCGGTGAATAACGCCCCGCGCATGGATGTAGGCCAGCGCGCCGGCCAGTTCCGCACCAATGTAGGCAACATCAGCGGCCGGTACCGGTTTTTCACGCAGCCGTTTGCGCAGATCCGGCCCGTCCACGAGTTCCATGACCAGGAAAGCCCGGGGTTCACCGTCGGGACCGTCGTCTCGTCCGGCGTCGTCCTTGCCTGCGTCGTAGAGCGTGACCAGCCCGGGATGGGTGAGGGAAGCCAGAAGCCGCATCTCGGTTTCCTGCCGCCCGACGTCGTCGGGGTCAACAGCACTGGCCCGGAAGAGCTTCACGGCGATGTCGCGGCCGAGAGCCTCGTCCAGTCCTCGGTAGACGGTGGCCATGCCACCGTGGCCAATAGGTTCGATGAGTCGGTATCGGCCCGCAATCAGACGATTCAGGCCACCCGCTGCGCTGATTTCCATGCTGCAACCTTCTCTCGCCATTACAGCGTAGCGGAGGGTGCTCGGGGCGTAGATGGGCTTTCCCTACATATTTTCGAACTGCGTTTTTCCCTCGTGGAAGCAGGTGCAATACGCTAAACTGCCCTGCTGCGCGAGGGCGCGGCAGGGCAGTTTCGGGTGCTTCGATCCGGGCTCCCCGGAAGGGGCCCGGGAGCCCGTCCGGCTCGCGGGATTACTCCCCGCCGAGTACCGGTGCGAGAGCCTTCCAGGCCTGCTGCAGGCCCAGGATGATGAACAGCAGGGCGGTGAGACCCAGCGCGATATTGGTGTGCAGACGGTTGGCCCATTCCTTGGGGATGCGCTTGCCGTTCAGCAGGCCCAGCAGGGTGACTGCGAGGAACGGCATAAACAGCGAGCCCAGCACGCCGTACGCCAGGATCAGGCCGATCGGCTGACCCAGGGCGAAGAGGATCATGGGCGGGAAGGTCAGCCACAGGACGTAGAACTTGAAGTACTTGCCGCCCACGCGGGTGTCCGGGTGGCCGGATTCCTTGCCGCGCATGTTGCCCCAGAAATCGGCGAACATCAGGGAAACGCCGTTCCAGACCCCGATGATGGAGGAGAAGGACGCTGCCCAGAAACCGATCAGGAAGCCGGTACCCACGAAGTCGCCGTATTCGAGCTTCAGCACGTCGTAGAGATCCAGCAGTCCCTTGTCTCCGGCGCTGAGGGTGATGCCCGCGGTGCGCACAACTTCGGCACCCACGATGAGCATGGCGATGACGAAGATGCCAGTCATGACGTACGCCATCGAGTTGTCGATGCGCATGACCTTCATCCACTTAGGCGTGTACCAGCCCTTTTCACGCAGCCAGTAGCCGTAGGCAGCCAGCGTGATGGTGCCGCCGACGCCGCCGGCAAGCGCCAGCGTGTAGACGATGCCGCCTTCGGGGATCATCGGGACGAGGCCCTTGAACATCTCCGGGATATTCGGGGTGGCGATGATTGCCAGACCGACAACGGTAATGAACATCAGCCCGACGAGGGCCGCGGTGATCTTCTCGAACGTGGCGTACTTGCCGAACCACACCATCACAAAGCCTGCCAGGCCCATCACAATCGCCCAGGCCCACAGCGGCAGGAACGGGAAGACCGCCGCCAGCGGCAGCGCGGCGGAAGACATGGCCGTGGCACCGTAAACGAAGCCCCAGATCATGATGTACGGGCCGAAGTACCAGGTGGTCCAGCGGCCCAGGGAACGCCAGCCCTCGAAGATGGTCTTGCCGGTGGCGAGCGTGAAGCGGCCCGCTCCCTCAACCAGGATGATCTTCAGGATGACGCCGAGGATGACTGCCCAGAGCAGGCCATAGCCGTAGCGTGAGCCCGCGACCAGGGTCGCAACCATGTCGGCTGCGCCAACACCCGTGGCCGCAACCACGAGTCCGGGGCCAACTATTTTCCATTTGGCAGCCTTGCCGCCGTCATCATCGATCCGCTCCGAATGCGGTACCGCGTCAGCGCGGGGATTGTTTTCAGCCATCGGCCAAGAATTCCTAACTAGCGAGTGGCCGCGGCGCCAGGACAGCACGCGGCAGTGTGCCCGGCCTCACCCGGGACAATGAATTCTCTCACAGGGCTTGCACTCAGTGGAATTCCGTGAACGGGCTGACCGCACTGGCCCCACAGGCCACAAACGCCTCAGGTTCGGGGGTCACGACCGTCAAATTGCCCTGGATGGCCGTAGCGGCGAGCCAGGTCCGGAGGACACCACGGGCATCCCCGGGCGCTGCTTCCGGAAGCGTGCGCCAGAGCAGGGCAACCTCGTGGTCCACCGGCAGGATGTTGGCCGTGAACCGGGAGGACAGCTCGCGGAGCCATCCGGGCGACGATGACTCAAGTTCGCCTATGGTCAGTGCCGACACAAAGACGCGCAGGTGGCTGCGGCTGCGGAGGAAACCCACGACGGCGGGATCCGGCGATCCGCTGCGGACCTCCGCCAGGACCGGTGTATCCAGGAGCAGGCCCGAGGGACCGCTCATGCGGCGGCAGGCTCGCCCAGCAGGAAGTTGACGAAAGCTTCCCGGATGCTGACGAGGGCCTCGTAATCCTGCAGGCTGACTGCGTTGAGGGAAACGGGTACAGAAGTGTCCATGGCTGCGGCGCCGGGCGCCGGTCCTTTCGGCGTGCTCTTGCCTGGCACCGGTTGCCCCGAAGGCGAGTGCAGGCCGCTTCTTCATCCGAACCACCCAACGAGCGTGGGGTTGGTATGCGGCCAAGTCGGAGCTTGGCGGCCGCAGTTCTTGAAGCTGTTAGGAGTATAGGCAGAACCCGGCCGGAATTGTGTGCTGCGTTACGCCCGTGTGGCGGATATGTCCTGCTCCGGCCGCCCTGCCGCAGCACCGGTCTCATCCGGCATATGTGCCGTTGAAGCGTTCAGGCACCCATTCCAGGAAGATGTTCGCGGTCACCGGGCCTATGCCGGGGAATTGCTCGAGCCGGCGGCGGAGCTCTGCCGGGGATTCCGCGTCCTTGACCATGTCCGATACGGAACCGAACTCCCTGATGATTCCCGCCATCACGGTGTGCAGCTCGTCATCCTCCTTCCAGCGGTAGTGGACGTAGCCGCCTTCGGTGAGCAGGCGCATCAGCTGGTCCCGGCTGACGTCTGCAAACTTTTCGGGGCCAGTGAGCCCGTTGTCGATCAGGACGTGCCAGGTGCGGGCGGCGATCTCCTGCTGAATGCGCTTGCCGAACAGCAGGCTGGCGAGCAGCCACCGGTAGAGCTGATCCGGCGCGCCGGAGCTGAGGTCCAGTCCAAGGTCTGCGGGAGTCATCTTCTTCTTGTTGCTGGCCATGCTGTTCAAAGTACGCCGGCTGCCCGCCGCAGGGAATGTCCGCCGGTTGCTCCCCATCAGCAGTTGATGGATGCGTGGTTAAACAGAGGATGCAGGACGGAAAACCGTCCTGCATCCTGAGTCCAGCTGGCCCGTGAAAGGGCCGGAAGTCTTTGGTTAGACAGCCTGGATGTTTACCGCCTGGGGGCCCTTGGGTCCCTGTTCGGTATCGAAGCTAACCTTCTGGTTCTCTTCGAGGGAGCGGTAGCCGCTCGCGTTGATGGCGGAGTAGTGGGCGAAAACATCGGCGCTGCCGTCATCGGGCTCGATGAAGCCGAAGCCCTTTTCGGAGTTGAACCATTTCACGGTGCCTGTTGCCATTTTTAATCATCCTTCTGAGGCGAAACTTCCCCGACCGTCGAGGAGTTTCCAGCTGAAGTGTCCCATGCAGCGTATGGACAAAAAAAGCGGCTGGCCCTGGTTTCGGGGTTCGCCGCTTCAAGTTCAAACGCTCAACACAACAACTGCGTGCCAGTATACACAGAGGTAACGGTCAGGTCACGGGGTTTTAGGACCCCCGTAGGCTGGTTGGATGGACTCCCCCATTGATCACTACCTGCAGCGAATCCACACCGAGATAGCCGACCTGAAGGACGGCAAGCCGTACAGTTCGATTCCGGCGATGGCGAACGTCGATCCGAACAACTTTGGCATTGTCCTTGCCACTGCGGACGGGTACGTCTACGAGATTGGGGATACCCGTGAGGAGTTCAGCATCCAGTCGATCTCCAAGCCGTTCACCTACGGGCTCGCACTGGCGGACCGCGGCATGGACGACGTCGATGCGAAGGTTGATGTTGAACCGTCCGGGGATTCCTTCAACGAGATTTCCCTCGCCGAGGGCACCGGCCGCCCGGCGAACGCCATGATCAACGCTGGAGCACTGACGGCTACCTCCCTGGTCCGCGGCTCCGGAGGAAACTCCCGGTTTAAGCGGATCCTGAACACCTATTCCGCGTTCGCCGGGCGCCAGCTCTCCGTCAGTGAACGGATCTACCAGTCCGAGCTCAAGTCCGGCCACCGCAACCACGCGCTGGCCTACCTGCTGCGCAGCTTCGACATCATCGAATCCGACCCCACCCCGGTGATTGAGGACTACTTCCGGCAGTGCTCGGTGATGGTCAGCGCGCTGGACCTGGCCATGATGGCCGCGACTCTGGCGAACAGCGGCCGCAATCCGCTCACCAAAGAACAGGTCCTGGATATTGCACCGGTGGAGCGGGTGCTCTCCGTCATGGCTACCTGCGGAATGTACGACGACGCCGGCGCCTGGATGAGCAGCGTCGGCATGCCGGCAAAGTCCGGAGTGGCAGGAGGCACCATTGCCGTGCTTCCGGGCCAGATCGGCCTTGCTGTCTACTCTCCGCCGCTGGACGCGCACGGTAGCAGCGTCCGCGGCGTCGCCGTCGCGCAGCGTCTCTCCAGTGATCTTGAACTGCACTTTGTCCGCGCCGGACGCACCGGCCGCTCTGCCCTGCGCGGCTCGTATGACATTGGCACCACGCCCTCCGGCATCCGCCGCAGCGAGGAAGCAGCCGGGGTGCTGCGCGCCAACGTGGCCCGGGCCCGGATTCTTGAACTGAATGGGGACCTGCTCTTTGCCGGCGCCGAGGCCATGGTGCGTGAGCTCGCGTCCCTGGACGACGACGTCGAACTGGTGGTCCTTGACCTGCGGAGCGTGGATGAGGTGTCCGGGGTGGCGATGCGCATGTTCGCTGAAGCCGCACACATGCTCACGGAAGCCGGACGCAGCCTGGCGATCGTGGACGCCGAAGGTGCCGTGGCGGAAAGCCTGATGGAGGACGGGCATGACATCCAGTCCTTTGCCACCCGTTCGGCCGCGGTCGAGTGGTGTGAGGAGGAGCTGCTGGAACGCCATGCGGTGGATCTGGTGCAGCCGGCACGTATCCTTCCGGTGCACTCCCCCGCGCTGGCACCGATGGATGAGGCAGATGCCAAGGACGTGGCCGCGCGGATGGAAAAGCTGACGTATGACGACGGCGACGTCATCCGCCGGATCGGCCAGCGCTTCAGCGGTGTGTACTTCATTGCGTCCGGCCACGTTCAGACGCTGATGCCCGGACCAGACGGGCACCGGGTGAAGCTGAACCGGCTGGGTGCCGGCATGACCTTCGGCGAGATGGCCCTGGGCGAGGACAAGAGGCAGGAAACCACGGTCAAGGCCGAGGGCGCGGTGGAGGTCTGGCGGCTTCCGGCGGAGGAGATCGCGCAGCTGGAGGAAAACGAGCCCCGCCTGGCCATGCACTTCTGGCGTGCCTTGACCCAGGACGCGTATACCCGGGTGGAGCAGTATCTGCGCGAAACCGCTGTGCGGGTGCAGGACTAGCTCCCTTTCCTGGGCCGGCAAAAACCCATCGAGAGGGCAGTTACGGCCCGTTTGAACGCTCAAACCAGCCGTAACTGCCCTCTCGGTGAAGAGGAGGTTGAAGAGGAAGTTGAAGAGGAAGCGCCGGGGTTAAACAAGAAGAGCAGGACGGTTGCCCGTCCTGCTCTTCTTTTTAGATACCTGCCTTAGCGGCGGTGTCTAGGCTTCTGGAATTAGAGGCCCTGAATGTTCGTAGCCTGCGGACCCTTGGGGCCCTGCTCGGTGTCGAAGGAGACCTTCTGGTTCTCTTCGAGGGACTTGTAACCGCTGGAGTTGATAGCGGAGTAGTGAGCGAAGACGTCGGCGCTGCCGTCGTCCGGCTCAATGAAGCCGAAGCCCTTTTCGGAGTTGAACCACTTCACGGTACCTGTAGCCATTTTAATATTCCTTCTGGATTGAAACACTTCCCGACTTTCGGGAGGTTTCAGTCGCGGTGTTCCTTTACCGCTTTTACAGAAAAGCGGCTAGCCCGTTTGGGTTTCGCCGCTTGAAATACAAAATGCGCAACACAACAACTGAGAAAGACTCTACACGGGATCTTCCCAAACACCTAATCGTGCTCCCGGGCCGGGCCGGCCATGGGCCCCGCTAGGTGCGCTGGTGCCCCTCCCGCTCCGGCAGCAGCAGCTGGGTGGGGATCCGGTCCCTGTCAGCCACGCGCCGCAGCAGCTCGCGTTCCACCGGCACTCCCCTGCGCATCACGCTCACGTCTCCGGTGGGCTCCAGCAGCACTATCGAGACCTCGGAGAAGTTGCGGATCCCGGCTTGGCGCAATTTGAAATAGAGCTCATCGTTCTGGATCCGGGCCTTTTTGAGGTTATCGGCGAGGATCTCGTCCCCTGCCATCAGCAGTACCGGTTTGCTGCTCAGGTACACGCCGCGTTTGGTACGGCGGAGGTACTCTTCCAGCCGCATCATGGTGAACAAGGTGATGAGTCCGACGATCCCGCCGGCGAGGGTGGGTGTGTAACCGAGGATGACCCGGCCCACTACGCCGCCCAGGGCAATCACAATCGCCTTGTCCAGGGTGCTCCAGCTGGCCAGCGCACGCTGGCCGAAGCCCCGGATCAGCAGGAAGAACGCGGCGTAGATACCGATGGCCGAGACCACCACCCACAAGGCTTCGATCGGCGTTATGCCAAGGCTGTACCACGGATCATTCGACACGGCAGGGTCTCCTCCGGCAGTGAGCGGTTCCCCCGTACCTCAGACAGGCAGCTGTCTCAGATGGTAGCCCGCGCGCTTTTCCGCGGGGACCCGTCAAGCAAAGACAGATGCACCGGTATGCCGGCGCAACAGTTCGCGCTGCTCCGCATTGACCCGCTGCAGGGCTCCGGTGGCAGCGTCAACGAAGGCCAGGGTGGTTTCAGCCTTGATGCACGGCTTGTTCGTCACCGGGTCAGATACCAGGTAGGAAACAGCCAGGCTGGCTCCCTTGACGGAGCTGAACCAGATATCGACGTCGGCCGGGACGTTGCGGTACTCCAGCGGAGCGAGGTACTTGACCCGGTGTTCGGAGACCAGCGACTGGGTGTTTGGCGGAACCGTGTTGAAGAGCGGCACGGGCGGCTCGATCCCCGGAGCCCCGGTGCCTCCGGGCGGACCGAACGCGAGGATCCTGGCTTCTTCCAGCATCCGGACCACTTCAACGTTGTTGATGTGGCCGTACGCGTCCATGTCCGACCAGCGCATCGGCACTTGAACCCGGATGACGTGGGCGGATGTTTCCATGCCTAGATTCTGGCACAGCTCGGCCGGCGCGCCCGCCGTAGTTCTCCGCGCACCGGACGCCCGCCGCTCCGTTAGGGAGAGGGGGAGGTGGAAGCCGAGTTAGGGGGAGATCAGCTCGGCGGCTTCGGCCAGCAGGGTGAACGAACGCAGGCGCTGCTCCAGAGTCTGCGCATGGGTGGCCACGATCAGCTCGTCAGCCGCGGCATGTTCGGCGAACCAGTCCAGGTAGGAGCGGACTTCGGCCGGCGTTCCGACGGCGGAGTAGTGGCCCATCATCTTGATGTGCTGCCCGGCCGGGGAGTCAAGCACCAGGTCCGCTTCCTCATCCGTGTAGGTGCGGTCCTTACCCAGCAGCTGAGTGACCCGGCGGCGCTGGGACTGCTGGAAGATTGCGTTTGCTTCCTCGGTGGTGGGGGCAGCGAGGGCGTTGACGCCGGCAATGACGTACGGCTCGGCTAGCTGTTCGGACGGCTGGAACTCACGCCGGTAGAGCGCGACGGCGTCCTGCAGCGCCTGCGGGGCGAAGTGGGAGGCGAAGGAGTACGGCAGACCCAGGGCGGCGGCCAGGCGGGCACCGAAGAGCGAGGACCCCAGGATGTACAGGGGCACGTTGGTGCCCTTGCCGGGAATCGCGTCGATGCCGGGAATCAGGCTGTTGCCGGTGAGGTAGCCCTGCAGCTCCTGCACGTCACGCGGGAAGCTGTCAGCAGACATGGGATCCCGGCGCAGGGCACGCATCGTCTTCTGGTCGCTGCCCGGAGCACGGCCGAGGCCAAGATCGATCCGTCCCGGATACAGGGACTCCAGCGTGCCGAACTGCTCGGCAATGGTCAGCGGGGCGTGGTTGGGCAGCATAATCCCGCCGGCGCCGAGCCGGATGGTGGACGTGTTGGCTCCGATGAAGGAGATCAGCACGCTCGTCGCCGAGGAGGCGATGGTGGGCATGTTGTGATGCTCCGCGTACCAGACGCGGCGGTAACCCAGCTTTTCAGCGTGTTGGGCCAGAGCCAGGCTTTCCCGGAAGGAGTCTGCTGCGGTTCCGCCCTCTTCAATGGAGGCGAAGTCGAGGATGGAAAGCGGGTACGTCATGGAACGCGGGCCTTTCGTTGCACTGGGTGGGCTTAGCAGTACAACCCACTGACCCCCGGGGTTATTTCAGGCCCGGCGGGCCAGGTAGTCCGCGAGCCGGGAAAAGGACGAGTTCCAGCCCGTTTCGTGGCCGTCCCTGTCCCCAGTATTCGGAAAGGGACCCTGCACAAAAGACATCTGCGTCCCGCCGTCGTGCGGTTCCAGATCCACGGTAATCAGCGTGGTGTTGCTGGCCGGCCTGCCGTCCGGTTGCTCCCACTGCTGGGTCATCGACAGGTGGTCCGGCGGGTCCAGCCGTTCCAGGGTGCCGCCCCACCACAGCTCATCCCCCGTGATGGTGTTCACCATGCAGGCCTGGTACCGGCCGCCCTCCCTGCTGTCCATGCGCACCCGGTCCTCCGGGACGATAAAGCCCTCCGGCCCGCACCAGTCGGTGACGTGGGCGAGGTCCGTCCAGGCGTTGTACACCGCGCCGGGCTGTGCCCGGAAATCGCGGACCATCCGAAGGTAGATTCCCCGCCTTGAACCGGATGACGGCTCAGGCACTTCAGGCTCTTGTTCGGGCTTTTCCATGGCGGGTCCTTTCCCCGGGTTCTTCCGGTTAATACAGGGCTCCGTTTCCAGTCTGCCGCCCACCTGCCGCGTCTGGGTACGCTGCCCGGCGGTTTTCCGGGTGCGGGGGTACGTTGGTCCGGACAGAAAGGGGAACGAATGGGACGGCTGCGCATCGGAACGTCCGGGTGGACCTACAGCGACTGGCGCCATGAGCTGTATCCCGCGGGTGTGCCGGCTGCCAGGTGGCTGGAGTTTTATGCCGGGCAGTTCGACACCGTGGAGTTCAACGGCAGTTTCTACCGCTGGCCACGGGAGGAGGCCTTTGCCCGCTACCGGGACCGGCTGCCGGAAGGTTTCAAGTTCTCGGTCAAGGCTCCGCGGGGACTGACGCATGCCCGCAAGCTGCGCGACCCGGAGATCTGGATTGGCCGGATTAGCCGCTGCTGGGAGGAACTCGGTTCCCGGGCCGGTGTGCTGCTGCTCCAGCTGCCGCCGGACTTTGAACGCGACGACGCCCGGCTCGACGCCGTGCTGACCGCGCTTCCGGAGTCAATCCGGGTGAGCGTTGAATTCCGGCACGAGAGCTGGAACAACCCGGAGGTCTATGCCCTGCTGGCCCGGCACAACGCCGCGTACTGCGTGATGAGCGGCGCGCAGCTGCCCTGCATCCTGGAAGCCACTGCGGACTTCGTCTACGTGCGCCTGCACGGGCCGGATCAGCACACCCTCTATGCCGGGTCCTATCCGGAGCAGGACCTGCAGTGGTGGGCTGAGCGGATCCGCGAATGGCAGGCCGGCGGCCGCGATGTTTATGCCTATTTCAACAACGACGGCGGCGGCGCAGCGGTGCATAACGCCCGCCGGCTAAGGGAGCTGCTGGCATGAGGGACGCCAGGACAAGGCAAGAGGCACCGCGGTATTCACCGCGGTGCCTCTTCGATTGCAGCTGACGGTTCCCTAACGGGCCGCCAGCATCTTGGCCCGGCGGTGCGCCAGGACCTGGCCGCCGATGACCACCAGGAGGGAAATGATGAACATGGCCGAGCCGATCACGTTCGCCTGCGCCGGGATACCCCTGGTCGCTGCGACGTAAATGAACTTCGGGAACGTGTCCAGGTTGCCTGAGTTGAAGTTGGTGATGATGAAGTCATCAAAACTCATGGCAAAGGCCAGCAGTGCAGCGGCCACGATGCCCGGCAGCAGCAGCGGGAACGTGACCCGCCAGAAGGCCTGGATCGGTGAGGCGTAGAGATCCCCGGCCGCTTCCTCCAGCTTCGGGTCCAGACTCGCCACACGGGCCTTGACCGTCACCACCACAAAGGAGATGCAGAAGATGGAGTGGGCAATGATCACGGTGCCCATGCCCAGCTCGGCTCCGATGTTCAGGAACTGTGCCAGCAGCGAGGCACCGAGCACCACCTCGGGGGTGGCAAGCGGCAGGAAGATCAGCATGTTGGCGGTTGCGTTGAACTTGAACCGGTAGCGGACCAGCCCGACGGCGATTGCCGTGCCCAGCGCCGTGGAGATCACCGTTGCCGCCAGTCCCACCTGCAGGCTGTTGCCCAGCGCCTCACAGACACCCGGGGCACCGCAGGGGTTCTTCCAGTTGTCCAGCGTGAAGCCGCGCCAGCTCAGGTTGGTGCGTCCGGCGTCGTTGAAAGAGAACGCGAAAACGTAAACGATTGGAACCAGGAGGAAAAGGAAGGCCAGTCCTCCGAACACCGGCACAAGCCAGCGGCCTAGTTTCTGTTTCATCTGTGGTTCCTTACATCAGTTCTTTGGTGCCAAAACGCCGCACGTACAGGATCACCAGGAACAGGATCGCGAGCATCAGCAGGAAGGACAGGGCCGAAGCGCCCGGGTAGTCGACTACCCGGAAGAACCGGGAATCGATGACCTGGCCGATCATGGTGGTGTTCTGGTTGTTGCCCAGCAGCGCAGCGTTCACGTAGTCGCCGGTGGCCGGAATGAAGGTCAGCAGGGTTCCGGCCATAACGCCCGGCAGGGACAGCGGGAAGGTGATTTTGCGGAAGGTGGTGAAACCGTTCGCATAAAGATCGCCGCCGGCCTCGATGAGCCGGGTGTCCAGGCGTTCCAGGTTGGCGTAGATGGGCAGGGTCATAAAGGGCAGGAAGTTGTACGTCAGGCCGCAGATCACGGCGAATGCCGTAGCAGTGAGCCGGCCGTCCTCGGGCAGCAGGGACACTGCCCGGAGTACGGAGACCACAGGCCCTTCGTCCGCCAGGATCTGCTTCCAGGCTTGGGTGCGCAGGATAAAACTGGTGAAGAACGGCGCGATGATGAGGACCAGCAGGATGCCCTTGAGCAGCTTCCTCTCCCGCAGCCGCACGGCCACCAGGTAGGCCATCGGATAGCCGATGGCCAGCGCGGCAACCGTGGCGATCAGCGCAAACCCGAACGAGCGGAGCACCGCCGGCCAGTAGTTCTGCAGCACCACCACATAGTTGCCGAATTCAAGCGCCGGAACGAACTGCCCGACGTCGGCCCCTTCAGGCTTGATGTACAGCGAGGTGGCCAGCAGCGAAAGCACCGGCATGGCGAAGAACAGCAGCAGGAAGATGAACCCGGGAAGGATCAGCAGGTAGCCGATCCGGCCGCGGCGTTTGCTGGCCTCGTCTTCCGCGGCGCTGGGCCCGGTGCCGGTGGCCTTGCCCGCGGTGAGGAGCGCCATTAGAGGCCGTCCTCTCCGGCGCCGGCCTCCCGGTCCTCGCTTCCGCTGAGGCCAAAGGCGTGTTCGGGATCCCAGGCCAGACGCACCCGGTCACCGTCATTGAAGAGGGCTCCGCCGTGATTCTGGGAGAAGACACCAACGGTGCCGATCCCCTCGGCGTCAACCAGGTATTCGGTGCTGGCCCCGGTGAAGGAAGCATCAAGCACCACGCCGCGGATGGAACCGGGTGCGGCAGCAGCCGTGTCGGCTTCCATCCGCAGCTTCTCCGGGCGGATGCCCACCAGGATCTTGCCCGTGTGATCAGTGGCGCGGTCCTTGAGCAGGGTCAGGGAGTTGCCCGCGACGTCGATCTGCAGGTACTGCCCCGCGTCACCGGCAACCGTGGCAGGCATGAGGTTGGACTTGCCCAGGAAGTTCGCGACAAAAGCGGTTCGCGGAAGTTCGTACAGTTCCTGCGGCGGGCCCATCTGCTCAACCTGGCCGTGGTTCATCACGGCCACGGTGTCGGCCATGGTCATGGCCTCCTCCTGGTCGTGGGTGACGTGGACGAAGGTCAAACCGACTTCGGTCTGGATCTTCTTCAGTTCAACCTGCATTTGACGGCGCAGTTTCATGTCCAGTGCGCCTAGCGGCTCATCGAGGAGCAGCACGGCGGGCCGGTTGACGACGGCGCGGGCAAGGGCAACGCGCTGCTGCTGGCCGCCGGAAAGCTGCGCCGGCCGGCGGGCGGCCAGATGGGCCAGCTCCACCAGTTCCAGCGCGGCTTTGGCCTGGGCTTCGGCGTCGCGGATCTTCCGCCGCTTCAACCCGAATGCAACGTTGTCCAGCACGCTCATGTGCGGGAACAGCGCGTAGTTCTGGAAAACCGTATTGACCGGACGCTGGTACGGGCTGGTGCCCGTGATGTCCTTGCCGCCAATGGAGATGGTGCCGGCCGTGGGCTGTTCCAGGCCGGCAATCATCCGCAGCGTGGTGGTCTTGCCGCAGCCCGAGGGGCCGAGCAGGGCGAAGAAGGATCCGGAGGGGATAACCAGGTCCAGGTTGTCCACGGCCGTGAATTCGGTGAAGCGCTTGGTGACGCCGGTGAGGACAAGGTCTGCGCCTGTGCCCGTTGCTGCGCCGGGGTCCCGGGAAAGTTCGGTGGTGCTCATGGTGCCTAGTTTCCGATCGCGGTCTGGAAGCGGTCGTTGTAGTCGGTCTCTTCGTCCGGGGTCAGCGTCCGAATGACGTGGGCGTTGGCCAGGTACTCATCGGTCGGGAAGATCAGCGGGTTGTCCACGAGTTCCGGATCAATGGCTTCCATGGCCTCGCGGGCGCCTTCAACGGGGCAGATGTAGTTCACGTACGCAGCGACCGTGGCAGCGTTCACCGGGTCGTAGTAGTAGTCCATGAGCTTCTCGGCGTTGGTCTTGTGGGTGGCTCCGATGGGGACCAGGAGGTTGTCAGACCAGAGGGTGCCGCCGGCTTCGGGGATGGCGAATTCCCACTTGTCGCCTTCTTCGAAGTTCAGCTGGGTGATGTCGCCCGACCAGCCGATGACAGCCAGTGCGTCCCCGGAGATCAGGTCTTCCTTGTAGGAGTTGCCCTTGACCTGGCGGATCTGTCCGTCGGCGATCTGCTTAGAGAGGACGTCCAGGGCGTTCTCGAACTCGTCCTCGCCCCAATCTCCGGTAATGTCCACGCCGTTGTCCATCATGAGCAGGCCCATGGTGTCCAGCATTTCGTCGAGGACCTCGACCCGGCCCTTGAGCTCGGGCTGCCAGAGGTCGGAGACGGACTTCAGGCCCTTCGGGAAGGCTTCCTTGTTCCAGACAATGCCGCCGAAGCCGGACTGCCAGGTCAGGGAGTGCTTGCGTCCGGGGTCGAAGTCCACGTTCTTCAGGCTCGGGAGCAGGTTCTTGGAGTTGGGGATGTTGGCGAGGTTCAGTTCCTGGGTGTAGCCGAGGCGGATCAGGCGGCCGGCCATCCAGTCAGTGAGCGTGACAATGTCCTGTCCAATGTCCTGGCCTGCGGAGAGCTGGCCCTGCACCTTTCCGAAATAGGAATCGTTGCCGTCCACGTCCTCGGAGTAGTTGGCCTTGATTCCGGTGGCCTCGCTGAAGGCATCCAGCGAAGGATAGGTCCGGGAGGAGTCGTCGTAGTCCAGGTAGAGGGTCCAGTTGGCCCAGTTAACGATCTTGTCTGTGTCTGACACATCAGCTGCCGCGCTCGGCTTCGAGGAGGCACCGCCTCCGGTTCCTCCGCCCGTGCCGCAGGCCGCGAGCATGCCGGCAAGCGAGAGTCCGCCGGCCCCCATGAGCAGCTTCCGCCGGGAGAGCTGGGCGTTGACGATACTCCGTAGCATCGGATCATTCACGGGGCGCTTCGACATAAGGGGCTCCTTGCTGGCACTACTTGCACTGCGGACGGGTGTTGATGATTGATAGTGCCAGACCGAAATCCGTTGGGACAAGGTTTTCGTTGTAAAAGTTTTGTTACACAACGGTTTCCAAATGAATATGCCAAAGATCAGCACGCTTTCAGTATCGAAAAGCCTTGATTTCGCACGAAATAAAAGATTCAATTGCTAACACTCACGCAGTCTGAGCTCTCGAATCCGCACCTGGAGGTGGCGCAAACCATGGAATCCGCTTCTGCGAACCATTCCGTCGACGACATCTCCAAGGCGATCATTGAGCAGCTTCAGGAGGACGGACGCCGTTCCTACGCCGCGATCGGAAAGGCCGTTGGCCTCTCCGAAGCAGCCGTACGCCAGCGGGTCCAAAAACTGACAGACAGCGGCGTCATGCAGATCGTCGCGGTGACCGATCCCCTGCAGCTGGGCTTCCCGCGGCAGGCGATGCTGGGCATCCGCGTAAACGATGACGTCCTGGCGGTAGCCGACCGGATCTCAGCCATTGATCAGGTGGACTACTGCGTTGTCACCGCCGGCTCGTTCGATCTGCTGGCCGAAGTGGTGTGTGAAAACGACCAGGACCTGATGCTGCTGGTCAACCGGTTCCGCAGCATTCCCGGAGTTTCCACCACCGAGACCTTTATGTACCTCTCCCTGCGCAAGCAGGCCTACAACTGGGGCACCAGATGACCGAAACAACTGTCCAGCCTTCCTCAACAACGCCGCGCGGAACGGACCGCCAGGAGGCAGCCCGCAGGAACCTGTGGATGCACATGGCCCGCCACTCCGGAATCGCCGCCGGCGGAAATGTACCGATTATTACGCGCGGCAAGGGCCACCACATTTATGACGACCGCGGCCACGAACTGATCGACGGCCTGGCCGGACTCTTCACCGTGCAGGTTGGCCACGGCCGCGAAGAACTGGCCGAGGCCGCCGCCCGCCAGGCCCGCGAACTGAGCTTTATGCCGCTGTGGTCCTACGCCCACCCGCCGGCCATCGACCTGGCCGAGCGCCTCGCTGCAGAGGCCCCGGGCGACCTGAACCGCGTCTTCTTCACCAGCGGCGGCGGCGACTCCGTCGAGTCCGCCTGGAAACTGGCCAAGCAGTACTTCAAGCTCACCGGCCGGCCCACCAAGCACAAGGTCATTTCCCGTGCCGTCGCCTACCACGGCACTCCGCAGGGCGCCCTGTCCATCACGGGCATCCCGGACATGAAGTCCGCCTTCGAACCGCTGGTCCCCGGTGCCTTCCGCGTGCCGAACACCAACCAGTACCGGGCACCGGAAGGACTTGAAGATCCGGAGGCCTTCGGCCGCTGGGCCGCCGATCGCATCGGCGAGGCCATTGAATTCGAAGGCCCGGACACCGTCGCCGCCGTTTTCCTGGAGCCGGTGCAGAACTCCGGCGGCTGCTTCCCGCCGCCCCCCGGCTACTTCAAGCGCGTGCGCGAAATCTGCGACCAGTACGATGTCCTGCTGGTCTCGGATGAAACGATCTGTGCCTTTGGCCGCGTCGGTTCCATGTTCGCCTCCACCGACTTCGACTACGTCCCGGACATCATCACGTGTGCCAAGGGCATCACCAGCGGTTACGCGCCGCTGGGCGCGATGATCGCCTCGGACCGGCTGTTCGAACCGTTCGCCAAGGGCGACACCACGTTCTACCACGGCTACACCTTCGGCGGGCACCCCGTCTCCGCCGCCGTCGCCATGGCGAACCTGGACATCTTCGAAGCTGAGGACCTCAACAACCGGGTGAAGACCAACGCCCCGGCTTTCCGCGCGACGCTGGAGAAGCTGAAGGACCTGCCGATCGTGGGCGACGTCCGCGGCGAGGGCTACTTCTACGGCATCGAACTGGTCAAGGACAAGGCAACCAAGGAGACCTTCTCCGCAGACGAGTCCGAGCGCCTGCTGCGCGGATACATTTCCACGGCACTGTACGACGCCGGCCTCTACTGCCGGGCCGACGACCGCGGAGACCCCGTCATCCAGCTCGCGCCGCCGCTGACCATCGGCCAGCCCGAATTCGACCAGATCGAATCGATCCTCCGCTCCGTCCTCACGGAAGGGCTGAACCACCTCTGATGAGCATTTCCACAGCCCCGGTGAACGGAAACGTCTCCTTCTGGTACGCGGACACCGGCCTTCCGGATCCGCGTCCCGGACTGGACGGGGACCGCGAGGCGGACGTCGCCGTCGTGGGCGCCGGTTACACGGGGCTGTGGACCGCTTATTACCTGAAGAAGGCCCGGCCGGAGCTGTCCGTGGTGGTGCTCGAATCCCGTTTCGCGGGGTTCGGTGCCTCCGGACGCAACGGCGGCTGGCTGACCAACTCGATCACGGGCGGCCGCAGCCAGTACGTGAAGTCGCACGGCCGCGCCGTGGTGGGCCGGTTCCAGGAACTGCTTAACGAAACCGTGGACGAAGTCATCGCAGCTGCCGCGGCTGAAGGCATCGACGCTGCGGTGGCCAAGGGCGGTGAACTCAACGTTGCCCGCAACGAGGCCCAGCTGGGCCGGCTGCGTGCCTGGGCGAAAGAGGAAGCAGCGTGGCCCGAGGCCGGAACCCGCCTGCTCGACGCCGCCGAAACCGCCGGGCGGATCCACGTTGCCGGTGCGCTGGGCAGCATCCACCACCCGCACTGCGCCCGCATCCACCCCGCCCGCCTGGTGCGCGGGCTGGCTGCCGCCGTCGAACGTCTTGGTGTTCCCATATATGAGGGAACCACTGTGACTGATATCCAGCCCGGCCGCGCAGTCACTGACCGCGGAACTGTTAGTGCGAAGTATGTGCTCCGCGCTACCGAGGGCTTCACCGCGAACCTGCGCGGCCACCACCGCGAATGGCTGCCGATGAACTCGTCCATGATTGCCACCGAGCCGCTGCCGGACTCGGTCTGGCAGCAGATCGGCTGGGATTCAATGGAAACCGTCGCGGACATGGCCCACGCCTACATGTATGCCCAGCGCACCGCCGACGGCCGCATTGCCCTGGGCGGGCGGGGTGTGCCCTACCGCTTCGGTTCCCGCACCGATACTGACGGCGCCACCCAGCCGGAGACCATCGCCAGCCTCACGGCGCTGCTGCAGGACATGTTCCCCGCAGCGGCCGACGCCCGGATCGAACACGCCTGGGCCGGTGTCCTGGGCGTTCCGCGGGATTGGAAAGCCACCGTGGGCCTGGACCCAAAGACCGGCCTGGGCTGGGCCGGCGGGTACGTGGGCACCGGTGTGGCTGCCACGAACCTTGCCGCGCGCACGCTGCGGGACCTGATCCTGGAGCCCGGCAGCGAACTCACCCGGATGCCGTGGGTCAACCGGAAGGTCCGCCGGTGGGAACCCGAACCGCTGCGCTGGATCGCGGTGAAGGCTATGTATGCCGCGTACTACGCTGCCGACCGCGCCGAACGCAATGGCCGGAGCACGACGTCGCCCATCGCCAAGGGGGCGGACCTCGTCTCCGGGCGCTAAGGACGCTGCAGTCTCTCCTGCGCTACGCTCCACGTGTGCGAATCCGTGAACGCCGTGAGGGCGATGCTGCCGACCTTCTCCCCCGGCTGCGCGAAGTGCACCTTCGGGACCGCTATCCCCTGCGGCCGGGCAACGTTTCCTGGGCCTGGATTTGTGCCCCGTCCGGAGGCCCGGCGTGGGTTGCCGAAATCGGCGGCCGGGCCGTCGGCCATATAGCGCTCACACCGGACGGACCCGCAGTCAGCGATGGTGCCCTGAGTATCACGCGGTTCTTTGTGGGCGACGGCGCACGGGGTACGGGTGCCGGGGCAGCACTGCTCACCGCGGTGGAGAAGTACGCGGACGAAGCCGGCGTTTCCCTGGTGCTTGACGTGCTGGACGGCAGCGATTCAGCCATCCGGCTTTACGAAAAGCATGGCTGGACCCGGTTCGGCACCGTTCGGGCGAGCTGGACCGGACCGGACGGCACACACCCCGTCCTGCACCTTTACTCGTTTGGCTGATACGGCTTCGGGCCGGCTAGCCCGCCGGAGTCAGCGACTGCAGCTGGCGCAGCAGCACCGCAACGTGCAGGGACGTGCGGGACTCGGGATCATCCAGCGAAACCCCCAGCCGGGACTCAAGCTTCTGCAGCCGGGCGTAGAGCGTGGGACGGCTGAGGTAGCCGCTGCGAGCCAGCGCGGTCTTGTTGCCGCCGCACTCCAGGAAGCGCTGCAGAAGCACCAGGTCTTCGGCAGCCTCAATCCCGCGCAGCTCCGCTTCGGCGAAGGAGACCGCCCGCGGGTCTTCCCGCAGCAGGGCCAGGAGTCCGCGCAGCCGGACATCGGTGGACCGGAAGTACCGGTTGGCGCCGGCCGCCAGTGTGCCGGCCGTCTGCGCCACATGCGCGGCCTCATCCAGTCCGGCAGCGGCGTCGGACAGGCGTGACCGGGCGCGGCCTACTCCAGCGGTCCAGCGCAGCTCTCCCGCAGCCGCAGAAGTGCGCGCCGCAAGGTCACCGCAGATCCGCTCCAGCAGGCTGTCCTCCAGCATCCGCGCCGGCAGTGCCAGCAGCACTGCCACCTGCCCGGTCTGCAGCGCGGCCGCGAGCGCACTGTTCCGGGTCGCTGCCAGCACGGCGTCAAGCATTTCCAGCAGGGCACGTTCCCTGCGCTGCATGGACATCGGATCCTTCCCGGAGCCTGAATCCAGATGCAGCACCAGCGGCAGGTAGGCCGGGGATGGCTTCAGCCCCAGCGCCGATGCCCGGGTCAGCGCCTCGTCGTCGTCCTGTGACCGGGACCCGCGCAGCTCATGAATCAGGCCGGCCTGCGCCTGCTGGGCCAGTCCCGCCTGGTCCCGTTCGGCAAGGCGGTTGATGGACAACGCCTGGCCCGCACGCTCCAGGACCATGGCCGCTTCGGCCACGGCCGCGTCCGGGACACCGGGGAGCACAAGCCGGCCCCACTGCGCGCTGCCCAGGCCCACCGGGGTCTGCAGCCAGCGCTCGTCTCCGGCAACTTTGGTTTCCCGGTAGCCGCGAACTGCCCGGGAGCGCCGCTGCCAGTCCCGCAGCAGGTCCTGGGCCGGCAGCCCTGCGGCGGCGAACGCCACCACCAGGTGGGAGTTGTCCTCCAGCACCACGGGAGCATTCAGCAGCGCGGCGGTACGGTCCACAATTTCCTGCACCCCGGCGCTTTCCAGGCTCAGCATGGTGAAGACTTCATGCACCTGACGTGCTTTTTCAACCTGTTCGAGCTGGCTGGCGACAATCCTGCGGTGCACCACTTCGGTGACTTCCACAAACCTCACGGTCCGGTGCAGGCGGATCACGGGAAGTCCGGGCGAACCAGCTTCCAGCGCGCGCTGCGCACCGGCTGCCAGCGCCGCGGCTGCCTCCGGGCGGTCCGCAGGGATCTCGACAACCACGCCGGCCACCCCGGCGGCCTGCAGACCCGAGAGGTACTCCGCTGCCTGGTCCGCCGATTCGCCAAACGCCAGACCGGTGGTGAGCACCAGTTCCCCGCCCTCCAGCAGGTCAGCGAGGCTGCGCAGCTCGGCAACGTGCACCCAGCGCACCGGCACATCCAGCGAATCGTGACCGGTGAGGATCTCCGGCTCCCCGGCACGGACGACGTCGAGGTCCAGGACGGTGCGCAGCTGCAGGCTCATGCTGGGAGTCTAGGCAGACTCGAACCCGCTGACCTGACAGATCGTAAAGATTTCCGAATATTTCCTGACAACCTGGCAATGTTCCTCGCCTGCCGCTCCGGGCTTAGATGGTGTCCAGTCCCACCATCTACGCCCAAGGAGCAAACGTGCAGACCACGAAGCACTGGATCAACGGCGCCTTCACGGCACCGGCAGACACCCGCCTCGCCGACGTGACCAATCCGGCCACCGGCAAGACCACCTCCCAGGTTGCCCTGGCCAGCGAGGAAACCGTCAACGAAGCCGTTGCGGCCGCAGCTGCCGCCTTCCCGGCCTGGCGCGACACCTCCCTGGCCCGCCGCGTGCAGATCCTCTTCAACTTCCGTGAACTGCTCAACGCCCGCAAGCCCGAACTCGCTGCGATCATCACCGCCGAGCACGGCAAGGTCCTCGACGACGCACTGGGCGAAATCAGCCGCGGCCAGGAAGTCGTTGAATTCGCCTGCGGCATCCCGCACCTGCTCAAGGGCGGCTTCACGGAGAACGCCTCCACCAAGGTGGACGTGCACTCCGTGCGCCAGCCGGTTGGGCCCGCTGCGATCATCAGCCCGTTCAACTTCCCGGCCATGGTTCCCATGTGGTTCTTCCCGGTTGCGATTGCCACCGGCAACACCGTAGTGGTCAAGCCCAGCGAAAAGGACCCGACTGCGGTCAACTGGGTTGCCGAACTCTGGAAGGAAGCCGGCCTGCCGGACGGCGTGTTCAACGTGGTCCACGGTGACAAGGTTGCAGTGGACACCCTGCTGCACCACCCGGATATCAAGTCCGTCTCGTTTGTGGGCTCCACCCCGATTGCCGAGTACGTCTACCGCGAAGGCACTGCCAGCGGAAAGCGCGTCCAGGCCCTGGGCGGCGCCAAGAACCACATGATTGTCCTGCCCGACGCCGACCTGGACCTGGCTGCCGACGCCGCAGTCAACGCCGGCTTCGGCTCCGCAGGCGAGCGCTGCATGGCAATCTCCGCCCTGGTCGCCGTCGGACCGATCGCTGACGAGCTCGTTGCCAAGATCGCCGAGCGTACCCGTACCCTGCGCATCGGCGACGGCCTGCGCGGCACCGACATGGGTCCGCTGGTCACCTCCGCCCACCGCGACAAGGTGGCAAGCTACATCGACGCCGGCGAGGCCGCCGGAGCCACGGTTGTCCTGGACGGACGCAAGGTGGAAGCCGACGCAGACGGCGAAGGCTTCTTCCTCGGCCCGACCCTGTTCGACAACGTCACCCCGGAGATGTCCATCTACACCGATGAGATCTTCGGCCCCGTGCTCTCTGTGGTCCGCGCCGAAAGCTACGACGAAGCGCTGGCCCTGATCAACGACAACCAGTACGGCAACGGCACCGCGATCTTCACCAACGACGGCGGCGCCGCCCGCCGCTTCCAGAATGAAGTCCAGGTGGGCATGGTTGGAATCAACGTTCCGATCCCCGTACCCATGGCGTACTACTCCTTCGGCGGCTGGAAGAACTCGCTCTTCGGCGATTCCCACGCACACGGCACCGAGGGCGTCCACTTCTTCACCCGCGGCAAGGTTGTCACCACCCGCTGGCTCGACCCCAGCCACGGCGGCCTGAACCTCGGCTTCCCGCAGAACGCCTAAGCCCCAGGAAGGATTCGATCATGAGCACCACAGCTGAACCGGCAGTCTCCGAAGAGGAACTGGCCGCAGGACGCCGCGCCTGGGAGCTGGACCGCAAGCACGTGTTCCACTCCTGGTCCGCCCAGAAGCAGATCAACCCGATGACCATCACCCGTGCTGAAGGGTCCTGGGTCTGGGATGGAGAGGGCCGCAAACTGCTGGACTTCTCCTCCCAGCTGGTCAACACCAACATTGGCCACCAGCATCCCAAGGTCGTGGCAGCGATCCAGGAGCAGGCCGGCAAGCTGTGCACCGTTGCCCCGCAGTACGTCAACGATGCCCGGTCCGAAGCCGCACGCCTGATCTCCGAGCTGACCCCGGGGAACCTGGACACGGTGTTTTTCACCAACGGCGGCGCCGACGCCATTGAGCACGCCATCCGCATGGCACGCCTGCACACCGGCCGCTACAAGGTTCTCTCTGCCTACCGCTCCTACCACGGCGGCACGGCACTGGCAGTCAACGTCACGGGTGATCCGCGCCGGATCCCCAATGACTACGGCACTTCAGGAACCGTGCACTTCCACATTCCGTTCCTGTACCGCAGCCAGTTCCACGCCACCACGCAGGAAGAGGAAGTCCAGCGCGCGCTGGACCACCTGGAACAGCTCATCCTGCTTGAAGGTGCCGGCGCGTTCGCTGCCCTGGTGCTTGAGTCCATTCCGGGCACCGCCGGCATCATGGTTCCTCCGCCCGGTTACCTCGCCGGTGTCCGGGAGCTGACCCGCAAGTACGGAATCGTGTTCATTGCCGACGAGGTCATGGCCGGCTTCGGCCGGTCCGGCAAGTGGTTCGCCGTGGAGCACGCCGAGGGTGTGGAGCCTGACCTGCTCACCTTCGCCAAGGGCGTGAACTCCGGCTACGTCCCGCTGGGCGGCGTGGCAATCTCCGACGAGATCGCGGCGACGTTTGCCAGCTCGGCCTACCCGGGCGGCCTGACCTACTCGGGCCACCCCCTGGCCTGTGCTGCAGCCGTTGCCACCATCAACGCCATGCGCGATGAAGGCATGGTGGAGAACGCCGCCCGGCTGGGAGAAACAGTGTTTGGCCCGGGACTGGCCGAACTGGCGCAGAAGCACGCCAGCGTCGGCGAGATCCGCGGAACCGGCGCGTTCTGGGCCATCGAGTTCGTTCAGAACCGTGAAACCCGCGAACCGCTGGCACCGTACGGCGGTTCCAGCCCGGCCATGAATGAACTCATTGCCGCCTGCAAGGAACGCGGGCTCCTGCCGTTCGCGAACTTCAACCGCATTCATGTGGTGCCGCCGCTGAACATCACCGAGGAAGAGGCCCGGACAGGCCTGGGCATCCTCGATGAGGTCATGGCAATCGCGGACGATTACACGGAGTAGCCGCCTCACCGCAGCTTCCGGTCCGGCGGCGGGCCCCCTCCGGGACCGCCGCCGGACCGGCAGCGCCGGCCGAAGTTTTGCACGGTGATACCGGTGCGGAACCGGAGGTGTTTCGCGCCCGTAAACACTTCCATCAACTTCCCACCCACCGTTGACAACCCTGCCGGCCTCCCGTTTTATAAGAACAGTCTTGACCAATGAATGGCATTCATTTAAATGCCGGGTCCGGAATAGCGCTGGGCTAGTCCGAAAATGACCAAAGTGGAATAACGAGGTTTTTGTGCCACAGATCGAGTGGGTTTTCCATTCCGGTGCGGTCTTCGACGGCCACCGGCTAGTTCCGGGGGCTACCGCAGTGGCCGTCTCAGGCGGCGTCGTCTCAGCCGTAGGAACCGATGCGGAGCTCCGTGCCATGGCCGGACCTGCCACGCAGACAATCGACCTCGCAGGGCGGCTGATCTCCCCCGGCTTCACCGACGCCCACATCCACGCTGCCTACGCCGGGGTGGAACGCCTGGGCTGCGACCTCGCTGAGCTCAGCGGCGCCGAGGCCTGCCTGGAACGGATCGCCGAGCACTCCCGGCGCCCCGCAGCGCCGGAGAACCCCGAAGGGTGGGTCACCGGCGGAGGCTGGTACAAAGGTGATTTTCCCGGCGGCTATCCGGACAGGCACACGCTCGACGCCGTCGTCCCCCACCGCCCGGTCTACCTGATCAACCGCGACCACCACAGCGCCTGGGTGAACACCCGGGCCCTTGAACTTGCCGGCATCGACGCGTCAACACCGGACCCCGCGGACGGACGGATTGAACGCAGGGAAGACGGATTCCCCTCCGGCACCCTGCACGAAGGCGCCATGGACCTGGTGGCCCGAATCCTGCCCCCAGTCACAGACGAGCTGATGGCTGACGGGATTCTCCATGCCCAGGAACACCTGTTCTCCGCAGGAATCACCGGCTGGCAGGAAGCGATCCTGGGCAGCTACGGCGGCTACCCCGACGCTTCCGCGGCATACCGGTCCCTGGCGGCCGACGGCCGGCTGAAAGCGCGGGCCACCGGAGCGCTCTGGGTTCCGCGGGACACCACTGTTGATTCAGTTCCGGACCTGGTCCAGTCCTTCACCGAACGCCGCCGCGCCAACGCAGCCGCCGGGTTCAGCACCGTCAGCGCCAAGATCATGGTGGACGGAGTTCCGGAAAACTACACCGCCGCCATGCTGGACCCCTATCTGCGCCCCTGTGCCTGCGCCGACGACGCCCCCGCTGACGAGCGCGGCCTGCTCTACCTCTCCCCCGAGGTCCTGACGGCCGTCTCTGCCGCCCTGGATACGGCCGGGTTTGACCTGCATATGCACGTGATCGGGGACCGGGCCGTCCGCACCGGGCTCGACGCCGTGGCCGCGGCCCGCGCCGCCAACCCGGGTTCGGCGGGCAGGCACCATATGGCGCACCTGCAGATTATCCATCCCGCGGACGTTCCGCGCTTCGCCGAACTCGACGTCACCGTCAACGCCCAGGCGCTCTGGGCCTGCAACGACGACCAGATGCGGGAACTGACCGTTCCCCTGATCGGGGACGAACGTGCAGCCTGGCAGTACCCGTTTGCCAGCCTTCAAGCCGCCGGTGCACGGCTCGCCATGGGATCAGACTGGCCCGTTTCCACCCCGGATCCCTGGCAGGCCATCCATGTTGCGGTGAACCGGGCACATCCGGACTATCCCGGCGCCCCGCCGCTGCTGCCCGGCCAGGCGCTTTCCCTGGAAAGTGCCCTGGCCGCCTACACCTCCGGTTCCGCCTGGCTCAACCGAGCCCGCGGCGGAACCCTGGCCCCGGGTGCACCTGCCGACCTGGCAGTCCATTCGGCCAACCCCTTCGAGCTGGCACCCGCCGATCTCTCTGCTCTGCAGGCGGAGATCGTGCTGGTGGCCGGCGAACCTGTCTTTATCCGTTCCAGCGCCGATGCCGGCGCAGCCATGCTTTCAAGGACCGCCCCATGCTGACCGTGTACGACCTCGCCGAATCCCAGTACGGCCGGCCCCGCGCTGCCAAAGCCCTTGCCGGGGCTGCCCGGGAACCCTACTGGCTGGACGATCCGGAGCGGCCTGAGGCACTGCCCGCACTCGCCGGGGATACCGAAGCGGACCTCGCCGTCGTCGGCGGTGGCTACACCGGTCTCTGGACCGCGCTGATGGCCAAAGAGCGGGATCCGAACCGCCGCGTAGTGCTGCTGGAAGCGTCCCGCGTTGCCTGGGCCGCATCGGGACGCAACGGCGGTTTCTGCGAAGCTTCACTGACCCATGGCGAAGCGAACGGCCAGAAGCATTTGCCGGACGAAACCGAGCAGCTGGACCGGCTGGGACGGGAGAACCTGCGCGAGATCGCCGAGACGGTGAAGCGGTACGGCATCGACTGCGGCTTCGAGCTCACCGGCAGCCTGTCCGTGGCGACCGAAGAACACCAGGTGGACTGGCTCGCCGAGGAAGCAGCAGCGGACAACCCTGATCTGGTGTTCCTGGACCGCGAAGCCGTGCGCAAGGAAGTTGACTCCCCGCTTTACCTCGCCGGTCTCTGGGACCGCACCAGCACCGCCCTGCTGAACCCGGCCCGGCTCGCCTGGGGACTGCAGCGCGCAGCCCTGGCCGCCGGCGTCGAAATCTATGAGAACACCCCGGTGCGGGACCTGCAGAACGCCGGCCGGAAAGTCCGCGTCCTGACCGGCGGCGGGACCGTCACCGCCGCCCGCGTGGCGCTGGCCACCAACGTGTTTCCCTCGCTGCTCAAGCGCACCCGCCTCTTCACTGTGCCGGTCTACGACTATGCACTTATGACGGAGCCGCTGACTCCCCAGCAGCTGTCCGAAATTGGCTGGCACAACCGGCAGGGGCTCAGCGACCTGAACAACCGGTTCCACTATTACCGGCTCACCACGGACCGCGACGGCGCTGCGCGCATCCTCTTCGGCGGCTACGACGCGGTGTACAACTACGGCCGCAGCATGAAGCCGGAGTACGAACACCGGCAGGCAACCTATGAACGGCTCGCAGCGCACTTCGCCGCCACGTTTCCCCAGCTCGCCGACATCCGCTTCAGCCATGCCTGGGGCGGCGCGATCGACACCTGCAGCCGCTTCTTCGCCTTCTTCAGCACCGCCCACGGCGGCAAAGTCGCCTACTCAGCCGGCTACACCGGCCTTGGCGTCGGCGCCACCCGCTTCGGCGCCAATGTCATGCTGGATCTGCTGTCCGGCGAGAAAACCGAACGAACGGAACTTCAGATGGTCAAACGCAAGCCCATTCCCTTCCCGCCCGAGCCCGTCGCCTGGCTGGGCGTGAAGATCACTACCGCCGCCATGGTCCGCGCGGACCGCCGGCAGGGCCGCCGCGGTCCCTGGCTGAAGGCCATGGACGCCGTCGGAATGGGGTTCGATTCATGAGCACCCTGATCTCCCTGCCCGCCGGAACCGCCGTCCATCCCGATGCCCTGGATCTGGAGCATGAACCCGTTCCCGCTGAGGCAGTAGCCTCCGGAACCCCGGCCACCGGCCTGCACCCGCTGGGCAGTTTCGGCGGGGTCAACCTGGGTGTCTGGGAAATGACCGAAGGCGGGATGTTCGACACCGAAGCCGACGAGGTGTTCCTGGTCCTCTCCGGGAACGCAACCGTGGAATTCCTGGCCGAAGACGGCACCACAGAGTCAACTGCAGCACTCTCCCCGCACACCCTGATGCGACTCGCCGCCGGAACCCGCACCCGCTGGACCGTCACCAAGACGCTCCGCAAGGTCTACCTCACCGCCTGACCGCCCCGGCGGCCGGAGCGCCCGCCGCACAAAGTACCGCCCACCACTTTCACGGAGTTTTGAAATGCACCAGTTTTCCGAAGGACACCTCTTTATCAACGGCAGCTACCGGCAGGGCCGGGGCGAGGAAGCCAAGCGGGTCAACCCGGCAACGGGAGAGATTGCCGAGACCATCCGCTACGCGGACGCCGCTGACGTGGACGACGCCGTAGCCGCCGCCAAGGCTGCCTTCCCCGGCTGGTCCCGCCGCACTCCGGGCGAAAGGTCCGAGGCCATGCTGGCGCTGGCCGCCGAACTGGACAAGCGCTCCGCTGAGCTGGCCGAGCTGGAGACTGCCCAGACCGGCAAGTCCATCCGGATGTCCACCGAGTTCGATGTGCCCGGCACCGTGGACAACGTGTCCTTCTTCGCCGGGGCCGCCCGCCAGCTCCACGGCCTGGCCGCGGGCGAATACGGCGCCGGCGGCACCTCCATGATCCGCCGCGAAGCGATCGGCGTGATCGGTTCGATTTCACCGTGGAACTACCCGCTGCAGATGGCCGGCTGGAAGATCCTCCCCGCCATCGCCGCCGGCAACACGATTGTGCTCAAGCCCAGCGAGCTCACCCCGGGCACGTCTCTGATCTTCGCCGAGGCTGCAGCCGCCGCCGGGATCCCGGACGGCGTCATCAACATCGTCACCGGCTCCGGTCCGGTGGCCGGCGAAGCGCTGGTGACCCATCCGGACGTCGCCATGACTTCCTTCACCGGTTCCACCGCCGTCGGCCGCCGGATCATGGCCATGGCCGCACAGACCGCCAAGCGAGTGCACCTGGAGCTGGGCGGCAAGGCACCGTTCCTGGTCTTTGACGACGCCGACGTCGAAGCAGCCGCCCACGGTGCGGTGGCAGGCGCCATCATCAACGGCGGACAGGACTGCACCGCAGCAACCCGCGCCTACGTCCAGGCCCCGCTGTTCGACGCCTTCACCGCACGGGTTGCCGAGCTCATGGACGCCGTCGTTGTGGGTGATCCCTCGGATCCGGACACGGACCTCGGGTCCCTGATCAGCCACGCCCACCGGGACAAGGTGGCCGGGTTCGTGAACCGTGCCCGCGAATCCGGTGCCCGGATCCTGGCCGGCGGCGAAGCGCCCGGCGGCGACCTGGCCGCCGGTGCGTTCTACCGCCCGACTCTGGTGGCCGGCGCGGCGCAGGACTCGGAGATTGTGCAGGACGAGATCTTTGGTCCGGTGCTCACTGTCCTGCCGTTCGAGTCCGACGACGAAGGCATTGCCCTGGCCAATGACACCCCCTACGGGCTGGCTGCCTCCGCCTGGACCCGGGACCTGAACCGGTCCCTGCGGGCCAGCGAGGAAATCGCCGCCGGCTGCGTGTGGGTGAACGACCACATTCCGATCGTGTCCGAGATGCCGCACGGAGGCTACAAGGCCTCCGGCTTCGGCAAGGACATGTCCGTGTACTCCTTCGAGGAATACACCAACGTCAAGCACGTGATGATGAGCCGTGATGCTGCCGCCCACAAGGAATGGCAGGACACGGTCTTCAAGGAGCGCTAACACCCCCCAGCGCCACCCACCGCACCCTTTCTCCGGAGGTTTCCCATGATAGAAATCACCCGTACCGGTGCGCTGCGCTCACCGGCCGCCGCCACCCGCGCAAGGCCAGGGCCTTCCCTGCGGGTGGGGGTGGTCCAGCACCGCTGGCAGCCCGACCCGGCGGCCCTGAAGGCCGAACTCAATGACGGGATTGCCCGTGCTGCCGATCAGGGAGCCGCTGCCGTCTTCCTGCCCGAGCTGACGCTCTCCCGCTACCCGGCGGACACCTTCCCGGACGGGCCGCCGGCGGAACTGGCCGAAGACCTCACGGGCGGGCCCACCTTCGCCTTCGCGGCGGAGGCGGCCCGCCGGCACGACGTCTGTGTCCACGCCTCCCTGTTTGAACGTGCCGAAGGAGCGGACGGGCTGGGACTGAATACGGCCATCCTGGTTTCCCCCGGGGGCCAGCTGCTGGGCCGGACCCGGAAGCTGCACATTCCGGCGTCGGAGGGGTACCACGAGGCGCACTACTTCCGGCCCGGTCCGGCGGACGGAGATCCCTACCCGGTGCACGCCGTGGCGGAGCTCGACGGCGCCCGGCTGGGCCTGCCGACCTGCTGGGACCAGTGGTTCCCGGAGCTGGCGCGGCTCTATTCCCTGGGCGGTGCCGAAGTACTGGTGTATCCAACGGCAATCGGTTCCGAGCCGGACTTCCCCGACTTTGATACCCAGCCGCTGTGGCAGAAGGTGATCGTAGGCAACGCGATAGCCAACGGCCTGTTTATGGTCGTTCCCAACCGCTGGGGCAACGAGGGAAACCTGACCTTCTACGGATCGTCCTTTATCTGCGACCCGTACGGGCGGGTTCTGGTCCAGGCGCCGCGGGACGAATCGGCCGTGCTGGTGGCGGACCTTGAACTGGACCAGCGCTCCCACTGGCTGGAACTCTTCCCGTTCCTGGAGTCCCGCCGGCCGGAAACCTACGGTGCACTCACGCAGCCGGCGCCGGGCCGGACCCGCCATGGCGGGCCTGCTGCGGAAGCAGTGCCGGCCCGGGAACCCGACCGCGCGGTCTTCTAGAGTCCCAGCGAGGCGAGGTTCTGCTTCAGGGTCTCCGCCGAGTCCTGCAGCAGCTGTTCCTCCCTTTCATCCAGCGGCATCTCCAGCATCTTGTAGACCCCGCCCGAGCCAACAATCGAAGGCAGGGAGAGAGCGACGCCGGAGATTCCGTGGACGCCGCGCAGCAGCGCGGAGACCGGTAGGACGGCGTTCTCGGCTTGGAAAACCGCCTCGACGATCCGGACTCCGGCCAGTCCGATCGCGTAGTTTGTGGCGCCCTTGCCCTCGATCACCTTGTAGGCGGCGTTGACGACGTCGTCCGTAATGGAGGCCAGCACCTCATCGGTGAAGACCTGGCGGCCGCTGATGGTCCATTCCCGGATCGGCACCGGGCCGATGGTGGCGCTGGACCAGACCGGGAACTCGCTGTCCCCGTGCTCGCCGATGATGGTGGCGTGCACGCTGGTCATCAGCACGTGCGCCATTCGGGCCACCAGCAGGCGCAGCCGGGAGGTGTCCAGCACGGTGCCTGAGGAGAAGATGCGGTTCGGCGGCAGGCCGGTGATCTTCTGCGCGGCAACGGTGAGGATGTCGCACGGGTTGGTAACCAGGATGTAGACGGCCTCGGGTGCCTGTTCCATCAGCTGCGGCATGAGGGTTTCCATGATCCGCACGTTTGCCGCCGCCAGGTCCAGCCTGCTCTGGCCGGGTTTCTGCCGGGCCCCGGCGGTCACCACGATCACGTCGGAACCGGCCAGCGCTTCGATCCGTCCGCCGCCGGCTACGGTGTTGGCGCCGGTGAACTGGGTGCCGTGGGAGAGGTCCAGTGCTTCTGCCTCAGCCCGCGTACCGTCAATGTCATAGATGACGATTTCCCGCGCCGCCTCACGGATCAGGGCGGCGTAGGCGAGCGCCGTGCCCACGCTTCCCGCGCCGACGATCCCGAGCTTGGTGACTGGTCTGGTGGTGATGTTGGCCATTGCGTAATGCCCCGCTCGCGGTAGGAGGATCCCCCTACATGGCACTATAGGTTCCGCTCGGCGGTGACGGAACGGTTGCCCGCACGGGGCCCTGCTCCGTCCGTAAAACGGCTCAGTCCGGAAAGCGGTCAGTCCGGAAAGCGGCTCAGGAAGGAATCCTTTGACCGGCGGATATGGGCACGCATCAGCTCCTGGGCCTCTGCCGGGCTGCCGGCGTCCACTGCCGCCAGGATAGGCCTGTGCTCGGACCACGAGTCACGTCCGCGAAACCCAACATCCGAGGCATAGAGCCACTCGATTTTGCCGGCCAGCTGGGCGAGCAGCGCCTGTAGGGAGGCGCTGTCCGCCAGGTCCGCGATCCCACGGTGGAAACGCAGGTTCAATTCCGGCAGTACGTCCAGCCGGCCGTCGGCCGCAGCGGAGTCTCCGGCGGACAGGATCTCCCCGAGCTGCCTGCGTGTGGCCCACCAGGCCGGGTCCGGTGTGCCGGATGAGGCCTGGCCGGCGGCCCGCTTTGCCGCGCGCCGCGCCGTCGCGCTTTCCACGGCCATCCGGACATCAAACAGGTCTCCGGCTTCCCCGGGATCCAGCCGGGCCACCCGGGATCCGGCGTACGGGCGGGATTCAACAAAACCTTCGGCAGCCAGCGCCCGCAGGGCTTCACGTACCGGGACCCGGGAGGAGCCGTAGCGGGCGGCCAGTGCGGCCTCGGTGATCTTGGCTTCCGGTGCCAGGACGCCGCGGATGATGTCCCGCCGGATCCGGTCGCTGATGCCCGGTTCGCTCACGGGTTCAGCGGCCGGCTGCATAGCCCTGCGCTCCGCGCGGATTCGCTGCTGCCATCAGCACGCCGGTCCGCGGGTCGCGCACCACGGCGGAGAGCCGGCCCAGCGCCCAGTCCCCCGCCCGGGTGACAACGTGGCCGCGGTCCGCCAGGGCCTCGATGACCTCGGTGCCGAGCCGGTCTTCGACCACGGCGCCGCCCGGGGTCCACGTGCGCGGCCAGAAGGATCCGGGCAGGGAGGTGGTGTGGAAGGCCGGGGCGTCGATGGCCTGCTGCGGGGTGTAGCCGCCCACGATGGTACGCAGCAGGTAGAGCAGCTGCCACTGGTCCTGCTGGTCTCCGCCGGGCGAGCCGAGCGCGGCAACCGGCTGCCCGTCCTTCAGCACCAGGGTGGGAGTCAGCGTGGTCCGCGGACGCTTGCCCGCCTGCAGGGTGGAGGGCGCACCGTCTTCCAGCCAGGTCATCTGCAGCCGGGTGCCGAGGCAGAAGCCCAGTTCCGGGATGGCCGGGGAAGACTGCAGCCATCCGCCGGACGGAGTCACTGACACCATGTTTCCCCAGCGGTCCACCACGTCCACGTGGCAGGTGTCCCCGCGGGTTTCCCCGGTGGGTGAGACGGTTGGTTCCCCTGTCCCGTCTCCGCCGGCGGCGCCGTCGCCCGCCAGCGCCGGGGGCACGTACTCGGTGCGCAGCGGAGGCTGGAACGGAGTGTGGCCGGGGACGTCCCCGGGGCGGAACTCCAGCGAGGCGAGCGCGGTGATCTGTTCGCGGCGCTGCGCTGCGTACTCTTCGCTCAGCAGGTACTCCAGCGGCACGTGGCTGTCCCCGTAATAGGCCTCGCGGTCCGCAATCGCGAGCTTCTGCGCCTCCAGGATGGTGTGGATGCCCAGCTCGGTGGAGGGATCCAGGTACTCGTCGGCGAACCCGTCCAGGATCGCGAGGGTCTGCAGCAGCGCAGGCCCCTGGCCCCAGGGGCCGGTCTTGGCGATGGTGTAGCCGCGGAATTCGAAGGTGACGGCGGGCTCGTACCCGGCCTCGGATCCGGCAAAATCCGACGCCGTGATGACCCCGGCGTGGTCCGTTCCGGAGGAATGGCGGTGCGGTTTGGCGGCGAAGTCTGCTGCGGCCTGGGCGACGAAGCCTGTGCTCCATTCCTGCCGGGCGGCGTCGATCCGCTCCTCCCGGGTACCTGCACCGTCCCCGGCTTCGGCGAGCCGCTGGAGCACGGCGGCGTAGGCCGGGTTCTTGATCAATTCCCCTTCGGCCGGCGGGCGGCCCTCAGGCATCCACAGCTGCGCCGAGGTGGGCCAGTGTTCCTGGAACAGCCGGGCAACCTGTCCCACGGTCCGGCCAACCTGGGCCAGCACGGGGTGTCCGTCACGGGCGTAGCCGGCGGCGTAGGCCAGCACGTCTCCCAGCTCCCAGGTGCCGTGGTCGCGCAGCAGCAGCAGCCAGGCGTCGACGGCGGCGGGCACGGCGGCCGCGAGTGCGCCGGACCCGGGAACCAGTTCCAGCCCTTCGGCAAGGAAGTGCTCGCGGGTGGCTCCTGCCGGAGCACTGCCCTGGCCCATCAGGACCACCGGTTCAGCCGGGTTCTGCGCGGTGGCGAACACGCCGGTGAGGTCGCCGCCGGGGCCGTTGAGGTGCGGCTCCACAACATGCAGGACGAACCCGGCTGCCGCGGCGGCGTCGAACGCGTTGCCGCCTCGTTCCAGCACGGATTGTGCGGCTGCCGTGGCCAGCCAGTGGGTGGACGCACTCATTCCGAAGGTCCCCTGCAGGGTGGGCCGGGTAGTGAAGGGGCCGGGGGCGGTGAAGGACATGGCTTCGCTTTCGGTGAATGCGGTGGCGATGCGACGCGTTGAACTCAGATTGAATACAAAACCCACACCTCGGTTCGTTTCGTATACATTAGGCGGGATACCGAGGGAAGGGAAGCCCATGAAACGCCTCAATGCCGTGCCCACTGACCGGGTGCATCTGTGGCTGATGCTGGCGCTGACCTTTTCCACCGGGGTGATCGACGCCGTCGGCTACCTGGGCCTGGACAACGTCTTTACCGGGAACATGACCGGCAACGTTGTACTGCTGGGCATGGCCTTCGCAGGCGGGGCGGAACTGCCGATCCTGCGCCCGGCCCTGGCCCTGGTGTTCTTTATGCTCGGCGCCGCCTTGGCCGGGCGGATGCTGCGCCGCGGACCGGAAGGCTGGTCCTGGCGGGTATCAGTGGCTGTGATGGTCGTTGCCGCGTGGATCACCCTTCTTGCCGTCTTCACCGCTGTGGTGGACGTACAGGCCAATGAGGTCCTGGGCAGCATCACCACCTCGTCAATGGCTACGGCCATGGGTGTCCAGGCCGCCACTGCCAAACGTCTGAAAGTCGCTGAGATCACCACCGTCGTCGTCACCTCCACGATCACCGGGCTGGCAGCGGATTCGCGGCTGGCCGGCGGGGACAGCAAGTTCTGGGCCCGCCGTGCGCTGGCGATCGCGCTAATCCTGGCCGGAGCCGTGGCCGGAGCCGCCGCCCTGAACGTGGGCCTGTGGCTGGGGCTGGCGCTCTCTGCCGTGATCTCGACTGCGGTGGCCGTGTTCGGCTACGTGCGGCACCACCGCGAGACCCGCGATCCTTCCCTCCCCTAACCCCATCGAGATGGCAGAAACTGCCCAAAAGAGGGGGTCTATCGGGCTGTTTCTGCCATCTCGATGAAGGGGGGACGCTGCCGGAAAGGGCTCACAGGCTTACAGTGGTGGCCATGCTGGAGCAGAAAACCGGGGACTGGACCCCTGTGCGCACACCGCGGCTGCTGCTGTGCCGGCCCGAAGCCCGCGATGAGGCCGCGGCGGTAGACCTGCACACTGACCCGCGCACCAACGTGCACCATCCGGTGCCCTCCAGTGTCACCCGGGCGTCCTCCGCCCGGACCTTCCATGAGATCCGGCAGCACTGGTACCGGCACGGGTTTGGCGTCTGGGCCGTCTTTGCTCCCGAGGAACCCGGCCGGCTGATCGGATTCACCGGGGTGTCCCACCGGATCATCCGGGGCAGGCCCTCGCTCAACCTGTATTACCGCTACACACCCGAGGTCTGGGGCCAGGGACTGGCGACCGAGGGTGCCCTGGAAGCGGTGCGCCTGGCCGAAGACCTGCTGCCCGGCCTGCCCGTGGTTGCCTACACCTCGGTGGACAACATCGGCTCCCAGCGCACAGCCCTGGCCGCCGGTCTTGAGCGCCGGGAAGACCTTGATGTGGACCGCGGCGCCTATCTGGACATCTATCTCGCCAAGGGCTGGTAGCGCTCCTACTCTTGAAGCAGCGCCTTTTCCGCCACTCCCGACGCCAGTCTCCGGCCCCGCTGCCCCGTACACCGCAGCCCGGCCCCGCGGCACCAGGCACGGAGGGTCCCATGGAGAGCTTCACCCCCGCTACCGACGCGGTCGGTTCCAGCGTCGCACTCTCTGCTTTGCTCGCGCTCGTGCCGCTGCTGGTGTTCTTCCTGCTGCTGGCCTTCGCGAAGACCAAAGCGTACGTCGCCGGAGCGTGGGCGCTGCTCACTGCCCTGGTGATCGCCGTCGCCGGGTTTGGCATGCCTGTGGGACTTGCTGTTCTGTCCGCGACGCAGGGTGCGGCCTTTGGCCTGTTTCCGGTGGTGTGGATCATCATCATGGCCGTCTGGCTGTACGAGGTGACCGTGCGGAGCGGACGCTTCGAGGATCTGCGCCGGGTCTTTGACCGGGTGGGCGGAGGTGATCTGCGCATTCAGGCGATCCTGGTGGCCTTTTGCTTCGGCGGGATGCTGGAGGCGCTGGCCGGGTTCGGCGCCCCGGTCGCCATCACGGTGACCATGCTGCTGGCGCTCGGGATCGCCCCGGTCCGCGCCGCCACCGCCGTCCTGGTCGCCAATACGGCTCCAGTCGCCTTCGGTGCGCTGGCCATTCCCATTACGACGGCGGCGAACCTCACCAGCTACACCGGGGACGAGCTGGGCGCCGTCGTCGGCCGTCAGACTCCGCTGCTGGCATTCCTGATTCCACTGGTGCTGCTCTTTATCCTGGACGGGCGGCGCGGGCTGAGGGAGTGCTGGCCGGTGGCCCTGTTCACCGGCGTTGTGTTCTCCGTCTTCCAGTTTCTGTGTTCGAACTTCTTCTCCTATGAGCTGACGGACATTGTGGCGTCCCTGGTGGCAATGGCTGCCGCCGTCGGATTCCTCCGCTTCTGGCATCCCCGCGGCGGAGAGCAGGCGGCCGGGCGAATGCAGACCGAGCTGGCCGCCGCCAAGGCCGCGGGCTGGACCCCGGCCGGAGGAGGCGGGGAAGCCGGGATCGGCAGCGCGCAGACGGATACTGCGTCAGATGCCCTGACCCCCTCCCGGGCCTGGATGGCACTGTTTCCCTACGTCCTGGTGATCGTCATCTTCGGATTTGTGAACCTGTGGACGCTGGGCATCAACGTGCCGGAGGTGCTGGCCCGGACCAGCATCGAGATCCCCTGGCCGTGGCTGCACGACGCACTGCTGGACGCCAACGGCGAACGCCTGTCCTCCACGGTCTACAACTTCGAATGGCTGATCAGTCCCGGAACCCTGCTGCTGATCAGCGGCCTGATAGTTGCTGCCGTCTATTCGCGCTTTGATGACAACGGACGGTATCCGCTCAGCATGGGCGTGGCGGTGAAGGAAATCTGGACCACCGCCCGGCGGATGACTTCCGCGGCGCTGACCATCCTGGCTGTCCTGGCCCTGGCCTACGTTATGAACAACTCCGGGCAGACCGTCTCCATTGGCACCTGGCTGGCGGCAACCGGTGCGTTCTTCGCCTTCCTCTCGCCGGTGCTTGGCTGGATCGGCACGGCTGTCACCGGATCGGACACTTCGGCCAATGCGCTCTTCGCACGGCTGCAGGAAACGGCCGGCGCCGCTGCGGGACTGGATCCGAAACTGCTGATCGCGGCCAATACCGGCGGCGGCGTGATGGGCAAGCTGATCTCTCCGCAGAACCTGGCGATCGCGGCGGCGGCAGTGAACGTGAGCGGGCAGGAGTCCGTGCTGCTGCGCAAAGTCTTCGGCTGGAGTGTGGGGCTGCTGTCCGCCCTGTGCATCATCGTCTTCCTGCAGTCCACCCCGGTGCTTAGCTGGATGCTCCCGTAGTCCTCCCCCTATCGAGATGGCAGAAAACTGCCCGAAAGAGGGGGTCTAACGTGCAGTTTCTGCCATCTCGGTGGGGAGGGAGGAGAGACTAGTAGCTGGCGGGAGCGGAACCCGACGGATCTGAATCCTGCGGCAGGAACTTCGCCGCCAGCGCCTCCGCGGCACGGGCGAGCATCGCCACATCCGCGCCGACGGCAATGAAATCCGCTCCGGCGTCCAGGTACCGGCGGGCACTGGTCTCAACGAACGCGTTGACTCCCACCGGCACACCGAGTTCGTTGGCAGTCCGGATGCAGTGCTCGACGGCGGCGGTCACCTCCGGGTGGTCCTGCTGGCCCAGGTGCCCCATTGAGGCCGCGAGGTCCGAGGGGCCGATGAAGATCCCGTTCACGCCGTCGGTGCCGGCGATCTGCGCCACGTTGGCAACGGCTTCCCCGGACTCAACCTGCACCAGCAGCGTGATGGTCTCCTCCGCGCGGTCCAGGTAACCCTCGATCCGGTTCCAGCGTGATCCGCGGGCCAGGGCGCTGCCCACGCCGCGGACACCGCGCGGCGGATACCGCACCGCGGCAACCGCTTTCTCCGCCTGCTCGGGGTTGTCCACCATGGGAACGATCAGGTTCTGCACGCCCAGGTCCAGGTACTGCTTGATCAGGACGGTGTCATTGGCAGGAACCCGGACCACCGGGTGGATCGGATACGCGGCGGTGACCTGCAGCTGCGTGCTGATGGACTCCAGCGAGTTGATGGAGTGTTCGCCGTCGATCAGCAGCCAGTCGAAGCCGGATCCGGCGCCGATTTCGGCCAGGAGCGGGTTTCCGGTGCAGGCCCACATGCCCACCTGTGCACGGTTGCCTCCGCCCAGGACGGTTTTGAAGCTGGCAGCAGGTTCTACTCGAAACGGCATGTTACTGATCCCAGCTGTCCGTAGTCGGCATGGACGGTGTCTCCCTTGTGCACCCACATGGGGCGGGTGAAGGAACCGGCCAGGATGATTTCTCCGGCGCCGAGGCTGGCACCATGTGCAGCGATTTTGTTCGCCAGCCAGTAGACGCCCGCGGCTGGATGATTCAGGACCCCGGCTGCCACACCGGTTTCCTCGATCGTCTGGTTCTTGTACAGCAGGGCGGAGATCCAGCGGAGGTCGACGTCGTCCACCTTGACCGGGCGCCCGCCCACCACCATGGCGCCCATCGCGGCGTTATCCGCGATGGTGTCCACAATGGTGCGGCCTTCCATCTCAATCCGCGAGTCCAAAATCTCCAGCGCCGGAACCACGTACTCAGTGGCATCCAGGACATCAAAAATGGTGCAGTTCGGGCCGGAGAGCGGCTTGCCGAGCACAAAGGCCAGTTCAACTTCGATGCGCGGATGCGTATAGGCATCCCACTCCACCGTGCAGCCGTTTTCAAGAATCATGTTGTCGAAAATGACGCCGTAATCCGGCTCGGTGATTCCGGTGGCAGCCTGCATTGCCTTGGACGTCAGCCCGATCTTGCGGCCGGCAAGCTTTCGCCCCTGTTCCTGCATCCGGCTGCTCCACAGCGCCTGCACAGCGTAGGAGTCCTCCACCGTCATCTCCGGATACCGGGCAGTCAGCCGCGGCACGGGGGTGCGGTTGGCGCCGGCAGCCACGAGCTCATCGGCGATCTTTTCTATGGTCTGTTTCTCGAGCACGCTTACTGCACCACTTTCGGGGAACACTGGTCCGATCCATACGGCTGAAATGGATTGTATATGATCCTCGACACATTCAAGCGGAAAAGGACCAGCCCAGCGGCGCTCGATTACGCTGATGGTGTGTCTGCTTCCCATACCCCGAAACTGCGCCCTGTTGCGGCTGTGGTGGCGACGGCGGCGGCCGCAGGAGCAGCAGCGTTCCTCCTGACGCCGTGGCCGGCAGCGCTGCTGATCCGGGGTGTCTTCCACCGCGGGGCGCAGCAGCTGGTACAGCAGATGCGGCCCTACTCGTCCTCGGCAGGTGAGCACCTCACCCTGGATTACGCGTCCGACGGCGGTGCAGGGCGCCTGGATCTTTTCCTGCCTCCCGGCCACACACCACAGGGCCTCCGCAAGCTGCCGGTGATCGTCTGGGTGCACGGCGGTGCGTGGATCTCCGGCTCCCGCCGGGATGTGGCACCGTACCTTCGGATGCTCGCCGCCCGCGGATATGCCGCCGTCGGCGTTGACTACCCGGTAGCCCCGGGCAGCCGGTATCCGCGGGCGCTGAAAGAAGTGAATGAGGCAGTGGCGTTCCTGCAGAAACAGGCCGGAAGCCACGGCCTGGACATGGAGCAGATGGTCCTGGCCGGGGATTCAGCAGGTGCGCAGCTCGCTGCCCAGCTCAGCGCCGCGGTGACCTCCCCGGCCTACGCGGCCCAGCTGGGGTTCACCCCTGCCCTGCCCGCGGAACACCTCCGTGCGGCGATCCTGCACTGCGGCGTTTACGACCTCGAGGCCATGGGCCGGCTCACCGGAGTCCTGGGCTGGGGTTTCCGGACAGCACTCTGGGCGTACACCGGCCTGCGCCGTTTCAGCGGCAGCGCCGCCGCGGACCAGATGTCCGTGATCTCCCACGCCACCAGTGCGTTCCCGCCCACCTTCATCAGCGGCGGAAACGGCGACGGGCTGACCCTGCAGCAGTCGGTGCCCTTCGCCGACCGGCTCCAGGAACTGGGCGTACCCGTAAGCCGCAGGTTCTGGCCCCAGACCCTCTCCCCCGCCCTGCCGCACGAAGCGCAGTTCCATTTTTCCCGTCCGGAAGCACGCGTTGTACTCGAAGAGACCACCGCTTTCCTGGACAGCCTGATGCCCGGTGCCGCTGCTGCGGACCAGCCCGCCAAACGGCCGCCCGTATAGCCAACCTTTCCAAGGAAACCAAACATGCGCAGAGTCCTTTTGATCGTTCTTACTGCTTTTTTCCTGGCCCTGGCTGTCCCGGCAGCTCCGGCCTCCGCCGTCGAACCGGTGGACATTGTCGTGGATGACACCGCCGGCGTCCTGGATCAGAACACCCTGCTTCCGGCGCTGGAGGACATCCAGTTCCGCGACCCCACCACGGTGGCGATCTACACCTACCGCGGAGATCCCGACGCCGAATACGCCGACGGGGACACGGTGCTGAATGAGGAGGTGCTCCGGTTCGCCCGTGAAGAGCGCCCCGAATGGATCAGCCCCGACGGACAAAAGTGGGCCGACGGCCTGTTCATCTTTGCGCTTGACCCGGACGGACGCTGGATTGGCACCTACTTCGGTGAGGACCGCAAGGTGGAAAGCAGCGAAGCCCAGGAAATCCGCGACGAGGCCGCGGAGCTTTTCCGGGACGCCCAGTGGACCGACGGCACCATCGCCGGGGTAAGGGAAGCGGCGAAGCTGATCAACCGGCCCTGGTACCAGGACCCGTTCGTCTGGATCCTGGGCGCGGCTGCCGTGGCGCTGGCCGGCGGGATCTGGCTAACGGTGGTGCTGGTCCGCCGCAACCGGCTGAAGACCAACCGCGAGCTCATTGCCGCCGGCGAGAAGTCCTATGCCAGCGTCAGCATGGACCTGGACGCCACCGAACTCAACGCCCACACCATCCCCGAGACCTCCCGCTACGGCGCCAAGGTCCTGGAAGAGCACCGCACTTTCCGCACCCGTTACAACATGGCCACTGACCTCGGGAACACTGTGCGTTCCTACACGGACAAGGATCTCAAGCGGCGCAAAGCGCGCAAGCCGGTGGAAGAGTTCGCCGAACTGGCAGCCGCACTGGACGGCATCGACGATGTCATCGCGGACACCAACACCCTGCTGAACATGGGACCGGGCTGGCAGGCAGCATGGGACCGGCAGGCCCACCCGCTGCTGGAGGAACTGGACAAACTCGAGGACCTGTTCGAAAAGGACAAGACCGGCGGCTCGGCAACAGCCGCTGCCCTCCTGGCTTTCCGCACCGAATGCCGGCGCCGCCTGCAGGCCACGGCAGCCGGGCTCTCAGACGGAACCGTCACCCCTGAGGCAGCCCTGGACGTGATCCGGGACTCCGGGCAGGAGCTGGCCGGGCTGCTGAAGAACCACTCCGAGACGGTCATCGAGAAGGCTGCGAAGAACAGTTCCGAAAAGAAGCTGATGCGTGAAGCCCTGGAAGAGGAGCGCACACGCACCCGCCATTACCGCGACGGCTACCGGCCCGGCATCCTGGACACCGCCTACCCGAACTATTTCTGGAGCGTGGCATCCTTCAACGCGGGCGTGCAGACCGGCAGCAGCAAGATCGAGTCCGCCCGGAGCTCCGCTTCCTCCGGATCCTCCTCCGGCTACGGCGCGAGCGGCGGCAGCTTCAGCGGCTCCGGCAGTTCCTCACGGTTCTAGGCTTCCGTTCCGCCGCCGCTGATGCGTGGACACCGGACCGTGGACACCGCACTGCCCGCTGGCTAGGGTGTTCGGCATGAACCCCGTGGACCCTGCCTCGTCGCTGCTGGATGATTTCTCGCTGGAAATGACCGGGAAGGATGTCCCGGCCCTGGCCGAGGCGCAGGATGTCCTGCCCGCAGGCACCCGGATCAACGTGACGTTCCTGGGCAACGAGGACCTGCCGATGCGCCTGGCCGCCGCCTCAGCTGTCAGGGCAGCCGGACACGTGCCGGTGCCGCATATCTCCGCCCGGCGGCTGGGCTCGGCGGCTGAGCTGGAGAAGTTCCTGGGCGCCTTGTCCGACGCCGGAGCGGTGGAGAACGTGTTTGTGGTGGCCGGGGATCCGGCCGAGCCCATGGGTCCGTACGCCGACTCGCTGGCCGTGATTGCCTCCGGGCTTCCGGCAGCCCACGGTGCCCGGCACATCAGCATTTCCGGGTACCCCGAAGGCCACCCGGACATCGACGAAGCCACCCTGTGGTCTGCGCTGGAGCAGAAGCTGGCCGCTGTGCAGGAGCAGGGGTTGGAGGCCTCCATCATCACGCAGTTCGGCTTTGACACCGCTCCGGTGCTGGCCTGGTGCGAGGAGCTGCGCGGCCGCGGCATTACGGTTCCGGTGCGCGTCGGAGTGCCCGGCCCGGCGGGCATCAAGCGGCTGCTGGGATACGCGCGGCGCTTCGGTGTGGGGACTTCGGTCTCCATTGCGCACAAGTACGGTTTCTCCCTGACCAACCTGCTGGGCACTGCGGGCCCGGACCGGTTCCTGCGCGATCTGGCTGCCGAACACGATCCCGGCCGGCACGGAGTGGTACAGCTGCACTTCTACACTTTCGGCGGGCTGCGGCCCACCGCCGAGCGGGTCCGCGGTTTCCGCGGTTACTAAAACGCAAAACGCTCCGCTTTGTGCATATTCGTCCACCGCGCGGCGGAGCGAAGAGCGCAAAGCGGAGCGTTTCCGCAGGGCTGGAAACCGGTCCTAGTCCTGCGGCAGCAGCTCATCCAGGTTGGGCATCGATTCCACCAGTCCGCGGTCCTGGGAAATCCGGGCAACTTCCTCCACCGAAGCACGGTTCACCTCGGTGGTGAACCGCGGCAGGGTCAGCTGCTCAATCACTTCAGGCTGCAGCGAGGTGTACGTGGGCAGTACTGCCCGGACCTTGTCCGGGTTCTGCTCAGCGAACTCCTGCGAGGCGTTCATGGCCCGGACAAACTTCTCCACAATCTCCGGATTCTCCTGCACATACTCATCCGAGGTGAAGTAGACGGCCACTGTCAGGTCATCCACCGGCTCCGCATAGTTGGAGAACACCGGAACGGCGCCGTCGGCACCGGCGATGGTCACGAAGGGCTCGACGGCGGCGATCGCGTCCACGGTCCCGGCCGCCAGCTGCCCGGAGAGTTCCGGGAACGGAATCTCCACGAACTCGATGCTCTCGTAATCCCCTCCGGCCTGCTTCACGGCTTCGGAGATGGTGGAGTCGGAGATGTTGTTCAGCGTGTTGACGCCAACCTTCTTGCCGGCCAGGTCCGTGACCGTCTCGATGCCCGAATCCGGCAGCGTCATCACCGAAGCGAAGTCAGCGTCAGTGTCGCCCGTGGAGCTGCCCCCGGGAGCCACCATCTGCACCGGAAGGCCCTTGGAGCGGCCCACGATCATCGACGTAATATTCGAAAAACCAAAGTCCATTTGACCGGATGTGACCGCCGGAACGATCGCGGCTCCGCCCTGCGCCAGGGTCAGGGTGACATCAAGGCCTTCATCTTCGAACAGCCCTTCCTGGACCCCTAGGTAGATCGGCGCCACGTCGACGATTGGAATGACGCCGACTTCCAGAGAAGTGAGTCCTTCCGCTCCGCCGGATGCCGAAGAAGACTCCTCACTCGATGTCAGCGACCCCGATCCGCAGGCCGTCAGGCCGAGCAGCGCCGCCGTTGCCGCTGCCGCCAGCAGTTTCCTCATGGTGTGCCTCCTCGTTCGGGCACGGGCCAGCCGTACCGCAAGTGTGATGCAGCACACAATATCTATCCTGATAGGCATTGGCTAGGCGTTCGCTCTCCAGCCCCGAAGACCCTCGACTTATCTATGTCCATAGATATAAAGTCGGCGGCACCGGCTTTCGGCCGGATCCCGTCCGACAGAAACAGAGGTTCACCGTGGCACCAAAGAATCTGCAGGAAGTCCTGGATGCGTCCGAGGGAGTGGTCGACCTGCTCCGGAACTCACAGATCGGCGCGTACATCTACCCGGTAGTGGCACCCGAATTCACCAACTGGCGCAGCGAACAGCGGGCCTGGCGGGAATCCGCCGTGCTGTTCGACCAGTCCCACCACATGGACAACGTATTCATCAAAGGCCCGGACGCCCTGCAGCTCCTCTCCGACACAGCCATCAACTCCGTGGCAAACTTTCCAGTCAACAAAGCCAAGCAGTACGTGCCGACGACGCCGTCCGGCCACGTGATCGGTGACGGCATCCTCTTCCACCAGGACGAGAACGAATACGTGTACGTCGGCCGGGCCCCGGCCGCCAACTGGCTGCTTTTCAACGCCGAAACCGGCGGCTACAACCTGGAGATCGAAGTGGACCGCCGGTCGCCGTCGCGCCCCATGGGCAAGCCCGTAAGCCGGCGCTACTGGCGCTTCCAGATCCAGGGACCGAACGCCTGGGACATCATCGAGAAGGTCAACGGCGGATCCCTGGAGCAGCTGAAGTTCTTCAACATGGACACCATGAGCATCAGCGGTGAACGGGTACGCACCCTGCGGCACGGTATGGCAGGCGCTCCCGGCCTCGAAATCTGGGGCGACTATGCCTCTTACGACAAGGTCCGCGACGAGCTGATGGAAGCCGGTGCCGAGTTTGGCATGGCTGCCGTGGGAGCCCGTGCCTACCCCTCAAACACGCTTGAGTCCGGCTGGATCCCCTCCCCACTGCCCGCGGTGTACACCGACGAACGGCTCCGTCCGTACCGCGAATGGCTGGGCGCGGACAGCTACGAGGCGACCAACGCCGTCGCCGGCAGCTTTGTCTCCGAGAACATCGAGGACTACTACCTCACCCCCTGGGAGCTGGGCTACGGCTCCTTCGTGAAGTTCGACCATGACTTCATTGGCCGCGAGGCACTCGAAGCCATGGATCCGGCCGCGCAGCGCCGGAAGGTAACCCTGGCCTGGAACGCCGAGGACCTGGGACGGATTTTCACCTCGCAGCTGGACACGGAGCAGACCCCGTACAAGTACTTCGACCTGCCCCTGGCCAACTACGGGTCCTCGAACTACGACTCGGTGATCGACGCGGACGACAACGTGGTGGGCGTGTCAATGTTCACCGGGTACTCGGCCAATGAGCGCCGCGGCCTGTCCCTGGCCACCGTGAATCCGGACGTGCCCGAGGGCAGCGAACTGCGCGTGGTCTGGGGTGAACCCGACGGCGGCACCGCCAAGACCACCGTGGAGCCGCACCGCCAGCTGGAGGTGCGGGCAGTGGTCAGCCCGGTCCCGTATTCGGAGACCGTGCGCAAGGACTACAAGGGCGGCTGGCGCACCGGCTACACCGGAGCCTAGACCTAGCTGAACCTCAAGTCGGAACCTCGAAGGAGGCCGGTCCCCCCAACGGTCCGGCCTCCTACGGTTGAGCTGTGCAGGCTCAGTGGGAGCCGGCTCAGCTGCGGACGATAATCACGTCCAGGGTGCGAGGACCGTGTACGCCCTCAACTCTTTCAAGCTCAATATCGCTGGTGGCGCTGGGCCCGCTGATCCAGGTCAGCGGCCGGGTGCCGTCCAGCCGCCGCAGCGCCTCCGGCAGGATCATGGTGATGTCCGAAGCCCGCACCACACACACGTGGTGGTCCGGAATCAGGGAGATGGCGCGCCGGCCCATGCCTTCACTGCCGTCCAGGATGATGGTTCCGGTTTCCGCCACGGAGACCGCGCTGCCGGTGACCACGGCGGACGTGCCATCCAGTTCCGTCACACTGAGCGGTTCGGTGCGGGAGTCTTTGCGCCGACGGCCCGGCCCGGCCGCCTCGGCCTCGGCCAGCCAGGCTTCCTCAATGCCGGCGGGCACCACGTAGCTGGCGGCGCCGTCGAGCAGTTCCGCGATGCGGGGGCCAACCCCGGCCTCATCCACCACGGTGACGCCGGCCTTGTAGTCCTCCAGCCGGTCCACCAGCACGCTAATGCGCTCGGCTTCGGGGGCGTCGACGGCGGTGCGGTAGGTGCGCGGCACATCGGGGACGGCGGGTGCGTCCTTGAGGGCTCCGCGGAGGCGTTCCAGGATTTCTTCGCGTGCGCTCATGCCTGGTTCTCCCCCTGGTTAGGTGTGCCGGCAGCCGGTGAGCTGCCCTCATGTTCCTTGGCCCACCAGTCGCGGAAGGACTGGGTGGGCGGTGCCGGAATGTCCCGGCTCTGGGTCCAGCCGGCGGCAATGCCGGGCAGCTTGGTGATCTTGCGCTTCCGTCCGGCGGCCAGCTTGCCCAGCGGCAGGCCCTTCTCCAGCAGTCCCAGGTTCCGGCCACGGGAGAACGCCCAGGAGGCGCCCTTCATCAGCAGGTCCATCTGGGTGGGAACCTTCTTGGCGCGCTTGCTTTCAACGTCTACTGAACGCAGGTGGACCAGGATCTCCGGAATGTTGATCTTCACCGGGCAGGCGTCGTAGCAGGCGCCGCAGAGTGAAGACGCGTAGGGCAGGGAGCTGTTTTCCTCGCTCTTGATGCCGGTCATCATCGGCGAGAGGATGGCGCCGATCGGTCCCGGGTAAGTGGAGCCGTAGGCATGGCCGCCGGTGCGCTCGTAGACCGGGCAGACGTTCATGCAGGCGCTGCAGCGAATGCAGTGCAGGGCCGAGCGGCCCATTTCATCCGCCAGTGCCGCGCTGCGACCGTTGTCCACCAGTACCAGGTGCACGTTCTGCGGCCCGTCACCTTCAGTGACGCCGGTCCAGAGCGAGGTGTACGGGTTCATCCGCTCCCCGGTGGAAGACCGGGGCAGCAGCTGCATAAAGACTTCCAGGTCGCTCCAGGCCGGCAGCAGCTTCTCCACGCCCATGACCGTGATCAGGGTTTCCGGCAGCGTCAGGCACATGCGCCCGTTGCCCTCGGATTCAACAACAGCCAGGGTGCCGGACTCGGCGATGGCGAAGTTGGCACCGGAAATAGCGACCTTGGCGGAGAGGAACTTGCGCCGCAGGTGGGAGCGGGCTGCCTCGGCCAGCTTGGCCGGCTCATTGGTGAGCTCCGGATCCACGCCCGGCATTTCGCGCAGGAAGATCTCCCGCACCTGGGAGCGGTTCTTGTGGATGGCCGGCACCAGGATGTGGCTGGGCTTGTCATGGTCCAGCTGGACGATCAGTTCCGCGAGGTCGGTCTCAAAGGCGGCGATGCCCTGCTCTTCGAGGTATTCGTTCAGGCCGATTTCCTGGGTGGCCATGGACTTGACCTTGACCACCTCGTCCACGCCTTCGGCACGGATCAGGTCACGGACAATCTCGTTCGCTTCGTCCGCGTCCCGGGCCCAGTGAATGATGCCGCCGCGGGCGGTGAAGTTCTTTTCGAACTCCTCCAGCAGCTGGGGCAGCCGAGCCATGGCGGATTCCTTGACCGCACTGCCGGCGTCGCGCAGGTCCTCCCAGTCCGGCAGTTCACCGACGACGCGCAGGCGCTTGTCCCGGATGGTGTGCGTGGCGTGTTCCAGGTTGGCGCGCAGCTGGGCGTTGCCCAGTTCCCGGCGTGCCGCGCTCGGGAAGGAGTCGACGGCGTTGAGGTTGCCCCGGCCGTATACCGGCAGGGTGGGCATGCCGAGGTAAGTGCTCATCGAACAGCCTTTCCGCTGACCAGGACGTCACCGGTGATGGACACCGGGTTCTCCCGGGTGCTGGCGAGGATTTCGGCGAAGTGCAGGGTGGTGACATCGCTGCCCTCGCGGGAGAGTCCGCCGCCGATGTGCAGCAGGCAGGACGCGTCGCCGCCGGAGCACAGCGAAGCGCCGGTGGCCTTGATGTTGGCAGCCTTGTCTTCGAGCATCGCGGAGGAAACGTCCGCGTTCTTCAACGAGAAGGTTCCGCCGAAGCCGCAGCACTGATCTGCCTGCGGGAGCTCGGCAACTTCAATGCCGCCCACGCTCTGCAGCAGGTTCAGCTGCCGGTCCCCCAGACGCAGCAGGCGCATGCCGTGGCAGCTGGGGTGGTAGGTGATCTTGTGCGGGAACCAGGACCCGAGCTGCTCGGCGGCGTTGGTGATGCCGAGGACGTCGGTCAGCAGTTCGGAGAGTTCGTAGGTCCGGGCGCCCACGGCCTCGGCCCGGGCTTCCAGGTCCTTGTCCCCGGCGGACCGGGCAACCATCGGATGCTGGTGCTTCACCGACCCGACGCAGGAACCCGAGGGCGCGACGGCGACGTCGTACCCTGCCGGATCAAAGGCCTCAACGTGATTCCGGACCACGGGCACGGCTTCGGGCAGGTAGCCGGAGTTGACGTGCATCTGGCCGCAGCAGGCCTGGCCGGACGGGAACACCACTTCGTGTCCCAGCCGCTCCAGGATCGTAACGGTGGCGCGGGCCGTCCGCGGATACATCGCATCCACGATGCAGGTGGCAAATAGTGCAATTCTCATGGGTTGCCTCTCAGCGGGGATGCCCCGGAGCTCGTGTGGTCAGACCATACTAGGCACGTTGCCTGCAACACACCAAAGAGCCCCGGGACGGGTGGCCATGATCACACGCAGCGCCGGAGTGCGCTAGAGTTCCATGGTCTGACCATTGTGGTCTGACCAACTTCCCGTCAGTTCATACCCCCGGAGGTCCCCCGTGGATCACTTCACCGCCACCACTGATCCGGTGTTCGGCAGCGTTGCCGCATCCGCCATCGTGGCGCTAATCCCCCTGCTCACGTTCTTTATCCTGCTGGCCTTCGTGAAGGTCAAAGCCCACGTGGCAGGCGGGTTGTCACTGCTGGTGGCGATCGCCGTCGCCATCTGGGCGTTCAAGATGCCCGCCGGCCTGGCCCTGCTGTCCGCGTCCCAGGGCGCCGTCTTCGGTGCGTTCCCCGTGGTGTGGATCGTGATCATGGCGATCTGGCTGTACCAGGTGACCGTGGTGAGCGGACGCTTTGAGGACCTGCGCCGCGTCTTTGACGTAATCGGCGGCGGCGACGTGCGCATCCAGGCGATCCTGGTCGCCTTCTGCTTCGGCGGCCTGCTCGAGGCACTGGCAGGATTCGGTGCTCCCGTGGCAATCACCGCCACCATGCTGGTCGCCCTGGGCCTGAAGCCGATGAAGGCCGCCGCCGCCGTACTGGTGGCCAACACCGCCCCGGTTGCCTTCGGTGCCATGGCCATCCCGATCACCACGGCTGCCAACCTCACGGGCCTCGACGCGGACCACATCGGTGCCGTTGTGGGCCGCCAGGCTCCGCTGCTCGCCGTCGTGGTTCCCCTGATCCTGGTCTTTATCCTGGACGGCTTCCGCGGCATCAAGGAAACCTGGCCCGCCGCCGTCGTAACCGGCGTTGCCTTCGCCGGAGCCCAGGTGCTGTGCTCCACCTACTTCTCCTACGAACTGACCGACATTGTTGCCGCCCTGGCCGGCCTGGGCGCCGCTGTGGTGTTCCTGCGCTTCTGGCAGCCGCGGGGCATCGAGGGCGCACGGGTCCGCATGGGCCTGCCCGAGATGGCGATGGCCGGATCCGGTGCCGGCAAGTCCGGTTCGGCCGGTGGTTCTGTTGCCGTGCGCGACGAGAACTCCCTGACCGCATCCCGCACCTGGCTGGCACTCTTCCCGTACTTCCTGGTGATCATCATCTTCGGCATCGCCAAGCTCTGGAAGATTGGCGTGGATATCCCCGCGTTCCTGGCCTCCACGGATATCAAGGTTCCGTGGCCCGTGCTGCACGAACGCCTGGTGGACGCCGCAGGTGAACCGGTCTCCTCCACCATCTACACGTTCAACTGGCTCTCCACCCCCGGCACCCTGCTGCTGATCACGGGCCTGATCGTTTCCTTCGTCTACTCCAAGTTCGACGACGGCGGACGCTACAAGATGACCGTTGGCGCCGGTGTGGCCGAAATCGGCCGGACCGTGTGGAACATGCGCTGGGCCGGCCTGACCATCCTGTCCGTTCTGTCCCTGGCGTACGTCATGAACTTCTCGGGGCAGACCGTTTCGATCGGAACCTGGCTGGCCGGAACGGGCGCGTTCTTCGCGTTCCTCTCCCCCGTGCTGGGCTGGGTGGGGACCGCGGTTACCGGTTCCGACACCTCCGCGAACGCCCTGTTCGCCCGCCTCCAGCAGACCGCCGGGCTTGAAGCCGGGATCGATCCGAACCTGCTGGTGGCCGCGAACACCACCGGCGGCGTCGTGGGCAAGCTGATCAGCCCGCAGAACCTGGCGATCGCCGTGACCGCCGTGAAGCTGGACGGCCAGGAATCCGTGCTGCTGCGCAAGGTGGTGGGCTGGAGCGTGGCCCTGCTCCTGGTGCTCTGCACCGTTGTTTACCTGCAGTCCACCCCGGTGCTTGGCTGGATGCTTCCGTAACTAAGAACGGCCGGCCCGGGACATCCCTCACGGGGATTCTCCCGGGCCGGTCCGTTTAATCCTCTGTGACAACAAAAGACCGTCCGCCCGCTGTGCCCGTGCAAGGATATTGCAGTGACCTCTCCCACCTCCCTCCCGCCCCGCCGCAGCTATGACCTGCTGCTGGAGAACATCGAAGCCGACCTCCGCTCCGGTGCCATCAAACTTGGCGACCAGCTGCCGGGTGAACGAACGCTGGCGGAAACCTACGGCATTTCACGCGCCTCTGTCCGGGAAGGCATCCGGATCCTGGACGCCATGGGAGTGCTCCGCTCGTCCTCCGGTTCCGGTCCCAAGTCCGGGGCGATCATCGTTTCCGAGCCCTCGGCCGGGCTTTCCTCCGCCCTCCGCCTGCACATGGCCAGCAGCCGGCTCTCCGTGGAGGACATTGTGGAGACCCGCGTGCTGCTTGAAACCTGGGCCGCCCAGGCGGCCGCCGGCGCCCCGGACAGCCCCGAGAAGCAGGCCGCGCTGGACCGCGCCCGCGACCTGCTCGAAGCCATGGACCGTCCGGACCTTGACCGGGACACCTTCCACACGCTGGACGCCCGCTTCCACGTGGAGCTCAGCTCCCTGGCCGGGAACTCGGTCATTGAAACCATGATGGATTCTCTCAGCGGGGCGATCCGCGGCTACGTCAAAGACGCCATGGACAACTTCGACGACTGGCCCCGGATCCTTACCGCCCTGCGCGAGCAGCACCACGGGATTTACGACGCCGTTGCTGCCCGCGACGGCGTGCTGGCCGCGGACCGCCTGCGCGAACACATCACCTGGTTCTACGCCCAGATTCCTGCTGCGGACGGATAGGCCCGGGCCGTGGCGGGCGGGACATCCCTGCCGACATCCCCCGCCGCACAACGGGGGAAAACCCCATGGTGGCACGCGCCGCCGCGTAGGAAGCTGGATTCATGACCAATACCTACGCCTCCGAACCAGGTGCCGCACCAGAAGCCGAGTTCGCGCCAGCTCCCCCGCGCGACAGGCAGATCCGGCGTCCGGCGTTCTTCCGCAGCGCCACCTGGCGCGCCTTCGGCTACCACTGTGTGAGCCTCCTGCTGGCTCCCCTGGCCTTCACTTACGCGGTGACCACTGTGTCCCTCGGAGCTTCCCTGCTGGTGACCGTGGTGGGACTGGTCATTGTTGCCGCCATGGTTGTGGCGGCAAGGTTCTGGGGCACGGTCAACCGGGGTCTCACCGCGTCCCTCCTGGGCCGGAACGTCCCGGCACCGGCCCCCTTTGCCTCGCGGCCCGGATTCTTTGGCTTCCTGCGCTCCGGACTGGCTGATACGGCCGGCTGGCGGGCGATCGCCCACATGGGCGTCAGTTTTGTGACGTCCGTGACCGCAGCAGTTCTCAGCATCACCTTCCTGGTCACCGGTCTGGGCTGCATGACCCACTGGTACTGGTCCCAGTGGCTCCCCCCGATGCAGGCGTCCGACGGCAGCTGGCACCGGGGCAGCATGATCGCCCCGGACGTGTTCGTGGACGGTTTCTGGTGGCAGCTTGCCTACATTGCAGTCGGCATCCTCCTGACGTTCGTGCTCTGGCCGGCCATCAACAACGGCGCCGCCAAACTCCAGGGTCTCCTCGCAGCCGCACTGCTGGGCCCCACCGCCGCCCAGGAACGGGTCCGCGACCTGGAAGCCAGCCGCAGCAGCTCGGTCAACACCGCGGACGCACGGCTGGCCCGGATTGAACGCGACCTGCACGACGGCACGCAGGCCCAGCTGGTTGCCATCGCCATGAAACTGGGCGACGCCCGGGACCGGCTGTCCGCCGGAGATGCAAACGAGGACCTGCAGCGCCTGCTGGACAGCGCCCACGGAACCGCCAAGGACGCTCTGGCAGACCTGCGCGGAATTGCCCGCGGCATCCGCCCGGCGGTCCTGAATGACGGGCTCGACGCCGCACTGGAGTCACTGGCCGCGACCGCGCCGCTGCCGGTGGAGCTGGACTACCGGCTTGGCGTCCGGCCAGCCCCCGCTGTGGAGGCCATCGCCTACTACAGTGCGGCGGAGCTGCTGAACAACGCCGTCAAGCACTCCAGCGGCACGGGAGCCTGGATCTCAGTCTCCGGCCAGGACAACCGGCTCTTCCTCACCGTTACCGACAACGGGACCGGCGGTGCCGATCCCGCAGCAGGCACCGGCCTGGCCGGGCTGGCTGAACGGGTCCGCACCGTGGACGGCACGCTGCACATCTCGTCGCCCGCGGGCGGTCCCACGTCGGTGACGGTCAGCCTTCCGCTTGGTTAGGGCAGAACCGTGGCAGCGTTGGGCGGTTCCATGCGGCAGGCTACAGGTATGAAGATTGCGATTGCCGAGGATTCAGCCCTGCTGCGTGCCGGGCTGGTGGAACTCCTGGCCGGCCGCGGCCACGAGGTGGTGGCTGCGGCCGGGGACGCCGAGGAACTGTTCACCGCGCTGGAAACCGCACATCCCGACGTCGTAATCCTGGACAACCGAATGCCGCCCACCCACACCAGCGAGGGCATCCGGGCCGCACTGTCCCTGCGGGAGACCCGGCCCGAGATCGGCGTCCTGCTGTTGTCCCAGTATGTGGAGACCCGCTACGCCACCCGGCTGTTTGCCGGCGAGCCGAGCGGTACCGGATACCTGCTCAAGGACCGGGTGGCGGATGTGCGCAGTTTCCTGGACGCGCTCGAACGCATCCGGGCCGGGGAAACCGTGCTGGACCCGGAAGTCGTGCGGCAGCTGATGGGGTCCGGGAACACTGCCGGCTTGGGATCGCTGACTCCGCGGGAGACGGATGTCCTGGACCTCATGGCGCAGGGACGGACAAATGCCGGCATTTGTGCTGAACTGTTCCTCTCCGCCGGCGCGGTGGAGAAGCACATCACTTCCATCTTCAGCAAGCTGAACCTGGCACCGGCGGCCGGGGACCACAGGCGGGTCCTGGCCGTCCTGCAGTATCTGCAGGCCGCCTCGCCGGGTGTGGCCTGACCAATTCACTGTGTCCCGGGCATAGAGTTGATTCGGGAGACAAATCCCCGTCTATGTCATGGATCAGGATCGTATGTCAGTCACAGCAGAGCACTCCGCACCAGCAATCTCAGGCCTCGGCAGCGAGGGCATCAGCACCCGGGAAATCGACCGCCGGAAAATGGCGCACGATGCCTCCCACTACTTGCTGGTCCCCCAGGCCGTCGCCACTCCGTCCAGCACCGCCGACGTAGCGCAGCTGCTGCGCCGCAGCCGTGAACTGGGCATCCCCGCCACGTTCCGCTCCGGAGGAACCTCCCTCTCCGGCCAGGCCGTCAGCGACAGCCTCCTGATCGACACGCGCCACCATTTCCGGGACATTGAAGTGCTCGACGGCGGTGCCCGCGTCAGGGTTGCCCCCGGTGCCACGGTGCGGTCGGTGAACTCCCGGCTGGCTGCCTTCGGCCGGAAGCTGGGCCCCGATCCGGCCAGCGAAATCGCCTGCACCATTGGCGGCGTCGTGGCCAACAACTCCTCCGGCATGGCGTGCGGCACCGAGTTCAGCACCTACCGGACCCTCGAATCGATGGTCCTGGTCCTGGCCAGCGGCACCGTCCTGGACACCGGGGCGCCCGACGCCGAGGAGAAGCTCCGTGCCCTGGAACCGGAGCTGTTCGAGGGGCTGCTGCGGCTGCGCGGGCGGATCGTGGCGAACCCGGATTCCGTCGCCACCATTACCCGCCTGTTCTCGATGAAGAACACCATGGGCTACGGCCTGAACTCCTTCCTGGACTTCGAGAACCCGGCGGAAATCCTGGCGCACCTGATGATCGGCAGCGAAGGCACCCTGGGCTTCGTGGCAGAGGCGACTTTCCGGACCGTTCCGGCGCTGCCCAAGGTCGCCACCGGCCTGATGTTCTTTGACACGCTCGACGCCGCTGCCACCGCGCTGCCCGAGCTCACCGCTTCCGGGCTGGCCACCGTGGAACTGATGGACGCCACCTCGCTGCGCGTTGCCCGGCTGGCCGCCGATGCGCCGCTGGAGCTGCGGAATCTGGAAGTCCAGTCCCACGCCGCACTGCTGGTGGAGCATCAGGCCGCCACCGCCGAGGAGCTCGAAGCCAAGCGGGACGCTTCCCAGCCGCTGTTCGAGTCACTGCGCCTGGCCGCTCCGTTCGCCATGACCACCAACGCCCGGGACCGGGCCGGCATGTGGCACATGCGCAAGGGCCTCTACACCACGGTGGCCGGTGCCCGCCCGTCCGGCACCAACGCCCTGCTGGAAGACATTGTGGTGCCGGTGCCGTCGCTGGCCCGCACCTGCGCCGAACTGGCCACCCTGTTCACCGCACACCATTACCGGGATTCGGTGATCTTTGGGCATGCCAAGGACGGCAACATCCACTTCATGCTCAATGAGAACTTCAACGACCCGGCCGAACTGGCCCGCTACGAGGCGTTCACCGAGGAAATGGTGGACCTGGTGCTCGGCGAGGGCGGCTCGCTGAAGGCCGAGCACGGCACCGGCCGGATCATGGCACCTTACGTCCGCCGCCAGTACGGCGATGAGCTGTACGAGGTCATGTGCGAGATCAAGCGGCTGATCGACCCGGCCAACCTCCTGAACCCGGGCGTGCTGATCAACGACGACCCGCGCTCCTACGTGCAGAACCTCAAGGTGGCCCCCACGGTCGAAGAGGAAGTGGACCGCTGCGTGGAATGCGGCTACTGCGAACCCGTGTGCCCCAGCAAGGACCTCACCACCACCCCGCGCCAGCGCATTGTCCTGCGACGGGAAATCGCCGACGCCGAGGCCCGCGGCGACTCGGTCCTCGCCGCCACCCTGCGCGCTGACTATGACTACGACGGCGTGCAGACCTGCGCCGTGGACGGCATGTGCGGCACAGCCTGCCCGGTGCTGATCAACACCGGCGACCTGGTCCGCCGGCTCCGCGCGGAGAACTCCAACAAGGCTGCCGGTGCCGGCTGGAAGGCCGCCGCCGGGCGCTGGGGCCCCATGACCTCCGTGGGAGGAAAGGCCCTGAGCCTGGCCAAGGCCGTGCCCTCTCCCCTGCCCAAGCTGGCCACCGCCGTCGGCCGTGCTGTCCTGGGCGCGGACAACGTCCAGTCCTATGAGACCGTGCTGCCCGCCGGCGGATCCCGGCGTACCGCCCATGAGGATGCGGATCCGGTGGCAGTGTTCTTCCCGGCCTGCATCGGCACCATGTTCGGCCCGGCCAAGGGCGGCGAAGGATCCGGCCCGGCGTTCATGGAGCTGTGTGAACGGGCCGGTGTTGGTGTCCGCGTACCCAAGGGCATCGAGAACCTGTGCTGCGGCACGCCGTGGAAGTCCAAGGGCTTCACCTCCGGCTACGAGGTCATGACGGAAAAGGTCCTGGCCAACCTGTGGGTCGCCACCAACGGCGGTGAGCTGCCGGTGGTGTGCGACGCCGCGTCCTGCACCGAAGGCCTGGACACCATGAAGCGGCTGGCCGGGGAAAGCCCGGTTTACCCTGGCCTGCGGTTCGTCGATTCGGTGGACTTTGTCCGCGATGCTGTCCTGCCGCGGCTGGAGGTAACCCGGAAGCTGGGGTCCCTCGCACTGCATCCGACCTGCTCCTCCACCCAGCTGGGCGCCAACGATGCCCTCACGCAAATTGCGGCTGCGGTCAGTTCCGAGGTCTTTGTGCCGCCAAGCTGGGGCTGCTGCGCGTTCGCGGGAGACCGCGGGCTGCTCCATCCTGAACTGACGGCTTCGGCAACGCAGAAGCAGGCGGAGGAAATCAACGCGCGGGTCTTCGACGGATATGCCTCAGTGAACCGCACCTGCGAAATTGGCATGACCAAGGCAACCGGCCACGACTACCGCCACATCCTGGAGTACCTGGCTGAAGCCACCCGCTGACGCGCCGGTTCGACTCCGGTGGCTGCACGGGAGCACAATCGAAGGGAAAGCAGACACCACATCCTTTCGGAGGATGAGCTTGAATGAGCAAGTCCAAGAACGCCGTGGCTGCCGGTGTGCTGGTGCTGGCGCTCGGTGCTTCCGCTGCAGGACTCTCGGCGCTGGCCCGGACGGGTCCCGGCGAGGCTGAACCGTACCGCACGCTGGTTCCGGCGCCGTCGCCCACCCTCAGCGTTCCCGCCGAGGCCGAGCCGGAAGCCCCTGTCCGCGAGTACGTTGCCGTCCCCGCACCCACAACGGTTCCCGTCTCCCCCGCTCCGGATCCCGGGAAGGCACCCGCGCCGGATGCCGGTGTGGCTGCCACCGAGGATCCGGGCGGGGAGACGTCCGGCGGCGGTGTGAACGCCGCATCGGAAGACTCCGCCGGATCGGAAGACATGGTGCCGGTTGACGGTGAACAGCTGGAGACAGCTTCCCGAACCGCCTGGGATGCCGCCGAACGGGACCGCGTTGCCGCTGCCCTCGCCGCCGCCGATGCCTATACCGCCGCCCATCCGGGAACTGCCGAGGCAGCCGTGTACACCTCAGTTCGTGCCGGAATGGCCGGCGGCTCAGCCGGGGACGGCACCGCACTGGTGACCCGTGCCCTGCGGAGCGCCGGCTACACCTTCACCGGCTGCGGACCGCAGGACATTCTCAACTGGTTCACCGGTCACCCGGATTACGGTGCGGTGGTGGCGGATGCTTCCTCCGCCCGGCCCGGCTCACTGGTAGTGGCCCGCGGCCGGTGCGGAAACCCCGTCATCGGGGTCTACCTCAGCGACGGGCTGGCCGTGTTTGGCGGTGATGCGGCAGTGTCCGGCGGCATCGAGCAGGGTGCAGCCGGGGCCGGGGCCGAACACGCCCTCATTGCCCCGGCTGACCTGACCCGGACCGCGCTCCTGCCTGCCGGCACCGCCGCGGAAGAAACGCCGGTCTACGTCCGCCCGGCGCCCTTCAGCTGAGCGGTGCCGCGTGCTGGTTTCTAGACGCCTACAGCCTTCCGCCATCCGTCTTCCGTGTAGTCGCGGCGGACCACTTCGGAGTAGGGCACGGGGCTGACGTCCACTCCCGCCCGGTACTGGCGGTGAGGTTCGACTGAAGACTTCCTGGTGCCGCCGTCCGGTTCGCCCCAGACCACCTTCAGCTGGGATCCGATTTCCACGTCAGGATCAACGATGGCCAGTGAAAGCGGCCGCTTTTCATTCCAGCTGTAGCCGGTGAACATCGAGACGCCCACAATGTCACCGGACTCATCCACCACGGAGTCGAAGTTCGAAGCCCCGTAGTTCGCGTTCGGAAGGTCGAAGAACTTATAGGGCAGCTCGTCCTTTTGGTACATCGAGGCATGAATGGTGGCGACGTCGTTACCGTCCCATGCCAGCGTGACCTTCTTCCGCTGGGCCTGGGGATCCATTGCTTCCAGTGCTTCCCGGCCAATGAAGTCGTGGTCGTACTTGATAAACGATCCGTACCCCAGTTCCCAGGGAGTGGTGTAGTAGCCCTCAACTGAATCCGGCACGTAGGAGCCCGCCACCGCGGAATTGGCCTCGTAGCTGTCCGCGCCGAGCCAGCGGCGGTAGTCCGCCAGCTTCTCTCCGCTGTAAATGCCGGGCAGCGGTGACGGTATCCAGCCGGATTCAAGCGTGTTGCAGGAGTAGGCCCGTGACCCGGCCGGCTCCAGTCCGAACTCCGCTCCGGCTTCCAGGATCGTTTCCCGGATCCTCTCATAGTCCCCATAGGGTCCCCAGAGTTCCAGGCCCGGGGCCCCCGCCATGCCATGGCGCAGGGTCCGCACCTGCGTTCCGCCTACGTTCATGTAGGACATGTTGAAGAACTTGAGCTGCTCGAGCGGACCGCAGTTGACCTTCTCGATCACTTCCCAGGCACGCGGGCCCTGGATCTGCAGGCGCCAGTATTCACGGCTAACCGCTTTGCCCATGGGCCGCGACGGCGAGCGACGGTCGGTCTTCATTTCGACGTCATAACCGCCCTTTTCGGCGTTGTAGAGCAGCCAGTTCGCAGCCGGGGAACGGCCTACGTAGACGAATTCCTGTTCGGCCTCCCGGAAAAGAATTCCGTCCCCGATGACATGGCCGTACGGCGTGACCGGAACGTACTGTTTTGCCTTGTTCACGGGAAAATTCGACATGGAGTTGATCGCCGTGTCAGAGATCAGCTGCAGTGCCCCCGGCCCGGAGATGAACAGGTTGTCCATGTGGTGGGATTGGTCGAACAGCACCGCGGATTCGCGCCAGGACCTGACTTCATTGCGCCAGTTGGTGAATTCGGCTGCCACAACCGGATAAACGTAGGCCCCGACCTGCACATTTCGCAGGTGGTCCACGATGTTGCCGGACGCGTCCAGTACCTCCTGCAGGGAAGTCTTGGTCATCTTGGTTTTCCTTTCGTAGTGATAAGTCGTTAGAAGACGATGGTCACGTTGCCGTCGCGGATGACCCGGTCCTCGCAATGTGCCTGAACGGCGGTGGACAGCACACGGCGTTCGACGTCGGCGCCCCGGCGCTGGAGATCCGCTACGGATTCGCGGTGGCTGACGCTGATCACGTCCTGGCTGATGATCGGCCCTTCATCCAGGTCCTTGGTCACGTAGTGGGCGGTCGCTCCGATGAGCTTTACTCCGCGCTCCTTTGCCTTGCGGTAGGGCCCGGCGCCGATAAATGCGGGGAGGAACGAGTGGTGAATGTTGATGATGGGAACGCCGGCCTGCTCAATGAAGTCCTCGGTGATGATCTGCATGTAGCGGGCCAGGACAATCAAATCCACGTTCCCCTGGATGAGTTCGAGCTGCCGTGCTTCTGCTTCCGTGCGCCGGGCCCTGTCTGCCGGAATGTAGAAATACGGAATGCCGAATGCGCGGACGTCCTCGCTGAGGTCAGGATGGTTTGAAACCACCATCGTGATGTTGATCGGAAGTTCCCCCCGGCGCTGCCTCCACAGCAGATCCAGCAGGCAGTGGTCTGACTTGGACACGAATACTGCCACACGTTTGCGTTTCCGCGCCTCGATCAGCTGCCAGTCAAGGCCGAATTCGGCAAGGCGTGTGCCCAGGGCCCCACGAAGCTCATCAACGGCTGCTGAGAGGTTCGGCAGTGTGAAGACCGTGCGCTGGAAAAAACGGCCGCCGGCCGGATCGGAGGTGTGCTGATCCAGGGAGACGATGTTGGCGCCGAAGCGGGCCAGGGCGTCGGTGGCAGCTGCCACGATGCCCGATTGGTCCGTTCCCTTGAGCACCAGCCGGGCGAGGTTGTCCTGTCCCTGCTCAGGTACCGGCGCCTGCGGAACGGCCGTTGCGGCGGGCGAGGACAGGGAAGCGGTGAAGGTTTCCACTGATACTCCTAATCGGTTAGCCGTGCGCCTGTTTGAGCATGCCCTGCCGCCAGGCTTCGGTCTGGGCCAGGTCGTTGAACGTAAAAATGTGGAACCCTTTGACCACTGCACCGCTGTCCGGCAGCGACTGGACCAGCCCCCGGATGAGCTGGGTGGGCTCGTAGCCAGAGGGCGTAAAGAAGCGCCAGAACATGTTCTGCTGCTTCTTGAGGAAGTTGGCTGACTGCCCCAGCCCCAGTCCGGCCGAGACCCGCAGGAGCTTTTGCCGGCTGACCGGGCCGGGCATTCCGGCATAAACCGGCAACGAAACGCCGTCACGGTGAACCCGTGTTCCCCACTCGAGGAAGGTCTGCGGATCGAAGCAGATCTGGGTCAGGATGCGCGTCGCAAGGGGTGCCTTCTTCAGGAGGGCATTGTGGATGACGGAGTCACTGAAGGACGCGTGTCCCTCCGGGTATCCTCCAATGCCGACGTCGGTGAAATGGTGTCCGCGCTCGGTCAGGGCAGTGAGCAGACTGTGGGCGTCCGGGAAATCGCCGGCAGCCTCTTCGGCGTCGCCGCCGATCACGAACAGCCGGTCAATCTCGGCCGCTTCCAGCCGGCGGACAATTGCGTCCAGTTCTTCGGGCCCGCGCACCAACCGGGCGGGAAGGTGGGGTGAAACTGAATATCCCCGTCCGCGGAGATAGACGGCGGTGTCCAGGGTGGGTTCGAGGCCCTTGCCGCCGGTTGCCGTGATGGTCAGCGGAATGCTCTGGGGTACCTCCGCTACGACCTTTTCCTTGGCCGTTTTGAAAGGCATTACCTCGTATCCGATGTTGTCCAGCAGAGACGCGAGTGTGTTCCGCTGTTCATCGGTCGCTGCCAGCAGCCGCGGTGCCATGTGTCCTCCTCGTTGGCGGATCTCCGGTGCCGAAGATCCAGACGCCTTCACTCTAGGTATGACGTTCCCGCCGTCCGTAAGGTAAGCGTCCCAACTATGACCGCGACGTTTGTCGCGGGGAGGAGAGACCTTCCCTGTCAGCCGGGCCCGGCGCGGGAGCAATGGGGCAGGTACGAAAAAAGCGCCGCCCGGGGGCGGCGCTTTTCCTCCGGCAGAGCAGGGGCGGTTCAGAATGTGGGGGCTGTTAGTCCCACGTTCACTGCCAGCAGGGCCGCCTGGGTCCTGGAGGAGAGGTTGAGCTTGCCCAGTACGTTGGAGACGTGTGTGCGGGCCGTGCGCTCACTGATGTGCAGTTCCCTGGCAATGTCCTTGTTGGACTTTCCGGTCCCCACGAGCTGAAGCACGGTCTTCTCCCGCTCCGTCAGGGAAGAAACCCCAATTCCGGGCGAAGTCATGATCTGTGTGAACTTCCTGGCCATGGTTGTATCAATAAAGACTTCATCCCGGGCGGCGGCACGGATGGCGGCGGCTACTTCCTGGGCCCCGGCATCCTTGAGCAAGTAGCCGGAAGCTCCCAGCTGCATCACCATATTCATCCGCTCGGTCTCGCCAAAGCTCGTCAGGACAACTACTTTGACCTGGGGGTATTTCCGGCGGATCTCCCGCAAAGCGGCGGTCCCGTCCATCCGCGGCATCATGAGGTCCAGGAGGACCACATGGGGCAGTTCCCCGTAGACGGCGAGCGCTGCCAGCTGCTCCAGCGCGTCCTGGCCGTCCACTGCCTGTCCGGCCGCCACAATGTCCTCAAGGACGTCGATATAGGCGGAAATGCCCCGCCGGGCGATCGCGTGGTCATCGACGATGAGCACCCGCAGTTTGCCCTGGTCCGTTGACTCCATCAGTTGTCTCCTTGAATCCGTTTGCTGGCTGTCTGCGGGACGTCGGCGCGGACTACCGTTCCGGCACCGCCGAATTTCGGCAGCACCGTGAGGCTCCCCTGCCAGCGCTCGACGCGCTGGCGCATAAATGAGAGTCCGTGGCCGTCTTCTTCAGCGGGCGGTGCGGCAGGTTCCTTGGCATCCGGCCCGCTTCCGTTGTCCTGGATGACCAGCCGGATCCGGCCGTCTTCCGCGGAGCAGTGAATGCTGATGAGATCCGCAGGCGAGTGCTTCACTGCGTTGTGCACGGCCTCCGCTGCCACGTAGTAGAGGTCTTCGCCCAGTCCCCCGTCCACGCTTCCAAGGTCCGGGTCGACGTGGAGGTCGAACCGCACCCCGGTTTGCCGGTGCGTGGCCGCGGCCAGCCGGGACAGCGCTCCGGGCAGCCCTATTCCTTCAATGGCGCTGGGACGCAGCTGGGCCACCAAGCCGCGCAGGTCCTTCAGCACGGATCCGGTGATCCCTTCGAGCTCCTCCGCGATCTCCTGGATGCGCTGGTCCTCCTGGCCGGGGCGCGTTCCAGCCAGGATATTCAGCGTCCGGGTCAGCATGCCCATGGAGAAAATCTGCTGCACCACCGAATCATGAAGGTCCCGGGCCAGTCTTTGCCGTTCCTCGCGGTGGGCCGCGCTTCGTTCTTCTTCAAGCAGGGAGGCGTAGTCGATGGCCAGGGCCGCCTGCTCTGCCATGGACACCAGGAATTCCATCGCTTCCTCGTCGATTTCCTGCCCGGGTTTTAGGAAGACATTGAGGACTCCGATGGTGTTCTCCCGCACCCTGATCGGGAGCGAGGCAAACGCATCCCATTCGGGATAGCGGTGAAAGTCGTGCAGCGGTTTCCAGGCGGGGTTGGACATTACTGCGGCGTAGCGGTGCGGAATGACTACCGGAGCGGAGGACTCCAGGGAGTCGAGCATCCTCAGGTCCGCTCCCAGTCTTCGGCACTCCATCAGCAGCGAGAAGAACGCGCTGCTTCGGGAGGAGGGGAACCCGGCCATCCCCAGCATGTGGAGCTTGTCCCCTGAATGTTCATTGGTCAGGACCTGCACGCCGGCCAGTCCGTCTGCCTGCAGGATTTCGTGGGCCAGGGCGTTCAGCGTCGCCGGCAGGGACCGTTCCGATGCGACCCGTGCAGCAGTACGGGCCACAGCTGCGGCACGCCGCTCCCGCTGCCGCCGGGCAGTCACGTCAAAGAACGCCACCATGGACTTCCCGCCGGATGACTGATGACGGTATGCAACCTCGATGGATTGGCCGCCGGCGTCGAGCCAGCCTGAGTTCCAGCCGGCTCCGGCGGGGGTGCCCGCCTCGTTCAGCGGGCTCCGCGACAGCAGGTCCTGGAACGCGTCAAGGGCCTGCCCCTTGAGCATGTCCCGGGCGGTGGAATTGGCGCTGAGGATACGCCCCGTCTCATCAAGATGTGCCAGGCCTACGGGCCAGTCATCCCATTCACCCCCCGGCACGTTCCACCTTCCAGTCTCTTCATTGTGACCTGTGTCGCATTGACGCCCAGCGTACTACTTCCGGTCCCGGGTTCCGGGGCGGCTCACCGGCATCTGGCAGGACCGGAGCGGCCCCGGCAGGGCTGGTTCAGCCGTCCACATACTCGATTCCGAGCTCCTTCAGTTTGGGCCGGAGGTTGTACAGGTCCAGGCCCAGTACCCCGGCTTTGAACTGCTCACGTTTTTCCGCCTCGAGGTCCTCGCGGTGCTGCGCTTTGCGCGCCGCATCCTGCGCTTCGGCCCGGGGCACAACCAGGACGCCGTCGTCGTCAGCAAGCACCGCATCGCCGGGCATGACGCTGACACCCGGGAGCATGATCGGAACGTTGATCGACCCGGGGTTCAGCTTGTTGGTGCCCTGTGCGTGGACGGCCCTGGACCATACGGGGAACCCCATCGCGGTCAGGTCTGCTACGTCCCGGACGCCCGCGTTGATGATCAGGCCCAGGGTCCCCCGGGCTTTCAGTGCGGTGGCGAACAGGTCACCGAACATCCCGTCCGCAGACGGAGACGTTGTAGTCACCACCAGGACGTCCCCGGCACCGCATTGTTCAATGGCCGCATGGATCATGAGGTTGTCACCGGGATGGCTCAGCACGGTCACGGCACGGCCGGCAATCCGGGCGCCGGGGTAGATGGGCCGCAGCACGGGATCTGCCAGCCCCCGCTTCCCCATCGCTTCATGGACTGTGGACACGCCGAGCCGCCCAAGGGCTGCCAGCGCCTCCGGGTCCGGTCCCGCCGTCGTACGCACTATCCGGTGTTTCATACCAGTTCCCTTCCAACCACCGGGAACAGCCGGGAATGTGCCTCGGCGTACCGGATGGATTTCGCCCCGCCGTTGCGCACTGCCTGCACCCCGCGCCGTCCAGCGAGTTCGGTGTAATAGTCCACCAGGTGGTCCTGGGCTCCCATGCACTTCATGGCGGCCTGCTTGCGGTCGAAGACATCCGTGATGTCCAGGAGGAGATCGACGGAGAATCCGCACATCTCCGGCTGGTGCGGTTCGAACATCAGGACCTGAGGGGCGCCAAGCGGCTGCTGGTCGGTCAGATGCCCCATCGCCTGGGCAACCATCCGTGCCCTCAGCAGCGTCTCGTGCGCCATGTTGTGGTCCCGGTTATAAGGGTCGTTGGCAACGTGCGTCAGGATGGTGTCCGGCCGGTACCCTCGCAGCAGTTCGACAATGTGGTTGAACGCGTCGTCGTCAACCTGCAGCGGGTAGTCGCCAAGGTCCAGGAAATCAATGCCCGCTCCGAGTGTCTCGGCGGCCTGGGCAGCCTCTTCCCGGCGGATCTGCCGGACCGTCTCCAGGGTCATTCCTTCGCGCCGCCACAGGCCCTGGGACTCGCCCTTCTCGCCGAAACTCAGGCAGATGACGCGCACGTCATCGCCCCGGGCAGAGGCCAGGGCGATTGCGCCCCCTGCCCGCCAGACAAAGTCGCCGGAATGGGCACTGAAAACTACAACGGACTGTTTCTGGTGTGTCATGCTCTCTCTTGCCTGTCGCTGGAACTCGGTGTGGTCTGGGGGCGGTTCACCTCATAAGTCCCCCGCCGTCGCAAACAAGCGTCTGGCCCGTCATCAGGTCTGCATCGGCAGATGCCAGGAAGACAGCCAGCGACGCGAACTGCTCAGGAGCAACCTGCTCCTTGATTGCCTGTTTTGCCATGGTGGCGGCAAAGACTTCGTCGCCCGAATAGGTGCGGGTCCCCGGGGTGGGGACCTGGGCCGGGACTATGGCGTTAACTGTGATCCTGTCCGGGCCCAGCTCGTTGGCCAGGACGCGTGTCAGTCCGAGGAGCGCCCCCTTGGAAGCTACATACGCGGCCTGTCCTGCACTGCCGGTGAAGAACGTCCGGGAGGCAACATTGATCACCCGGCCGCGGAAGGAGCTTTGCTGCAGGTACGGATATGCGCTCTGGACAACCAGCAGCGGTGCCACCGCGTTCACGTCGAAGTACCGGTGCATTTCCTCGGAGGTCACCGTCCGGAAGCTGTTCCTCCCGCTGAGCACTCCGGCGTTGTTCACCACAATGTCCAGTGCGCCAAAACGCCTGGCCACGCTCTGGACGGCGGCTTCCACCTGGTCCGGATCAGTGATGTCGCAGCGGAGGAACTGCAGTTCAGGTGCCGGGGCAGAATCCGGTTCCTTGATGTCCAGGACAGCCACGTTGGCGCCCTCGGCGGCGAAACGGTCCGCTATCGCCCTGCCCAGTCCGCCGGCTCCTCCGGTCACAACGGCGGTCCGTCCCTGCAGCCGGCCGCTTCCGGTCCCTGTCATTGTTCCTGCGGATGGGTTGCCAGCGGCTCAATGCGGACGTCCATCCAGGGAAACTGCGGCAATGAGGACAGTGCCTCGTGCAGTTCCGTAGCGTCCGCCGTCTCCCAGAGCCCGACGACGGCGCGCCGGCCCGGAATCCGCCACAACCGCTTCAGCGCACCCTCCCCGCGCAGCTCCAGGGCACGCTCACGCTCCCGCGCCTTGAGATCGGCCACCTGCTCCGGACTGAGGGAATCAGGCAGGGCCGTTTCGAATCGGACAAGAAACTCCATTGTGGTCAAACCTCTCTGTGGAACCGGCGGTACCGGTCTCAGCCAACGACTTTCAGCAGCACCGCGGCCAGCTGCTCCGGCGCCGTCACCATCGCTTCATGCCCGGAGTTCACCTCGTGGGTCTCCCAGCCGTCCGCCGCCGCCTGCTCGGCAAACGTCTTGAAAACCCTCATCCAGTCCACGCACTCGATGAAGACACCCGGTACGTTCCGGTGGGCATCGGTGAGCGGCAGCGGATCGGTGTAGGTCTTCCACGGATGAGGTGTCAGACGCGGGAGCAGCCATTGCCTGTCCGCTGAATCGGTGATGCCCAGTTTCTCGAGCGGACGCGGCGGAATGAGCCAGCCAAACCCCGCGTGCTCCACCGACTCCCGGTAGTGGCCGGCTACGGCCGGGGGCAGCAGTTCAATGGCGGACCGGCCATCGCCGATGAATCCGTCCAGGTGCACCCGGCGTGCGGTGCGCCCGGGAAGCCGGTCGGCCACGCCGGTGATGACCTGCCCGGCGTAGCTGTGCCCCACCAGCGTGACGTTGTCCAGGTCATAGGCCTCAATTAGCTGAACTACGTCCTCGACGTGGGTCGCCAGACCCACTGACGGACTCACCAGATGACTCCGGTCGGAGATGCCGGACAATGTTGGGGTCAGGACCCTGTGCCCGGCGTCTTCCAGGAATGGCACCACCCGCTGCCAGCACCATCCGCCGTGCCAGGCTCCGTGGACCAGGACGATGCTGCTCATGCCCGGCCTCCCCTCGTCAGCGGCCGGTCCGTGTCCGGCTGCTCTCCGGCATCAGCCGAGGCCTGGTACCGCCCGACTTTCAAAACGGCCATGGCAGCGAAGCTGATCAGGCCCATCAGGAGCAGGTATACGGAGATTGGGGTGGAGGAGTTGAAGGCCACGTACAGGCCGGTCGCGATCAGCGGCATAAACCCTCCCCCGAGGATGGAGCCGATCTGGTAGGCCGTTGAGGCCCCGCTGTAGCGCACCTCCGTGGGGAACAGTTCAGCGATCAGGGCTGCCTGGGGCCCGGCCATCAGGGACTGCCCCAGCAGGATCACGGCGAAAGCCACCGCGATGTTGACGGGTTGTCCGCTGTCCACCAGCCAGAAGAAGGGAAAGGCCCACACCGTGAGCAGTGCAGCGCCCCAGAGGAAGACGGGCTTCTGCGCAAACCGGTCTGCGAGCACCGCACCCAGCGCAATTGTCACCAGGTGGCAGACAGCGCCGAAGATGATGAGCAGCAGCATGGTGTTCCGCCCCAGCCCAAGGGTGCCGGTTCCGTAGGACAGCATGTAAACCGAGTAGAGATATCCGATTGCAGGGGCCGCGATTGAGACGATTCCGGCCAGCAGCACGGTGCGTGTGTGGTTGCGGAACAGGTCGAGGATCGGAGCGTTGACTTCCCTCTTCTCCCGTTTGACCGCCTTGAACGCCGGCGAGTCCTCGATTTTCAGCCGCATCCACAGCGCGATCAGGATCAGTACTGCGCTGAACAGGAAGGGCACCCGCCAGCCCCATGCTTCGAAGGCCCCGGGGTCCAGAATGTTCGTGACGATCACGAACACGACGTTTGCGCCGATGATGCCGATCGGAAGACCCATCTGCGGGAAGGAACCGTAGAGGGACCGGCGGCGGGCGGGGGAATACTCCACCGCCATCAGAACCGCACCGCCCCATTCACCGCCGACGCCGACGCCCTGGAGCAGCCGGAGAAACACCAGCAGGATGGGAGCCCAGATCCCGATCGCCGCATAGTTCGGCAGCAGCCCGATCGCGACCGTCGCGCCGCCCATCAGCAGCATCGAGAACAACAGCATGGACTTGCGTCCAACCCGGTCGCCGAAGTGGCCCATCAGCAGGCCGCCGAGCGGGCGCGCCAGGAAGCCGACGGCGAAGGAGGCAAAGGCTGCCAGTGTTCCCGCCAGCGGATCATCCGTTGGAAAGAACTGCGGGCCGAAGATCAACGCGGCCGCTGAACCGTAGATAAAGAAGTCGTACCACTCGATTGCGGTGCCAATGAGGCTGGCACCCAGCACCTGCTGCCGCTTCTTGGCCGAGGGCAGGGCACTGTTTTCCGTGGCCGGTGCCGCAGGCAGCTCAGCCATTGACGCCCGCCTCCATGGCCGGGACGCGGCTGGGGGCTTCGACCGCGAACAGTGCCAGTGCTGCGGCCGTGTTCGACGCCGGAACATGGTACGTGTCGTGGACGCGCCGGATGTCATCCCCGAGCGCGCCGCGCATGATCAGCCACATGATCATCTCAATGCCTTCGGATCCCGCTTCGCGGATGTACTCCTCGTGGGAGATCCGGGCGAGGCTCTGCGGGTCCGTTTCGATTTTGGCGAGGAAGTTCCGGTCGAACTCCTCGTTGATCAGGCCGGCCCGCGCACCGGAAAGCTGGTGGGACATTCCCCCGGTTCCGAAGACGGCAACTTTGATGTCCTCGGGGAAGGAACGGATTGCCTCTCCCAGCGCTTCACCGAAATCCAGGCAGCGCTGGGCGCTCGGCTGCGGATAGTGCAGGACATTAACCAGAATGGGAACTACGGAGCACGGCCATGCTTCACCCGGGTCTGGGGTATACACGGACAGCGGGACGGTGAGCCCGTGGTCGACGTCGAGTTCCTGGAAAACGGTGAGGTCAAATCCTGCGCCCACCATTTCCACCAGCAGGTGCTCGGAAAGCTCGGGTGCGCCAACAACGTTGGGAACACGCCGCGGCCCGTAGCCTTCGTCGGCAACCTGGTAATCGTCCGCGGTCCCGATGGCGAAGGTGGGAATGATGGACATGTCCAGGGCATTGGCGTGGTCGTTGTAGACAACGATTGCAACGTCAGGCCTGTGCGCTGCCATCCATTCCCTTGCCGGGGCATAACCGTCAAAAAGGGGTTTCCAGTACTCGTCCGTGGTCTTGCCGTTATCCATCGCCGCACCAATTGATGGAACGTGCGAGGTTGCCAGGCCCCAAATGATGTCAGCCAAACTTCCGCCCTCCTGCTCTGAGTGCTGCGATGAATTCCTCGGTGCTCATGCCGGTAAAAGCAGCACCGAGGTCCTGAACCGATTTCCGGTCGACGGCCGCGAGTTTGACGACGTAGAAAATTGATGCGCCAATCTCGGTCATCGTCGTCCAGTCCCGGTCCAGGACTGCCTGTTTTTGTTCCTCATTGAGTTTGTATTCGTCGCAATAGGCGGATTCGTCCGCGGTGAACCGGTCACGGTTCTCTGCGTGCTTCAGCGAGAACAGCATTTTGTTCAGCGCACGGCCGCGGCTGCTGGACCGGGTGTCGTAAACGTGTGTGCCCTCAATGCGTGGGGTGTGGGACGGCACGGTGTCTCCCTCCTATTGCCGTTGTGGTACTGCTCACAGCGAGCCTAGGAGCTGGGGGCGGCGCCGTCATGGGCGCCGTGACGCAGCCGGACCGCGACATATGTCCTGCCCGGACGGCCCCCTCCGGCGTCCCTACGGAGCAGCTGCAGCACGTTCCGGTTCATGGTCAGAGCAGGTGTCGTCGCAGCCCTGCTCTGGAACAACCGCATGTCAGGGAGGAAAAAGGCCTTGCAATCTTACTTTCTTCACCGTATAAAGTAAGAATGTCATCCACCTCACATGCACCAACTGGCCGCCGGGAACTCCGGCGGATCCGGGTGGAATCCGTCGTGGGAGCCCTCCTGTCCCAGGGCCCCATCTCCCGCACCGACCTGGCCGCAGCCACGGGCTACAGCCCCTCCACCGTGACCGGAATCGTGCATGAACTGCAGGAACTGGGTTATCTCCATGAGGTCGGCCAGCGCGAATCCACCGGCGGACGGCGCCGAACCCTCATGGAAATCGACCGCTCGGCGGTAGTCCTGGTGGTTGCCGAAATCTGCCGCGGAAGTGTCCGTGCCAGCCTGGTGGACCTGGACGCCAACGTGCTGGAAACCCGCGAGTCCGTGTTCGACACGGAAGATCCGGTGGCGTCCACCGCCCAGGCGGTATCCGAACTCACCGCCGCGGCCCCCCGCCGGCCGTCCCGGCTCGTCCTGGCCCTGCCCGGCGTCGTCGGCAATGACGGCACAGTGAGCCTGGCTCCCGATTTTGCCGCCGCAAACGGCTCCGAACTGGCCGGGGAACTGCAGCGCCGCACCGGACTTCAGGTGACCCTCGAAAACGATGTGAACCTAGTGGCCCTTGGCGAGCGCAGCGCCGGTGCTGCCGCCGGTGTGGATGACCTGGTGCTGATCCATGTTGCCGAAGGCGTCGGCGCTACCATCCTCAGCGGCGGCAGACTCCTCCACGGCGCCACCCGGTCCGCCGGCGAGGTCGGCTTCCTTCCGGTGGCACCGCGCCCGCTCCCCCACGGCAACCGCGGCCCCTTCGAGGCGGCCTGGAGCACACCGGCCATCGCCGCGGCTGCCCAGTCCGCAGGGCTCGACGCCGACGGCGGCGTCATTGCCCGCATGTGCGCTGACGAACGGACCCGGACCCTGCGCGACGACGTCCTGGACGCCTGGGCCTGGGCCGCCGTCGTCTGTGCCTGTGTCCTGAACCCTGCGCTCGTTGTGTTCTCCGGAGACGCCGTCGGGCTGGACAGCCCGGCACGCACCGCACTGGCCAACCGGATCCGCGCCGCCGCGCCGTCGGCCCCGGAGGTCGCCTTCGCTTCGCTGGGCGCGTCCGGCATCCTCCACGGCGCCGTAGCACGTGTCCTGGAAGATCCCTCTGCCCTCATTACACCCGGCGGCTAAGCCGCCGGCACCCACAGATCACCGCGCACCACCCAAACCCTAGGAGAAGTACATGAACCGCACTTTCCGCAAACCGCTCGGCGCTGTTGCCGGCGGCCTCGCGCTGATGCTCGCTCTCTCATCCTGCGGCCTGGACGATTCGTCCTCCGGCGCCGAGGGGTCCGACGGCGGCACCCTCACCATCTACACCGCCCGGGACAAGGGCCTCGCCGAAGCTGTCGTGGCGGACTTCGAGGCAGCCAACCCGGACTACGCCGGCAAGGTGGAGATCCTCACCCTCGGCGCCCAGGAGGCACTGGAGCGCATCCGCGCCGAGAAGGCCAACCCGCAGGGTGACATCTGGTGGGGCGGCACCGGCCAGCAGATGAAGCAGGCCGCGGGCGATGACATCCTTGCAGCCGCACCGGAAGCCGTGATTGACGCCGTTCCGGAGGACCTGCGCGACCCGAGCGGACTCTGGGTGGGCGAAATGCAGCTGGCTGAGGTGATCTTCTACAACCACGACATGCTCAGCGAAGCAGAAGCGCCCAAGGACTGGGACGACCTGATTGCTCCGGAGATGGCGGACAAGCTGGCCATCCGCGACGTCGAGGCCTCCGGAACCATGCGCAGCATCTACGCAGCCATGATCGACCGCCAGTACGACGCCGCCGGCTCACCGGAGGCAGGCTACGACTGGCTGCGCAAGCTCGACGCCAACACCAAGGTCTACGCGGCCAACCCGACCGACCTGTACCTGCGCGTGACCCGCCAGGAAGCCGCAGCCAGCGCCTGGAACCTGCAGGACGTCATGCTGCAGATCGAAAACCAGAACGCCCCCTACACCCCGGTGATCCCGGAGTCCGGTGCCCCGATGCTGGTGGACGGCGTGGCCAAGATCAAGAACGGACCCTCCAGCGAAGCCGCTGATGCGTTCCTCGAGTTCCTCTTCAGCGAAGAGACCCAGAAGGACCTCTCCGAGACCTACTACCAGATCCCCTCGATCGAGATGACCGAGACCCCGGCCTGGCTGGCCGAGCTGGACCTGGTGGAAATGGACGTTGACTGGGACCGCATTGGCCAGAACGAATCCGAGTGGATCGGTTACTGGGCCGAGAACATCAAGGGCAAGGGCTAGCCAGCCCGCGAAGGTGGCCGGCGCCGGGTGCGCCGGCCACCTCCTGAACCTTCCAACCCCCTACCTGCGGAGAGCAGCCATGACACGAGTCCTCCTCGAATCGATTGAAAAACGGTACGCTGGTGCCGCGCCTTCAGTGGCAGACCTCAACCTCACCATCGAAGACGGAGAGTTCTTCACCCTTCTGGGTCCGTCCGGGTGCGGCAAATCGACCACCCTGCGCATGGTTGCGGGCTTCATCCAGCCCTCCCGCGGGCGGATCCTCTTCAACGACCGCGACGTCACGAATACCGCGCCCAACCGCCGTGACACCGGAATGGTCTTCCAGAACTACGCCCTGTTCCCCCACATGACCGTACGGGCCAACGTGGGCTACGGCCTCAGCGTCCGCCGCACCGCACGGGCTGAAAAGAACAAGCGGGTGGACCGCGCACTGCAGCAGGTTGGCCTCGAAGGCTACGCAGACCGCCGCATCGACATGCTCTCCGGCGGACAGCAGCAGCGTGTTGCACTGGCCCGGGCCCTGGTCATCCAGCCCTCGGTCCTGCTCCTGGACGAGCCGCTCTCCAACCTGGATGCGAAGCTCCGCGAGGAGACCCGCGCGGAAATCCGCGGCACCCAGAAAGCTGCCGGCATCACCAGCATCTACGTCACCCACGATCAGGCCGAGGCCATGGCCATGAGCGACCGCGTGGCTATCCTTGAATCCGGCAGGCTGCACCAGGTTGCTCCTCCGCGGGAGGTCTACCACCGTCCGGCCACGTCCTTCGTGGCCCGGTTCATCGGCCGCTCCAACGTGCTGGAGTGCACGGTGCTGGAGACAGGCTCCGACTCCGTGCACCTTAAGCTGGCCGACGGTTCGGTGCTGCGCGCCCCGCGGGTAGCCGGCACAGTCTCCGGCAACGCTGCCGCAGGCGACACCGCCGCAGTAAGCCTGCGCCCGGAATCGTTCACCATGCACACGGACGCCGGCGGCGAGAGCCGTCCGGGCACCCTCCGCGGCACGGTCAAGACAGCTGAATTCACCGGTGCCGTGAACGTCTACGAAGTCGACTGGAACGGCAAGGAACTGGTGGTCTCCGTCCCCGATTCCGAGGACCGGGCGCAGCCCGGGGACAGGGTCACCCTGTTCCCGCATCCGGACCGGGTCTGGCTGGTAGCCCCGTGACCGGCCTCGCCGCAAGACTGCGGAACCGCAGCGGAACCACGTCCTCGGACCGGTTCATCTACTGGCTGGCCATTCCGCTGGCCCTGGTCCTGCTGATTTACATCGTCATTCCGATGTTCGCCACGGCGCGCACCAGCATCGACGGCGGAGTAGGCAACTACAGCGGCTTCTTCGGCGGAAACTCCGGCCGCGCCCTGGGCCTGTCCGTTGGCATCTCCGTGATCTCCGTGATCACCACCGGCATCATCGGCACGGCGCTGGCCGTGCTGCTGACCCGCTTCGACTTCCCCGGCCGCAACGTGCTGCGCCTGTTCGCGATGCTGCCCATGGCGCTGCCGCCGCTGATCGGCGCTGTCTCCTTCTACTTCCTGTACGCCGAAAGCGGGATCCTGCCGCGCTTCCTGGCACAGTACTTCGGCGCCGACCCGGGAGCAGTCTCCGCCAACGGCGTCCTGGGTGTGCTCTTGGTCCACACCATGACCATGTACCCGTACTTCTATCTGGCGGTCTCCTCCGGCCTGGCCGGTTCCGACGCCTCCATGGAAGAAGCTGCCCTGAACCTGGGTGCCAGCCGCTTCACCATGTGGCGCACGGTGCTGCTGCCCATGCTGACTCCGGCCCTGGTCTCCGGCGCCCTGCTGACCTTTATGGTCTCCATGGCTTCCTTCACCGCACCGCAGTTCTACAACGTGCAGACCCTGACCATGCAGATCGTCGCTTCCCGGACCTCCGGCGCCTACGAACTCGCGGCTGCCCAGTCCACCGTGCTGTCCATCGTCTCCATCCTCTTCCTGCTGGCAATGCGCTGGTACCAGAACCGGCGGGTGCACCGCAGTGCTTCAAAGGGCACTCCGCAGGCCGTGAAGGTCATCCACGGAACTCTCCCCCGCCTCGGCGCCGGGTTGGGCTCCGCCGTCCTGGTCCTGATTCTCATGGCACCGGCAGCCGTGATCGTGCTGCTGGCCTTCACCGTGGACGGCTCCTGGACCGTGCAGATCCTGCCCAGCCAGTACACATTGGGCAACTTCTCCCGGATCTTCACCGACCCGGCGACCCTGCGCCCGATCCTGGTCAGCAGCCAAATGGCGTTCATCGCCATGATCGCGTGCACCGTGGTCGGCGTCATTGCCTCCTGGGTAGTCACCCGGTGGAAGGGCCCGGGCAAGGGACTGCTGGATGTGATGGTCATGATTCCTTGGGCGCTGCCCGGCACCGTCGTCGGCGTCAACCTGGTGACCGCTTTCGCCAGTCCTTCCCCCTTCAACCTGGGCCAGGTCCTGATCGGTTCGCTGTGGATCCTTCCGGTCGCCTACTTTGTGCGGTTCCTGCCACTGGTCTTCCGCTCGGCCAACGCCGCGCTGGCCCAGATCGATCCCTCCGTTGAGGAAGCTGCTCGCAACCTCGGTGCCGGACACTGGCGCGTGCTGCGCACCGTGACGGTTCCGCTGATGTACCGCGGCATCCTCGCCGGAGCCCTGATGGCCTTTATCCAGGGCTTCGGTGAGTACGTGGCCTCCGTAGTGATCTACCCGGCACGTTTCGCGCCGCTGTCTGTGGAGATCTACAACCGGATCTACTCCAACGAATTCGGCACAGCCGCCGCCTACGGCACCCTGCAGATGGGCCTGATCCTGATTGTCCTGATCATCTCCCAGCGGCTGGAGAACCCCGGCAGCGGTGGCATCGCGAAGATGCTGCGCCGCCGCCGTCGTCCCACCGTGGAGACTCCGCTGGTTGGACCCATGCCTCCCACGGCCACTCCGCTGCCGATTCCTTCGTCCGCCGCCCCCGACCTGAAGCCGGTGAAATAGCATGACTACCCCCGCCCGCCCTTCCCTGACCGACCGTCCCGATCTGTCCGTCTACTGGGACAACCACCTGCGCGATGCCTTTGAAGAAGCGGCCGCCAACATCTATCCGCCCATGGTGGAAGCCTCTCTGGCGCACGTCTGGATGCTCGACGACGAAGGAATTCTTCCGCGCGAACGTTCCGCCCGGCTCGAAAAGGGCCTGCTGGCCCTGTGGGAGCGGATCAGCGACGGCAGCCAGGAATACAGCTTCGACGGTTCCGTGGAGGATCCCTACTACTTCATGGAGCAGCAGCTCGCCGCTGCCTGCGGCATCTCCACCTCGGAGCTGGACGTCCAGCTGGCCCGCAGCCGCAACGACCTCGATGCCGGGGCGTTCCGGATGGTGCTCCGGCGCCAGATCCTCGACCAGGCGGATCTGGTCCTCCAGGCCGCAGCGGACGCCGCTGAACTGGCCCGCCGGCATTCCGACGCACTGATCATCGGCTTCACACACCGCCGCCCTGCCCAGCCCACCACCATCGGCCATGTTCTGGGGGGCCTGGCCGAAGCCCTGTTGAGCCAGGGACGGGAGCTGCTGGACATCTACGCCGAAATGAACGTCTCCCCGCTGGGGTCAGCGGCCTTCACCGGGTCCGATGTGCCGATCAACCCGCAGACGGTTGCTGACCTGTTGGGCTTCGATTCAACGTTCACCTCAAGCTATGAGGCGGTGGCCGGTGCGGAGCACTTTATGCGCCTGGCCGCCGCGCAGGCCCGGATTTGCGCCACCGGCGCGCGGTTCTCCCGCGTGCTGCTGGAATGGATGACCTTCGGCTGGGTCGCCACCCCGGATGCCTACACCCAGGGCTCCTCGATCATGCCGCAGAAGAAGAACCCGGTTGTCCTGGAGCACATGGTCTCCATGGCCGGTGCCGCCGCCGCGGACATGTCCGCCACCTACGCGAACATCAACTCCGGCTGGTACGAGGACTCCAACAACGCCACCACCGACGTGCAGAAGCACCTCTGGCGCGCCTCGGACCGGGTGATCCGGTTCGTGCGGATGCTGGACGGCTTGCTGGGTGAATTCACCGTACTGCGGCTGCCGGACAAGGCGGAGATCGTCCGATCAGGCGCCACCACCACCTCCGTGGCCGAGGCGCTGGCCGTCGCCGGTGTGCCCTGGCGCGGAGCGCACGACGTCGTGGGGCGGCTGTTCAAGTCTGCTGACCCTACAGCGTGGTCACGGGAGCAGGTGGAGCAGGCCCTCGCCGCGGGGAACATCAGCACGGACCTGACCGATCTGGTGCTCGCCGCCGGAACCGATCCGGCTCGCATCCTGGACCGCCCGCAGGCAGGCAGCCCCGGCATCAAAGCGGTCACCGCAACCGCCGACGGCGCAGCTGAAGCGGCCCGGATCCTGGCGGTCCGTGCCGCCGAGCTCCGCACCGGCATCGATGCCGCACGCGCTGCCCTGCTGGAACGCGCACGGGCCCTGGCGGCCGCGGCATGAGCGGTGCCCAGGCCACCATCACCGTTGTAGGAAACACCAACCTGGACATCATGGTTTCCGGTGCAGCGGCGCTGCCCGCCCCGGGAACCGAGGCCATCGTGCCGGGCATCGACATCCGTCTGGGCGGATCTGCCGGGAACCTGGCGGTACGCTGTGCCGGGCTCGGCCTGGGAACCATCCTGGTCAGCAAGGTCGGCGAAGACGCCTCGACCCGGCTGGTGGAACAGGAACTCGCCCTGCCCGGGCTGGAGGCGGTCCTCGTGCGGGACACCGGGCTGCCCAGCGGCATCACCGTTGCAGTTGAGGCTCCGGGACGGGACCGTGCCTTTCTCTCCTCGCTGGGTGCCATGGCGGAACTGACCCCGCAGGACGTTCCGGCTGCCGCTCTCCGCGCCGGCACCGTAGTGCTGGCCGGTTACTTCCTGCTGCCCAAGCTGCGCGGCGCCGCAGCACACGGGCTGTTCGCCGCAGCCCGTGCAAACGGCGCGCTCACCGTGCTGGACACCGGATGGCCCGCTGAAGACTGGACCGAAGACGTGCGGGAGGAAGTCCGCAGCGTACTCGGCTCCGTGGACCTGTTCCTGCCGAACAGCGACGAGCTCACCGGGCTCACCGGCAACCCGGATGCGCAGGCCGCCGCCCTGCAGCTCGCAGCGCAGACCTCAACCATGGTGGCCGCCAAACTTGGTGCCGGAGGCGCCGGGCTGGCCCTGCCGGACGGAACCTGGCTGCACACTGCCGCCCGCCCGGTAACACCGGTGGACAGCACCGGCGCCGGAGACGGGTTCAATGCCGCGTTCCTGGCCTGCCTCGCCCGCCGGGACTCACCCGCGCAGGCGCTGGCCGCCGCCGTCAGCTACGCCACTGACCTGGTGGCCACCGCGCCCGAACAGCGCGGCGCCGTCGTGCTGTCCGAACCCCAGCCTCTGTCCCTGTAGGAGGAACCCGTGCACGTCTCCCGAATCGGTAACCGCCCTGTGGTGCAGGGCATCTCCATCATCGATTTCCACCTGCATTTCCGGATGCCGTTCGACCCGCTGACCCGGTCCCTGTCCGGCGGCCAGTTCGCCTGCGAGGAATCCAGCGCTGCCGCCGCAGAACGCGCCGCGAAGGTGGCCGGCATGTCAGCCCAGTGGCGGCGCAGCTGGGACTTCGCTGACCCGGAAAACACAGAACAGGATGCCGGCTGGGAGGCGGAAGCTGACCGCTGGATCACCGAGCTGGACCAGCACCATATTGAGCACGCGGCATTCGTCACCGCCGGCGGAAACACGGAAATGGCTGCGCTGGTGGAGCATGGCGCCGGGCGTTTCCTCGGCCTGGCAGCCATGGCAGATCCCTTTGCGCCCGGAGCCGTGGATGACTTCCGGCGTGCGGTCCGGGACTCCGGGCTGCGCGGGCTTAAGCTCTTTGCCCCGCTGATGTCCTCCCGGATTGATGACCCCGCAGCGGATCCGCTCTGGCGGGTCGCCGCGGAATACCAGGTCCCTGTGCTCATCCACTTTGGCCACTGCGGTTCGGCCGGCGGCATAGCGCACAACGCCATGATCGAACCGGCCTGGCTGGAGGCCGTGGCCAAACGGCACCCGGACGTGACGTTTGTGATCCCGCATTTTGGGATCCAGCACGTTCAGCAGGTGCTGTTCCTGATGTGGGCCTGCCCCAACGTGCTGGTGGACACCTCCGGCTCTAACCAGTGGGTGCGGTTTATGGCCCAGAAACTGACGCTGGAGGACCTCTTCCGCCGGTTCTACGAAACGCATGGACCGGAACGGATAGTCTTTGGCACGGATTCGTCCTGGTTCCCCCGGGGCTATGCCCGGCGCTACCTGGTGGACCAGCTGCGGATCTGCTGGGAAATAGGCATGCCGGCCCCTGACGTGCAGAAAATCTTCGGCGCCAATGCCGCCGGCCTGCTGGGACTCTCCGACTGGGCGCCCGCGGATCCCGTGCTGGCCCGCTCGCTGTCCCTGGAAGGAGCCGGGGCATGAGCCTGCGGGTGCTGACTGCCGCGTCTGGCCGGGACCTGGGGATTGCCGCAGCAGATGCTGTCCTGGACCGCCTGGCTGCACGGCCGAATCCGGTGCTCGGCATTGCCACCGGCTCCTCGCCGCTGCCCCTCTACGAAGAACTGGCACGCCGGGCACGGGATCTGCCGCCGCTGCGCGGATTCGCGCTGGACGAATATCTCGGCCTGCCGCCGGGACATCCGGAGAGCTACCGCGAGGTGGTTCGGCGGGAAGTCATTGATCCGCTGGGCCTGGATCCTGCGGCTGTGTCTGTGCCGGATGGCGGCGCCCCTGATCCCGAGTCCGCCGCCGCAGAGTACGAGTCCCTGATCCGTGCCGCCGGCGGTATCGACGTCCAGATCCTTGGCATTGGCAGCAACGGTCACCTGGCCTTCAACGAGCCGGGGTCGGCACTGGATTCCCGCACGCGGGTAGTCGAGCTGGCAGCCAGCACCCGCGAGGCCAATGCCCGGTTCTTCCCCTCACTGGATGACGTGCCGACGCACGCGCTGACCCAGGGGCTGGGAACCATCCGGGAGGCACGTGCGCTGGTCCTCATCGCTTCCGGGGCAGCCAAGGCGGATGCCGTCGCCGCAGCCCTGACCGGTCCGGTGACACCGGATGTTCCGGCATCAGTCCTGCAGCTGCATCCGGACGTCACAGTGGTCCTCGCCGACGGCGCTGCATCCCGGCTTCCGGAAATCCAGTTAGCCGGAGGATCTTCCGCGGCGCGGTAGACGGCTAGATCGGGCTGATCGCCGGCATCTCCTGCAGCGACCACTGGTTGCCGTCCGGATCGCTGAAGTAGACGAACGTTCCCCACTCCAGCGGAGTCACATCGCTGGCCTGCACACCGCCGTCGAGCAGGTGCTGCCGCGCATCGGCAGCGCTGGGCACCACGATCTGGATCCGCTGGGAGCCGGGAACCATATCCGTGGTGCCGTCCCCGATCACCACGGAGCAGGCCGATCCCGGAGGCGTCAGCTGCACAAAACGGAGGGTTTCATCCACCCGGTGATCATGGTCGGCGGTGAAGCCCACCTGGTCGACGTAGAAATGCTTCGAGGCGTCAACATTGGACACCGGCACGGGCACGAGTTCTATTTTCCAGTCCATACGCAGGACCGTACGCCCGGCGGGAAGCCGGAAAAACACCCGGGCGGACAGCTTTGGTCCGCATTGCCCTGCGGTCCCCCGGCACAAACACGGCCCCGGTGGAATAAGCCTGCTTAGTATTGGGTTGTACCCCTACATGACTGAGCAGACTGAAAACACCCTGTCCGCGACCATCGACCTCAAGGACCTCGGCGTGGTCAAGCGCCTCGGCTTCGGGGCCATGCGCATTGTCGGCCCCGGTGTCTGGGGTGAGCCGGAAAGCCGCGGCACCGCCGTCGAGGTGGTGCGCCGCGCCGTCGAGCTCGGTGTGGACTTCATTGACACCGCAGACTCCTATGGCCCGAACATCAGCGAAGAGATCATCGCCGAAGCGCTCTACCCCTACCCGGACGGCGTCCGGATCGCCACCAAGGCCGGGTTTGTGCGCACCGGACCGGACGAGTGGATCCCGCTGGGCCGTCCCGAATACCTGCGCCAGCAGGCCGAGCTGAGCCTGCGCAAGCTCCGCGTGGATTCCCTGGACCTGTTCCAGCTGCACCGCATCGACCCCACCGTTGATGCCGCTGAGCAGTTCGGTGTCCTCAGTGAGCTGCAGAAGGAAGGCAAGGTCAAGGCACTGGGTCTGTCCCAGGTCAGCCTGGAGCAGCTGAAGGAAGCCGAGGAGTACTTCACCGTCTCCACCGTGCAGAACCGATACAACCTCACGGACCGTTCTTCCGAAGACGTGCTCGAGTACGCTACCGCCAACGGAATCGGCTTCATCCCGTGGGCTCCGATCTCCGCCGGGGAACTCGCCAAGCCCGGAGGCGTGCTGGACGAAGCAGCCAAAAAGCTCGGCGCCACCACTTCCCAGGTTGCCCTGGCATGGCTTCTGAAGCGTTCACCGGTCATGATGCCCATTCCGGGCACCGGCTCCGTCGCCCACCTCGAGGAAAACCTCGGTGCCCGGGACCTGGTGCTCGACGACGCGACGTTCGAAGCCATCGACGCCGCCGCCCGCTAGCCGCGCTCCCCGCTCTTTTCTCCGCATCTCCAATGGAAGGACCCTCCATGAACAACATCCTGATGGTTGTCTCCGCCGCCGATTCCCTCACCATGAAGGACGGCTCCGAACACCCCACCGGCTTCTGGGCCGAGGAACTGGTTGAAGCGCACCGCACGCTGGCCGAAGCCGGCCACCGCATCACCTTCGCCACCCCGGGCGCCAAGGCCCCGACTGTGGATGCGATCAGCCTGCAGCCGGACCAGGCCGGCGGTGAGGAAAAGGCCGCGCACCTGGCGTCCTACCTGGAGGAACTGCGTCCGGAACTGAACTCGCCGATGGCGCTGGCCGACGTCGCGCCCTTGGAATACGACGCCGTCGTGATCCCGGGCGGGCACGGCCCCATGGCGGACCTGGCCACCGACTGGGACATGGGCCGGATCCTCATCGCGGCAAACGACGCCGGCATGCTGATTGCACCGTTCTGCCACGGCCCGGCGGCACTGCTCAGCGCTGAGACTCCCGACGGCGGGTTCGCGTTCTCCGGACGGCGGCTCACGGTCTTCACCAACGAAGAGGAGCTGAACGGCGGCACCGGGGAGAACACGCCCTGGATGGTTGCTGACGCTCTGGCCGAAAAGGGTGCCATCGTGGACTCCGGCCCTGCCTGGGAAAGCTTCGTCGTGACGGACGGCAATCTCATCACCGGCCAGAACCCGCAGTCCAGCGTTGACGTGGCGCAGCAGGTTCTCGCCTCACTGCCCGACTGAATCTCTGGCCCAGCCAAATCTCTGGCAGAGTAAAGCCATGACTGTCCTGATTGCCGGCTGCGGCGACCTGGGCACGGAAGCCGGCCTGCGGTTCGCCGCGGCCGGCTTTCCCGTGCTCGGCTGGCGCCGTTCCCCCGAAAAGATCCCTGCTCCCCTCACCGGCCAGCGCGCCGACCTGACCGGGGAGCTGCCGGCCATTCCGGCCGGCACCGAGATTGTGGTGATCTCAACTGCCGCCCGGGAACGCACCGAAGCTGCCTACCGGGCCGCGTATGTGGACGGCACGGCGAACGTTCTGAACGCCTTGGAGCGCGACGGCGTGCGGCCGCGGCGGATCCTCTTTGTGTCCTCCACCGCTGTGTACGGGGACGCCGGCGGCGGATGGCTGGATGAGGACTCCCCTACAGCACCCGCGTCGGTGACCGGCGCCGTCATCCGCGAAGCCGAAGACCTGCTGCATTCCCGCCGCCCCGACGCGGTAGTCCTGCGGCTCGCGGGAATTTACGGGCCCGGACGCACGCGGCTGATCGACCAGGTCCGCTCCGGGGCAGCTGACCCCGGGCCGGGACAGCTGACCAACCGGATCCACCGGGACGATGCCGCCGCCGCGATTGTCCACCTGACTACGGCCACGGCCGACCCGGCGCCGCTGTACCTGGGCGTCGACGACGAACCCGTGGAACAGCGTGATGTGCTGTCCTTCCTGGCCGCCGAGCTGGGCACGGAGCTGGGCAGCGCACCGGCACCGGGCGAAGCCGGCCGGTCAACCCGGGGCGGCAACCGGCGCCTGTCCAACGCACGCCTGCGTTCCACCGGATTCACCTTCACCTACCCGAGCTTCCGGGAAGGCTACCGTGCGGTGCTGGCCGGTTCAGGCGTACGGCACGGCTAGGATCCTCAAGCTGGTTTAGCCCTTGGGAATGGGCGGGCCGAGGATGAGCAGGATCGTAAAGACAACCGCGACGCCGGCCACCGCCACCAGGGCAGCGGCAACGGGACGGCGCAGCACCATGGCCTGCACCTTGTCCACGAAGTTCTTGGGCTCCTCGCCGCCCGGGCTCAGCCGCCAGCCGCCGTCGAGCAGACCGCGCTTATCCAGCGACTTCTCGAACGGAATGGTGGCCCAGGGAACGACGGCGAGCGCAACGCCCAGCACACCGGTGGCAGCGGACCACTTCTGGTTCACCCACACGAAGACCGTCACCGCAGCGTAGGACAGGAACACAAAGCCGTGCAGTCCGCCGGCAATCGGCGTGAAAGCTTCGTTGCCGAACGCATACTTGCCCACCAGGGCCGCGATCAGCAGGGTCCACGTCACGGCCTCAGCGAAGGCCAGGGTGGTGAACAGTTTGCGGGGAGTCATGGAGCAGGGCCGCCTTCCGAAGGGGGTTTGCCAACATTATGTCAGCATGGCCCTGCCAGCCCTAATTCCGTGGGCCTCCCTACCGGTAGAGCTCCGGCCGGATGTCCTGTGCATAGGTGTTGATCCGCCGGGCGCGCTGGACCTCATCCGGATGGATGTCCGTCAGCAGCAGTTCTTCCCCGCCGGCTGCGGCAGCGAGCACGGTGCCGTACGGCGAAGCAATAACGCTGTGACCGGTGAAACCCGGGCCGGCGTAGTTTGCGTACGCAATATAGACCCCGTTCTCCAGTGCCCGGGCAGGCACCAGGAGGGTTGAGATCCGTTCGGCATTGTAGGTGTGCAGGGGCTGCGGTCCGCCGACGTCCCCGGTGGCAGGAACCGCCGTCGGAATGCACAGCAGGTCTGCCCCGCCGCGCACCGCGGCCCGGGCATACTCGGGGAACTCAATGTCATAGCGGATGCCCAGGGCTACCCGCAGTCCGCGGAAGAAAGCGGTGCGGGGCACTCCGGCGCCGGGAGTGTAAATGCGGTGTTCCTCGTCGCCGGACAGGTGGGCCTTGCGGTAGCGCAGCCGCTCCGCGCCGGTCTCATCAAAAAGCGAGGCAGCGATGAAGCGGGTGCCGGCGTCGTCCTCCACTGTTGAGGCGACGACGCCGATGCCTTCCTCGTCCGCAATGGCAGCGATCCGCTTCCGCAGCCCGGCGCCGTCGGACTCCGCCGCGAGGGCCGGAGCGTAACCGGTGGCGAAGAGCTCGGGGGTAACCAGCAGGTCTGCTCCGGCTTCTGCCGCGCGGAGGGCTGCCCTCCGGATCACTGCCAGGTTCTCTTCCGCGGCACCCATCCGGGATGCAGCCTGAAGCACCGCTGTGCGGGCCATTTCCGCTCCCCTCCGGTACTACGCCGGTGCCGCGGGGTAGGAGAGCGGTTCGGTGATCCACTCCAGGTCCGCCCACCGGTCCATCCGCTGCACAATCTCAAAGCTAGTGCGGCACATGTCCACAACCGCCTGTTCCGGGTCCGGATAGGAGAAGGCATCCTCCAGGGTAAGGATGAACTCACTCATCTGTGGCCGGAACTCCGCACGGTCCGGTTTCAGCATGGAGGCATAGCTCTCGATGCCGGAGAAGAACGGATACGGCATGCCAAAGAAGGCAGGCTTGGACATCTTCACATCCCCGGGCCAGAACCCGTACTCCACAAACTTCTCATCGAAGCAGTTCACGCCGATCACGTCGGTGCCGCTGTACGGGGCGGCCTGCCCGGCGAACACCGTTCCGGAGAGGTCCATGGTTCCGAACCAGAACTCGGGCATATCCACCTTGCCGCGGAAGGGCGCCAGGAAACGGGACAGGCTGCGGTAGGCGAAGTGCAGGTTCTCCAGGTACAGCTCCACGGCGTGCCGGTCCCACGAATGGTGCTTGGTGTCCTCATCGAACGGTGTCTCGTCATAGAACTCCTGCGGCGTGGTGTTGATCGCCGTCGGCATCCCGATGTAGTCCAGCGCGGCCATCAGCTGGGAATGGAAGCCTGCCACACTCAGGCCGTCGCCGAGGGGAATCCTGGATTTGCCGCCGTCGGTGTTCTGGACGTCCACGTGGTGCTGGCGCAGGTTGAAGTAGATCTCGAAGCTGGATCCGTTGCCAGGGATGATTCCGGTGCCGATCCCGTCAATCGTCAGCGGCATGCGCACATGGCCCCACTCAGGTTGCTTGTAGCTGCGCTCGATCTTGACCTTGCCGGCCATCTGGAGGAAGAGGTGCAGGGTGTCTGCCGTGTCCTGCCAATCGGTGTAGTCCAGGATCCGTTTTTCCATGGGTATCGCCTCAGCTCGGTGGCGGTCAACGGGGTTCACTCAGCGGGGCGGGATGTTCCTCCAGTGTGAAACTCCGCTCCGCACCGGTCAACGCTTCCCGCCCCATTCCCGCGAAAGGCCAGTTACGGCTCGTTTGAGGGCTGAAACAAGCCGTAACTGGCCTTTCGGCGGGACTATACTGGCCGAGGCCCACCGTCTTCATAATCCTGCTTAGGAGCCCCTCCCCGGTGTCCAAAACCTCCCCCGCACGCACCTCCTCCCGGTCCCGCAGCCTGAAGTACATCCTGATGCTGGGCGCCCTTGCGGCGCTGCCGGCAGTGACCACCGATATGTACCTCCCGGCCCTTCCGGAGGTCGCCTCGGACCTGGCCACCACGACGACGGCAGCCCAGTTCACGCTCTCCGGCACCCTCCTGGGCACCGCCGTGGGCCAGCTGGTCATCGGCCCGCTGTCCGACCGGTTCGGCCGAAGGCTGCCGCTGCTGATCGGCATCTCAATGCACGTGGTGACCTCGCTGCTGTGCGCGATCGCCCCGAACATCGGCCTGCTCATTGGCCTGCGCATTATGCAGGGCTTCTTCAACGCGGCCGCCTCCGTGGTTGCGATCGCCGTGATCCGGGACCGGTTCACCGGTTCCGACGCCGCGCGGCTGCTTTCGCGGCTGATGCTGATGATCGGTCTGGCGCCGCTGCTGGCGCCCACTCTGGGGCAGGCAGTTGCCGGGATCTGGGCCTGGCGGGCGGTCTTCTACGCCCTGGCGCTGATCGGGGTGATCCTGGTGGTCATCGTCTGGCGCTGGATGCCTGAAACCCTGCCGCCGGAACGGCGCCTTACAAAGGCGAAGAAGGGCACCCCGAAGTCCGGGAAGCCCGGCGGCTACCGGATCCTGCTGCGCGACCGCCGCTTCCTCGCGTTCGCCGTCATCCCGGGCCTGTCCATGGGCATCATCATGAGCTACGTGGTCGGGTCCCCGTTCGTGATGCAGGAGGAGTACGGCCTCTCCCCCGCAACCTTCGCGCTGATCTTCGCCGTCAACGGCGTCGCCATGGTGGTCTCCTCGCAGGTGAATGCCTCCCTGCTGAACCGTTTCCCCTCCGCGGGCATCCTTCGCATCGCAGCTCCGGTGCTGCTGGTGCTGGCTGTGATCCTGCCGATCATCATCGCCACCGGATTCGGCGGCGTCATCGGACTGGTGGCCGGTCTCTGGGTGGTGCTGGGCATGCTGGGCTTCATCTTCTCCAACGCCACGTCCCTGGCGCTGGACGGCTACGGCCACATGGCCGGAACGGCGGCTGCACTGCTGGGCTGCCTGCAGGTGGGACTGGCCGGGCTGATCAGCCCGCTGGTCGGGGTCTTCGGCGGGACGGCACTCTCAATGGCCGGAGTGATCATCGGCTGCGCCGTGCTCATCAACGTGGTCCTGGCTACGACGCCTGCCTACCGCCGCAGCGGACGCAGGCTCGGCACCGCTGCCCAGCCTGACGGCGTCGGCACGGCAGACCAGGCCTAAGCGGGATTCGACCCTAAACGCTCCCGGACGGCGGCTCGGCAGTGCTCTGCCGGATGACCAGGGACGTGGAGAGGTCCAGGCGCGTGTTCTTGGGCTGTTCACCGTCCCGCAGCATCAGCACCATGCGCGTGGCTTCCTCGGCCATTTCGATCAGCGGCTGATGCACGGTGGTCAGGGCGGGCGAGGACCAGCGGGCCACCTGAAGGTCGTCATAGCCCACCACCGAAAGCTCCTCGGGCACGGTGATGCCCAGCTGCCGGGCGGCGTCGAGCACCCCCAAAGCCTGCAGGTCGCTGCCCGCAAAGATGGCGGTGGGCCTCTCCGGCTGGGCGAGCAGGTCCAGCGCATGGTCCCGCCCGCCGTCGACGTGGAAGTTGCCGTACCGCACCAGCTCCGCGTCGAACACCAGCCCGGCCGTGTTCAGCGCCGAACGGTAGCCGTCGATCCGCGCCAGCGAGCACATCAGATCCCCTGGCCCGGTGATGGCGGCGATCCTGCGGTGCCCCAGATCGATGAGGTGGCGGGTGGCCATCATCCCGCCCGCCCAGTTGGCCGAGCCCACCGAAGGCACATCCGGTGCCGGGTCCCCCGCGGGATCAATGATCACAAACGGTATGCCGCGGGATTCGAGCAGGCGGCGGGAATCCTGTGCCAGATCCGCGAAGACCAGTACGACGCCGGCAGGTCGCCGTGCGATCACACCCTCCACCCACTCGGGGCCGGGTGAATGCCGGGTGCCGCTTTCGGTGAGCACCACGCTCAGCCCGTGTTCGCGCGCAACGTTTTCAACGCCGCGGATGATCTCCAGCGCCCAGGCGCTTTCAAGCTCGTGGAACACCAGTTCCAGCAGTCCGGACTTGGTGCTGCGGCTGGCCCGGCGCTGATAGCCATGTCCGTCCAGCAGTGCCTCAACTTTCGTCCGGGTTTTTCGCGAAACGTCCGACCGTCCGTTGAGAACTTTCGAAATGGTGGACAGCGAGACCTCGGCCTCCGCCGCCAGTTCCGCGAGGGTAATGCGCCCAGCCGCAGGCGTTTGTGCCATGAGTTTCTCCTCCGTGCGAAAGTCCCCGGCGCGAAGACGCAGCGAAAAAGTGTTGCGCATCACATCCCTGCATCCTAAGCTAGCCGCATTCCAGAACTTTCGGCAAGTATTTCGAAACTTTCGGAACATTCTTCCCGGGAGACCTTCCAGTGAGGAGCAGTTCAATGAGGAACAACCGCAGCTGGCTGAAACCAGCTACCGCAGCCGCGGGCGCGCTGGCACTCGGCATGTCGATGGCCGCCTGTTCGAACAGCGGTGAATCCGCTGCCAGCAACCGGCCAGAAAATGAAGTCCACGTCCTGGTCTACGGCGACGCCGGCAACGACGTCGAACGGGCCATGGTGGACAAGTTCAACGAAACCTCGGACGTCAAAGTTGTCCTGGACACCATCCCCGGGGCCGACTACCAGCAGAAGCTGCAAACCGTCATCGACACGGATTCAGCACCTGATGTGTTCTTCAACTGGGGCGGCGGATCCATTACTGACTACGTGGACGCCGGGCTGCTGATGCCGCTGGATGACTTCATCGAGGAAGAACCGCAGCTGAAGGACGCTTTCCTGCCTTCGGTCTTCGACACCGCTGTGGTGGATGACCAGGCCTACGGCATTCCCATGCGCGGCACCCAGCCGGTGATGCTCTTCAGCAACGAAGAGGTCCTGGCCAGTGCCGGCGTCGACGGCGCTCCGGAAACGTGGGACGAGCTGCTGGACGCGGTGGAGAAGCTCAAAGCGGCCGGGGTCACCCCGATCGCCCTCGGCGGCGCCGATGAATGGCCCACCCTGATGTGGGTCGAATACGTCTATGACCGCGTCGCCGGACCTGAACTCTTCGAAAGCGCCCTGGCCGGAAACACCGAGGTCTGGGACTCCGAGGAAAGCCGCGAGGCCCTGGGCATGCTGCGTGAGCTGGTGGATGCCGGCGCCTTCGGCACCAACTTCCAGTCCGTGAAGTTCACCGACGGCGGCTCCGCATCCCTGCTGTCCAGCGGTCAGGCAGGCTTTGAGCTGATGGGCTCCTGGGCTTATTCAACACACCAGGACGCTGCACCCGAGTTCGTTGAGTCCGGCTCCCTGGGCTACAGCGAGTTCCCGACCATCGACGGCGGCAAGGGCGATCCGAAGAACCTGGTCGGCAACACCAACAACTTCTACTCCGTCCTGGCGAACACTCGGTACCCGGACACCGTCCGCGACTTCCTGAAGCTGATGTACTCGGACGAGTTCGTCCAGGAGCAGGTGGCAATCGGCAACCTGCCCACCACCACCAACACGGAGCAGTTCCTGGACCAGTCCGCGGATCCCGACTACGCCCGGTTCCAGTACGGACTGGTGGAGCAGGCCCCGGCCTTCCAGCTCTCCTGGGACCAGGCCTACCCGCCCTCGGCAACCCCGGCCATCCACGGAGCGATGTCCGACTTCTTCAGCGGACGGATCGACGAAGACGGCTTCATCTCCGCCATGCAGGGACTGTAGGAACTTCGTCTCATGACTGCCCTGCTTCCTCCGAAGCCGCCGGCGCTGCCGGACGGATCCGAACGGGTCCGTCCGGCAGCGTCCGGCCGCTCGGCCCGCACACCCCGTCCGGGACTGGCCTGGACTCTTCCGGCCACGGTGTTTTTCCTGCTCTTCGCCGTGGTTCCCCTGATCGCCGTCGTGGTGCTGTCCTTCACCAGCTGGCGCGGCATCGGCGACCCGAAGTTTGTTGGGATGGAAAACTGGCAGGAGCTCGCCGGGGATCCGGTGATGCTCAAGAGCCTCTGGCTGAGCCTGCTCTTCATCGTGCTCGGGGTGGCCACCCAGACTCCGGTGAGCATGCTGCTGGGCGTCTGGGCGGCCGGGCCGCAGCGGAACCGTGCCGTCCTGAGTGCGATCTACTTCGTGCCCCTGCTGCTCTCGTCAGCCGCCATCTCGGTCCTGTGGCGCGCCCTGCTGGACCCCAACTTCGGCGTGCCGTCCCAGTTCCGCTGGCTCTTTGGCGACGGCAACCTCTTCGGCCACCAGGCCACCGCGATCGGCGTCATCATTTTCGTGAGCATGTGGCAGTTCACGCCGTTCCACACGCTGATCTACCAGGGTGCCGCCCGGGCGATTCCGCAGGTGCTCTACCAGGCGGCGGAGGTCGACGGCGCGGGGCGGGCACGCACGTTCTTCAGCATCACCCTGCCGCAGCTGCGCAACTCCATCATCACGTCCGTGATCCTGATGGTCGTGGGCGGGCTGACCACCTTTGAAACGGTGCTGATCCTGACCAACGGCGGACCGGGCACGGACACCACCATCACGGCCTTCTACATGTTCGAGCAGGCCTTCCGCCGGTTCGACTTTGGCATTGGCGCCGCCGTCGCCCTCGTCCTGGTGGTTGTGGCCACCACCATCTCGCTGATCATGGTCAAGGTCTCCGGCTACGACAAGATGCGCAGCACCATGGAAGGAGTCTAGATGCGCACGCGCCCCAACTACATTGCGGGAGCCGCCGCCGTCGTCTGGCTCCTGATCGTTGCCCTGCCGCTGTACGTGATGATTGCCGCCAGCGTGCAGACGCGCAGCGATTTCAGCGCCGGCGGACCGCTCTCCTTCCCCACCAGCTTCACGCTGGAGAACTACGTGGGAGTGTTCGAGAGCGGGTTTGGCCTCTACTTCCTGAACACCGTGATTGTCACCGGCGGAGTGGTCGGAATTGTCCTGCTGGTGGTGCCGCCGCTGGCCTACGCCATTGTGCGCAGCCAGTCCCGCACCACCACCCTGGTGTTCCGGTTCTTCCTGCTGGGCCTGGCCATTCCGGTCCAGGCCGTCATTGTTCCCATGTTCTACCTGATCAATACGGTGGGGCTCTATGACACCCTGCTGGGCATCATCCTGCCCACCGCCGCGTTCGCCCTGCCAATCTGCACACTGATCCTCTCCGGAACCATGCGGGACATCACCCCCGAGCTGTATGAGGCGATGGCCGTGGACGGCGCCGGAACCTGGCGGACATTCGTGCGGCTGGTGCTGCCGCTGTCCAAGCCGGGGATCTCAACGATCGCCGTCTTCGCCGCCCTGCAGGGCTGGAACGGTTTCCTGCTGCCGCTGATCCTGACCCAGTCGGAGTCAACCCGGGTCATCACCCTTGGCCTCTTCAACTTCCAGACCCAGTACGGAATCAACGTCCCCGGCATCCTCGCCGCCGTGATGCTCTCCATGATTCCTGTGCTGCTGGTGTACCTCTTTGCGCGCCGCGCACTAGTCCAGGGCCTTATGGGCGCTGGCGGAAAGTGACCCATGTCCAACACCACCACCAAGCGCGTCCCCTGGCGGGATGCCTCCCTCTCCCCCGCCGAACGCGCGGATGCCCTGCTGTCCCAAATGACACTTGAAGAAAAGACCGCCCAGCTGATCGGCGTGTGGGTCGGTGCCTCCGCCGACGGCGCCGAGGTAGCTCCGCACCAGCACGAAATGAACGAGCCCCCGGACCTCGAGGCGCTGCTGCCCGCCGGACTGGGCCAGCTCACCCGCCCCTTCGGTACCAAACCGGTCGACGCCGGTGCCGGCGCCCTGTCCCTGATGCGCACCCAGGAGCGGATCGCCGCGTCCAACCGGTTCGGCATTCCGGCGATGGCACACGAGGAGTGCCTGGCCGGGTTCGCGGCCTGGGGCGCGACGGCGTACCCGGTTCCGCTGGCCTGGGGCGCCACGTTCAACCCGGACCTCGTCCGACAAATGGCCGGAGCCATCGGCGATGACCTGCGCCGGGTGGGCATCCACCAGGGACTGGCCCCCGTGCTGGACGTGGTGCGCGATGCCCGCTGGGGCCGGGTGGAAGAGACCATCGGCGAGGACCCGTACCTGGTGGGCACCATTGCCACGGCCTACATCCAGGGCCTGGAACAGGCCGGGGTCGTCGCCACCCTCAAGCACTTCGCCGGCTACTCGGCCTCCCGCGCCGGCCGGAACCTCGCACCGGTTTCAATGGGCCCGCGGGAATTCGCCGACGTCGTCCTGCCGCCGTTCGAAATGGCGGTGCGGGAGTCCGGCGTGCGCTCCGTGATGCACGCCTACACGGATACCGACGGCGTTCCCTCCGCGGCAGACCACTCGCTGCTGACCGGGCTGCTGCGGGACACCTGGGGATTCGCCGGGACCGTGGTGGCTGACTACTTCGGCATTGGGTTCCTGCAGGACCTGCACGGTGTGGCGGCAAACCGCGGCGAAGCCGCGGCGGCTGCCCTGGCCGCCGGGGTGGATGTTGAGCTGCCGACCGTGGATGCCTACGGGGAGCACTTGCTGGAAGAACTGAAAGCCGGCCGGGTTGACCCGGCGCTGGTGGATGCCGCGGCACGGCGGGTCCTGCTGCAGAAGATCGGGCTCGGCCTGCTGGATGAGGACTGGAGCCCGGTTCCCCAGGCGCTGGCTGCCGGGGCCTCGGACCTCGAAGCGGTCCAGTCCACGGTGGACCTGGATTCCCCCGGAAACCGGAAGCTGGCCCGTGAGCTGGCCGAGGAGTCCGTTGTCCTGCTCAGCAACAACGGCATCCTGCCGCTGCAGGCGCCGGCGCGCATCGCCGTCGTTGGTCCCAACGCCGAGAACCCGATGGCGTTCCTTGGCTGCTATTCATTCCCCGCCCACGTCGGCTCGCAGTTCCCGGAGATCGCCGCGGGGATCGACCTGCCCACCGTCGCGGCGTCGCTGCGGGACCTGTTCCCGGACGGCAGCATCGAGTACGTTCCCGGCTGCGGAATCGATGATCCGGATGTGTCCGGGATCGGTGCCGCCGTGGCCGCGGCGCGGGAGGCCGACGTCGTTATTGCCGCTCTCGGAGACCGTGCCGGGCTCTTTGGCCGGGGCACCAGCGGCGAGGGATGCGACGTCGAGTCCCTGGTGCTGCCGGGCGTGCAGCAGCAGCTGCTGGATGCCCTGCTGGACACCGGCACACCGGTGGTGGCCGTGCTGCTGACCGGGCGCCCGTATGCCCTGGGTGCCGCTGCATCCCGGTCCGCCGCCGTTGTCCAGTCGTTCTTTCCCGGGGAGGAAGGCGGGCCCGCCGTCGCGCGGGTGCTTAGCGGTGCGGTCAATCCTTCCGGCAGGCTGCCGGTCAGTGTTCCGGCCACGCCCGGAGGCCAGCCCGCCGGCTATCTGGCCGCGCCCCTGGCCGGGCCAACGGATGTCTCCAGCATCGATCCGACGCCGGCCTTCGGGTTTGGCCACGGGCTCAGTTACACCCGGTTCGAGTGGGACTCACTGTCCGTGGACAGCACTGAAATCAGCACCGCCGGCGAGGCCGCTGCCGCGCTGACCGTGACTAATACGGGAGAGCGCGACGGCGTGGAAGTGGTTCAGCTGTACCTGCACGATCCAGTGGCGTCGGTGGTGCGGCCCGTGCAGCGCCTGGTTGGCTATGCCCGGGTGCCGCTGCGCGCCGGGGAATCCGCGCGCGTTCGGTTCACCGTGCCGGCGGACCTTGCCTCTTTCACCGCGGTGGACGGGCAGCGGAGGGTGGAGCCTGGAGAACTGGAACTGCGCTTCGGGGCATCCAGTACCGACATCCGGCTGAGCACCGGAGTTACGCTCACCGGACCGGTACGCTCGGTGGATCACACCCGGCGGCTGCACTGTGCGGTTCACGTGGACGCTGTGTAGTTCACGTGAACGCAGTGGAAACAGGGCCGGTGGACGTCACGGCCCCGTAGGAGGAATTTACGTGTACATGGATATGCCCGCTGACCAGCTGACCACGTATCTGGGAAGCCAAAGCGATCCCGCGGCGTTCGACGAATTCTGGGCACAGACCCTGGCCGAGGCTCAGGCCCATCCGCTGGGCCTGAGCCTGGAGCCAGTCGAGACGGTGCTGTCCACGGTGGACGTTTGGGACGTGACCTTCAACGGCTATGCCGGCGAACCCATCCGCGCCTGGCTGCGGGTGCCGTCCGGAGCATCCGGTCCGTTGCCCGGCGTGGTTCAGTTTGTGGGCTACGGCGGAGGCCGCGGCGACGCGCACGAAAACCTCTTCTGGGCCTCCTGCGGTTTCGCGCACCTGGAGATGGACACCCGCGGGCAGGGAGCGGGCTGGAGCACCGGCGTCACCCCTGATGCCGCCGGCAGTGCCGGACCCCAGGGACAAGGCGTGATGACCCGCGGCGTCACCGATCCCCAGACGTACTATTACCGGCGGCTGACCACGGATGCCGTCCGGGCTGTCCAGGCGTTGAGGTCATCGGACAGGGTGAATCCCGCCCGCTGCGCAGCTGTGGGGATGAGTCAGGGCGGCGGACTGGCAGTGGCCGCTGCGGCGCTGTCCCCGGAGCTGGCAGCCATCGTGGCGAAAGTGCCCTTCCTGTCCGACATTCCCCGGGCACTGCAGGTGACGGATGCGTACCCGTTCCGGGAGCTGGTGGACTATCTGGCGATCCACCGCACGCGGGTGCAGCAGGTGCACCAGACACTGCAGTATTTTGATTCGATCAACTTCGCCAAGCGGGCCAAGGTTCCGGCCCTGTTTTCGGTGGGCCTGATGGATGAGATCACGCCGCCGTCCACCGTTTATGCGGCGTACAACAACTATTCCGGGCCCAAGGAACTGCAGGTCTGGCCCTTCAACGGGCACGAGGCCGGCGGAATAGAGGACGACGTGGCTGCCGCGGCGTTCCTGCGCCGGGTTCTTGCCGGCGGCTCAACCGCCGGCAGTGCTGATCCGGCAGACTGAGCAACGGTCTGCCGGGCTCAGCCGATCACCACGGACGCTGCCACAGCGGCAGCCAGGACAGCCGCATAGCCGGTGACCGTCGCCGGACCCGGTCCCCTGGTTTTGCTCACATGGACGTTCGCCGGTGTTCCGGACTCCGGATGGACACGCCGTCCTGGCAGCTCCGGCCAGCGGATAACCAGACCTGCGGCAGCAATCCCCAGCGCGGCAACGGAGAATACCCACAACCAGACCGTCACGGACGAGAACTCAATCATCAGCCGGCAAACCACCACCACGAACCCGACCTCCAGCAGGGCTGCGAGATAGGCGCTGCGGGACTTCTCCGGCAAAGAAGGCGTCCAGGCTGAGTAGGCTGCCCAGCCACAGTAGACCACCAGGCCTGCCGGGATCACCCACGCGATCGCCGCGGCCATCACTTGGCACCTGCCGTGAGGAGCTCAAACACTGCTTCTTCGTGTCCGGCCGAGACGTTGGAGAGCATCACGACTGCGGTGCCGGCCTCCCGGTCAAGTGCCACCATGGACCAGAACCCGCCGGTCTGTCCGTTGTGCCAGGTGATATCCCGGCCTCCATGTTCTTCGGTGATCCAGGCCAGTCCGTACCGGCCACCGCTTCCGTCGTCCCACTGCGGTTCCAGCGCCGCGGCGCCCGGGGCAGTTCCGTCCAGCTGCGCCCGTGCGTAAAGCACCAGGTCAGCGGCGGTGGACCGGATTCCGCCTGCCGGCGCCGTGCCGTTCGCCGTCCAGGCTCGTTCCGGACGGCCGGCGGCGCTTCGCCCGGTGGGGGCGGCATCGGGCAGGTTTTCTGCAGTGACCGGCGCGAAGGTTTCCGCCAGTGCCAGCGGGCTCAGCACCCGCTCGTCCAGGAGTTCTTCCCAGCTCGCGCCGGCTGCCCTGGCCAGCAGCTGGCCGAGGAAGGCGTAGCCCAGATTCGAGTAGGTGGCCGTTCCGTGGCCGTCCAGGCGGGAGGCCTGAGCCTGCTCCAGAACCTGTTCCGGCGAGGCGGTATACGGATCCCGGTTCAGCAGCTGTCCGGCCAGGAGGGAGGGCAGGGCATCGAGTCCTGTTGCCAGCCGCGGCAGGCCGGAACGGTGGCTGGCCAGTTCGGCCAGGGTCACGGTGCCGATTTCGGCGTCGGGATCGAGCAGCTCCTCCCCCAGGATGTCCGCGACGGTGGTTTCCAACGTGACTTCCCCGCGGGAGACGGCGTCGGCCAGCAGCGAGGCGGTGAAGGTCTTGCTGACGGAACCGATCTCATATTCCGTATGTTCATCCGCCCCGAAGCCGGCGTACCGCACGTCGTCGCCGTCGATCCAGGCAACACTGACCTGATCCGCCGGAGCGGTGAGCAGCGGACGCACCCGCTCAGCCAGGGCAGCATCTCCGGTGACACTGCCGGACAGCTTGGGCGGCCACGGCGCTGCAGCCAGGCCAAAGACCAGAATAACGACGGCGGCGGCACCTCCCGCCAGCATCCGTGGTGTCAGCTTTCGTGTGTGCGTGACAGCTTCGGGCATCAGTTGCCTCCTGCAGCGGCGGTAAGGATAGCCAGCAGCGGAATGACCCGGGCAGCGGGCACCCGGTAGCGGGAGCGGGCATGGGCAGCCAGCCACCCCTGGGCGCTGAGCTGGTTCACGTGGTGGTAGATCTGCCCGGCGGTGCCGGCGCCCAGTTCCTCCGCGAGCGCCGCGACGGTTTCAGTTCCGCCCAGGACTGCGCGCAGGATCGAGAGCCGAACCGGGTTGCCCAGGGCGGCGAGGGACTCAGCGAGGGGCGCCCAATCGACGTCGAGCAGGTGTTCTGTCTCCAGGCCGTACTGGTACTCGTACCGCTCACCGGTGGGCGTGCTCGCGGTTCCGGCAAACAGGACGGCTCCGGGGTCCGGATAGCGGTCCCGGATGCCGTTCAGTGCCCAGAAGATGTCATCTGTCTCCGGGCGGCCCGCCGGTGGCGCAGCCGTGAGCCGTTCCTCCAGAGCGGCAACTCGTTCCTCGAGTGCCTGCAGACGGTCATCGTGCGAACTCATGCGTCAAGAATTACGTAATTCCTGAAATGAGTCAAGGATTACTGAATAGGTTCCTTGAGTTCGACAAAGAACACATGGGTTTCCGTCTCGCCGGTGTTCTCACCGACGTGCTCCTGGGCGGGCAGCCACTGGACGGTGCCTGCAGGCAGCTCGACCTCGCGCTGCTGATCACCGGAGGTGAGCCTGCGGTGGAAAGAGCTGGCGGTGATCATCACACTGTCCGGATGCCGGTGCACAACGGTCCGGTGTCCGGGAGTGTCCCGGTACTCGAGGACACGCACTCGGTTGTTCTCAAAGACCACGGAATAGTTGTCCGGGTTGGACTGGACTGGATCCTGCGTCATACCCCGAAGACTAGGCCTGCCTGCGGGCATCCTGAAGTGGTCCCGCTAACCAGCCCGGTTCACTTCAGCCGGAGTCAGTTCCGCAGCCGCCGCAGTGCCCGCACCCCGGCGAAAACCGCTCCCCCGGCAATGACCCAGGGCGCGCCAACAACAATGGGGTCGATCCAGGCGTGGTTCACGTCCGCCCGGCGCCGGCCTGCCCGTGAGGCGAACCCACCGCGGCGGAACTCGCTGAGGATTCCGGTTTCGGTGACGGGGTTATCCGGATGCAGGGTTACCAGGGATGTCACATGCGCGCCGAATGCATCCACCCGGTCCGCTGCGAGGAGGATCAGCCAGTGCGCGGCACGTGCCTCGCTGTAGCGGCGGTAGGCGAGGCGCCGCATCGCTCCGGATAGGCCCTTGAGCGGGACGGCGGTGCCGAAGACCGGGGTCAGCCGCTCATGCTCGATCGACCGTTCCCGCGGATAGGTTTCTTCCTGCTGCTCAGGGAAATCCCAGTGCGCGCCCGTGCGCCCGGGATCGAACTGCAGCTTGGGAACGGACGGGCGGTCCAGCGGATTCAGGTCCGCGCCCCAGCCGGGGATGCGAGCCCGCAGTTCCTCGGCGGTGAGGACGGTGACGGGGTTCCGGGCGGTGTAGGGCATGGAGATCTCCTTCGCAGGTTCAATTTGCGCTGGGCACAATGACGGGCTTGATGCAGTCATCCAGCTTGGAAGAGAAGATGTGGTAGCCCTCTGCGATGTGCTCCAGCGGAATGCGGTGGGTGATGATGTCACTTGGCGTGAGGTAGCCGTTGCGGATGTGCTCGAACAACCGGGGCCACTGCCGCTTCATGGGGCACTGGTTCATGTTCAGCGTCAGGCCCTTATTCATGGCGTCGCCGAATTTCACGGCGTTGAAGATGGGACCGTAGGCACCCATGACCGAGACGGTCCCGCCCTTACGGACGGAATCAATGGCCCAGTTCAGGGCAACCGCGGAACCACCCTGAAGCTTGAGCTTGGTGCCCGTGACGTGCTGGAGGAAGTTCCCGTCCGCTTCGGCACCCACGGCATCGATCGCCACGTCCGCGCCAAGGTAGCCGGTGTCCTTTTTCATCTGGACCACAATGTCCTCGTACTGCGTGAAGTTGTAGGTCTCGGCGTGGGCGAAGTCCGGCGCCTTGTCCAGCCGGTAGTCCAGGTGATCGATCACCAGGACCCGTCCGGCACCCATCAGCCACGCAGACTTGGCCGCGTACAGCCCCACAGGCCCGGCGCCGAACACCACCACAGTGTCGCGTTCCCTGATGTCCCCCAGCTGCGCGCCGAAATAACCGGTGGCCAGCGCATCGGTACACATCAGCGCGTCTTCCTCCGACATCCAGTCCGGAATCAGGGAGGGTCCGACGTCGGCGAACGGCACCCGCACGTACTCCGCCTGGCCGCCGTCATAGCCGCCAGCGATGTGGGAGTAGCCGTACAGGGCGCCAACAGCCGTGGCGTTCGGGTTCACGTTGTGGCAGTTGGAGTACAGCCCGCGGACGCAGAACCAGCAGGAGCCGCAGTAGATGTTGGCCGGGACCATCACGCGGTCCCCCGGCTTGAGGTTCTGCACTGAGGAGCCCACTTCCTCGACGACGCCGATGAACTCGTGTCCGAAGGTGGTTCCGACCCGGGTGTCCGGCATCAGCCCGTGGTAGAGGTGCAGGTCGGAGCCGCAGATCGCGGCAAGTGTCACTCGAATAATGGCGTCATTGGGGTGCTCAATGCGCGGCATGTCTTTTTCTTCAACCCGCACCTTGTACGGGCCGCGGTACACCATTGCTTCCACTGGTCCTCCTCGTCGGCGAGCAGATAGTAAGCAACCTTCACATACCGGTTTCCGGGCGGTCAACCGCGGATGCGGGGCGTTTGTTACCAGAGCTGGCCGGGGAGCTTCAGCTTCTGCTTCGGCGGGAACCGGGCGTCGAACGCGTCTACGTCCTCGTCGCTCACCGCGTAGCCGGGCGGATCGCGATAGATCCAGGGACCTCCGGCCAGGTAGCCGTCCTGCAGTTCAAGGGCCTGAAGGTACGGTGTGGGCTCATCCCGGGGAACGCCGTCGTAATAGATCCCAAAGGTCTTTGCCTCCGCGAAGCCAAAGCGGCCGTAATACTCCGGGCTCCCGGTAATAACGACGGCGCCGAAGCCACGTTCGGCTGCCTTGGCCAGGGTGTGCCGGATCAGTGCCGCGCCGTAACCGCGCTTCTGGTATCCGGGCAGCACGGAGACCGGCCCGAAGACCAGGATGGGCAGCGCACCGCCGTCCTCCCGCGTCAGTTCGGCACGGCTGTACATGATGTGGCCGGCGATCCGCCCGTCCGCCTCAAGGACCTGGCTGAGCTCGGGAACGAACTCCGGCAGGGAGCGGTAACGGTGCAGCAGGAAGTGTTCAACCGCGCCCGGACGGTAAACGTTCCAGAACGCCTCGCGGGTCAGATTCTCCACTGCGGCCCAGTCTTCCGGGTTTTCCCGGCGGATGGTGTAGTCGGTGCCCATTCCGGGAGACTACCCCGGCACGCGCAAAAGCGCTGGTCCCGCCTGCCTGATAGGAGGCGGGACCAGCGCTTCGAGGGTAGACCGGGCTACTGCACCGAGTTGTTGTAGTTCTCGATTTCGGTCTTGAGGGCCTCAACCGATTCGGTCAGCTCTGCCTTGCTGTCTCCGCCGAGCAGGGCCCCTTCAAGGGCGTCCTCAGCAGCCTTGCGGGCCTGAGGCATGGAACCGGCGGCGCAGCCCTGGGTAGCGGCAGTCAGTTCAGTTGCCTCAAGCTGCTGCACGGCGACGTCGAACTGGGGGTACTGCTCGCGCCAGGCGATGTCCTCGGGCTCATCCAGTGCGGCCTTGGAGATCGGGAAGTAGCCGGTGCCGGTGTGCCATGTGGCCTGGGTTGCCGGCTCGGCGAGGAACTGCATGAACTGCCAGGTGGCTTCCTTCTCCGCGTCGGAGTGCCCCTCACCGGAGATCCAGAGCGAGGCGCCGCCGATGATCGGACCGGAGTCGTTCTCCTCGATCTTCGGGTAGAAGCCGACGCCGAGCTCGAAGCCCTGCTCCTCAGCTGCCTTCTGCATGCCGCCCAGGGCACCCGTTGATTCGAGGGTCATGCCGATGGTGCCGCTCTTGAAGGCGTTCTGCGCGTCGGCAGTGGCGCGGCCGGTGTTGCCGGCTACCCCTGTTGCCACGAGTTCCTTCCACCAGTCCACAAACTCCACGGCGGTGTCATTGTTAAAGCTGTAGTCGGAGGCACGTTCTCCGGAGCGTCCGTTGTCCGGGCTGCAGTAGAGGGCGCCGTTGGCAGCGATCTCCTGTTCCAGGAGCCAGCCGTAGATGGCGGCGTTGAAGCCGAACTCCGCCGGTCCGCCGTTCTTCTTGGACAGGGCATTGGCTGCTTCGCCAACCTCGTCCAGCGTTACGGGCGCAGTTTCCGGGTCCAGCCCGGCCGCTTCGAAGAGGGTCTTGTTGTAGTACAGGACCGGCATGGACGTGTTGAACGGCATGGACCAGAGGTCCTCATCGATCGTGTAGTAGCCGGCAATGTTCGGCTGCAGGTCCGAGACGTCGTAGTCGTCCCGGTCGATGAAGGCCTGGGTGGGCAGCACGGCGCCGGAGTCGATCATGAACTGCGTGCCGATGTCATAGATCTGCACCATGCTGGGTGTGCTGTTGGACTGGACCGCAGCCTTGTACTTGGTGATGGTGGAGTCGTAGTCGCCCTGGTAGACGCCCTTGACTTCAATCTTGCCTTCATTGGCAGTGTTGAATTCGTCAATGAGCTTGCCCAGGGTCTCACCGTTGGTGCCGTCCATGGAGTGCCAGAAATTGACGGTAGTGACACCCTCAGCCGACTCGAGTGCATCCGCGGCCGGCGCTTCGCCTGCTCCGGTTGTGGTGCTGCCTCCGCCGCAGGCGGACAGTACAAGGGCAAGCCCTGCGGCGCCGGCGGCCATCATTGGCAGCCTGCGTCCTCTGGTTGTAGTTCTCAATGCGTTTCCCTTCAGGGTTGGCCGGAGAGTGAGCTCCGGATAGCAGTGGCGTTTGGGCCGGTGCGTTACTTGATGGAGCCCGCAGTCAGGCCGCGGACAATGAACCGCTGGCCGAAGATCACCAGCAGCAGGGTGGGAATGATGGCCAGGACTGTTCCGGCAAGGACCAGCCCGGCGTTGAAGTTGTCCGCCGAACGCAGCTGGGTGATGCCGATCTGGATGGTCTGCATCTGCGGGGTCTGGGTAACCAGCAGCGGCCAGAAGTACATGTTCCAGGCCGAGAGGAAGGACCAGATTCCCAGTGCTGCAAGGGTGGGCTTGGAGAGCGGAACCAGGACCGAGAGCAGGAACCTGAAGTGTCCGGCTCCGTCGATCCGGGCCGCTTCCCACAGTTCGGTGGGGAAGGACAGGAACGCCTGGCGGAGCAGGAAGATCCCGAATCCATGGGCGAGGAACGGCAGTACCAGCGCCGGAATGGTGTTGATCAGCCCCGCAGAGGACATGGTCAGGTAATTCGGGATGATGATCGCCTCGGCCGGCACCATCATGCTGCACAGGAACAGGGCGAACCAGAAGGCCTTGGCCCACACTTTCAGGAAGACCAGGGCGTATGCCGCGAGCAGCGAGGTCACCAGCTGGCCCACGGTGATCAGTCCGGCCATCACCACGGAATTCACGTACTGCCGGCCCAGCGGGATTGAGTTCAGTGCACCGGCAAAGTTCTCCACCCGGAATCCGTTGAACGGCCACAGCGACGCCGGGTAGGCGTTGATGTCCGCCGGGCCCATGAAGGAACCGACAAAACCGAAGTAGACGGGGAACAGGACGATCACGGCGCCGACGGCCAGCGCGGCATAGGTCAGGACCCTGCCCACGGTGAGCGGACGGCGCTGGCGCTTCTTCAGCGACTGGCTGCGGCGCTGCGGAGCCGCCTGCGGTTTTGCGGGGGCAGGAGCTGCTGTGCGGCTCATCGGTAGAAGACCTTCCGTTCCAGGACACCGAATTGGATGGCGGACACCGCTACCACGATGATCAGGAGCACCACGGCCTGCGCGGAGGCATAGCCGAAGTTTGAGTTGTTGTTCGCGAACGCCTGCTCATAAATGGAGTAGACGAGGGTGGTGGTGCTGTCCTGCGGGCCGCCCTTGGTCAGAATGTGGATCTGGCCGAAGCTCTGCAGGGCATGGATGGTTCCGGTGACCAGCAGGAAGAACAGCTGCGGTGTCAGCAGCGGCATGATGATGGACCGCTGCATCCGCCAGCCGTGCGCACCGTCGAGCCGTGCTGCCTCGACGACGTCTTCGGAGACCGCGCCCAGACCGGCGGAAAGCACCAGCAGGTTGTAGCCCAGCTGCATCCATACGGTGGCCAGGGACACCGAGACCAACGCCCAGGCCGGGTCTGTGAGCCAGCCAACCCGGTCAAGCCCGAAGAATCCGAGCATTCCGTTCAGCACACCGGTGGCCTGGTTGAACATGACGCCGAAAATTACCGACGCCGTTGCCACTGAATATGCGAAAGGCAGGGCGAATGCGGTTCTGAAGAATCGGATTCCCTTGATTTTCTGGTGCAGCAGCAGCGCCAGCGCCAGGGCAATGCCAATGGAGGGAATCACGGTGAGGACGGTAAATCCGAGGGTCACACCCATGACCGTCCAGAAACCACTGTCCGTAAACAGGCGGGTGTATTGGTCGAAACCAACAAAACCCGAGGGCCGGCCGAATAGGTCGCTGCCCTGGAAGGAAAGAAATACCGACCGCCCCAGCGGGTAGAAAAGGAACAGAGCGAAGACCACCAGTGCGGGCGCGAGGTACCACATGGCGCTGACGCTGCCACGGTCCGTTACGCGCTGGGGCGGGTTTTTCTTCGGTTCCTGTTTGGGTGCGGTTGCCGGCTTAAGGGCACTCATGCCCAGGCGCCCGGAGCGGGCCCGCCGGGATGGGGATACGAACAGCGGACGGTTCCATCCGGCTGCAGCGATTCACTGCAGGAAGCTTTCATTGACTAATTCCGTCCATCATTCTGCGGCGCCCAGAAGCGCCGGATACCGGTGTTACGCCCGTCACAGTACCCATTAGTTTTTACCCATGGCAAACAGGCTGGCCGTTGCCGCAGGTATTGCTTCTCCGCAGGTCAGCTGGCGGAACCGTGCATGCGCTGCGCGGCAGCCCGGTAGCGTTCGAGCACTAGCGGAGCCGGCGGCGCGGAAACCGTCAGTGAGTCCTGGGTTTTCCACTCCGGCCAGGCACCGGTGAGCACCGCTGCTGCCTGGCGGGCAGCGCCGTCGGCCACGTATTCCCCGGGCTCCGGAACGTCCACCGGCATCCCCAGCACGGAGGACAGCGTCTGCTGCATGGCTGCGGAGCGGGCACCGCCGCCCACCAGAATGACGCGCCGCGCTTCGATACCCAGCCCGGTGACCGCCCGGAAGGCATCCGCGAGCGAGCAGGCCACGCCTTCGAACGCCGCACGGGCGAGGTTGGCGGGGGTGTAGCTGGCCAGTGTCATGCCGTGCAGACTGGCTTTCGCCTCGGGCAGGTTGGGCGTGCGTTCCCCCTCGAAGTAGGGAACCAGGGACAGCCCTCCGGCGCCGGGCTCTGCAGCCAGCGCCAGATCGGTGAGCGCCGGAAGGTCGACGCCGAGCACGGCGGCCGTGGCGTCCAGGACCCGGGAGGCGTTCAGGGTTGCGGCCAGCGGCAGGAAGTTACCCGTGGCGTCCGCGAATCCGGCCACCATGCCGGTGACATCGGCGGTGGGGTCCGCCGTGACCGCGAAGACAGTACCGGAAGTCCCCACCGAGACGACGACGTCACCCACGGTGGCGCCGACGCCGAGCGCCGCACCGGCGTTGTCCCCGGTTCCGGGGCCGATCAGGGCCCCGGATGGAGTCTGCAGGCCCGGCTCGAGCGGGCCGAGGACCACGGGGAGCGCCGGTACGTGCCCGAGCGTACTTTCCAGGACGTCGGGCAGGTACTGTCCGGTGGCCGGTGACCAGTAGCCGGTACCGGATGCATCCGAGCGGTCGGTGCGCAGGGCAGCCAGTCCCCCGGTGCCCGGTCCGTGGCCGGCCAGCCGCCAGGAGAGCCAGTCGTGCGGCAGGCATACGGCAGCCGTGGCGGCCGCGTTCTCCGGTTCGTTCTCCGCCAGCCACTTCAGCTTTGCGGCCGTGATCGAGGCAACCGGCACGGTCCCGGTGGTCTCGGCCCAGTAGGCTGCCCCGTCCGGACCGGCCTCCTCGATCAGGTCCCGGGCCGCACCGGCTGAGCGCGTGTCATTCCAGAGCAGTGCATCGCGGACCACGGCGCCGTCGGCGTCCAAGCACACCATGCCGTGCTGCTGGCCGGATACGGCCACCGCGGCGACGTCATCCAAGCCGCCGGCAGCCGCGGCTGCCTCGAGCAGCGCCGTCCACCAGGTTTGGGGATCCACCTCGGTTCCGGGCGCGTGGCGGGCAGTCCCCTGCCGCTGCAGCGCTCCGGTTTCGGCATCGCGGATCACGACCTTGCAGGACTGCGTGGAGCTGTCCACTCCTGCTACAAGCGGCATAACGGACCTTTCGGCAGGCGGAGGGGCGTCAGCGCCCGGAACCAGGAATGCTAGCAAACCGCCTAGCGGGCGCCGAGGAGGTGCTCCAGTGCCAGCTGGTTCAGCCGGACAAAGCCGAAGGAACGCTGGGCGGCGGCATCGGCGTCGAACTCTTCAAAGGACGCCGCATCGGCCAGGAGGTCGGCGGTGCTCTCCCCCGCAGCCAGCGTCGGTTCGGCGAGCTCTCCGATGCCGGACGCGGCGAGCGCCTCCTGGACCTCCGGGTCCGCCCGGAAGGACTGCGCGCGTTCCTTCAGCAGCAGGTACATGGACATGTTGGCGGCTGCCGACTCCCAGACGCCGTCGTAGCCGTCGGTCCGGGAGGGCTTGTAGTCGAAGTGGCGCGGGCCCTCGTAGACCGGCCCGCCGTTCGGGAAGCCGTTCTCCAGCAGGTCCACGGTAAAGAAGGCACTGGTGAGGTCGCCGTGACCGAAGACTAGGTCCTGGTCGTACTTGATGGACTTCTGCCCGTTGAGGTCGATGTGGAAAAGCTTGCCGGCCCACAGTGCCTGCGCGATTCCGTGGGTGTAGTTCAGGCCCGCCATCTGCTCATGGCCGGTCTCCGGGTTCAGGCCCACAATGTCCTGGTGCTCCAGCTGGGCGATGAAGGCCAGGGCGTGGCCGACGGTCGGCAGCAGGATGTCGCCGCGCGGCTCGTTGGGCTTCGGCTCCAGAGCGATCCGCAGGTCGTACCCCTGCTCCTTGATGTAGCCGGCGGCGGTGTCCACGCCTTCGCGCATCCGATCCAGCGCCGCCGCAATATCCTTGGAGCCGTCGTACTCCGCGCCTTCACGCCCGCCCCACATCACGAAGGTCTTGGCACCGAGTTCGGCAGCCAGGTCCATATTTCGCAGCACCTTGCGCAGCGCGAAGCGGCGCACCGAGCGGTCATTGGAGGAGAAGCCGCCGTCCTTGAAGACCGGGTGGCTGAACAGGTTGGTGGTGACCATGGGAACCTGCAGGCCGGTCTCGGCCAGGGCGGCACGGAAGCGCTTGAGGATGAGGTCCCGTTCCTGGGAGGAAGAGCCGAACGGCACCAGGTCATCATCGTGGAAGGTGACGCCGTAAGCGCCCAGGTCTGCCAGCTTGTGGACCGCTTCCACGGGGTCCAGGTCGGCACGGGTCGCGGTGCCGAACGGGTCGTTGCCCGTCCACCCCACGGTCCAGAGTCCAAAGGTGAAGCGGTCGGCAGGTGTTGGCGTCTTTGTCATGATGCTCTGCTCCAAAGGGGATCCACGGGATTAGTTGTGGACAACAACATATGCACCGCCCGAAGGCCTGTCAATGGGTTCCCGCGGCGGCTTTCCTGCCGAAACGTACTGTCGGAAATGGTGTTCCGTGCAACAATCAATCGTTCAGTCTCCTCCGCAAAGGACCCAGCGCATGCCGAGCAAACCGGCCACCGAGAGCATCCGGGTGCAGAACCTGTCCCGGGTGCTGACCCTTGTGCACCGCCGCGGAGCGCTCTCCCGGGCAGAACTGACCCGGCTCACGGGGTTCAACCGGTCCACAATCGGCGCTCTCGCCGCCGAGCTTTCCCGGCTCGGGCTCGCCTATGAAACCGAACCCGCTGCCGCGGGCCGCGCCGGACGTCCCAGCCCCCTGGTCCACCCCAACGAACGCGTCGCCGCCCTGGCGGTGCATCCCGACGTCGATGCCGTCACGGTGGGCCTGGTGGGCCTGGGCGGGAAGGTTCACCGCCGGGTCCGCTACGACGCCGCCAGCGTGCCCGGAGTTCCGGAGACGCTGAGCATCACGCGGGCTGTGGTGGAAGGCATGGGCGCCGAGCTCGCAACAATGGACCGGATCGTGGGCGTCGGGGCAGCCGTCCCGGGACTGGTGGACAGCACCGACGGATCGGTGCGGCTGGCACCGCACCTGGGCTGGAGGGACGAACCGCTGGCGCAGGCACTGTCCCAGGCGCTCGGCTTGCCTGCTTTCGTCGGCAATGACGCCACCGTCGGCACTCTGGCCGAGTCCGTTTTCGGGGCCGGCGTTGGGGAGACGGACGTGGTCTACCTCAACGGCAGCGCCAGCGGCATCGGCGGCGGCGCCGTCGTCGGCGGGGTACCGCTTGGCGGGGAAGCCGGGTTCGCCGGGGAACTGGGCCACACGCTGGTCCGGTCGGACGGGCTGGCCTGCTTCTGCGGACGCCGCGGCTGCCTTGAAACCGAAGTGAACCTCGGCGGCCTGCTGGTGCCGCTCGGACTCGAGCACGCTGACCTTGATGAGCTGGAGGCCGCCATGGCCGGCAGGCCCGGGCCGGAGTTTGAGGCAGCCGCCGCCCGCCAGCTGGATCTCCTGGCGGAGGCGCTGGTCAACTTTGTGAACATCTTCAATCCGCGCACCATCCTGCTGGGCGGATTCCTGGGAGTGCTGTTCTCCTTCGATCCCCGGCGCCTGCAGGATGCGGTGGCGCAGGGCGGCATCGGCGGCCTCGGCCGGCGGGTGGATATCCGCCGGGCTGCCTTGGGCGCGGATCTGCTGCTGGTCGGCGCGGCGGAGCTGGCGTTTTCCGGGCTGCTGGCTGCACCTGCGGCAGCTGCTGCCCAGGTGCCTGCGGGTGTGCCTTCCGGGGCCTGACGCCGGGAATCCTGCCGCGGCGCGGCCCGGCCCGTCCCTGCCTGGTATCCGGCCGGGAAGGCTGCCGCGGCGCGGCCGGGAACCCGGTTCTCAGGATTCCCAGCCGAAGCCGAACCGCTCGGGCCGGAACGGTTCCAGCATCGGGTGCCGGCGGCCGGTGAGGATTTCATCCGCCACCAGCTCACCGGCGATCAGCCCCAAGGTTGCCCCGGAGTGCGTGAACACGGCCCAGCAGCCGGGCAGGGCCCGCAGCTCCCCCAGCACCGGCTCCCCGTCACCGGGCACGGGTTTCAGCCCGGCGTGCCAGGACTGGACCCGTATCTCCGGGTTTCCCGCGAGCAGGCGGCTGGTCTCGGCAGCTACCTCCTCGAGCACATCGGCGGGAAGGTCCCAGCTGCCGTCTTCCCGTTGACTGACCAGGTCCAGGTACCAGGTATGGTCCATGGCCAGCCGTCCGCCCGGGTGCGGCCGGACGGAGATCCGCGGAGTGTTCAGCACAGTCTGCAGCCCGTGGTTCAGCGGCTCGGAGATCAACAGCACGGCGGGATCAGACGCATCGGGCAGCTGGATTCCGGCTTCGCCCAGAACCGCCGGGGTGCCGGCGCCGCAGGCCACCACCACCGTGCCGGCACCGTATTCCTGCCCGGAAGCTGTCCGCACTCCGGCGGCCCTCCCGTCCGGCCCGGTTTGAACCGAACACAGCCCTGCGTCCTCAATCAGGGTTCCGCCCCGGAAAGTGAATTCCTCCGCGAGCAGCCGAAGCAGCTGCGGCAATGCCACCCATCCTTCGCCGGGGTTGACCAGCACCCGGTGCGGAAGCACACCCGGGTCGATCCCGGGCACGGCGGAGGCGGCGTCGTCGCGCTCCAGCATCCGCGCCTCATACCCTGCGCGGGTCTGCCGGTTGTGCCGCTCGATCACCTCGAACGGATCATCGTCCCAGTACAGCCCGCCGCCGAACGCCAGCCAGTCCGCGGCCGGGTTCCGTGCCAGCAGGGAGCGGTAGCGGTCAATCCCGGCCATCCGCAGCCGGAAGTACGGGTCCGGGTAGGCGCCGCCGGCGTTCAGCCAGGACAGCGAGCGCCCGGACGCCCCGCTGCCCGCCTTTGCCTCGGTCAGCAGGAGCACCTCGGCACCGCCGCGCAGCAGTTCCACCGCTGTGGAAAGGCCCAGGACGCCGCCGCCCAGCACGGCGACCCGTTCGGCGGCTGGCGGGTTCAGATCGCTCCTCCTGCCATCTGGGCTGCGATGTGCTCTGCCTGCCGGATGGCCAGCGCCACGATCGTCAGCGTGGGGTTGGCGGCTGCCCCGGTGGTGAACTGGGAACCGTCGGAGATAAAGAGGTTCGGCACGTCATGGGCCTGGCCGAATCCGTTGCAGACTCCGTCCTCCGGCCGGGCGCTCATCCGTGCCGTGCCAAGGTTGTGTGTGGAGGGATACGGCGGGGTGCGGACCGCCGACACCGCTCCCACTGCCTCATACAGTGCCTGGCCCTGGCCGTAGCCGTGTTCGCGCATGGCGACGTCGTTCGGGTGGTCGTCAAAATGCACGTTCGGAACGGGGAGGCCGAGCGGGTCCGTGACCGTGGAGTTCAGCGTGATCCGGTTGGTCGCCTGCGGCATGTCCTCCCCCACGATCCACATGCCGGCTGTGCGGCGGTAGCCGTCCAGGATCGCGGCGAAGCCCGGCCCCCAGGCGCCCGGGTCCACAAAGGAAGCAAGGAAGGCCGGACCCAGGGAGATCGTCTCCATGTAGTAGCCGCCGGCGAACCCGCGGTCGGGGTCGTGCCGGGACTCGTCCGCGATCAGCCCGGCCATGGTTTCGCCCCGGTACATGTGCACGGGTGAGTCGAACTGGGCGTACACCGAACCGGTGGTGTGCCGCATGTAGTTCCGGCCCACTTCCCCGGAGGAGTTGGCCAGCCCGTCGGGGAAAAGCGGGGAGGCGGAGAGCAGCAGCAGCCGCGGTGTCTCGATCGCGTTGCCGGCCACCGCCACGACCCGCGCCTTCTGCCGCTGCAGCTGCCCGTCAGCGTCGGCATAGACAACCCCGTCCACCTTGCCGGCGGGAGTGTGGGTAATCTGCACGGCGTGGCAGCCGGGGCGCAGATCCAGCAGCCCGGTCTTGAACGCCTTGGGGATCTCCGAGACCAGGATCGACCACTTGGCTCCTGACTTGTCGCCCTGGAAGTTGAAGCCGTCCTGCACGGAAGCGGGCCGGCCGTCGTACGGCTCCGCGTTGGTGGCGTACGGGCCGGTGGCAAAGTGCCGGTAGCCCAGTTTCTCCGCTCCGTTGGCGAAGACCTTGTAGTTGTTGTTGGCAGGCAGCGGCGGACGGCCGTGGACGTGGGTGGAGCCCATCTTCTTCTCGGCCCGGTCGTAGTAGGGTTCCAGTTCCTCGAGGGTGAGCGGCCAGTCCAGGAGGCTCGCGCCGTCGATCCGCCCGTAGGTGCTGCGGGCGGCGAATTCGTGTTTTTTGAACCGCGGCGTGGCGCCGGACCAATGGGTGGTGGTTCCGCCCACCGCCTTGACGATCCAGGCCGGCAGGTTCGGGAAATCACGTGCAATGCGCCAGGACCCGGATGTGGTGCGCGGATCCAGCCAGGCCATCTGGTTGAACGCTTCCCATTCGTTGTTCACATAGTCGGAGTTGGTGAGGAACGCCCCGGCTTCCAGGAGCACCACCTTCACACCCTTTTCCACCAGTTCGTGGGCCAGGGTTCCCCCGCCGGCACCGGAGCCGACGATCACCACCACGGAGTCGTCGTCGTGCTCGAAGTGCGCCGACTGGGCCAGCGGGTCAGCGGCTTCTACGGGCCGGAAACTCTGGGTGCTCATTTGCTTCCTCCTCCGCGCTGCTGCGGCGCCTGGGCTTCGGTTCCTGATTCGGGGGCCGGTCCTGCCGCGCGGGCGGCCTTTGAGCCGGCGGCGGTGTCCCGGTCCGGTGCGCTGTCAAAGCTGCCTGCAGCGGCGTCGGTCCCGGCGGCTGCTGGTCCGTCGGCGGGTTTGCCCACCTGGTACGGCAGCGGCCCGGTGTCCTGCAGTTGTTCCGCGGCGCCTTCGACCCGGGGGCTCGGCAGCCAGTCCAAGTCATCGAAGCCGCGGTTCAGGTATCCGCCCTTGTCGAAGGACGGGCCTTCGTAGCCGAGGACTTCCCAGACGTCCGGATCGTCATAGAGGTTCAGTACTGTGGTTCGGCGGATGAACCCGAAGAACTCCAGATCCGAGACCCGCCGCAGCACCGCCAGCGCCCGTTCGTCAGAGAGTTCCAGGAAGGGTTCCTCGGACTGGGCGCCGAGGGCGATCAGGCCCTGTGTAAGCACCACCCGGAACCAGGTGGAGGAATCGGCTTCGGCGACGATCCGGCTGGCCATCCGCTCGTAGGCGGCATCCGGGAAGTTCGGGTGCGGAAACGCGACGCGGATGATCCGTTCCAGGATGGCCCGGGCTTCCGGGGTGAGGTTGGTCTGGTTCAGCGTGGGGTACTTGGCGGGAAACGTCATTGTCAGCCTTTCTGCTCCGGGACCAGGATGGCCCGGCCGGTGAGTTTTCCTGCGTCCAGATCGTGCAGCGCCTGGACTGCGTCCTGGAGGTCATAGGTGGTGGTGTGCAGGGTGATTTCTCCCTGTGAGGTCAGCGTCATCAGTTCGGCCAGGTCCTGGTAGGTGCCCACCAGGTTTCCCACCACGCTGATTTCCCGCGAGATCAGGTCAATGGTCGGCAGCGCCAGTGTGCCGCCGTAGCCGATTGCGTAGTAGCTGCCCCGGTTGCGGAGCATGGCCGGGCCGGTGATTTCAGTGCCGTGCTCGCCCACAAAGTCGAAGACCACGTGCGCTCCCCCGCAGGTGATGTCCAGGACGGCGAGGACGACGGCGTCTGCCGGGGGTTCACCGACGGCGCGGGCCGCGGGGTGCAGGTCATTGGGGTTCACGGTCGCGTCGGCGCCGAGTTCCTTGGCCAGTGCCAGCGCCGCATCGGAGGTGTCCACCACGGTGATGTGGGCGCCGGTCAGTGCTTTGAGTGACTGCACACCGATGTGTCCCAGGCCGCCGGCGCCGATCACCACGGCTTCCGATCCCGGCGGCAGCAGCGGCACGGCCCGGCGCACGGCATGGTAGGCGGTGAGGCCGGCGTCGGCCAGGGCTGCAACGTCCGACGGCGCCACGGAGGGATCCAGCTTCACCACGGCGCGGGCGCTGGTCTTGAGCAGTTCGGCCATGCCGCCGTCGGTGTTCAGGCCGGGAAAGGCGGAGGCTTCGCAGTGTGAGTCCTGCCCTGCCCGGCACGGGGCGCAGAGTCCGCAGGTGACTACCGGGTGCATAATCACCGTATCCCCGGGCTGGACATTGGTCACCGCGGAACCGGTCTCCAGCACCCAGCCGGCGTTCTCGTGGCCCAGGATGTAGGGCAGTTCCGGGCGCTGGATCGCGTCCCACTGCCCCTCGAGGACGTGCAGGTCCGTGCGGCAGACACCTGCGGCTCCCACCTGCACCAGCACATCCCACGGACCGGTAATGACCGGCTCCGGCACCTCGTCAATGCGTGCGTCTTCCCCGTAGGCGTGCACCCGAACAGCTTTCATGCCTTGCTCCTTTGCAATGGACTGTGGCCGGAATGGTATCCCGCGTTCCCCCGGCTCCAACACCCCCTGCCTGGTTAGCCGGGCCCGGCGGGGCGGGCACCGGCGTCGTCCTCCGCCAGCATGTGCGGCGCACTGGTGACCACCAGCCAGGCCGGCAGCACGGCCAGGCACATCAGTGCCGTCACCGTCACGTCCCCGGTGATGACGACGGCGATGAACAGGGCCATCCAGCCGTCCCGGGCCACTGCCAGGACCAGACCGAGCACGGCAGCGGAGACGGCGACGCTCACCGGCACGGCAGGCACCATCGCCTGCGCGGCGAGCCCAAACGCGACGCCGGTGAACACCGCGGGGAAGATCCGCCCGCCCCGGAACCCGGTGGCCGCCGCGACTACCAGAGCCGCGAGTTTCACGGCGGCGAGCAGGAGCAGCGCGCCAAAGGGCTCCGGCCCGCTGCCGAGCAGTTCAGCTGATTCCTCGGCGCCCTTGAACAGGGTGAGCGGACCGCCCAGCACACCGAGCAGGCCCAGCAGGGCCCCGCCCAGGGTGGTGAACAGGATTGGGCTCCGCAGCCGGCGGGCCCAGCGGTGCGCCCACCGGAACACAACAACGCCCAGCAGCCCGAATGCCGCTGCGGCCGGCGCGATGAGCAGGGCCGCTAGGACGTCCCACCCGGTGTGTACTCCGGCGGGCGGAACCGTGAAGCTCAGCAGTGTTCCGCCCAGCAGGGTCATGGTTGCCGCGCCTGCCCCGGCAGCGACCAGCGGCAGGAACAGCTTGTCAAAGAGTGCCCCTTTGGTGGCCATGGACCCGGCCAGACCGGTGAACAGCAGGGCTGCGGCGACGGGGGTGCCGAAGAGCGCCCCCACGGTTCCGGCGACGGCCAGTCCGGCCACGAGTTTCGCCGGCACGCGGGGATAGGTGCGGGCCAAAAGCACCGTCAGGACCGCAGTGTTGATGGCGATGATCGGGTTCTCCGGGCCTAGGCTGACACCGCCCGCCAGACCGACGACGGCGGCGGCGGCCAGGCCGGGCACCACCCGCAGCGGCAGGGCCGGGCCGCCGAGTTCGGAAGCTGCCGAGTCAGGGCCCGCGTGGCCGGGTACGTAATGAACGATCAGCCCGACCGCCAGCCCGGTGGCGGTGAGCATCCCGAAGATCCACCAGCCGCTGTCCGGGTCGATGCCGGCGGCGTGCGGCAGGTTCTCCCAGAGCAGGTGCTGCAGCAGCAGGCTGATCTCGTCGAAGGCGAAGAGGATCAGGGCGGAGAGCACTCCGGTCAGGAGCGCCGGAACCGAAGCCGCTGCGAGCGTCTGGACGCGGTTCTTCGCCAGGGGGTCGTCTGTGTTTCCCGCGGATGCCGGCATGGTGTGCCTTCCTGGGCGGCGCTGTTTTCAGCGTACGCTCAGGGCTTCGGGGGCGGCCAGCACTGCGGGATTCTGCGAAACCACACGGTTAAACCCAAGACGACGGCGGCACCGGGGTGCCGCCGTCGTCCTGGGTTTTGTGCACCTAGTGCTGCGGCTGGCGTGCGGGGACCAGCGGCGCGAAGAACTCTGCGAGTTCCGCCGCGGCGGTCAGCGGAAGCACGGAGGCAACATACTGGTCCGGGCGGACCACCACCATGGCGCCGCTGCGGTCGATGCCGCGAAGATCGAAGATGTCCTGCTCGGGATCCGTGCCGTAGACCTTGTTCAGGTCGGTGAGGCGGAACGGGCCAACCTGCGGCTTGAAGACCTGCGGCACTGCATTGATGTCGATACCGGTGTGGTCCTGCTGGTAGATCACCTTCACGTCGAACCAGGCGTCATCATCGCCGTCGACCGGCTGCGCAGCGAGCGGGGATTCCGGCGCGTTCTGCAGCCACTCGGCCAACTCGTTGACACCGGACTGCGTGCCGGCGGGGGCCGCGTCCGCGAAGACGTAGATGCGCCAGCGCCCGTCTGCCTTGGCCTGGTGGCCCAGCTGCAGCGGGTTGGTGTCGCTGACCCGCAGCACCGGAGCGGACTTGAAACGCTTGCCGATGGGAAAACCGGTGGCCAGGTCCTGGTGCTTCGCCTCGCTGATCAGCATGGACGGGGTGTACTCGGTCATGAAGCCGGCCGGGAACTCGGCGGTGCGGACGTAGAAGTCCTCCAGATCCGAGGGGTTCTCGAACTCCTCAGGCTTCTTGGCCATGAGGGTGGACCATTCCTTGTCGAAATCGATGAGGTTCTTGGCCACCACCTGGCGCTCGGCGGAGTAGGTGGTGAGCAATGACTCCGGTGCGCGGCCGTCCAACACGTGGCCGAGCTTCCAGGCGATATTGAAGCCGTCCTGCATTGACACATTCATGCCCTGGCCTGCCTTGGCGCTGTGGGTGTGGCAGGCGTCGCCGGTGATGAAGACGCGCGGGGTGCGGGTGCCGACTTCCTCCGGCTTGACGTCGTCGAACCGGTCGGTGAGCCGGTGGCCCACCTCGTACACGCTGTGCCAGGCAACGTTGCGCACGTCCAGCGTGTACGGGTGCAGGATCGCGTTGGCCTTGGCGATGATCTCGTCGATGCTGGTCTTGCGGACGGCGCCGTTGTCGCCCTCGGGGACTTCACCCAGGTCCACATACATGCGGAACAGGTGTCCGCCTTCGCGCGGGATGTGCAGGATCGAGCCGCCGTTGGAGGACTGGATGGCGCACTTGGTGCGGATGTCCGGGAAGTCGGTGGAGGCCAGAACGTCCATGACACCCCAGGCGTGGTTCGCGGCGTCGCCGGCCAGAGTGGAGCCGATCGACTGGCGGACCTTGCTGCGGGCGCCGTCGCAGCCCACCACGTACTTGGCCTTGACCGTGCGCTCGGTGCCTTCGTCGGCTCCGGCGGTGCGACGGAGGGTGACGGTGACCGGGTACTCGGCGTCGTCGTCGACCTCCAGGTCAACGAACTCGTAACCGTAGTCCGGCTTCATACGGGCCGGGGAGTTGGCCATGAACCTGGCGAAGTAGTCCAGGACGCGGGCCTGGTTGACGATCAGGTGCGGGAACTCGCTGATCCCGGCGGGGTCATCCAGCGCACGGCCGGAGCGGACGATGTTTTCCGGGTTCTCCGGATCCGGGCGCCAGAAGCACATCTCAGTGATGCGGTAGGCCTCGGCGGTGATTTCCTCGGCGAAGCCGAACGCCTGGAAGGTTTCCACGCTGCGGGCCTGGATGCCATCGGCCTGGCCGATGACCAGGCGGCCCGGGCGGCGCTCGACGATGCGGGTGGTGATGTTCGGGAACTGGGACAGCTGTGCCGCGGCCAGCATGCCTGCCGGGCCGGAGCCCACGATCAGGACGTCGACTTCCTCGGGGAGCTCTTCGGGGCGGTCAATGCCGACGCCTGCTGCCGGCTCGACGCGCGGATCTCCGGAAACGTAGCCGTGGTGGTGGAACTGCACAGTGTCCTCACTTCTCTGGTTCTTCGTGTTCGATATTTGAACAACTCGTTCAATATTCGAATCAAGCTCGGATTTACTGTACTTGAGGCATGACGCAGGTCACAAGCACGTTCATTCGTGTGACGGTTTGCGGACTGGCCGACATCTTGGGGGCCTTGTCCAGGGTCCGCGGCGAGCCGTACCGGAGCGATTTTCCAAACTGGAGCAGGCTCCTAATCGGCGCCCGAGGGGCGGGAGTGTGCCCGTCGCACGCTGCGGGCGTCAACCGGCTCAGGCGTACGCCCGAGCGTTTGCCGCGATTCCAGCCGCAGGTCTTGCGAGTTACTTAGGGCCCCTGACACCGTGGCAGCCCCGGCGTCCTTCACTGGGACAGAGCCGGCCCGCACCGAGAGGGATCAATCATGCGCACACCCACATCCAATAACAGCCAGCCGGCACCCAGCGTCCGCCGCAGGACTTTTCTGGGCGGCGTCGCCGGCACCACCGCTGCCGGTCTGGCCGGACTCAGCCTGCTGACCGCGCCGTCGGCCGTTCCCGCACCATCGGCTCCGGCCATCCCCGGCACGGACACTGATCCGCTGGACCTGCTTAGGCGGATGCTCTCCTTCGATACCCAGAACTTCGGCACCGGAGCCAACACCCGATCCCACGCGGAAATGCTGCAGGAGGTCTGGACCCGTGCCGGCGTTCCGGTCGAAATCATAGACACGCCGCAGCCGAACAACGTCCACCTCATCGCCCGGATTCCGGGCACCGGCCGGGCCGAGCCACTGCTCTTGCTTGGCCACTCAGACGTGGTTCCGGTGGAGCTGGAAAACTGGACGGCGGATCCTTTCAGCGGTGAGATTCGTGACGGCGAAATCTACGGGCGCGGGGCGCTGGACATGAAGGGTGCGAATGCCGCTTCCATCGCAGCCCTGCTGCGCCACCTGAGCGAGGGCGCCCGTTTCGACCGGGACATCATTGTGCTCACGGACTGCGACGAAGAAGCGGGTTCCTTCGGATCCCGCTGGCTCGCGGCCAACTACTGGGACAAGCTCGACTCCGGTTCCGTCTTCACCGAAGGCGGCTGGTTCCTGGCCCAGGACGATGGAACCACGCCGATGCTCATCAGCGCGACCCGCCAGGACAAGGTCTACTTCAACATCGATCTCGTTGCCCGGGGCACAGCGACGCACTCCTCGAAGCCGCTCGATGACGCCTCGATAGTCACTCTGGCCCGCGCCGTCGCGAAGCTGGGTGACTGGCAGGCGCCTGTCTACCTCACTGACGTAACCCGCGAGTACTTCAGCGCCCTGGCCAAGGCCACCTCAAACAGGCGGTTCGCCCAGGCACTTCGGCGAATGCTCGATGCTCGGAATCCGCAGATGCTCGAGCGCTGGGCGCGAATGGTCATCGCTAAGTCGCCCTACCCTGCACTGCACAGCGCGCTCCTGCGCACCACCCACGCGTTTGTGATCGAGAACGCCGGATACAAGGAGAATGTCATCCCTTCCACGGCCGAGGCACGGCTCAACTGCCGCGCAGTTCCGGGCGGGCAGAAACCCCGGGATTTCCTTGACCAGGTCCGGGGCAAGCTGTCCCGGAGCGACGTCGAGGTCAGGATTGCCGCTCCCGAAGGAGTCAGCGAAGAGGAGTACCTGGCAACCCTGGACGAGACGTGGGCCATCCCGCCGGCAGACGTGGACACCGATCTGTTTCAAGCTCTCAAGTCGGCGTCGCGGAAGACCTACCCTGACGCCCGTTTCACACCGGCGCTGTTTGAAGCCGGCACCAGCCTGGCTCCATGGCGTGACCGCGGGATCCCGGGATACGGCGTATACCCCTACGTCCTGAGCAATGACCAGCTGATTGGCATGCACGGCAACGACGAGCGGATCTTCACTGCAGCCCTGCAGCAGGGCACGGACTACATGTACTCGGTCTTCTCCAGATTCCGGGTCTAGTCTGGCGGCGACCGGAAGGGCGGGCAGCCACCCACCGGGTTGGCCAGCTCTGCGCCGCGGAGCAACAAAAAAGACTGTGCCCGGCCCCATCGGGTCCGGGCACAGCCCACCAACGAACAGGTCTGGTTACTCGAAGACCGGCACACCAGCCCGGACGAGCCGCCAGTTCTCTTCGGCAAAAGCAGCCGGATCGATGCTCTGGTTAGCTACCACATAGTCGATCAGCAGCTGGCGGATTTCGGTCTGCTGGTTCAGCAGCACCGGAGCCGTGGCAATGTGCGGGAAGTTCCCGCCGCCGGACTGGCGGTAGTTGTTGGTTGCAACGGCGAAGTGCTGCTCCGGATCCAGCGGAGCGCCGTCGTACGTCAGATTGGTGATCCGCTCCCCCACCGGCGCGCTGATGTCGATGTCGTAGCCGATGCCGGAGAACATGTCGTAGTTGTAATCGGGAGTCCCGTCCGCATTGGTCAGGGTTTCCGGATCCACCGGAGCACCCGGAGCCGTCTGGTTGAAGTACTTCGCCGAGTACTCGAGGTAGTCCTTGATCTGCGCACCGCTCATGTCCACCGCGTAGAGCGTGTTCGGGAAGACGTAGAGGCCGGCGAGGTCGCGGATGGTCACCGGCCCCTCGGGGATCACCGCCGTCCGACTGAAGGGCGCCGCGATGGAAAGGACCGGGAGGTCGCCGGCAGGAGTGCCGGCCAGCGCCCGCTCCACCGCCTGGGTCTGCACCTCGTTGACGAAGTCGATCACGGCCGTGTCCCGGTACCGCGACTCGGCGGCCGGCATGGTCTGCGTAGCCGTGCCCACCGGTGTGTTCACGTAGTCGATGACCCGCTGGTGCGCGTCCCGGACCAGATCCGAAACCACCGGATCAGCCTCGACGGTGTTGGCGTTGAGCAGGGAGGCCGACGCCGATGTCACGTCCCATTGGCCCCGCACCTTGGTCAGTTCAAAGTCCATGACGGACAGGCGCATGCCCCAGTTCAGCGGTTCTGTCAGCAGAACCTGCTCGCCGGTGGCTTTGTTGGTGACGAAGTGCTCGGGGATTTCCTGGTGCGCGTGGCCCACCAGGATCGCGTCGATCCCGGGAACCTCCTCCGCGACCTGCGTCGCGGCATTCTCCAGCGGGAGGTCATCACCGTAGGAGGATGTGCCGGAGGTGCCGGAGTGCGCACTGACCACAACGACGTCGGCTCCCGCGGCCTTCATCTGCGGCACGTACTCGGCAGCGGTTTCCACCAGGCCCGGGAAGCGCAGCTTGCCTTCAACGTTGCCCTTGTCCCAGATGGCGATGCCGGGGTTGGTCAGGCCCAGGACGCCGACCTTAATCGGTTTGGCGCCCTTCGGCTTGACGGTCTTGATGATGTACGGCTTGAAGGCCGGTTCGTCCGTGGCTTCATCAACGGCGTTGGCAGCGAGCAGCGGGAAGTCCAGCTGATCCTCGAACCGGGCAAGCAGGTCGGTGCCGTAGTTGAACTCGTGGTTGCCCAGGGCAGCGGCGTCGTAATCCATGGCGTTCATGGCGGCGGCCATCGGATGGATTTCACCCGTCTCGGTGATGGGCTCCACGTTGGCGAAGTAGTCGGTGAGTGACGTGCCCTGGATGGTGTCCCCCGCGTCGATCAGCAGGGTGTTGTCGACCCCGCGGTCAGCACGGACCTGGTTGACCAGGCCGGAGATCTTGGCGAGGCCCACGTCGTTGCCGGCGGCGTCGTCGTACTCCGCGTTCTGAAAGTAATCCCAGTTTTCAATGTAGCCGTGCAGGTCTGACGTGCCCATGACCGTGATGCTGGCCGTCTTGTCCTTGCCGGGATGACCGGGTTTGTCCGGCTTGCCGGGATCCCCGGGGTGCCCCGGTTTTCCGCCGTGGCCGGGCCCGTTTCCGTGTCCGGACCCGTGGGCGGAGCCGTGACCGGGGCCCGGCGAGGCGGCAGCAGATGGCATAACTACAAGGCTAGCCGCGCAGAGGGCGGCGAGGACGGCGGCGATGCGCGTACGCGGCCTGGGTGATGGGAAGAACACTGGAAACCAGCTCCTTGGAGGGAGTGACGGGGGTTAGGGTACCTAGGCAGCCTTTCCCGGCACCCTGCGCGGTGGAAAGGCCCACCGCCCCGTTTGCGCGATCGGAACCGCAAAATATCAGGTGCCGGACGGCGCCTGTCCCCTTCCCCGAGATTGCAGAAACTGCACGTTTGAGCGCTCATACGGGCAGTTTCTGCAATCTCGATGGTGGGACACCCTAGACATTGCTAAGCACTTAGGTAATTATGGCTAAGTGCTTAGCAAACTCAGCCTGCTGTCCCTCACGGCCCTCGCTCCCCTCGCCTGGGGAACCACTTATCTGGTCACCACGGAGCTTTTGCCTCCGGACCGGCCGCTGCTGGCCGCCGTCCTGCGGTCCCTGCCGGCCGGATTGGTGCTGCTGGCTGTGCTCCGCCGATTGCCAGCCGGTGCGTGGTGGTGGAAGTCAGCAGTTCTGGGGCTGCTCAACTTCGGTGCCTTCTTTGCGCTGCTGTTCATTGCTGCCTACCGGCTGCCCGGAGGTGTGGCGGCGATGGTCGGCGCGGTGCAGCCGCTGCTGGTGGCGGTGCTTGCCTCGCGGGTTCTCGGCGAGCGCCTGGGGCCGGTGAAGCTGGGGGCCGGTGCCGCGGGAATCGCCGGGGTGGGCCTGCTGGTCCTTTCATCAGATGCCCGGCTCGACGCCGCCGGGGTGCTGGCAGCACTGGGCGGGGCGGCTTCGATGGCAGCGGGCATTGTGCTGACCAAACGCTGGCAGGCGCCCGCCGGACCGCTGGTCTCGACCGCGTGGCAGCTGGCAGCCGGCGGGATGTTCCTGGTACCGGTCATGCTGGTGGTGGAGGGGCCCTCACTGCCGGACTTCACTGCCGCGCATGGTGCCGGTTACCTGTATCTGGCGCTGGTGGGGACGGTACTGGCGTACTGGCTGTGGTTCCGCGGGATCCGCCGGCTCCCGGCCTCCGGCGTCAGTTTCCTGTCCCTGCTGAGCCCCGTGGTGGCTGCGGCCGCGGGGGCAGCTGTGCTGGGTGAGTCCTTCACACCGGGCCAGCTGGCCGGTCTGGTACTCATCCTCGGCGCACTGATCGCCGCGAACGTTGCCGGCTCGATAGCGCGGCCGGCCCCGTCAGTCCCGGAAGGCAGGGCCCGACGCCGGCCGGTTACTGGGTCTGCCAGCTCGCCTCGGTGGGGCCGCTAATTCCGAAGGTTTCCTCCACCAGCACCCGCTGGCCCGGAAGCGCTGCTGCAGGAATGTCCATACAGACCTCGTACTGTGCTGCTCCGCCGTTCTCGAGCGTGGGCACCGAGGTGCCCTCCAGGTCGAGCGTGGCGGTACACGTCGATTCGTCATACTGGCGACTGTCGGATCCCACGAAGGCCGGCGTGAGGTCCAGCCAGGGGTCACCTTCCTCGTTGCCGTTGTAAACGACGTCGAGAGTTATCAGCACATACTGCCCCTCGGGCGCTTGATTGAATTCGTTGAAGCCGAGGATCGCATCGGTCGCATCCAGCTGAACACTGGAAACGGTCACCGTGTACTCCCCCACTTCCGCCGCGGTTCCCAGGGGGAGCAGCTCCGCGCTGGCAGTTGCCGACGGGGAGCTGGCGGAAGGACTGGCCGTGGCCGACGAAGGGCCGGCGGAAGGACTGGCTGTGGCCGACGGAGTTCTTGTGGAGGAGGGGTTGTTGGTCTCCTCCTCCACCGCATTGAAAAGCGCTCCCCAGAAAACCGTGCCCAGGATCGTGGCTATCAGGGCAACACCGGAGACCACCACCGCAGCGATGGACAAACCCTTAGCCGACGTTCGCTGCCGCACAGCCGTCACCAGTGCCGCTATGCCGAGCCCCAGTCCAACCAGCGCCATGATCAGAGCCACCCAGCTGATCAGCGGAATCCAGAACAGGAAGAGGGCAATGATTCCCAGGATCAGGCCGGCAAGCGCCATGCCCCTGCCTTGGTTGGACTGCATAAACCCCGGCGGAGGCGGATACCCCTGCCCGCCGTAGCCGTACATCGGATCGTTTGGCTGAGTACCCATGATCGCCTCGCTGGATTCGGACGCCGCAGCAAGGGAACCCTGTTTCTGGCCCTCCCGGCAGCGGGTCGATTTTTTGGGTCTTTCAACCGTAGGCGCGCCCGGCAGGGGCTACAAGGACTTGCTGCGTTCCGGCGTCGGCCTTGGTATATCGACATCCCGGCATCCCGGTGGTCCCGCACAATCAGCGCGATGCGGTGGCTCCGCTGGTCGGGGCCGCGGGAGCGGAGGTGGACCCGGCGGTGCCTGAGGGCGCAGACGAGGGCGCGGTACTGCCGGTCGCAGGCGGCGCCGACGACGACGGCGCGGTGGTGCGCGTGACCGTACTGGTGGGAGCGGGGGACGGAGTAACGGTGTTCCCGTCCATCGGGGTAAACAGCGATGCCCACATGATTGCCGCCAGGATGCTGAGCACAAGCGCTGCCGCAGAGATGATGATGGCAGCCACGGACAGGCCTTTGGCGGAGCTGCGCGCCCGGCCGGCAATGACCAGCGCCCCGATGCCCAGTCCAAGTCCGATGATGGCGATTACTACCGCCAGGACGTTGATTGCCGGAATCCAGAACAGCAGGAGTGCAACTATGCCCAGGATCAGACCACCGAGCGCCAGCCCCCTGCCTTGGTCCTGCCCCTGCGGCGGATACCCCTGATAACCCCTGGGGTCGAACGGCTGGGAGCCCATCATCGCCTCGCTGGGTTGGACACCACAGGGAACCTGCGGGTCAGTGGTTTTGGCTCTCTCCCACGGTAGGCGCGGCAGATGACCCCGGCAAGAAGGCGGAGGGTGCCGACCGGTCCCCGGCGAGCTGTTCCAGCTGCGCCCGAAGGGCAGCCTCCAGCAGGGAATCCTGATCCCGCCGCACGCTCCGCACAGCCGGTCCGCCACCCGGCACGCCCCGCTCGCCGGCCGACCCCGGCCCATCGAGTCCAGCACCCGGCCCCAGGCCGGAGCCCAGGCCCGAACCCGAACCCGGGCCCGCCGCCGGGCCCAGCAGTTCCTCCTGAGCCGTCACCGCTATCAGCCGGAACAGCTCCCTGTCCTCGCGGGTTGCCAGCGATGAGGTCTTCAGGTCATTCAGCACAGCCAGCCCGGCCAGGGAGCGGCGCGGATTGGCGCTCAGGGACGCTTCGAGCGCCCACTGGGCACGCACCCACCACTGAGCCCGGCGGTCCGCTTCCAGCTTCTGCCGGTACGCGAAGTAGGCAACCAGCGCCGTCACCAGAATCCCCAGCGGACCCAGCACCGGAATCCACGTGATGGCCCAGTCCGCTGCGGCCTGCCAGAAGTCTCCCCAACCCATGCCCGGAGCTTAGCCCTGAGCACGGACCGTGCGGGAGTGCGGCCCCTAGTCCAGCACGGCCACGGCTTCGATCTCCACCAGCAGCCCGGGACCGGCGAGTGCCGCGACGCCGATGCCGGTAAACGGCGGCAGCGGCTCGGCGATGCCCAGCTTCTGGACGGCACGGTCCCGGCCTTCCATAAACAGCGGGAATTCCTCGGGCTTGTAGTCCACGAGGTAGCAGGTCAGCTTGGCCACGTCCGCAAAGGAGGCACCGGCGGCTTCCAGGGCAGCAGCCAGGTTCAGGTACACCTGTTCCACCTGCGCGGCGAGGTCGCCTTCCCCGACCAGGTTGCCGGCGGAGTCGAGGGCCACCTGGCCGGCAATGTAGACGGTCTTCGATCCGGAGGCGACGGCGACCTGGCGGTACAGCGGCACCTCGGGCAAGGTGCTCGGGTTCAGCAGGGTGACGGACATGGATTGCTCCTTGGCGGGTAGGGCCGATGGAAGCTGGACTGCCTCCGGTGGCTTGCTGGAAATAACATAGCATTGCTATGCCATGTAGTGTTGACGGCATGGCACGCCCCACTGATCCGGCGGTACGACGGCGGCTCCTGGAACGCGCGGCGCGGATGCTCCGCGACCGCGAGCCGGTGACGCTCCGTTCCCTGGTGGCCGGCACCGGCGCCTCCACCATGGCCGTCTACACCCATTTCGGCAGTATGGAAGGCATGTGGCAGGCGCTGCGGCAGGAGGGGTTCACCGGATTGGAAGAAGCTTTCTCAATAATTCCCGCCACTGATGATCCGCTGCAGGACCTCACTGCCCTGATCTGCGCCTACCTCCGCCACGGGCTGGAACATCCGGACCTCTACCGGGTGATGTTCGACGCCAGCATCGAACTCGTGGACCTGCCTGCGGCAGACGCAACCCTGGACTATCTGGTCCGGGCAGCCCGGCGGGCCATCGACGTCGGCCGGCTGCACCCGGATACGGAACCGCTCGACGTCGCAACCCAGAGCTGGGCGGTTGCCCACGGCCTGCTGTCCCTCGTAGCCGGGGGCCCGCTCCCGAGCGAAGCGCTGCAGCACGCCGTTCCAATCCTCAGTGCACTCTTCGCCGGCTCCGGCGATGATCCGGAGCGCTCCCGCCGGTCCGTGCAGGCGGGGTGGAACCTCCAGGAGCCAGGCGGCCGGTAGATTGTTGAGTCCCACTATCCGAGGAGTCCCTGCATGCCCCGTCCCCGCTCACCGCTGCTATCCGTGGACGGAATCGTCACGACGGCACTGGAGCTGATCGACGAAACGGGAAACTTCAGCTTTCCCCGGATCGCACGCCGGCTGGAGGTCAGCCAGTCCTCGCTGTACAACCACATCGACAACCGCGAGCACATCATCGAGCTGATCCGCGCACGGGTCTTCGCCGAAAAACTGCAGGTGCCGGTGCAGGACCTGCCCTGGGACGAGGCCCTGCGCGCGGTGATCCGCGCCTACCGGGAATGCATTGCCTCCCATCCGCGGCTGGTGCAGCTGATCCTTGCCCAGACCGTCCAGGATCCGGGAGCACTGTCCGCGTACGAAACCATGGCACTCGCCCTGGAACAGGCCGGCCTCCCGCCGCACCGCATTGTGTCTGCCCTGTCCCTCATCGACAACCTGGTACTCGGCTCCGCGATGGAACTCAATGCCCCTGCCGTGGTCTGGGCTCCGCCGAAAGGGCAGTTCCCGGCGCTTGAACGCGCCCTCGAAGAGCCTTTCACCGTGGAAGGAAGGGCCGAGGCAGCCTTCGAGCTGGGACTGGATGTACTCATCGAGGGACTGCGGGCACAGGATTTAACACAAACGTAACTGAAAGCCTTTCGTTTTCTATTGCGCAAGGCGGGCCCGGTGCCGGAAAGTAAATGAAATCCATTCACTTACTCTTCACCGCACGTACTGAGGGAGACACCATGGCCCAGACCATCACCGCTGAGGGGCGCGTTCCACTCACCGCCAAACGCGCCGTCGCGGTCTTCGGCATCGGCGTGATCGGCTTTATGACCGCCAACCTGGTGCCTATCATGATCGTCGCCCTCACCGGGGACCTCGGCTTCTCCGTCACGGCTGCCGGGACCCTGATGACGGCGTCGCTCCTGGCCTGCGCAGCCTCCTGCCTGCTCACCTCCCGCTGGGCTGCTGCATCCGGCCGCTACATTATTGCCCGCGCCGGGCTGGCGCTGACCGCCGCCGGATTCGGCGCAGCGGCCTTCATTCCGTCCGAACCGGTGGTTATTGCCGGCGTCATCCTCGGCGGCCTGGGCGCCGGCGGCGCAGTCTCCTCCGCGGGCGCCGCACTGGGTGCGCTGCGGAACCCGGACCGGGCCTCGGGCATCAGCGGTTTCAGCAACCGGGCCATCGTCTCCGTGGTTCTCTTTGTGATCCCCGTCCTCGGCGCAGGCATGGGCAGCGCGTTCGGCCTGTTCGCCGGACTGGCCCTGGCGGCACTGCTGGCAACCGGCTGGCTGCCGGACCGTCCGACGGCGGAACCCGGCGCCGCTGCCGCCGCCCTGGGCCTTGCCGCCGGAACAGCCTCCCCGGCCGGCCCCAAAACCTCACGCACCGCCACCCTGGCCGGCCTGGCGCTGCTCGCCTGCTTCGCCCTCTGGGGCCTGAGCGAGGACTCGCTCTGGGCCGTTGCCGCCACCATGGGCGCTGACCAGGCCGGACTCGATGAAACCGGCATGGGCCTGGTGCTCAGCCTCTCCACGCTGGGCGGCCTGGCCGGCTCGGCCCTGGTGGCACTTGCCGGCCGACGGCTGGGCCGCACGCTCCCCCTCGCCGTCGTCCTGGTTGCCGGCGCCGCCATGAAGTTCGTTTCCGGCATGGTGGAGGATTCGGGTCTCTACATGGTGGTCATCATCATCTGGAACACGCTCTACCTGATCGCCTTTGTCTACATCATCGCGATCGCCGCTGCCCTGGATGCGTCCGGTAAGTGGTCCGCCCCGGCGCTCGGTGTTTACCTGATCGGCTCCTCTTTCGCGCCGTTCCTCGGCACCGCGGTCTCTGCCTCCGCCGGTTACGAGGCACTCGGCATTCTCCTGGCAGTCATGACCCTGGCCCTGCTGGTGCCGTTCGTGCTGATCTCCCGCTACTCGGTCCGCGCCGAAAAGGCTGCTGCAGCACCCGCACCCGCAGCGGTGGTGGCCTGATGCGCACGCTCTACACCAACGCCGCGGTCTTCACCGCCGACGGTCCGCCCGCCGCCGCGTTTGTGGTCGACGGCGGGAAGTTCAGTTACGTTGGCGACGCAGCCTCCGCAGCCGCTGCCGCCGGGCCCGGTGCCCGCACCGTGGACCTGGGCGGCGCGTTTGTGCTCCCCGGCATCATCGACGCGCACACCCACCTGCTGATGACCGGCCAGGCGCTGGGCAAAGTCCAGCTGCGGGACGCCTCGACCCTCGCCGGGCTGCAGGAACGGCTGCGGCAGGCCGACGCGGAGAACCCGGATGCACCGCGCATCCTCGGCGCGGGCTGGCTGCACACCGCACTCGACGGCGCCGCGCCCACCCGGGAACTGCTGGACGCCGCGGTGCCGGACAAGCCGGTGTACCTGGACGCCAATGACCTGCATTCGGTGTGGGTCAACACTGCTGCGCTGGCCGAACTGGGCATCGATGAGAGCACGCCGGACCCGCTCGGCGGGCGCATTGGCCGCGACGCCGCCGGCGCTGCGGACGGCATGCTGTACGAAACCGCCGCCATGCAGATCGTCTGGCCCGCACTCGCCGGTGCGGCCCACGACGAGGACCGCGATGCCTGGCTGGAGTCCGCATTCGAGCACTACGCTGCCGCCGGCGTCACCGGTGCGGTGGACATGGCAGTGCAGGAGGACGACGTCGCCGCCTTCGAACGTGCCCTGGCCCGCCGTGGTTCCCTCCCGCTGCGGGTGAAGGGCCACTGGCTGATCCACCGCAGGGACAGCACCGCCGAGAACCTGGCACAGGTGGACCGGGCCCTGGAGCTGGCGCGCCGGCTGGCGGCGCAGCCCGCTGCCGAGTACCTGCAGCTGTGCGGGATCAAGATCATCGTGGACGGGGTGATTGACAGCTGCACCGCCGCAATGAAGGAACCCTACGCGGACGGCAGCACCTCCGGCCCCATCTGGGACCGGGAATCACTGCTGCCGGTAGTTGCCGCCGCGGATGCCGCAGGCCTGCAGGTGGCGCTGCATGCCATTGGCGACGAAGCCTCGGACATCGCCCTGGACGCACTGGAACACGCCGCTACGGTGAACGGTCCGCGCGACCGCCGCCACCGGATCGAACACCTGGAAACCGTCACCGAAGCCAACGTTGCCCGTCTGGCGGATCTCGGCGTCGTCGCCTCCGTCCAGCCCGTGCACGCGGATCCGGCGATCCAGGAGAACTGGCAGGCCGTGCTCGGGGACGCACGGGTGGACCGCGCCTACCCGTGGACGGAGTTCACCGCCGCGGGCGCCACGCTGGCGATCAGCACCGACGCGCCCACCGCCCCGTACCAGGCGCTGCCGAACCTGTACGTTGCCGCCACCAGGAAGTCAGCGCTGGAACCGGGCCTTCCCGCCAACCTGCCCCAATACGCCCTGGACCTGGCCGATGCCATCTGCCACGCCACCCGCGATGCCGCGTTCTCCTGCCGCGCCGAAGCCAGCCTGGGCCGGATCGCTGCCGGCTACCGGGCCGATTTCACCGTCCTGGCCAGCGACCCGCTGACCTCCCCGGCAGAGAATCTCCTAACCAACAGCGTGTTACTGACCGTTACCGGCGGCGAAACGGTCTTCGACGCCGCTGCCGCTACCCTGAGCTAAACGACGCGTAAGGATCCACCGAAATGTCTTCGAGCATCACTTCCATGCCCGCTGAGTGGGCTCCCCACGAACGCACCTGGATGGCATTCCCGCCGCCGAATGAGACGTTCGGCGAGCCCGGAAGCGCCACCCTGGACCGGGCACGCACCGCCTGGTCCGCCGTCGCGCGCACCATCGCCCGATACGAGGCGGTCACAGTCCTGGCCGATCCGGCAGACCTGGATGCCGCCCGCGAATACCTCGGCGACGGCATCAAGGTCCTGGCCGCCGAGCTGGACGATGCGTGGCTGCGGGATTCCGGGCCCACCTTCATCCACGCGGCAGACGGATCCGTGGCTGCAGTGGACTGGATCTTCAACGGCTGGGGCGCGCAGGACTGGGCGGCCTGGGATAAGGACCAGCACCTGGGCCGGTTCATCGCCGGGCAGGCCGGTGCTGAGGTTTACGCCAGCAGCCTCGTCAACGAAGGCGGCGGCTTCCACACCGACGGCGAGGGCACGGTGCTGCTGACCGAAACAGTGCAGCTCGATCCGGGCCGCAACCCCGGCGCCACCCGTGCATCGGTGGAAGCTGAAATCCACGCCCGGCTCGGCACCTCCAAGGCCATCTGGCTGCCGCGCGGCCTGACCCGCGATTACGACGAGTTCGGCACCCGCGGCCACGTGGACATCGTCGCGTGCTTCGCTTCCCCCGGCACCGTGCTGCTGCACCGGCAGGACAATCCGGCCCACCCGGACCACGAGGTGATGCAGGAAATCCGTGCCGTCCTCGAATCGGCCACCGATGCCCGCGGCCGGAAGCTGGAACTCATCGACGTCCCCGCGCCCACGGTGATCGACGCCGGCGACGGGTTCGTGGACTACTCCTACATCAACCACTACGTCGCCAACGATGCGGTCATCCTCTGCGCCTTCAATGACACGAACGACGCCGCTGCCGCGGACATCCTGTCCCGCGCCTACCCGGGCCGCACCATCGAACTGGTGGATGCGCGGGACATCTTCGAGTTCGGCGGCGGCATCCACTGCATCACCCAGCAGCAGCCCGCGCCCCGCCCTGGTTCTTCTGGAGCCGGCGCCTGATGTTCGACGTCGTTGAGGCCGGCATTGCCGAGCTGCGGGACGCGCTTGAATCCGGCAAAACCACCAGCGAGGAACTCGTTGCCGCCTACCAGGCGCGGATCGAGGCCTACGACCGGTCCGGACCAATGCTGAATTCAGTGGTCGTGGAGAACCCGGAGGTGCTGGCCGAGGCACGTGCCTCCGATGCCCGCCGTGCCCGCGGGGAAACCCTCGGTCCCCTGGACGGCATCCCATACACGGCGAAGAACAGTTTCAAGGTGCGGGGGCTGACCGTCGCTGCCGGGTCCCCGGCGTTCGCGGACCTCGTGGCCCAGGAGGACGCGTTCACCATCGGCCGGCTGCGCGAAGCCGGTGCGGTGCTGATCGGCCTGACGAACATGCCGCCCATGGCCAACGGAGGCATGCAGCGCGGCCTCTACGGCCGGGCCGAAAGCCCGTACAACGCGGGCTTCCTCACCTCGGCGTTTGCCTCCGGCTCCTCCAACGGATCGGGCACGGCGACGGCGGCGAGCTTCGCGGCGTTCGGACTCGGCGAGGAGAGCTGGTCTTCCGGCCGGGCTCCGGCGTCGTGCAATGCCCTCTGCGCCTACACTCCCTCCCGCGGCGTGATTTCCATCCGCGGCAACTGGCCGCTGGTGCCCACCATGGACGTGGTGGTTCCGCACACGCGTTCCATGGCCGATTTGCTCGAGGTCCTGGACGTGATCGTCGCGGACGACGCCGAGACACGCGGGGATTTCTGGCGCGCCCAGCCATGGGTTTCGGTGCCGCGCGCATCCGAGGTGCGGCCGCCGTCGTACCCTTGCCTGGCCGTGCCCTCCGCCGATGCCGCACGCGGCGTGCTCACCGGAAAGCGCTTTGGCGTGCCGAAAATGTACATCAACGCCGATCCCGACGCCGGCACTGCGGACTCCCCCGGCATCGGCGGGCCGACCGGGCAGCGGATCGACACCCGGGCCTCCGTGCTGGAACTGTGGCGGGCAGCCCGGCGGGACCTGGAAGCTGCCGGTGCCGAGGTGGTAGAGGTCGATTTTCCCGTCGTCTCCAACTACGAAGGTGACCGGCCCGGCGCACCGACCGTGTTCACCCGCGGACTGGTCAGCCCGGAGTTCCTGCACCGGGAAATCGTTGACCTCTCGGCCTGGGCGTGGGATGACTTCCTGGCGGCCAACGGTGATCCGAAGCTGAACGCCCTGGCACAGGTGGACGGCGCTGCGATCTTCCCGCACCCCGAGGGTGCACTGCCGGACCGCTACACGGGGTTCGACGACGACATCGCAATGTATCCCGAGCACGTCCGGAACCATCCGGCGGAGTCCTTTTCCGAGATCCCGCATCTGGCTGAAGGCGTGCGGGGGCTGGAGGAAACCCGGCGGATCGATCTTGAAGAGTGGATGGATTCACTCGGGCTGGATGCCGTGGTGTTCCCGGCCGTGGCCGATGTAGGTCCTGCCGACGCCGATGTGAACCCGGAGTCCGCCGAGCTGGCCTGGCGCAACGGTGTCTGGGTTGCCAACGGCAACCTGGTGCCGCGGCATCTTGGCATCCCGACAGTCACCGTGCCCATGGGTTCCATGGCCGACACAGGTATGCCCGTGGGGCTGACATTTGCCGGCCGGGGCTGGGATGACAACGCTCTGCTCCGCATTGGTGCTGCGTTTGAGGCCACCGGTTCCCGCCGCACCGAGCCTCCCCGGACGCCTCGGCTGTAGGTCGGTTCTGGGGCCGGCGCTCGTCCGGCGCCGAGCGCATTCGGCGCACGGTCCGGGTGCTGCACAGATTCCCTGCCGATGTGAAACCTGTTGCCTCCTGGGACCACATCCGTCCCACCAGCAACGATGGCGGGGAACCCGGGCGGATGAGTTCCGCCACGGCCAGGTCCGGCTGCACAGATTCCCTGCCGATGTGAAACCTGTTGCCTCCTGGGACCACATCCGCCCCACTAGCAACGACGGCGGGGAATCCGTGCCGGCACGGATAATCCTGTGTTGCAGTAACAGTGCTTAGGCCGGGCCAACTTCGTCCTGTGTCGCAATACTGCAGCTGCGGGCTCGGCGGAACGACGCTATTGCAGCACAGGATGCCACGAACGGCTGAGAACAGCGTTATTGCAGCACAGGATGGTCCGCCGAAACAGTGCACGGATTCCCACCTGTTGTAAGCCGCTGCGGGACCCCAGACACAGCAAAAGCCAGCGAAGTCACTCCGCTGGCTTTCACCCGCAATCTCCTACTGGTCCCCCCACGGGCAGCAGATCATGCTCACACCGCCCTGAGGCTGAGTTCCGGGCGGTGACCAAGAACGCGGACGGGGTGCGCAGCCCCCGGGACACGAGACCCCGGGTGCAGACGTGATCCCCCAATCACATAATGTCTGCGGCTTCGCACTAAGCGAGCGCTTTCCCCGTCCGGCATTCTTGGTTTCACTCATGTTTCACACATGTGTGAGACATGAGTGAAACCCTAACAGTGCACGCCGAAAGGGTCAAAGAAATCAGGGTGAGTCGAACCAAAAAACCTAGTCGGCTTCGTCGAGGATCTTCGCGATGGCCCGCAGCGCTTCCGGATCCACCGGACCCAGGGCGCGGGCAGCAAAGTTGCGGACCTCCGCACGGCGCAGACTGCGGATCAGTTCCAGTTCAGCCTCCACCCGCTCGGGCAGCTTGCCGCCCTCCTGGAGCAGGTACTCCGGGTCGACGTCGAACACCGCGGCGATAGCGCGCAGGGCTTCGTCCGGCACCACCTGTTCCTTGCCGGATTTCAGCAGCGACCAGCGGGTCCGGGAGAGGTAGTACCCGGCTTCCCGGGCGCCGTCGCGGATGGCGGGATAGTCGTAGGGCTTCCCGGACTCGGACATGATCACGTCCAGGAGCAGGTTGATCTTCCTGGCGAGCGTTTCGGCCCGCCGCAGGCCCGCCTCCCGCTCCGGAGGAAGATCGAAGTTCTCCACTTAGTTCAGCTCCAAGTCATTGCAACAAGAAAACAACAGAAGGTTGCCAGTCCCAGCAAGGCGCCTGAGAGGGCCTCCGGCCATGTGTGTTCACGGAGGGTAACCCGGCTGAACATCATCACCGGCGATGATATCAACAGCCAGGCCCAGCCTCCCCCGAATACTGCCACAACCCACAGCGCTCCGAAGGTAATGACGGACACGTGGGCAGACACATTGAGCCAGCGGCGGAAAAACACCAGGCCCGCGTTGCCCACAAACAGCGCGGCCACGGTAAGCGGAACCGGTGGCCCCAGCGGAAGCAGGAAACAGGCGACGGCGCCCGCGAAGGTCAGGACGGCAAGCAGCTGGATCCGCAGCCGGTCCGGAAGCCCCCGCCGCTGGAAAGGACGTTTGGCGAGCTTGTACAGCAGTCCCGGCACTCCGATGATGCAGGCCAGGAGCAGGCCTGCACCGGCCCAGCCCAGCCCGGCCTGCATCCCGGCCAGGAACACCAGCGCTGACAGAACCAGCGCCGGAGGCAGGATCCTGGAAAAGCTAGCGGCCAGTGGATGCCGGATTCCGGACCGGTGAACCGTTGTGCTCAATGCGTGTGCCTATCTCGTCAACAATCGTGGTTTCCTGCGGTGAAAGCATCCCGGGGTTCAGGACGCGGACGTCACCGATGAAAATGATCCAGCGGTAGAGCTGCGCCTTCGAGGCCCGGCCCTGCAGGTGGATGCTGGCTGCGCGCAATGAACGGCGGCCTTCCGGCGTCTGCACCAGGCGGGCCACAATCGGGCGAAGCGCCTCGATATCCCGTGCGCGGTCATCCCGGGCCCGGAAGGCCGCCTTGACCCGCTCGGAGGAGGGAAGAATGAATCCCGCTGCGAACCCCAGGATCATCAGCGCCAGCAGAATGTTGTATCCCAGGACCAGGGCACGGCTGAAGCTCTCTCCGGATCCCTGCACCTCCAACCCAATCTGGATCATCTTCAGGGCCACTGCGCCCAGGCCAAACAGGCACCCGAAGCCCAGTACGTCGAACCCTATCCGGAATGCCCGGGATTCCCCGCTGCGGTTTCGGCGCAGCATTTCAAAGGCGGTGTAGCCGCTGATCATGCCCACCCAGGCAAAGAAAGTGCCCTGGTACCAGGCGATGGTTTCGATGGTACCGAAAGTATCCGTAAAGTTGGCAGCGGACCCGCGGGTGTCCGAGATGACCAGCAGCACAATCTGCACCGCTGCCAGGACAAGTCCGACGCCGACCAGTACCTTTACATGGCGGCCCCGCCCGGTGACCTGCAGCAGCAGCCGGCTGAGGTCAGTCATGCCGACGCCCATCAGCAGGTGGACAAGGAGGTTCAGTATGTTCCGGCCGCCCAGCAGCGGATCGAGCGCCAGATACACCTGATCGATGTTCAGGGTTGCCGCCGCTGCGACAGCCGACACCGCCGGAAGAACACCAGGCTTCCAGCCGACCCGCAGCCCTACCAGCCGGATGGCTACCACCGCCCAAAGCACCAGAACCGGCAGGACCTGCAGGAGCGTCATATAAACGTCCGCTCAAAGTCGCTGGGACTCCCGCCGTCCTTCGGCAGCAGCGCCAGGGAAAGCAGGTAGGCGACGTGCTCGGCCGCGCGCTCGGTTTCGTTCCAGTCCAGGGACCGGGCCAGCATCGTCTTGATGCCGCGGCGGCTGCCGACGTGGGCAAACACGGACGGAGAAGCTGTCTCCACTCCCCCGCACCCCTGGTGCTGCAGAAGGATGTGGCCGAATTCGTGGCAGGCTGCGTGGGTCCGGTGCAGCCGGTTGTCCCCGGCGGGCAGCAGGATGACGGACTTCTTTTCCCGCTCGATCCACAGCCCGGTCACGGCGGGAATGATCGAATGGTCAATATCCCGGAGTTCAATCGGTTTTCCGTGGGCTTTGGCCACAGCGGCAAGGAGTTCGTCGAAGCTGATGTGCTCCGTCAGGTTGAGCGCTGCCACGGCGGCTTCGGAGGCAGCCCGCTCACGCGCCCTGCCTGCTGACCTCGTAAAACGCAGTGCCATTATTTCCCCATCGTCGTTTCACTCACCGTTTTGCCGGAAGTGAAGAGCACGGACCCTAGGACTTTATCCCACTCCCCCGGTGCACGACGGCGCCGGGCAGGCCGGGCGGGGACGTCAGGGCAGCAGCAGCGCGGCTGCGAATGCCACGCACCCGGCCAGGTGCCCGGCCAGGACCTGCGTGGGAGTGTGGTCGCCCAGCTTGATCCGGGACCACCCGGTGGCCGATGCCAGCAGCAGCGCCAGGGCGGGACCGAGGACGGGGACGGGTGCCAGCAGCGCCAGGCCTACGTACGCGGCGACGGCTGAATGAACCGACAGTTTCCAGACCAGGTTCGCGGCCATGCAGATAACCAGGCCAATGAACACTCCTCCGATCTCGCCAAACAGAACCGCCGGAGCATCCACGAGAATCAGCACCAGCGCGCCGAGGCCCAGGGACACCGCCGACGCCGCCAGGATCGGCGCCCGCTGGGACCGCACCCCCACATGGTGGTCGGTGACGGACCCGCGGCGTTTCAGCCAGAGGATCAGGCAGAACGGCAGGCCCACGGTAAAGACGGCTGCCACGGTGCCCTGCAGCCAGGTCACGCCCGGGCTGAGCAGCGGCTGCAGCAGCAGCAGGATTCCCACCAGGACAGCCGGGGCGGAGACTTCGGTGACGGTGCGCGCCAGCCGGGACGAACGGGCTGCGGCGGCCTGCAGGGTTTGGGGCATCAGCCGATTCTACGGGTGCCGGTGGCACCGGCAACCGCGTCAGCCCGCCGGAGCTGCCACGAACCCCAGCTGCTTATCCACCACGTTCTGCAGCGGCTGACCGTCAAGGTAGGCCCGCAGGTTCGCTTCGAACTGCGCAGCCATCGCGGGCAGGTGGCTCCGCGAGTCGCCCGAGAGGTGCGGTGTGATGAGCACGTTCTCCAGTCCCCAGAGCGGGCTGGATTTCGGCAGCGGCTCAGGGCTGGTGACATCCAGCACCGCCCCACGGATTTCCCCGGCCCGCAGCGACCGTTCCAGCGCCGCCTGCTCCACCAGCTCCCCGCGGCCCATGTTCACCAGCACTGCGGAGGAGCGCATGGCACCCAGCACCCCGGCGTCGAGCATGCCCCGGGTGTCCCCGGTGAGCGGCGCGACGAGCACAATCCAGTCATAGTTCCCGGCCACGGCCGCGAAGTCCGTGCTGGCGAACACGGCGCCAAAGTCCGCATCGCCGTCGCGCGCGGTACGGCCCAGGCCGTCGGCTTCGATGCCGACGGCGCGCAGCATGCGGGCGGTGGCCCGACCGATGCTTCCGGTTCCGGCGACGAGCGCCCGGGTGCCCGCCAGATTGGACGTGGTGAAGTGCTGCCAGCGCCGCTCGGTCTGGTTCATCCGGGCCTGCGGGAAGTTCTTGGCGAAGTACAGGATTCCGGCCAGCGCGTACTCGGCCATCGCGGCGTCGAAGATTCCGCGGGCATTGGTGACGGTGACGTCCGACGCCGCCAGCTCGGGGAAGAGCAGCCGGTCCACGCCGGCGGCGGGCAGGTGCACCCATTTCAGGGCATCGGCCCGGTCCCAGCCCGAGCGCAGGCCGTCGGCGAAGTAGTTCCACAGGTACACAATTTCGGTGCCCGGTAGGGCGTCGGCCAGCTCGTCGGCGTCGGCGGCGAGCCGGACGTCGGCGAGCGCCCGGAGATTCTCCAGGCCGGTGACTTCGCGGTTGCCGGTGAGGATGGTCAGCACTGGTTTAGCCATGCGCTCAGGCTAGGCGATCCCCGCGGCGGGACCTGAATCCGTTACGTCCCCCGGACACCAGGACAGCCCGGGACTCCTCCCGGGCTGTCCTGGTTCCGGATGAAACTACTCGATGGTCACCTGGCCGATCAGCCGGGTGTCGGAGACGGAGCTGCCCACATAAATCGACACAGGCCCCGTGGGAGTCACGAAGTCGTCTGCTTCGTCATCCCAGTACTGCAGGGACCGCGGGTCCAGGGCAATGTTGACGGTTCCGATGCCTCCGGGCGGAAGCGTGATGGAACCGTACCCGGCCAGCTGGCGTGCCGGCGTCGGCTCGTCTCCGGGCAGGGTGCCCACGTATACCTGCACGGTTTCCTCACCGGTCCGGGTTCCGCGGTTCGCTACCTGAACGGATACGTTCCCGCCTGGATCGGCTGCGTCCAGCACTGCCGGTGCGGACAGGTTGCTGTAGGCGAACGTTGTGAAGGAGAGCCCGTGGCCGAAGGGGAACAGCGGCACTGCGCCCTGGGTGACGTAGTTCTTGTATCCGACGAAGACACCCTCCGTGTAGTTCACCACCGGGGAGACGACGTCAAAGATGCTGAACGGATTCGGCGGTCCCACGGTCGTGGCCTGCTCGTCGCTGACCGGGAAGGTAACCGGCAGCTTCCCGGACGGGTTCACGTCCCCGTACAGGATCGAGGCGACCGCCCTCCCCTGTGCCTGCCCGGCGTACCAGGCCTGCAGCACCGAGGGTACGTCCTCGATCCACGGCATAGTCACCGGTCCGCTGGTGGCCAGCACCACCACCGTCCGCGGGTTCGCTGCCACCACTGCGCTGATCAGCGCGTCCTGGTTCTGCGGGAGCACCAGTGAACCGCGGTCAGCACCCTCACCGGTGTAGTCGCGGGCCACCACGACGGCGACGTCCGCTGCTGCCGCTGCCTGTGCGGCTGCGGTGATGCTGGGTGCCACCACACCCTCCGGCGGTGTCCATCCCAGCCGGGCAATCGCACCCGGCTGGTCATTCAGGCCGCCGTTGAACTGGTTCGGCGCGTCCGTGGTGTATTCAACCCGCACCGGTACCGGAGTTCCTGCCGTCAGGTCCGCGCTCACCTCGCTTGTGGTGAGGCTGTCCGCCGGCTCGTTCAGGACCTCGGTGCCGTTCACGTACAGCCGTGCAGTGCCGAGGTGGGTTAGGGACAGCGTGTAGGTTCCCGTGGCAGGCGGCACGATCGTGCCTGTCCAGACTGCGGACATGGGCTGGGTGGCCAGCAGACCGCCAATCCCGGGTACCTGGGCGGTGTTGATGACGTCACCGGAGATACCGGTCCGGAGGTTAACCTGCCGCTCAGCGCGGGCCAGCGTGGTGTCTCCGGTGAAGTTGTTGACGCCCAGCCGGTATTCCGCGTTGACGTCTGTCAGCACGTCGCTGGGCATCGGGAACGGTCCGGGGATGGTATCTGCCAGGGACACCGGGTCCGTGCCTGCGGACTGGGTGACCGAGGCGCCGGCGGCCCGGGCGGTGATGCCGTCCAGGATGGTGGTCAGCCGGGCCGGGTTCTGAATGGCACCGGAACCGCCGCCGTCGATGTACCAGTCGGCGTCGGACCCGATCACGGCTATCGAGGAGGTGTCCTGTTCCACCAGCGGCAGGGTGCTGCGTGTGTTCTTCAGCAGCACGGCGGATTTTTCTGCCACCTCCTCAGCAATCGCATCATGGGCGTCCAGCATGTTCTGCGGAATCGCGAGGTTGGTCGGCTGCGGATTCTGGAAGGAACCCGCCGGCGGATTGTCGATGACGCCGTTGTCGAACATGGCAAAAGCCACGCGCCGGGCGGCGCCGGTCAGCCTCAGCTCCGAGACTTCGTTGTTGATCACGGCCTGCTGCAGGGCCGGGCCGGAGAACTCCGTCCCGGGTCCGGCAACATCGAGCCCGTTCGCGTAATCGGAGAAGGCGTGGGCTGCGTTGAAGTCAGAGCTGACGAACCCCTGGAACCCCAGCCGGTCTTTCAGAATCTTGTTCAGCAGCAGGTCGTTGCCGCACGAGTACTCGGAATTCACCTGGTTGAAGGCACACATCACCGAGCCTGCGTTGCCGTTTTCCACCACGTTCTCCCACGGCCGGGTGTAGGTCTCCAGCAGGGGACGCTCATCGATGCGCACGTTGACGTCGCCGCGGCGGGATTCGAAGTTGTTCAGGTTGTAGTGCTTGGGCAGGGCGACGACGTCCGCTCCCTGCTCGCCGATCACCTGGGCGGCAGCAGTGTCCCCGCTCAGCATCGGATCCTCTCCCAGGTCTTCCCACATACGCCCGTTGTAAGGGGTCCGGACCAGGTCCATGGTGGGTCCGGCGATTGAGTTGAATCCGGTGGCACGTGCTTCCTCGCCGCCAACCGCTCCATAGGCCCGCGCCAGCTCGGCGTCGAACGTTGACGCCAGGCCCACACCAACGGGCAGGCCGGTGGACGGACCTGTCTCCAGGGCGAGGCCGCAGCAGCCGTCCTTGCCCCGGATGCCGGGCAGCCCGAATTCAGGAACACCGGGTCCGCCGGACTGGATCAGGTAAGTGACTTTTTGCCCCAGGTTCATCGCCGCCGTTGCCCACTGCGCGCGGGTCATGGCGTCCTCGTCGCTGCCCAGCCAGGGGTTGCCTGCCGGCACCGGAGGGGTGCAGCCGCCTTCCCTCCCGTTGTAGGCATCCAGCCTGGTCATAAATGCGGCCATCGCGTCACGGGCCACCGGGAGGAACGGACGGTAGGTTCCGTCGGGCCAGCCCGTGGAGATTCCGGATTCCTTCATCCACGCAATCTCCTCAGCGAACTGGAGGGTTACTGGAACGTCGGTGAACGGCGCAGTGGTGGGATCAGGGAACTCCAGGGTCGCGGAAACGCTGCAGTAGCCGCCGCTGAACCGGTTCATAAACGCCGCCATAGCGTCGCGGGCGACTGGTTCAAGCGGGCGGAAGGTTCCGTCCGGGTAGCCGGTGGTAATGCCGGTGGACGCGAGCCAGGTGATTTCCTTGTAGAACTGGATCTCCGGGGTGATGTCCGTAAACGGTGAGGTCGCCGGTGGCTCAAAATAAGGTTGTCCGGCCAGCCGGTAGATAAACGCCGCCATCGCATCACGGGCAACCGTTGCCAGCGGACGATAGGTCCCGTCGGGGAAACCGGTGGTGATTCCGTTCGCGGCGATGAATTCAATCTCCGTTGCAAACGGATCGTTGGCTATGTCGCTGAACGGCGGCGGCTGCACCGTGTATACAGGGTCCGCCTGAATCACAACGTCATCAGCGCCTACCGCCGACGGAAGAAAACCGGTGGCCGCGAATAAGCCTAGAAAGGCCACCAGCCCGTACCGGCGCGCATTGCGCCGTTTTCGAGTGCTGATGCGCCGTTTTCGAGTGAACATACAAGCTCCTCAGTTATTCGGCGTGCGAGGCCATTCACGCATCACCGTCTGCAGGGGTTGGAGCGCGCGGCGCTGAGACTGGACGCCGGAATGAGGGCAGTGAGAATTACCGGGTTTACCGGTTTCCAGGACAGCATTCTTTGAATGCCGGGCCAGGAAGTTTGGGGTGCGAACTACTAGTGAATCGGAGCCTAGATGTATGCCCGGAAGCCTTCAATAGCACAAACTACGCGCTTGCACCGGGTACTCCTCGCGGCACTTCCGTTCCGAAACCATCCGCAAGGGTAGAGGGGTATTTACCCCCGGTGCACCGCAGATTTCCCTCGATACGTGTCAGCCAACCACGTGGTGCCGGCCCAGCGGCAGCACCAGCGGCTTGCCGGAGGCAGGGTCGGTGATGACCCGGTTCTCCAGCCCGTACACCGCGCGGACGGTGTCCTCGGTGAGCACCTCGGCGGGGGTGCCTGCGGCGAGGATCTTCCCGCCGGCCATGGCCACCAGGTGGTCGGCATAGCGGCCGGCCAGGTTGAGGTCATGCAGCACCATGACGATTGTGGTGCCGCGGCTGCGGTTCAGGTCGGTGAGCAGGTCCAGGACTTCCACCTGGTGGCTGACGTCCAGGAACGTGGTGGGTTCATCGAGCAGCAGCAGGTCCGTCTGCTGGGCCAGGGCCATGGCGATCCAGACGCGCTGGCGCTGCCCGCCGGAGAGTTCGTCCACGGAGCGCTCCGCCAGCCCCGCGGTTTCGGTGGCGTCCAGCGCAGCGGCGACGGCGGCGTCGTCCTCCGCGTTCCACCGGGCCAGCAGCTTCTGGTGCGGATGCCGGCCGCGGCCCACCAGGTCCGCGACGGTGATGCCTTCGGGTGCCACCGGGGACTGCGGCAGCAGGCCCAGGGTGCGGGCCAACTGCTTGGGCGGCATCCGGTGCACCTCTTTGCCGTCCAGCAGCACATGCCCCTGCTTCGGGGCGAGCAGCCGGGACATTGAACGCAGCAGCGTGGACTTGCCGCAGGCGTTGGCGCCAATCACGGCGGTGACCTGACCGGGCGGGACCAGCAGGTCCAGGGACTCGATGACCGTGCGGTCTCCGTAGCCGAGAGTGAGGCCTTCGACGGCGAGGGTGTGGGCAGCGGTCACAGTGAGGCTCCTGCGCGGTTGACGCGGACAATGAGGTAAACGAGGTACGGGGCGCCGAGCACACCGGTCACCACTCCCACCGGGAAGCGGGTGCCAAAGGCGTACTGTCCGCAGAAGTCGGCCACCAGCACCAGCAGTGCACCGACCAGGGCGGCGGGGACCAGCAGGGACGGTCCGGGGCCCACCAGCCGGGCGGCGATCGGTCCGGCGAGGAACGCGACGAACGCGATGGGTCCGGTGGCCGCCGTCGCGAAGGAGATCAGCAGCACCGCGGCGATGATGATCACCAGCCGGGTGCGGCCCACGCGCACGCCGAGGGCGGAGGCGGTGTCATCGCCCAGCCGGGTGGCGCCGAGGTTACGGGCCTGACCCAGCAGCACCGGGCCACAGATCAGCAGTGCGGCGAGGACGGGCAGGGCCTGGTTCCAGGAGGCGCCGTTGAGGCTGCCCGTGAGCCAGCGCATGGCTTCCTGCAGTTCCCAGTCAGGCGCCTGGTTCAGGATGTAGGCGGTGACGGATTCGAGCATCGCGGCGATGCCGATGCCCACCAGGATCAGCCGGGTGTCCGCGACTCCGGCCTTATAGGACAGGGCATAAACCGCCAGTGCGACGGCGAGCCCGGCGGTGATCGCGAAGACCGAGACCGAGGCACCGCCCAGGCCCAGGCCCACGATCGCGAACGCCGCGCCCGCGCCGGCACCGGAACTGATGCCGATAATGTCCGGGCTGGCCAGCGGGTTGCGCAGCATGGTCTGGAAGGCGACACCGGCCAGGCCGAAGCTGGCTCCGGCGAGCACTGCCAGGGCGGCGCGGGGCAGGCGTAGGCGCCCGACGGCGAAGGATGCACCGGGCACGTCCTCGCCGAAGATGACGCGCAGTACGTCGCCGAGCGGATAGAACGTGCGCCCGGCCATCACGCTGAGGGCGAAGACGGTGAGGATCAGGATGGTCAGGACAGTGACGACGGTGCGGAGGCGGAGGCCCCGGATGCGGCGGCCGCGGACGACGGCGGCGATGGTCGTGCTGCTGCCGGCTGCCAGGTTCGCGTGGGCAGCGTCCGGGACGGCAGCGTCCGGGGCGTCGTCGGCGGCGGCAGCGGCAGCGGCTGTGGAGGAGGAGACGTTCACAGGGCTCGGACTTTCTGCCGGCGGACAATCCAGATAAAGAAAGGTGCGCCGATCAGCGCGGTAATGATGCCGACGTCGATCTCTGCCGGGCGGGCAACGATCCGGCCCAGCACGTCCGCGGCGGTGACCAGTGCCGCGCCGGCGACGGCGGAGAACGGCAGCAGCCAGCGGTGGTCCACGCCCGTGAGCAGCCGGCAGGCGTGCGGCACCATCAGGCCCACGAAGGCAATGGGTCCTGTGACAGCGGTGGACGCCCCGCACAGCAGGACCGCACCCAGGGCTGCTGTGCCGCGGGCCAGGGCCACGCGTTCGCCGAGGCCGGCGGCCAGTTCATCGCCCAGTGCCAGGGAGTTCAGGGACCGGGCGGTGACCAGGCAGACCAGGAATCCGACGGCCAGGATCGGCAGCACCTGCCCAATCGCGTCAAAGGTTCCGCCGCCCACGCCGCCGATCTGCCAGGACCGCACTCCCCCGGCAAGGTCGTTCCGCGGCAGCACGACGGCGGAGATGAAGGATGCCAGCGCCGCGGAGATGGCGGTACCGGCCAGGGCGAGTTTCAGCGGGGTGGCGCCGCCGCGGCCCAGCGAGCCCACCGCGTAGACGAACAGAGCGGTGATTCCGGCACCCAGGATCGCGGCCCAGACAAAGCTGTTGGCGGCGGTCAGGCCGAAGAAAGCCATGCCCACCACGACGGCGAGGGAGGCACCCATGTTCACGCCCAGGATGCCCGGGTCGGCCAGCGGATTGCGGGTGACGCCCTGCATCACGGCTCCGGCGACGCCCAGCGCTGCACCGGCGAGCACGGCCAGCAGGGTGCGGGGAATGCGTTTGGCCACGGCGGCCTCGCTGAAGCCGTCTGCCGAGCCGCCCAGTGCGGCAACAATGTCCGCCCAGTCGACGTCGCGCGCCCCCACCGTGACCGAGGCCAGCATCAGCAGGCCCAGGAGTACGACGGCGGCGGCGAGCCAGAGGGTGCGCAGCCGCCCCGGGCGCCGTGCCGCAGTTCCGGAAGCCAGGGACTCCGGTGAGTCCTGGTTTTCGGGTGCGGGGGCGGCGTCCGGGGCAGTCGGGCGGGAAGGGTGTGTCACTTGGCGGCGTCGGCTGCTTCTGCGAGCACGGTCAGGTAATCGTTCAGCACCCAGCTGATCGCCAGCGGGGTGGGGTTGGCTGCGGTGCCCAGCGGGTTGTCACCGGGCAGGGTGACGATTGCGCCGTTGGCGACGGCGGGGATCTGGGAGAGCAGCGGATCGGATTCGAGTGCGGTGATCAGTTCCTCGCCGCCGTAGGTGACGATGATGTCCACGTCGCTGAAGGCATCAGCCTGCTCGGCGCTCTGGGTGAGGGAGAACTTCTCGGTTTCGGCGGAGGCCTTGGCGATGCTGCCTGCCACGCTCATGCCCAGGTCTTCGAAGAAGAGGGTGCGCGGGTCGTGCGTGGTGTAGAAGCTGACTTCGCTGAGGTCCGTGGTGTCCACGTGGGTCATGAACATGGCGGACTTGCCGGCCAGGGACGGGAACTTGGCGGCGGCGTCGGTCATTTCCTGCTCCAGGTCAGCGACCAGCTGCTCGCCTTCCTCGGCCAGACCGAGGGCGGTGGAGTTGTACTCGACCATTTCGCGCCAGGAGGTGCCCCAGGCGGTTTCGGGGTAGGCGACCACGGGGGCGATTTCGCTGAGGGTGTCGTAGTCCTCCTGGGTCAGGCCGGAGTAGGCGGCCAGGATGACGTCCGGCTGGGTGTCGGCTACGGCTTCGAAGTCGATGCCGTCGTTCTCGTCGAACAGCACCGGTGCTTCGCCGCCGAGTTCCTCGAGCTTTTCCTCGACCCACGGGAGGATGCCGTCGCCGTCGTCGTCGCCGAAGTTCGCGGCGGCCATGCCCACGGGCACAACACCCAGGGCCAGCGGAACTTCGTGGTTGGCCCAGTTGACCGTGGCGACGCGTTCCGGCTTTTCGTCGATGACGGCGGTGCCCAGGGCGTGTTCAATGGTGATGGTTTCCCAGTCGCCTTCGGGTGCGGCCTGGCTTTCGGCCGGTGTGGAGGAGCAGGCGGCGAGGGATGCGGTGAGCAGGGCGGCGGCTGAGAGCGCAGCGAGTTTGGAGGAGCGCAAGAGTCGTTTCCTTTGGTGCAGGTTCGGGCCGGCCCCGATTGGGGCCGGCGGAAGCCTTCCTGCGACGCTCCGGATACGTACTTAGGGCAGGCTAACCAAGGTAACCCTAAACTGCCGCCAAGGCAGGTGGGAAATTTAGTGACATAAAAGTGTCCTAATTAGCGGACGGGTGGGTTCTTGGAGCCGGCCCTCCCTTCCCGCCGCCCCCGGACTATAGTTTCCGCACACCAACACCGTCAGGAGCTGCCGTGAATCCATACGAACCCGTTCCTCCCGCAGCACTCGAAGACCTCGCCGAGCGGCTGGTCCGGTTCCGGCCGGTGACCGAACCCCGGCTCTTCAACCGCAGCCGCGAGTCCCTCGGGTTTGGCGGCGAGCAGCTGGCCGAACTCGTGGAGCACTGGCGGACCGGATTCGATTGGCCCGCCCAGGAAGCGTGGATTTCGGCCCTGCCGTGGGAGCAGACGGAGCTGTCCACCGTCCCGGTGCGGGCCGTCGTGTCCCGGGCGGCAGCCGCCTACGGCTCGCCGTCGTCGCCCGCGGTGCTCCTGCTGCACGGCTGGCCGGATTCAATCCTGCGGTTCCAGCGGCTCTTTCCGCTGCTGAAGGACCTGACGTATGTGGCGCCGGCGCTGCCCGGTTACCCGTTTGCCGCACCCGTGCCGGCGGGCGGGATGTCCTCGGTGGAGATGGCCGATGCGATTGCTTCGGCAATGTCCGAGTTCGGCTTTGCCCGGTACGTGGTGTCCGCCGGGGATGTTGGCTCTGACGTGGCGGAGGCGCTGGCGGTGCGGCATCCCGACGTCGTGACGGCCCTGCACCTGACCGATGTGTCCCAGTACCACGTCAACCTCGCACCGCCGCAGGACATGGACGACGCCGAGCGGGCGTACGCTGCTCGGGCGCGGCGGTGGCAGGGGGCCGAGGGCGGGTATGCGCATGAGCAGTCCACTCGGCCTGTGACGCTTGCGGCCGGGCTTGGGGATTCCCCGGCCGGACTGGCTGCCTGGATTGGCGAGAAGCTGGTCCGGTGGACCGATTCGGACGGAACGATGACGAACGCGTTCAGCATGGACGAGGCCCTGACCTGGATCAGTGCGTACTGGTTCAGCGGGTCGATCGGGACGTCGTTCGCACCGTACGCTGCGGGCCGTCCGACGGGCTGGCCCCGGATCGAGACTCCGACCGTGTTCACACTGTTCCCGAAGGACTTGGTGAATGCGCCGCGGCAGTTCGCGGAGCGGTATTTCAATGTGGCGGGGTGGACGGAGTTCGAAAGCGGTGGGCATTTCGCTGCGTGGGAGCGGCCGCAGCAGTATCTGGAGGGTCTGCGCGCGGCGGTGAAGCTGGGGTTTAGGTAGGGCTTCAGGGCGTAGGAGGCGTCAGCCGACCGAGTCGGAAATGATGAGCCGGGCTATGCGGTCTCCGTCCAGGGTGAATTCCATTGGTCCGGTCCCGTTGTAGCCGTCGCCGGCGACCTGGAGCTCCACGGTGTACGTGTCCGCCGCGGTCTGCCGCCAGTCGACGAGTTCGAACCGGGTGTTCTTCCCGATGTTATCAGTGCGGTTCCAGGTGCGGATGCCGTCGTGTGCGGTGAAGTTCCGACCCCAGTCCTCCAGGGTCGCGTCTGTGGTGAAAGCCGCGACGAAAGCTTCGGTGTCTGCCCGGTTGGTGGTGTCGATGAAAGCCTGGATGGGTGTGGGAAGGTCCATGAGCGGTTCCCTCTCAATCGGTTGGCTGAAATGGAGTGAGCTGGCCGGGCGGCCGCGCTGCGAAGAGCCGCCGCATGCCTGCCCGGGCGAGCATAAGCACCACGATGAGCACAGTCACCAGAAAAAACCCGCCTAGCTGGACCTAGCCGCGGAATACCAGCGCGGTCATTTCCAGGACCACGAGTTTGCTTCCGGGCAGGACCAGCAACAGCGTCACGGCACTGATTCCCCGTCGAACACCCGGCTGGTCCGAGCGCGCATGTGCCGGGAGCCTCTTCTTCACCCAGACAACGCCTTCCAGCACCACCGTGTAAACGAAGACGTCGACAAGATCGAGCGGGCTAACCCGGTTCATGGGGTGAGTCTAGGCCAGTGCTTTCCGAATCAGGCCTACTCCTTTCACGCAATACCCTGCACCGCGAACTTCCCACGACTGCGGCAGCAGTTGTCTACACTGAGAGGTAGCATTCTGCAGTCGAAGAACCTACAAAGTCATGGGGCTCAGATGGGTTTCAGGGTACGGAAATCGTTCAAAATCGCGCCAGGTGTCAGGATGACAGTCACTCCTAAGACTCTGGGGATGAGTGCAGGCGTGAAAGGCGCAAGAATTTCCGCCAACACCTCCGGGCGTGTGACGCAGACTGTTGGCCTACCAGGTACCGGCATTTATCGCACAAAGGCCCACTCGTCGAGGAGTCGATCTCGACGCGGAAGTCCGGCGAGCACCGCTACGAGTAAGGCGGCGCCCAAGATGCCTACCCCAGGGGTCTTCGCACCCAAATGGGAAAAGAAACTCTACAAAGCCGCCGTGGGGCAACCTGACTATGTGTCACTGGCCCAAATCGGTGCTGATTACCCGCCAGCCCGCCCACTGGCCGCACTGCTTGAAGCCACCTTGGTGTCTGTGCCCGCTGGCGATATGAAGCGTAGCCGCGACTTGTTGACGTGGCTCTTCAACACCGGCTATGACCCCGTCCAAGATGACTTCGTCAAAAAGTATCTGCCTGCAGCCTCGTTCACTCTGCCCATTGCGGACGGAATCAATGTCCAGTTGCCTCCAGACCGAAATTACATCGGCCTCCTGCTCGGCGAGATCTATCAAGTGACTGGCGACCTCTCGTCCGCTATCGAAGTCGTTGAACAGCTGGAGCCGAGCACTGTTACCGCTGTATCGCTGGCGGAGCTGTACGCCGCGCAGGGCCGGTGGCAGGACGTCGTCGAACTCACCGAAGCACTTACGAACGCTGACGAGGCATCAACTTTCCTGTTGACCCAGCGAGGCGTCGCCTTCCGTGAGCAAGGCTATTTCGAGGCCGCCCGTGAGTCGTTTAAAGAAGCTCTACGGATTCGGTCTCGGCCGGCGGACCTGCGACATCGCACCCTGCTCGAAAGAGGTTTGACCTACATACGCGAAGACAAGCGTTCCATGGCAAGAAAAGATTTCGAAAGAGTGCTCGCTGAGAACAGCACATATCCTGGTCTGCGCGATCTCCTCTCCAGTACCCAAGACTGATAGCTGACTCGCTGGATGCGGTTCAACAACGGCCGAGGGACTGGCCTTCGTCTGCTCTGTCTTTTAAATCCATCTCCTCAGGATATTTCCCTTATTCCCGCTCTGGATTTGCTGCCAGTTCGCGGTTTTGCCACCGGTTGGAAACGGCAGCAGACGTGCAAACGAGTCGATTTTCGGTCACAGGGCGACTCAGCGAAAGGCATCACTGGATCCCGTCCCGGATGATCGGGCAGGTCATGCAGTGCCCGCCGCCGCGGCCGCGGCCCAGCTCGGCTCCGACGATGGGGATCACCTCGACGCCTGCGTTCCGCAGCGCCGCGTTGGTCTGGGTGTTGCGGTCATAGGTGAACACCACCCCCGGCTCCACGGCAACGGCATTGTTTGCGCTGTCCCACTGCTGACGTTCGGTGGCGTGGTAGTCCCCGGCGGTCTCCACCAGACGCAGCTGCTTATAGCCCATGGCTTCGGCCACCACGTCCACGAAGCGGCGGTCCCGCTCGTCCCGGATTTCGAGGCCGGGGTCCTTGTCCGAAGGGTGGATGGTGAAAGGGTGGATGCCGTCCACGATGGCCGGATGGATAGTAGCCAGGTCCCGGTCAGCGAAGGTGAACACGGTATCCAGATGCATCGCGGCGCGCAGTTTCGGCATTCCGGCGACCACGATCCGTTCCGCCGCTCCCTCCGCGAAGAGTGCCTGCGCCAGCTGGGTGATGGCCTGCCGGGAGGTCCGCTCCCCCATGCCAAGCAGCACGCTGCCGTTGCCTACGGGCATGACGTCGCCGCCCTCCAGTGTGGCCTGGCTCCGGTCCTGTTCGGCGTCGCCCCACCATATCTTTGATCCGGTGTAGTCCGGGTGGAACCGGTAGATGGCCTGCATCAGCAGGGTTTCGTCGTGCCGGGCCGGCCAGTACAGCGGGTTCAGGGTCAGTCCGGAGCCAATCCAGCAGGTGGTGTCCCGGGTGTAGAGGGTGTTGGGCAGCGGCGGCAGCAGGTACTCGGGCCGGCCCTGGGATTCCCGGATGAGACCGACGTAACCGCTGCGGTAATCCGAGGGAAGGTCCGACGTCGTCAGGCCGCCGATGAGGTACCGCGCCAGTTCCGGTCCGGAGAGTGAGTCCAGGAACGCGCGGGTGCCGGCGACCAGGCCCAGGCCAACGCGGTTGGCGATGATTTTGCGGTCCAGCAGCCAGGCCCGCGCGTCTGGCAGGTCCATGGTCTGGCCGAGCAGGTCGTGGAGTTCGACGACGTCGACGCCGCGGCTGGTCAGCTTGGCCACGAAGTCCGCGTGGTCGCGCTGAGCGTTCTCCACCCACAGAACGTCGTCGAACAGCAGGTCTTCACGGTTGGTGGGGGTCAGGCGTTCGTGGGCCAGGCCCGGTGCGCAGACCAGGACCTTGCGCAGCTTGCCCACCTCGGAGTGGACGCCGTAGGACGCGGCCGTGCCTGCGGCGGCTGGGGAAAGCATGGGGTTCTCCTTGAGTTGTGAAGCCGGACCTACTGTCCCTGTTCCGCCTGCGCCCGGCGGCGGAGCGCTTCGTTGACGGCAGGGTCATCCAGGTTGCGCAGCCAGGTCAGCAGTTCGGGTCCGGCGGCCGGATTGGCGGCGACGGCGGGACGTGCAATGGGCTGCTCGGCGGCAAGTTTCTGCAGGCGCTGCGGAGCGGTTCCGGGATCCTCTGCTTCTGCCAAGACGGCAACCTCAGCGGGATCCACATCCCTTGGCCGGCTGGCCGAGGCTCCCCCCTTGACGATGCCTGACGCCGGGACGTTCATCAGCGGAGCTGTCCGGCGGGTGGACGGGGTGGTGTCCTCAGCGTGATGTTCCTGCATGTCTTCGTGCACGGGATGCTCCTTTGTAAGTAGCCTTATGAACATCCTTGCAGACGGAGCCGCGGTCTCCGAATCGGTTGGGGCGTTTCCAGCGACTGCGGGACCGGGGCTTGCCAGACATTGAAATGCCGGGCCGCCCCGTGATGGGACGGCCCGGCAGCACTGCGTGAGTTCTAGAGCTCCGTGGTGACCTTCCAGGACGAGTGGATGGCGCCGTGGATGTAGTTCACCGCACCGGCGTCACCAACGACGTCGCATGGGATGCCCGCGTTCCGCAGCTCATCCGCGAGGGGCGCTGCCGACGTCGTGCCGTCTGCGTAGACAACCATCGAGGCAGGTGCGGAGAAGGGCTCCTCCCCCACCGTCCATTCCACGGACTTCTCGGTGATCCGGGTGATGGTTGCGTTGCGGTGGATCTGCACGCCGTGCTTCTTGGCGTCGCTGACGGCGGTCCAGCGGCGCGGCATGGCCAGCGGCAGGCCGAGCTGCTGCTTTTCGTGCAGCAGGGTGACGCGGCGTCCGCGTTCGGCGAGGAATTCGGCCAGTTCCAGGCCCACCAGGGAGCCGCCGATCACGACGACGTCCTTGCCCATCGGCAGCCAGAACTTGGTGAACTGGCGGACGAACTCGGGGCTCTTGGTCACGCCGGAGAGCCGGCCCATCTTGCCCAGGGTGCTCAGCACGGCGCCGGCTTCCTCGGCTGTGGCGGTGCCGAGCATCATGGCGCGCAGGGTGTCGCCGGTCTGCACGATCGGCAGGTCGCCGCCCGGGAAGTCGGGCTTGGGGCGGACGGCGCCGGTGGCGACGATGACGTGGTCCGGGTTCAGCGCGCGGATGGTTTCCACGGTGGCCGGGGTGTTCAGTTTGACGGCGATGCGCTGCCGCTTGATCTCGGCCTTGAACCAGCGCAGCAGGCGTTCGTTGTCCGGCGTCGTCATGGTGGAGAACCACATGGTGCCGCCCAGGCGGTCGGACTTGTCGATCACGGTGACGCGGTGGCCGCGTTCGGTGAGCACGCGGGCGCTTTCCAGGCCGGCCGGGCCGGCGCCGACGACGAGCACGTGCTTGGCCTGCGAGGCGGGCTTGAGCGGAAGCACGGCTTCGTTGCCGAGGGCCGGGTTGACGGCGCAGAAGGGGGTGTCGTCGAAGAAGTTCTCCGCGACGCAGAGGTAGCAGTTGATGCAGGGGCGCACCTCGCTGAACCTGCCCTCGCGGAGCTTGTTGGGCAGTTCGGGGTCGGCGAGCAGCTGGCGGCCCATGGCGGCGTAGTCGATCTTGCCTTCGGCGATGGCCTTTTCGGAGATCTCGGGGAGCATACGGCCGACGGCGATCACGGGAACGTTCACGTTCTTCTTCACCGCGGCGGCGTTGTCCAGGTAGGCGCCTACCTTGTTGGGCAGCGGGCCGTCGGTGAAGTTGTCGAACGGATTCCGGCCCCAGCCGGTGACGTGGATGGCGTCCGCGCCGGCTTCCTCGAAAAGCTTGGATGCCTCGATCGCTTCGGCGCGGGTGAGGCCGCCTTCCTGGCCGTATTCTTCGCCGGCAACGCGGACCAGGATGGCCAGCTTGTTGCCGACGCGCGCCTTGACGGCGGCGATGACTTCGCAGGCCAGACGGGCGCGGTTGGCGAGGGATCCGCCGTAGGCGTCGGTGCGCTTGTTGTCCCGCTGGTTCAGGAAGACACCCAGGATGTAGCCGTGGGCGGCGTGGATCTCGATTGCGTCGGCTCCGGCCTTGGCGATGCGCTCGGCGGCATCGGCCCAGGTCTGGATGAGCCAGTCGATATCCTCCTGCGTCATCTCCTTAAACGTGGTCTGCTTGCCGGCGGTGGCGGCGCCCATCTTGCCGAGTTCTTCCCGGGTGCAGTCCGCCAGCGCGGACATGTCGTAGGTGTAGTCCTGCGGGTTCGGGGCGAGCACGGCGCGGTCGTTGGCGACGTCGACGCGGGCTACCTTGCCGTGGTGCGTGGACTGGATGCAGAGCTTGCTGCCTGCTGCGTGGATCGCATCGGCGAGGGCTTTTAGGCCGGGGATGTACTTGTCATCCGAGAGGCCGGGCTCTTTCATAGAGGCGGCGCCGTACGGGAACGCGATGGCGCAGGCTCCGGTGATGATCAGGCCTGCGCCGCCTTTGGCGCGGGCCACGTAGTGGTCAATCTCAGTCTGTTCGATTTCGCCGTGCTCGGAGACGTTCATGTCCATGGCCGGCAGGACGATGCGGTTGGGGGTTTCCATCGGACCAATACGGCCCGTGGCCATCAGGTGCGGGAAGGTTCTGGTGCTCATGTTTCGAATTTTAGTCGTCTTGTTTACACCGTATACACGGATTTGCGGGTGCGGGGATGTGTTCTGTGCGACAGGTGTCTGGGTATACGCAGGAGCGGGTGGTCAGCGGCGCAGGATGTCGACGGCCCGGAGACCGCGCCGCAGCGCGTCGGCGTCCAGCGCGGCAAGGGAAACGTTCGGCTTACGGGACGTGAATGCGGTGGCCCGCAGGTTTCTGCCCAGATCCTCAAACCCGGGGATGGCTTCAAGCTCGTCCAGAAAACGGCTACGGGAAGCAGGTGGTTGTGCACCCGCGTCGGGCATTTGGGACATTCGGATGAAGTTGAATTCGATGGCAGCGCCCAGGACAGAGTAATGGAACAGGGATACAGTCCCGAGCTGGTTGTCAGCTGAATCCCGGACAGCGGCCCCGCCGGTTGGGAGCCCTGAACGTGAGCCGACGAATTCGAGATCCATCGCCTCGAGTTCGTCGGCAAAGACGGAGAAGTTCGGAACCGTTTCAGGTTCGTTGGTTTCCAGCCAGATGCGGTAAGTCTCAAGATCCCATACGGTCCGCCGGTCCCTAGCGTCCGCAGCTTTGGCTTCGGCCAGTTCCTGTCCGTAGGTCTGGGGTACCAGGATTTCGATTTCGCCTTGCACCAGCCGTACATACTCGACCGCGATGATGGTGGTCTCCGGGCCGGACATGGCGTTCAGGTATTCGATCATCCGCTTGAGCCGGCCGTTGATAGCGTCCACCGCCAGCACTATGCGGAACCGCCCATCCTGCAGATTCCGGGCGAGGGCGTCCCTGGCCTCTTCGTCTCCGGCCGCGAACAGGTCGTCACCGGTAGCCGTGCGCCACTTTAGCTCGAATTCATCGAGGTCCAGCTTCCAGAGCCGCGCCGCATAGTCGAACATCTGGCCGACGATTTCCCTGCGAACCTGAGGGTTCGCGGCAAGTTTGCATTCGACCAGTGTCAGGTCGCCGCTGGTATCCACAACAACGACGTCGGCCGGTCCGGCGCCGGATTGGAACTCACGGCAGGCAGCGGCTCCGCCCCGAACCCCTGGAATGAGCTCCGGATGGGCTGCCAGAATTTCCTGCAGTTCGGCTTCCAATGCGTAGCCAGCTGCGGCCGGTTCGCGCCAAGAACCGTCCATCTGGCGAATGAGGATCTGTTCCATGGCTGCGCACCTGACCTGGTTCCTGCCGGTTTGAGATTCTGCGTGAGGTACCGGTTTTCGCTGCCGGTTTGAGGCGGGGGCAAGAGTGTAGATCGCTCGAGTTCCGTCAGTTTGGCTCGGGTTGGAAGGCAGTTCAAGGGTTAGCGGAAATGGATGGGGCCTGGGCTCCGCCCGCTAACCGGAACGCGCTGCCACAATCAGCTCTCGCAGGATGTCCGCGTGTCCGCAGTGCTGAGCAAGTTCGCGAAGCACGTGCTGCTGGACCCAGCGCAGCGGCAGCGGTCCCCGACGGTTGCCCGGTAGCAGAGTGTCGCCGTCGAGACCTGCGACCGCTTGCCTAGAGAGTTCGACTGCCCGGGCATAGTCAGCCAGGACCGACTCGACAGTGTCCTTTTCGTCCAGTTTGAAGGACTCATCCGGGGTGGCCGGGATACCGAGATCCGACCGGCGCGTTCCGGTCACCGCTTCACCGAACCACACGTGTTCGACGGAAGCAGCATGCTTGACCAGCCCCAGCAGCGTGGTCTTCGACGGGACCAGCCGCTTCCGCGCTTCTTCTCCGGTGAGCCCGTCAAGACTCGCTGCCAGCATGCTGCGGTGCTGGTCGATAAACATGCCGATCTGCACATCTAACGGTGCGTGGTGGATGCTGGTGCTGTCGGCGTCGTACACGTGGTCCTCCGATGGCTATGGGCGCTGCCGGCTGGGTTCCGGCCCGCCCGCAGCCTACCAACGCCTGCTCCAATTCCGGTGTTTGCCACCAGCCAATCTGTGCGGCCAAGTGAGCTTTACTAGCTCGGTGATTCCTGAGTCTTTCCTACGTCTCTCTGATCATTCGCAGCCCACGCCGTCCCCGTCGGAGTCCAGTTCTTCATGCCAGCCGGGTTCCCCGCGATGAATGGGATCGGCACCAGCGGCCCGCACTGCGTCACAGTTCTCGAAGCTGTCGGCCGGAGCTGGTTTCCGTGCCTGTTCTTCCGCCAGTCGCTGGGCTTCTGCAGCGGCTTCCTCTGCCTCTCGCTGCGCAGCTTCCGCAGCAGCTTGCTCCTCTGCCAGGCGTTGCGCTTCCTGCGCTGCAGCCTCTTCGGCTTGGCGCTGGGCTTCCTCGGCCTGGCGCTGAGCCTCCTCGGCTTGGCGCTGGGCTTCCTCGGCTGCGGCCTCTTCGGCTTGACGTTGAGCTTCCTCGGCCGCGGCCTTGTCTGCCTGGCGCTGGGCTCTTTCCTCCGCCTGCTTCCGTGCCTCGGTCACCTTTTCGGATGCCACCTTGGGCAGCCAAACAAGAGTTCCATCGTCTTTCAGAGTGCAAACGTACTCGGCGTCGCCCTGCGTCTTTCGCTCCATTTCCACATCGCACGCCTCGTTGGTCAACGATTCCTCGGTTGGAGTCTGTGAGGCAGAAGAGCTCTGTGTATGGGACTCATAGGGAGCATCCTGCTCCGAGGGCACAGCGCTGCAGGCAGCTAGGAAACCGCAGACGAGGGCAAGGACCGTGCCAGTGGACCACGGGCTCCTCTTGCCTGCAGTTGACGGTGCGGGGTTGGAGGAATCTGTTCGTTGCACCTTTGATCACCTCGTTGAAAGCGGGCGGGGCGTCCTGCAGGGAGCAGGCTGACCCCTTCATCGGCTGCCAGGTTCTTTAGATCACGACCTGTGGCTCGATAATCGGCAATCCGCGGATAAATCACGTCCGTCGCAAACGGAAGATCCACTGAGTAACGTTTCTCCACCGCTTACCCTGCCAGAGTAGGACAGATCGGTGGGTCAAAGAAGACATCTACAAAGCGGCTCACAGAGGGCCAAGCTGGCGGTTCCGGGGCAGTTCACCTGTGTTCCGCGCCGCCTGAGTTGTTGGTTGACTTTGCCACGCCGAGCGTCGATACGGATGGTGTAGACCCATAAGCGGCCACGGCAAGCTCAGCCAGCTGCTGCACCCGCTCCAACACCTCATGGGGATGCAGCGAAAGATCCAGCGGGTACTCCTCCACCGTGACGCCGGTGTTGACGATGCGCCTGGAACGCCGTTGGCCTGCTCCTGCGTAAACCAGCCAGGCTTTTGGCGCGTTCAGGACGGTGCAGTAGGCCAGCATTTGGTAGTGGTCGGCATTGGCGTACTTTCCACCAGCTGACGCGGTCTTGTACTTGGCGTCAAAAACAACCGGGGACCGGTTTGGTGCCTGAAAGACCACGTCCATGAACATGCGTATCCGGTTCGGCCCCGCATCTTCGTCGGGGTGGTCCAGGTCTGCCCGGTACTGCCGGGAGAGACGGCCGCCGGCGATTCCCAGCTTGGACACCGCTTCTGCGAGCGCGACCTCAAGAAAGTCCTCGAAGACTTTTGCCATATTCACGGCGAAGGCTGCTGTCCGCACTCTGCCGTCCGCCGTTTCGGCCGCCGAGTGCATGAGGATGATTTCTGCCAGTCTCAGGGCCGGGGCATGGCGCTCGTTCAGGCGGCTCGTACGCCATGCCGGCAGCGGTGCACCGAGCCGTAGGTCGCGGACGCCGTCGAGCCTCCGGTCCAAATGTGCCAACCGGCGCCGTACACCTGGGTCCACCCGGTTGAGGCCAAGGAGCAGCCTCAGCGCCGCCCGCAGGATTTGGTTCTCGGCGATATCCACGGTGTGGTCGTCATAGCTCACCTCCAGCGGAAGCAGCATGCCGGGCCGCCGCGAGAGCTGGTCCGTGATCCGGATGCGTCCGCGGACGGTTCGCAGGGCCTCATCTACCCTCACGTAGCCGTGCAGAACTCCGTTAGCCAGAGCCCTCTCGCCCAACCGAGCCAGCGACTCGGCCAAAGCCGACCACAGGTCGAGCGCCGAGGAGGCCGCGACGTCGTCCGGGCGGAAGCCAGGATTCCGGGCGTACCCCAACAGGAACAGCAGCTGGCTGACCCCCACCTTGTCTTTCGGACGGACCTCCAGAAGCACATCCTGGATTTCGACGGCGCCAACAAGCCCAGCGGGAATGAGCTGCCAGAAGCCGGAACCCCGGGGTTCCACCCGAACCAGCCCCGAGGCAGCCAATCCGGCAGCGACGTCGTCCGGGAGTCCCTCCGTGGCACCCTGGTCAAGTTCGCCGATGCAGATGTGCCTCACAGCGCGGCCGCTGTCCCGTCGACCTTCCGCTCAATCGCTGCCAGACCGAACCGCTCGTGGATCTCCGGGCGGCTCAACCGCCCGTAGTAGTGCTCTTCGAGCAGGGGAAGCAGCTCGTATTTCCACAACTGCTTCAGGCCCGTATCTGTCCCCGTATGCTCCTTCATAAAGTAGGACGGACCAATCATCAGGTCCCGGTCTTCCATGGCGATCTCGGCGTTTAGCGCCTTCAGGAGCTGGGCCGGGCGGCTATCCAGTCCACGGGCTTCCAGGAACCGTTCCAGCAGGCCGCTGGTCATCCCTTCCTGGGGATGCAGTTCCACAAAGGCGAACCGCCGCCGGATGGCTGCGTCCACCATGGCGATGGAGCGGTCGGCAGTGTTCATCGTGCCGATGATGAACAGGTTGGGCGGCAAATCGAATTTCTCGTCCGAGTTGTACTGGAGGTTGATTCTCTGGTCGCGGTATTCGAGGAGGAAGTAGAGCTCGCCGAAGACTTTTGCGAGATTTCCGCGGTTCATTTCATCGATGATCAGGAAGTACGGCCTGTCCCGATGTGCTGCCGCCTCAGCCGCAATGCGCCGGAGCGGGCCCGGTGTCAGTGCGAACGAAACCTGACCGTCCGTTCCCTTGACCGGGCGGTAGCCCTCGAAGAAGTCCTCGTAGGCGTAGGACGGATGGAACTGCACAGTGGTCACGTGGTCAGCGTGCTCGTCCCCCGCCAGATAACGGGCCATCTTGCCGGCAAGGAATGTCTTGCCTGTTCCGGGAGGGCCATAGAAAACAATCTGGTTCCGTGACTGCAGCAGGTCAATGAGTTCCTGCAGGTCATCCCGCTGCATGAGCAGACTTTGGGCCAGTTCATCACTGGCTGCGCGCAGCACAGGCACCCCGTGAGGAGTCATTTCCACCGGACTCTCCTCGTGTGCCGCTTCGGTAACGGATTCGACGTCGTCGTCCTCCAGGAAAGTACGGATGGCGGGCAGCACCCCAGTCAGGTCCACAACCGTTCCCTGCTCTTCGAGCAGACTCAGGACAGGGGCAGGCAACGCGCCCATAGAGATGGTGTTTTTCTGCCAGGCGACCTCTCGGACCAAAGTGGCGGGGACCTCGTCTACCCGACGCTCAGGTGTGCCGGTGATGACGCCGAGGTGGACGTCCTGTCCCTGCAGTGTCAGCACCAGGTCTTCGGGCTTCATCAGGTTTAGGAACATCTGGTAGGAACGAGCACGCAGGCGCCGTTCCGAGTAGTCCAGGTGCTCATACCCGCGGTCAACAGCCGTCTGGAGGTCTTCCAGGGTGACGCCGCCCTCGACAGCGTCCAGGTACTCTGCGTCCAGAGATACCATTTCGTCGGAAACCCATCGGCTGGCCAGCTCGGCCTTTCCCTGGGATTGCCTCACCAGCCAGGCTCGCGGTGCCGGATCAGCATCCGGGTTCCACTGGCTAAGGTACGGCTCGGTGTACCAATCCGGCCGCTGACCGGTGCGGCGTTCCTGCACTGCCCGGATCATGTGGAGGTCGCTGGCGACGGCAAATTCGCTGTCTCCGGAAGCTCCTTCAATGTCGCCGGCGAAGGCGTTGCGGATGCGTTTCCGGTGTCCCCAGTTCACCACCGGAACAAAGAATCCCGGCCAGGACATGTATTCCAGGGAATACCGGATGGAGGGCAGGTTCCCGGGCACCGCTTCAGCCACATCATGGAACCCTTCCGGCGAATCAGCGGCGGCCTTCGCATTATCGGGGTTGCTGTGGATGCTGATGACGAGGTCGCACAGCCAGCACAGGTGACGCCACAGCTGGACATTGAAACCGGTGCCTCCGTTGAAGGCACCGCCTGCGCGAAGCCCGGTCTCGATAAGGCTGGGAATCGCCGGGGGCTCGTCCATCCAAGACAGGACCGTCTGTATGCGGGCCATTTTGGTTTCCGGACGAAGATTACTTAGTGGGAGGCACTGCATCGTCAGCAATTCTGCCGTCAGCAGGATGACTCCCCTTGAGGCGCCATCGAGTTGCTTTTCAAGTTTCCCCATGAAGGTTCCGGCGCCGGCGTCGGGATCTTCAAAGACTCGCCTGTACAGGTCGCGGGCGTTCTCTTCATTCCAAGAGACGACAGTTTCGTCGAAGGGTGACGCCGTCCCTGCCAGGCCTGGATTTAGGATCGCTGCAGCGGCATCCTCCAGTTCAGGATTGGGGCCAGAGCGGTAGTTAATGTCCTCGACGGTTTCAAGATTGCGCCAGGCGAGGAACTCCCGTTTTTGGGCCGGGGTCCAGTCCGCCGGCGGCGAGGATTTCATGACGAGCCAGACCAGCCCCTGAGCGTCCAGGCGATCAGTAAGGATCAGCCCGTACTGACCGGCGAGCGGCACCACACCGTCTAGCGTTGCAAGAAATGCCTCATATGTTCCAGAGGGTTCGGCTGAGTTCGGCGGAGTAAGATCCACGCCCATCAACTCTGCGAACCTCAAGGCGACGTACAGCCTGAGCTGAGGGAATTCAGTAGGATTACCCGCCATCAATAGTGACGTACCGAGTTCCAACAGGTCCTCTGCCGCAAGTTCCCCCTTGAGCCCGAGCGTTTGATTTACAAACGTATCTAGCAAGCTCTCGGAGGGACTGTTGTGCCAGAGTTCTTCGACTGCCGCTACCAATTCGTTAGGCCGCTGCCGGGTGAGATTTCGGAGGCTATCAAGCTGCCTTTCTCCAAGAGCGTTGCCCTTGGCAAGATCGGCGATCAGTGATTCCATTGATCTTGCGTCTCGATCGATGACCTTCTGTCGGGTCTTAGAAAGTCGTTCTGCCAACTCAAGCGTGCGTGACCGTTCTTGCTTGATCCGGTTGATGACATCGGGGATCTCACTCGCCCATTCTAAGAATTCGGCGATCTTCGACGAGTTGTGCACCAGAAACTCCTATCCGGGAAGGCGTTTCTAGATTGGTTACTGCCCCCACCGCGTATACAGGTATACCGGACGCCGGGCCATGCCTCGTAATTCCGGATTGTCTCGGCACACTTCAGACGCCCGCGAATGCTCCGGCCCGAGTTCCGCAACACTCGTAACCCAATCAGCTGCATCACCAGCGTCATCGGTCCGCAGGATTTCCACGCGCTGGCGGCCGCCGGCCATCAGCCCGTACATGTGAGCCCGGCCAATCAGATGAAGTCAGCACCGGCAGCCAGCGCCGCCACGATGTCCCGCCGGACATGATCCCGGGCAGGGCACGAGCGCGACATACTGGCGACAACGGACCTTCACATGACGGCCTTCCTGCGGCCCGCCGACCGACGAGAGCTTTCCGGTACCCACGCGAAACTGCTGACACAGGGCCGCAACCCAACAAAAAACCATGCGAAGGGGCCATCCAGCATAGAACGCGAAGGAACTCTCCTCGCTTATGAAAGGAGTACCGAGTTTGTGTGGCTGAATGGGACCTAAGGTACCTAGATTCCCTGGGCTCGTTCAACAGCAGCGGTTCCAGGGTCAGAGGCGCCCAGACGAACTACACACCCAAATCCGGCAAACCCCTGACAATCTTCATGGTTTCTAGACTCAGTGTCACGATTCGACCCAGCAGATCGATGATGTAGCGCGGCTGCTGATGTTCCCGTGACCAGTCGTTCGGGTCATTGACGATGCCTGAGGCCTTATCCGTCTTGATCTGGTATCGCTCCAGGATCCAGTCAATGGCAGAGCGAGAACCAAGCATGTAGTCGTGCGCTTCAATGGGAATGCCCTCAACGGTGACGTAGCCGTTGTAGATGACCCTGGTCTTATCCCAGGAACCGGCCTTGCCGCCATACCTCATCTTTGTGACGGAGTACTTGGCATACTCATCGTCGGCACTGACCAGCGATGTCGCGCGCTCGGTGAGCGGATAGGGCGCCAGGTCTTCGTATCCAATGTGAAGGTCCGCGAGGCGCCGACCGGCCTCCACGAACGCGTCGAAGCGTGCCCTGTTCGGCACCTTGGGGATGCGCGGGAGCATCTTCTTCAGATCCGCGGCAAACTGCTCCCGATACTCCACCGAGTGGAGCACCCCGTAGACGTAGTAGAAAACGTCGTCCTTTGTGACCGCCGGACCATAGGCCTCACGGTAGTCGGCGAAGGCTTCATCAGTGATGTTGTCGATGCGCTGAGGTCCAGCTTCCTTCGGCTGTGAGGTGAGACCAGCAAACAAGTCATCGCTCTGCAGGGGGGTGACATACGTGTAGCGAGGGAAAAACTGCCCTGTATCCAACAAATGCAGATCGGGAATGCTTGCAACCATGAGCACTTCGAAAGTCGGGTAATGCGTTGCAGGCGAAGTGATACAAAAGCCAAAGTTCTCCGAGTCCACAGTCGGAAATATGTTTCTCAACTGGTACTGTCTCTCATTCAGCTCCGGTTGAAAGTGGACGTGTTGGGCATTGAAGGGCCGATATGACGATTTCCGCACGGACCCCTCTGTCATACCAATTCTTGCCGCACGGTTAAGAAGTGTTCGGAGTCCTCCTGACCACGAGATTCTTTTCGGGTCGTCACTGACACTTTCTCCTCGCCCATGTTTTTTCACCTGCTCGTTGTAAAAGTCAACCAACGACTCCACATTGGAGCACAGTTTCGCCACAGAAGAGTTGCAGACCCAAGCATCGCGGTTTGTTTTGAGGCCACCGGAATGGAGGCGGAAGATTCCCGGTCTGGCAGAGTCCTTTGATCCGATCGGTGTGAAGGTCTCAAAGAGGTCGTTGCGTTGGTTGATCCAGTCCCCGTCAGCGTTGGGAGTGAGCCGCTGCCAAGGGGTGTTGTCGAGGGTGGATTCGTCAATGATCGCGAGCTTTTGCTTGCGGTCGAGGTAGTCCCCGATATCCCGATAGTTCAGCCGGCACGCAGTTACCGGGCCGGGACGCTTCACGAGAAGCAACACAGCAACCGTCGCCCGGCTCCCTGAGTCGAAGATCTTTCCGCCCTCTTTGCGGCTCTGTTCGCCCGCGGTGCGCTGGTTGCCGCGCAGGTTGTAGACGTAGATTTCGTGGAACTCATCCGTCAGGGTTTTACGGAGTCCGTCCGCGGTGTTGCCGTCGATGTATCCGCCGTTGGAGACGTAGCAGACCACTCCCCCGTTCTCTGAATTGAGCACCCGGTTCGAGGCCCAGCGGATGGCGCGGATGTAGGAGTCATAGAGCGAGTTTTTGTTCGTCGCGGTGGAGCGTTCCACATATGTACGGCGGATGGATTCATCCAGGGTTGGGTATTTGAGGTTGGCGTTGTTGTCGTTCCCGCTGGTCTGACCCACAGAGTAGGGCGGGTTGCCGATGATCACGCGAATATCCAGGGCGTTCTGCTTGATCACCCGGTCGCTGTTAGTGGTGAATACGTGCTCATCGAGGGTGTCACCATCCTCGGTCATCTGGAAGGTATCGGTGAGGACGATTCCGTCGAAGGGTTCATAGCCGACAGCCTCAGGGTCGGCTCCGGTTGCCGTCGCCTGGTCGCGCAGGAGCCCGTGGACGGTTGCTTCAATGTTGATCGCGGCGATGTAGTAGGCCATGAGCAGCAGTTCGTTGGCATGCAGTTCCTGCGTGTACTTGCGGAGCAGGTCTTCGGGTTCGATGAGCCCGGATTGGAGCAGGCGGACGATGAAGGTTCCCGTGCCGGTGAAGGGGTCCAGCACGTGTACGCCTTCATCGGAGATCGAGACCCCGAATTCCTTGACCAGGACGTCGTTGACGGCGCGCAGGATGAAGTCCACGACTTCGACCGGGGTGTAGACGATCCCCAGAGACTCGGCTGTGCGGGGGAACGCGAGTTTGAAGAACCGTTCGTAAAGTTCGGTGATGATCCTTTGTTTGCCTTCGGCTGTTTCCACGCCTTCGGCACGGATCCGCACTGACCGGTAGAACTCTTCAAGGTTTTGCACCTCGGAGTCCAGGTTGTAACCCTCCAGGACTGTCACCATGTCATCCATGACCCGAGAGACCGGGTTGTGGGATGCGAAGGAATAATCCTCGAACAAAGCCTCGAACACGGGTTTGGTAATCAAATGCTGGGAAAGCATATCGATCGCGTCGTTCTCGGAGATTGACGCGTTCAGGTTTCCGCGCAGCCCTTCAAGGAATACCGCGAACTCGTCCCGGACCCGGGCATCCGGTCCGTCCAGGATGGCCCGGATACGAATAATGTGCCGGTCAGCGATGCCCTTGACGTCTTCGGCCCACTGCTCCCAATAGCGGCGGTCCCCCACCTTGCGGACCATGCGAGCGAAAATCGCGTTTCGCCACTCATCCGCGTTCGCCATATGGAACAGTGCTTCAGGGACCTGTGCCCCGGGCTTCTCACTATTCCCGGGTTTGCTGTCGTCGTTGATGAAGGGATCGGCGACGGTAATGACGTCGATCTTGTCGGTGCCATTACCGCTCAGGTCCAGTTTGTTGATCATCGCTTCGAACCGGTCATCATGAGCCCGGAGCGCCTGCAGCACGTCCCAGACAACCTTGTACTTCTTGTTATCGTTCAACGCGGTTTCCGGGTCCGACGTCGAGGGCACAGCGATGGGCAAGATGATGTACCCATACTCCTTGCCTTCGGATTTACGCATCACACGGCCCACAGCCTGCACCACGTCGACCTGGGAGTTCCGCGGGTTCAAGAACAACACCGCATCCAGAGACGGAACATCAACGCCCTCGGTAAGGCATTTGGCATTGGACAGGATCCGGCACACGTTCCCCTTGGCGTCCTGCTGCAGCCAGTCCAATTTCGCGGAGCGTTCCAGGACATTGAACGTGCCGTCCACGTGCCCAGCCTCCAGCTTCAAGGCATCTTCATCTTCGACCTGCAGTTGCCGGCTGATCAGTTCAAACTGCTCGGCGAGCTTCTTGGATTCCTTGATGTTCCGCGCGAACGCCACGGCCCGGTTCATCGGTGCACTGTCGCCAATGGATAGACGTTCACCGTTGACCCCGCGCTTAGAGAGCCCGTTCCAACAGCCCACAATGCGGGCAGCATCATCCAGGGACAGGTCCCCGTTCTCCTCGAACAAGCCCTGGAACGACCGGGACACCGCATCCTCATTCACGGCTAAGACCAGGACCTTGTAATCGGAAAGGTGCCCCATTTCCACGGCCTTGCCGAACCCGAGGTGATGAAACTCGGGCCCGAATACATCCTGATCGTCCATGGAGTACACAGCAACGTCGTTCTCAGCCGCCTTGGTCTTGGATTCCTGCACGTAGATCCGCGGAGTCGCTGTCATATACAGGCGCTTGGCGGCGCGCAGGTAACTCTCATCATGGACCCGGACGAACGCGGAATCATCGTGGCCGGGTTCGGTAATGCCGGTCGTGCGGTGGGCCTCATCGCACAGGATCAGGTCAAAGTCAGGCATACCCAGATCCTGCGCCTGGGCGATGACGTCAATGGACTGGTAAGTGGAGAACACAACAGTGACAGTGTCCTGACCAGTGCTGATGCTCGCCCGGTAGTAAAGCTTCTGCGGATCCGTTGTTGCCGGGAACGCCAGGTCGTGGACGGACACGTCCTCCTTCTCGCGCCGGCCGACCTTTGCATCCGAGCACACGGCCAGTGGACGCAGCTTCACTGCAGTTTGGGCGGTCCATTCGTTCAGAGTCTGCTGCAGCAGCGCGATCGAGGGAACCAGGAACAGGGCGCTGCCGCCAGCGGGGACCATTTCCTCGACTATCTTGAGCGAGGTGTAGGTCTTGCCTGTGCCGCAGGCCATGATCAGTTTGCCCCGGTCAGAGTCCTGGAAACCGGTGATCACATCGTTGATGGCCTCGCGCTGATATTTGCGCGGCTCCTTCAAGTTGGAACGCACCATCTGCTCGGGCTGGGAAAGATCAAACTGTTCCCAATCGATGGTGGACTCCGCCAAGTCCTGCAGACGCAGCCTAGTGGTGGGTTTGGATTGGCCCTCCAACGCTTCCTCAGCGTGCTTGGACCAGTTATCGGTGGTGGAAACCACCATCCCGTAGGAGAAATCCGTCTTACCCATGGCCGTAAAGAAGGAATCGATCTGTTTCTTCTCCAGCCGGCGCTGCGGGTCGTAGAACTTGCACTGGATCGCGGTCAGTTCCCCGGTGTAGCGGTCCCGCGCCACAAGATCGATCCCGGTATCGACTTGGTTGCCACGCTCCGGCCAGTCACTCCAGAGCCACACGTCGGAGAACTGATCGGCGTACTTAGGCTCCAGTTCCAGATACCGCTTCATCAGCCGCTCGAACTTTGTGCCTTTGTCCCGCTCATCAGTTGCGGAGAAGTACAGCTGATCCAGGACCTGACCAAACGAAGAAGAGACCATACATCCATCCTTACTCATTTTTAGACCAGCTCTGCCCAACGCTTCCTGCCGACGGAATCGTAGCTACAGCGGCAAAATATCGGAAAGCCAGGTAGACACGGCGTTCTTATCAGCGAGCAGCACGATTCTGTTACTGCTTGGAACATCTCCGTCACTGCGCCACTGCACTGGCCTCAACATAAACGTCCGCAGGCATCGCCCGGTGGAGCTTCCACACGATGCCGACCGGCTTTGACCCGGAATGCGACATGTAGTCCAGCTGCCCGAGGCAGGTGTACGGCATCGTCATCCCGTTCTCATCCCGCTGCCGCGGCCGGGTAAAGAGCAGAACCTTCGTTCCCAGAGACTTGTGGTTGATGTACCGACGGCCGGTCACACTCTCCGGAGACGTCGCGTTCTGCGACTCCCAGTGGAACACCTCCGGACTCATCGCATAGTCCTTGTACATGATGGACGCCGCGCGCTCCTTTTCGTCCTTCTCCAGCGTCACGAAGAACGCATCGGTCTTCGTCTCCGCGCACCATGCGACGCCCTCCCGGTGGCTGGTCTTGCCGCCCAGCGCGAAGTAGCCCAGCGCGGCGAGGACTTCCTCCCGCCGGTAAGTGGCGTGCGAATACAACGGCACCTGCTGCAGCCCCAAACCAAGCCCTTTGGGCGCATACCCGGAACGCTCAACGCCCAGGGCGGCCAGCTGCCCGATCTCCGCACAGACCAACGGATAGCTGCGCAGGAACTGGAGTCCGGCGTCGTACGATGTATGCCCTCCCCCATTCGGCCACAACGCAAAGAAGAGCATCCGGGCTAGGATCTGTTCCCTGTCGCTCAGCTCCGCATACCGGGGCCCATCCGCCGAGACCAGTTTCGTGTAGGTCTCCGCCCGTTCCGGATCATCGATGCAGAGCATCGCCGTCATCCGACGCAGCAGGTCCTCTTCCAGCTCTGAAGTCTCGTCCGGCTGGAAGGACAGTACGACGTCGTGCGCTTGGCCAATGTCCACCAGGCCGGCTTCACGGATGAGTGAGGTCCAGGAATCCCCGGTTTTGCGGTAAACGTCGGGCAGGTCCCGCCCGGACTCCCGCAGATAGTCTTCCAGCAGGTGCTCCCCGTAGGACCGGACCTCCGCCACCAGCTGCTTCCGGTTGACGCGGAGCTGTTCCCGGATGTTGTTCAGCACGGTCTGCTGCGCCACCCGGTCCAGGATGATCTGCGAGCCTGAAGGCAGATACGGGAACCCGTCCTCCACAGCCTTCTCCAGTGCCTTTCGGCGAAGGCCGGTGAGTGCCTTCAGCTTGTCGTCGAACCGGAACTCACGGCGCTGCTGGCCGATGTAGTCCAGCACGGTCAGGACCGACTTATCCTTCGCCCGGCGCAGGCCACGGCCGAGCTGCTGAATGAACACAGTCGCGCTCTGCGTGGGTCGCAGCAGCAGAATCGTGTCGATTTCCGGAAGGTCGAGACCCTCATTGAACAGGTCAACGGCGAAGAGGCAGTTCAGCTCCCGGTCCCGGAGCTTGCGCAGGGCGGCGGCGCGTTCCTCCTCGGGCGTATCCCCGGAGACGGCCAGCGATGCGATGCCGGCGCGGTTGAAGACCTTGGCCATGTAGTGGGCGTGCTGCACGGAGACACAGAACCCGAGTCCCCGCATGTCACTGGTGCTCGTCACCTTGTCGCGGAGTTCAGCGATGACTTTGGCGGCGCGGGCGTCGTTGCCGGTGTAGAGCGTGTCCAGCTGGGTGATGTCGTAGCTCCCGCGCTTCCACTCCACCTGGCTGAGGTCGACGTCGTCCGCCACCCCGAAGTAGTGGAACGGGACGAGAAGGTCGGCGTCGAGAGCGTCCCACAGCCGCAGCTCACCGGCGATCCGTCCGCCGAAGAACTGATCGGCCACGTTGATCCCGTCCCCGCGCTCCGGAGTCGCCGTCAGGCCCAGGAGTTCCTGTGGCTGAAGATGGTCCAGCAGGCGTCGGTAGGTGGGCGCCTCGGCATGGTGGAACTCATCGATGACGACGACGTCGAACTGCCGCGGATCGAGCTTGTCCAGTCCCAGCGCGGCCAGTGACTGCACACTCGCGAAGACCTGTTTCCACTGCGCCGGTTTGTGGTCGCCAACGTAGAGCTCGCCAAAGGAACCGCGCTGCATGACGTCACGGTAGGTGCGCAGTGACTGTTTGAGGATTTCCTGCCGGTGGGCGACGAACAGGAGTGACAGGTCGCGGCCTTCCTGTTCGCAGAGGCGCCTGTAATCCAGGGCGGCGATGACTGTCTTACCGGTTCCTGTGGCTGCCACCAGCAGGTTCCGGTGCTGGTCGTCGACTGTGCGGGCGGCGTCGAGGTTCTCCAGCATCTCCTGCTGATGAAGGTAGGGCTGGATCTCCAGCCCCGTGGTGCTCTCAGGTCGAGCAGTCTGGCGCCCACCGTTGCGGGCCAGGGCTGCGTCGAGGCGGTCGCCGTCGACTGCCGGATCGTAGGGCTGGAAGGCCGGCTGTTCCCAGTAACTGTCGAAGGTGATCTCGAACTTGCGGAGCAGGTCCGGTGTGCCGACGGAGGAGAGCTTGACGTTCCATTCCAGGCCGTCGAGCATCGCCGGAGCACTGAGATTGGAACTGCCGACGTAGGCCGTGTCGAATCCAGTATTCCGGCGGAACAGCCAGGCCTTGGCATGGAGGCGGGTGGCGTGGGTTTCGTAGTTGATCCGGACTTCGGCGCCGTACTTGAGAACAAGCTCGTCGATGGCACGCCGCTCGGTGGCTCCCATGTAGGTGCTGGTGATGACCCTGATGGGGATGCCTCGGTCTCGGGCATCTTCGAGGGCGGGTTCGAGCAGCCGGAGTCCGGTCCAGCGGATGAACGCGCACAGCAGGTCAACGCTGTTGGCTGAGCCCATCTCGGCTCTTAGTTCGGCGGCGAGGTTGGGATCGTCTTTGCCGTTGGTCAGCAGGGCCGGTTTGCGCAGCGGTGTGGACGGCCGGCGGAGCTGACGGCGTTTCAGTGAGTCCGGTGGGAAGAGGGACAGGAGCTGGGTGGGGCCGGGTTCGATGATGTCGGTCGAGAAGCTCTCGAGAATCCTGTTGGCGAGCATGACCCGGTCCTCTGGGTTAGCGCTGGCCAAGACATCACGGATTTTTTCTGCGATGTGCTGTGCGAGGACACCCGGCGACTCGTTGTCTGCAACCGTTTCAAAGACAGCCTCCAGGTGCGTGTGGTTGGCGAGTTTCATCCGGCTGTGTTTCGTATTCAGCGCCTCGTACAGGCCTGGAACAAATTCGCTATTCTCCCCCGTGATGCTCACCCCAAAAGATTACTCGATGGCCCTTGGTCTAGGTGCAGCAAACCAGCACCACATTTACTGAGCTTTGACCGCCGGATCTCACCAATGGCTCGCTGGTCCGAGGCTACAACGTCTCCAGCGACTCAATCGGGTATGAATAGATCATGAGCAGATCCTGGTCCGATTTGGAACGGCATAGTATTCGTGAAGCCATTGAGCTGTGGCACCGCATAGGGGCCGAGGAATTTATTTCCCGAACGCGCTATAAGGAATCAAATAGGTATGTCGTAGTTGACAGAGGGCAAGTCATTTCGAGCAAACCTTTGCTCGCGATGGCCTTCCAACTCCAGTTTGGTTGCGACCTAGATGGGCCTCCCCGCCTATCCGGCGGAGACCAAACGCGCGCCATTCTGAACAAGCGAGGATTCGAGCTCGTAGACACCTACGGAGAAACCCCCGAGCCCGCTGAGGTACCGATAATTACTATCGATGTCCAGCCAGACACCAACTTCTGGTGGGTGAACCAATCTAGCAATTTTGATCTTGTCTACGCGGACGGGACGTTATGGGCGGCAGCTAAAGGTAGAAACGGTCAGCAGGTCGCCCACTGGCAGAACCTGGAAAACGTTCGGCCCGGCGATCTAGTGATTCACTACTCTAGACCCGAAGTTCGGGGGGTTAGCCGCGTAGCAACCATGCCAACATCGTCGTATCCGCCAGATGGCTACGGCGATATAGCCACTGACACGCCGGGGAGGCTAGTACTAACCAGCCCCCTACATGCAAGAAGAGTTCCACGGGAAACTGCCCTCCAGTTTCTTGACAATGGCGTTGGCCCTCTGACCAACGAAGGAGGACTTCGAAATGGCTACTTGTTCCCGTTGAATCGGGACAACGCCCTCGAAATACTACACCTTATGGATGTCTGTACGGCGTTTGGGAATTGTCCTCCGGGCGACCTTGACATCTCTCTTGAGGCAGGGCAGCTAGGCCCAACGGACAACTATGCGATCACTCGAGTGCGTGCAGAGCAGAGATTTCTGCGCAGGCAACAGCTCCGCAGGTGGGGTGGACAATGCGCACTGTGCGGACAAAAGCTCCCGGATGAACTACTTGTTGCCGCTCATATTAAGCCCCGGTGGGCCTGTTCAGACGAGGAGCGGATGGACATCGTCAATATCTCCATGCTCACCTGCCTGTTCGGTTGTGATGCATTATTCGAACTCGGATATGTGGTTGTCAGCGATAAGGGAACTATTGAGTGGGGCACCAAGCCAAGCCACCTGATCAGAGACCGGCTCACCTCAGTCGTCGGACGGTCATGCCAAGCGCACACGCGTGAATCGCGAGAGTACTTCAGCTGGCATCGACAGCATCATCTTACGAACCGAGAAAGCTGAGACCACTCAGCCGCCGGCCGGACGGCTTGATCCAACGCGCCACGTCATGGCGTTTGCTGGAACACTGCCGGGCGAGTCAGCGCGTCGGATCCTATCCCGCAACAAGCCAATCCTCTGTGGGAGCGAACCTCAGCTGCCGCCTCTATCCCCTAAACCCCCACCCGCCGCCGCTCCTCAGCGTCCACCCGGTTCTCCTCCAGATAGACCTTCTTCGGCCAGCCCACCGAATCCGGAGCGCCGGGAATCACTTCGCCGCGCAAAGTTGCCTGGGCGGTCTCCCGCATGCACAGGATGCTCACCAGACCGATCACACCGGCAATGGCCATGTACCAGCCTGGTACCAGCTGATTCCCCGTCGTCTCGATCAGCTGGTTCGCGATGGTCTGCGACGGGCCGGCAAAGAACGCCGTGGAGAAGTTGTAGGCGAGCGCAAAGCCGGTGTAGCGGACCGCCGTCGGGAACAGCGCCGGCAGCGTGGACGACACCGATGACACCAGGATCACCAGCAGGAACCCCAGCACCGCAAGGCCCAGGAACTGGAGAACCAGGCGGTCCACTCCCAGCAGCATGATCGCCGGAACAGACAGCACAATGTAGCCAACCGCCGCGGTCAGCAGCAGCGGTTTGCGGCCTATCCGATCAGAGAGCGCACCCACCGGCGGAATCGCCAGCAGCATCAATGCCATCACGGCAACCAGCATCCAGTTGCCCTGAGCGGTGCTGTGCCCCAGCTGGCCGCTCATGTAGGTGGGCATGTATCCAAGGATCAGGTAGAACGCCACGTTCAGCAGCACCACAAACCCAGCCAGGACCAGCAGCTGCCGCCAGTTCTGCACCAGCACCTGCCGCAGCGGCGACTTCAGGGTCTCCCGATGCGCCGACGCCTCCGCAAACACCGGAGCCTCCACCAGCCGGGTCCGGATCCACAGCGCGGTCAGACCCAACGGAATCGTCAGCAGGAACGGCAGCCGCCACCAGCCCTCCAGCATCCCCTCGTCGCCCACGATCGTGATGGTGGTGGTACAGACAATCGCCGCAAGAATAAAGCCCACCGTGGTGCCGAACTCCAGGAACGACCCGAAGAAACCGCGGCGCTTATCCGGAGCCGACTCTGCCATGTACACCGCAGCACCGCCGTACTCTCCGCCGGCGGAGAACCCCTGCACCAGCCGGCAGATCAGCAGCAGCACCGGCGCCAGCAGGCCCGCCGTTTCAAACGTCGGCAGCAGACCAATGCAGCCGGTGGCCAGGGTCATCAGCGTCACGGTGAGCACCATGACCTTCTGCCGGCCCACCTTGTCCCCCAGCGGGCCCAGGATCAGACCGCCCAGCGGACGCACCAGGAAGGACAGCGCCAGGGTGGCGAGGGTGAGCGTAACGCCCAGACCGCCGTCGCCGTCTTCCGATCCGAAGAAGTTCACGGCCATGTAGATGGTCAGGTAGCCGTAGACCCCGTAGTCGAACCACTCGACGGCGTTGCCCAGGGCTGAGCCGAGGATGGACCGGTGCAGGGTCTTTTTCGCTTCCCTGCCTTCGGGTTCGGCGCCCGGAACCGGGGCGGGTGCATTTAGGGGCTGGGAGTTAGCTGACATCGGTCCATCCTTCATACGAGTGATTGGCTGCTTCGGTGGTGCCGTGTGCTGCTCTGCTGCCCGGTCCCCTGCCGGGCCATCAACCTAGGTCCTGGGCATCGCCAGGTACTTAGTTTCCAGGAACTCTTCAATCCCCACGCGCCCGCCTTCGCGGCCCAGGCCGGATGCCTTGACGCCGCCGAACGGTGCTGCCGGGTTGGAGACAATGCCGGTGTTCAGCCCGACCATGCCCACCTCCAGCGCCTCGCCCATCCGGAAACCGCGGTCCACGTCCTGCGTAAACAGGTAGCCGACCAGGCCCCACGGAGTATCGTTCGCCAGCCGGGTGACCTCCTCCTCGGTATCGAACGGGATGACGGGCGCTACCGGACCGAAAATCTCCTCATTCATAAGGTCCGACTCCGGGCTCACCCCGGACAGGACCGTCGGCGCGTAGAAGAACCCGGGCCGCTCCGGCCGCGAACCTCCGCAGACCACCTCCGCGCCCTTGGCGACGGCGTCGTCCACCAGTTCCTGCACCTTGGCCAGTGCCTTCTCCTCCACCAGGGGCCCGACGTCGGTGCCCGGCTCCGCGCCGTCGCCCACCGACAGTGAGCCCAGACGTTCGGCCAGCCGGCGTGCGAACTCATCCGCGACGGAGCGCTGCACAAACAGCCGGTTCGCGGCGGTGCAGGCCTCCCCCATGTTCCGCATCTTCGCGGCCACGGCGCCGTCCACGGCACGGTCCAGGTCCGCGTCCTCGAACACAATGAACGGTGCGTTGCCGCCCAGTTCCATCGAGGAACGCATCACATGCTCCGCGGCCTGCTCCAGCAGCCGCACGCCCACGGCGGTGGAGCCGGTGAAGCTCACCTTCCGGGCAATGCCGCTGGACATCCACGGCGACACCACGGAGGACGCCTTCGACGTGCACACCACGTTCAGGACTCCGGCGGGCAGCCCGGCTTCCACCAGGATGTCCACCAGCGCCAGCGAGGACAGCGGCGTCAGGTTGGCAGGCTTGAACACCATGGTGCAGCCCGCGGCGATAGCGGGACCGATCTTGCGGGTGCCCATAGCCAACGGGAAATTCCACGGTGTCACCAGCACACACGGCCCCACAGGTTCCTTCGACACCAGGATCCGGGTCTTCCCGTCGCCTGTGGAGGAGAAGTCCCCGCCAATGCGCACCGCTTCCTCGGAGAACCAGCGGAAGAACTCGGCAGCGTATGCCACCTCGCCCTTGGCCTCGGCCAGCGGTTTGCCCATCTCCGTGGTCATGATCAGTGCCAGTTCATCCTGCCGGGCCATGATCAGGTCATAGGCGCGACGCAGGATCTCGCTGCGTTCCCGCGGCGCCGTCGCGGCCCATTCCTTCTGCACCCGTCCGGCGGTTTCGATCGCGCGCTGCGCGTCCTCCGGACCGCCGTCGGCCACCGTGGCGATGACCTCTTCGGTCGCGGGATTCACCACGTTGAACCGCGCACCGGACGCGGCATCGCTCCACTGCCCGTCAATGAACAGGCCGGTGCTGACCTTGGCGACGGCGTCCCGGGCAGCGCGGGAGGTGGTGCTGGTTTGCGTTGTCATTCTTGGGAGTCCTTTGCTTGAGGGGTCGGGAAGCTGATTGGGGCACCCGGGGCGGGCCCGGTGCCGGGGTCAAGGATCTGGGCCAGGTGGGTGCCGGGCCGGGCGGCGTCAACCTGCTGAACCTGCATCGCGCAGGAGAAACCGTCAGTGAGGACCACGGTTCCGGAATCCGTGCTGCGCAGCGCGGGCGCCAGGGCCTGCTCGGCCACCTGCATGCTGACCTCGTAGTGGTCTTTCTCGAACCCGAAGTTCCCGGCGACACCGCAGCATCCGGCAGCGTCCACCACCTCCGGAATTCCGAGAGCGGCGAGCGCGGTCTTCTGCGTTCCGGCACCAAAGACGGAGTACTCATGGCAGTGCGTCTGCAGCACCACCTTCTCCGGGAGCGGGCCAGCCGGCGACGGTGTCCACCCGGAGACAGCGAGCTCACCCACGTACCCGGCGAAACTGCGCACCCGGGCGGCGACCCGGCGGGCCTGCTCGGTAGGCACCAGTTCGGGCAGATCCTTCCGCAGCGCAGCGGCACAGCTGGGCTCGACGACGACGATTGGCCGCTCGGTTCCGTCATCCAGCGCCGCCGCGGCTTTGGCGAGCATCTTCCTCGCTGTGCCGAGCTGCCCGGTGGAAATCCAGGTCAGGCCGCAGCACGCATTGGCCGAGCATTCCGTCCGCTCCCCCGCCCCTTCCAGAACGCGGGCAGCTGCACCGGCCACCTCGGGACGGAAACCCCGGGTAAAGGTGTCCACAAAAAGCACGACGCCGGCCTCCCGCCCGGGTGCGCCTGTCACGGCCGCGCCGCTCGCCGCCGCGCCGCGCCCCTCATTCCCGGTTCCGCCCGGTCCTCCCGGTGCGCCCGGTGTGCCCGCCGCCGAAGAAGCCGCAGCGACTTCCTTCCGCCACGCACCGGCAGGCGCGAACCGCGGCAGTGCCCGTTCCGTGGTCAGCCCGCCCAGCCGGGCAGCGATCTTCCCCAGCGGCGTGGCCAGCACGGCGTTGACCAGCGGGGCAATCCGTCCGGTGAGCTTCAGCCAGCGCGGCAGCCAGCCCAGCGAAAAGTGCGACATCGGCCGCAGCCGGCCCCGGTAGTAGTGGTCGAAGAACTCCGACTTGTACGTGGCCATATCCACACCGGTGGGGCAGTCAGTGGAGCAGGCCTTGCAGGAGAGGCAAAGATCCAGGACTTCGCGGACCTCCTCGGACTTCCACCCTTCCTCCACAGTGCGTGCACCGCGGACCATTTCCTGCAGCACCCGCGCCCGTCCCCGGGTGGAGTCCTTCTCATCCCGGGTGGCCCGGTAGCTTGGACACATCACCCCGCCGGTGTCGGTGCGGCAGCGGCCCACCCCGATGCAGCTCTGCACCGCGTGGACAAAGGGATCGACCGCGGCTCCGGCCGACGTGCCGGGGTCGTCGGTTTCAGCAGCCGATCCACCGCCGGAGTGCAGCGGCCGCAGATCAAAACTGGTCCGCCATTCCCGCTCGGGCACACCCTGCAGTGCCAGATGCGCGTCGATCGGATCCGGGTCCGTCAGCGACCCGGGGTTCAGGATGCCGTCCGGATCCCAGAGCCGCCGGTACGCAGCAAAGGCAGCCAGCATCCGCGGCGAATACATCAGCGGCAGCAGCTCGGACCGTGCCCGGCCGTCACCATGCTCCCCGGACAGTGATCCGCCGTGCCGCACCACCAGTTCTCCGGCTTCCCGGGAGAACTCCCGGAACACGGAGCGGCCGGCGTCGGTCCGCAGGTCATAGGTGATCCGGATATGCATGCAGCCGGCGCCGAAGTGCCCGTACATCACACCCTGCAGGCCAAAGCGGTCCAGCAGCTCCCGGAAGTCCGCCAGGTAGTCGGCCAGTTTTTCCGGCGCGACGGCGGAATCCTCCCATCCCGGCCACGATTCCCCTCCGGTGGACAGCCGCGAGGACAGCCCGGCCCCGTCCTCCCGCACCCGCCACAGCGATGCCCGTTCAACGCCGTCGGGCACCGGACGCCCTTCCACCAGCCGGCCGTTTTCCTGCAGCCGGGCCAGCAGCCGGTCTGCGTCGGCCTGCACGGAGGCGGAGTCGTCGCCGTCGAGATCCACGTACAGCCAGGCCCTGCCCGCGGGCAGGCCGGTCACGGAGTTCGCGCCGCGGCGGAAGCGCATGGTGTCCACAATCGCTTCGTCGATGCCCTCGACGGCGGCCGGCGAAAACTCGAGGATGGTTCCGATGTCCCGGGCGGCTTCCACCACGTCCTCGTAACCGAGGCAGACCAGCAGCGCGCTGGCAGGTTTGGGCACCAGTTTCATCCGCGCCCCGACGATCACGGCGCAGGTGCCCTCCGACCCCACGAGCGCGCGGGCCACGTTGAAGCCGTGCTCAGGCAGCAGGTTGGCCAGATGGTAGCCGGAGACCTGGCGCTGGATCCGTCCAAGTTCGGTCCGGAACCCGGCAAGGTTGGTATGCGCCAGGTCCTTCAACCCCGCGGCCAGGGCTGCGGCGCGCTGTTCGGAGTAGGTATCCCCGGGATGGGTGGCCTGGATCCCGGTGGCAGTGGCGGTGAGCTGCGCGCCGTCGGCGGTGACGACGTCGAGCTCCGCCACATGATCCGACGTGCGGCCGTAGCGCACCGAGTGGTTGCCGCACGCGTCGTTGCCCAGCGCCCCGCCCACGGTGGCACGGTTTTTGGAGGAGGGATCGGGGGCAAAACTGAACCGGTTGCCGGTGGCGCGCTCGACTTCGCGGGTCAGGACCGCAAGCACGACGCCGGGTTCCACGGCCACGGTCCGCGCGTCCTCGTCCACGGTGCCGATCCGGTTCAGATGCTTGGAGAAGTCCAGCACGACGCCGGGGCCAACCGCGTTGCCGGCCATGGACGTGCCGCCGCCGCGGCTGATCAGCGGCGTCCCGGTCTCCCGGCACACCTTCAGGACAGCGACGACGTCGTCTGCCGTCCGGGGGAACACCACAGCCAGCGGCGGCACTCGGTAGTTCGAGGCGTCGAAGGAATACTCCGCCCGCCGGCGGGACGACCCGTCGGCCTGGACTCCCGCCGCGGCCAGCCTATCCAGCAGCGCACCGGCATCCGGTGCGCCGGCGGCTACAGACGGGGTGGCAAGGCCGGTTTTTGTCATCGGCTCTCCGCGGTTGCCGAGGTGGTTGCAGGCGAGGTTCCAGCCGCGGCCGGGACAGCACCCGCAACGGCGGCCAGCGCGGCTTCGAAGCGTTCCAGTCCGGTGGCGACTTCCTCGGCCGAGACCACCAGTGCCGGGATCAGCCGGACCACGTTGCCTGCCGGTCCGCAGGTCAGCGTGAGCAGTCCCTGCTCGGTGGTGGCCTGCTGCACCGCCGCGGCCGTGGCGGCGTCGGGCGATCCGTCCCCGGCGGTGAACTCGATGCCCTGCATCAGCCCCAGCCCGCGGACGTTGCCGATCACCGGGAACCGTTCCTGGATCTCAAGCAGCCCGGCCTGGAGCTGTTCGCCGCGGATCAGGGAGTTCTCCACCAGGTTTTCTTCCTGCACCACTTCCAGGGTCGCGACGCCGGCGGCGGCAGACACGGCGTTGCCGCCGTAGGTTCCGCCCTGGGAACCGGGCCAGGCCTTGGACATGGTGTCCGTGGACGCAGCGATCGCTGAGATCGGGAAACCCGAGGCGATGCCCTTGGCGGTGATGAGGATGTCCGGGGTGGCCGCGGAGTACTGATGGCCCCAGAACTTGCCCATGCGCCCGACGCCGGCCTGCACTTCGTCAATGATCAGCTGGATGCCGTACTTGTCCGCACGTTCCCGCAAGCCCTCCAGGAAGGCCGGCGGGGTGGGCAGGTAGCCGCCATCGCCAAGTGCCGGTTCGATCAGGAACGCGGCGGTGTCCTTCGGATCGGTGCGGGTCTGCAGCAGGTAGTCCAGTTCCTGCAGGGCGAACGCGACGGCGGTGTCTTCGTCCCAGCCATAGCGGTAGGCGTAGGGGAAGGCGGCCATGTGGACGCCGGCCATGAGCGGTGCGAAGCCGGCGGAGAACTTGGTGCCCGCCGTCGTCAGGGATGCTGCGGCGACCGTGCGGCCGTGGAACCCGCCCTGGAACACCACGATGTTGGGCCGTCCCGTGGCCATGCGGGCCAGCCGGACGGCGGCCTCGACAGCTTCCGAGCCGGAGTTCGCATAGAACACTGAGTCCAGTCCGGTTGGAAGGACTTCGCCGAGCTTTTCCGTCAGTTCCAGCAGCGGTTTGTGCATCACGGTGGTGTACTGCGCGTGGATGATCTTCCCGACCTGTTCCCGCGCGGCTTCCACTACTTTGGGATGGCAGTGACCGGTGCTGGTGACGCCGATGCCGGTGGTGAAGTCCAGGTAGTCCCGGCCGTCGGTGCCGTGGATCCAGCAGCCGAGGGCGTGGTCCACGATCACGGGAGTGGCTTGCTTGAGGGCGGGGCTGAGGGAAGTCATGCGGCCATGATGCAGCTCACACATGTCTATTGTCAACAATCCTGCAATGGAGATACGGTTGTGGCGTGAGTAACACTGTGAGCAAACCGCGTCTGGTCATCCTAGCGGCTCCCGGCCAGCCCCTGCCCAGTAATCTGGCGGAGATCCAGGCCCTGGCAGACGTGAGGATCACCGACGCCGCCGGCCTCGCCAATGCGATGCCGGGGGCCCGGGCACTGTTCCTCTGGGACTTTTTCTCCTCCGCGCTGGCCGATGCCTGGCCCTCCGCCGATTCGCTGGAATGGGTCCATGTGGCAGCCGCCGGCGTGGACGCCATGCTCTTTGAGGACCTCCGCCAATCCAATGTGGTCCTGACGAACGCCCATGGCGTCTTCGACCGGCCCATTGCCGAGTTTGTCCTCGCATCGGTCCTGGCGCAGGACAAGCAGCTGCACCTGTCCAAGCGGCTGCAGCACGAAGCGGCGTGGCAGCACCGGGAACTCACCGGTACACACGGTTCCCGCGCCCTGGTGGTGGGCACCGGCGGAATCGGGCGTGCGACAGCAAGGCTGCTGCGCGGCGTCGGGCTCTCCGTCCGCGGTGCCGGGCGGACCGCCCGGGAGGACGATCCGGACTTTGGCACGGTGGTTCCCAGCGCAGAACTGGCAGAACACGCCGGCTGGGCAGACCATCTGGTCCTCGCCGCACCGCTCACCGACCAGACCCGGGATCTGGTGGACGGCACCGTCCTGGCCGCCATGAAACCCTCTGCCCACCTGGTCAATGTGGGCCGCGGTGCGCTGGTGGATGAAGACGCTCTGCTGCAGGCGCTCCGGACCGGCCAGATCGCTGCGGCATCGCTGGATGTCTTCCGCGAAGAACCGCTGCCCGCCTCGCACCCGTTCTGGGGCATGGAGAACGTGCACATTTCCGCGCATATGTCCGGCGATATTCGGGGCTGGCGGGACACCCTGGCGCTGCAGTTCCACGGCAACCTCCAGCGGTGGTCCGCCGGCGGGGACCTGGAGAACGTGGTGGACAAGCAGCGCGGCTATGTGAGTTCATCCGTCTAACCGCCGTTCCAGCCGTTCCCCAACTACGTGGAGGTACCCGCTTGCTGTTCAGCCAAGAGGAATACGACGCCCGGCTTGCCGGGGTCCGTACGCGCATGGCCCGGCAGGGGCTCTCAGCCCTGCTGGTGACTGACCCGGCGAACCTCTACTACCTCACCGGATACAACGCGTGGTCTTTCTACACACCACAGGTCCTCTTTGTACCCGCCGACGGGCCAATGCTCTTCTTCGCCCGGGAAATGGACGCCGGCGGCGCATCGCGCACCAGCTGGCTTCCGCCGGAGAACATCGTGGGCTATCCAGAGCGGTACGTGCACCGGCCGCACCTGCATCCCTTTGACTGGATAGCCTTTGCCCTCCGCGAGCGCGCGCTGATTGCCCCGGCAGCAGCGGGCTGCGTGGGCCTGGAGATGGACTCCCATTTCTTCTCCCCCAAGGGTTACCGCGCCCTGGTCAATGCCCTGCCGGAGTGGACGCTGGTGGACTGCTTCGAGCTGGTGAACTGGGTCCGGTCGGTCAAGTCGCCTGCTGAGCTCGACCTGATGCGTCAGGCAGCGCGGATCTGCAACGGAGCCATGGAAGCGGCTGTGGCGTGCATCGCCGTCGGAGTCCGCCAGTGCGACGCCGCCGCGGCCATCAGCCAGGCACAGATCACCGGTGTGGACGGCACCGGCGGGGACTACCCGGCGATTGTGCCGATGCTCCCCACCGGTGAAGCGGCAGACACCCCGCACCTGACCTGGAGCGAGGACCGTTTCCAGGCCGGGCAGGCGGTGGTGGTGGAACTGGCCGGAGCGTACCGCCGCTACCACGCGCCGCTGGCGCGCACGGTGGTGCTCGGCACGCCCTCGCCCCGGCTCGAAAAACTGGCCGACGCCGTCGCTGACGGGCTGGACGCGGTGCTCACCGAAATCCAGCCCGGAGTACCGGTCAGCGAACTGGCCCGCACCTGGAACCGGACCCTGTGCAAGTACGGACTGGAGAAGCCGTCCCGCATCGGCTATTCGATCGGGATCGGCTATCCGCCGGACTGGGGCGAACGCACCATCTCCCTCCGCTCCGAGGACGAGACCATCCTCGCGGAGAACATGACCTTCCACCTCATTGGCGGCATGTGGATGGAAGGCTACGGATACGAACTTTCCGAATCAATCTGCGTCGGCCCCGACGGCGTGGAAACACTCACCAGCTTCCCGCGGGAACTGCTCCAGAAAGGCAGCTAACCGATGACCGTGAACTCCTACGCCGCCCGCTCCCAGGCGGCCCGTTCCGCCGCTGGCGACCGGGCCGCACTTCCCCTGGCAGACCGTGCCGCCGGACTGGTGGGCTCCGTGATTGATTCAAGTACCTCGCTGCTGGCGTCCCAGACACATGACATTGTCCGTTTTGCCATGGGCTCCCCCGCCGACGAAGCAGTGCCGCTGGAGGAGTTCCGGGATATTGCGGCGCAGGTGCTGGACCACAGCTCCCTCACCTACGGCGCCACCGAGGGTGAACCGGTGCTGCTGGAGGCGCTGGTGGACTATCTGGCCGGAACCGCGGACCCCGTGGACGCCGACCGCATCACCATCACCGCAGGAGGCATGCAGGGCCTGGACCTGGCCTGCAAGATCTTCATCAATCCCGGTGACCTGGTGATCGTGGAGAGCCCCACCTACACCAACGGCAGCGCCACGGCGCTGAGCTACGGCGCGGACCTGCTGGAAGCTCCAGTGGATCAGGACGGTTTGATCGTGGAGGCCCTGCCGGACCTTGTTGCCGCCGCCGGGCGGACGCCGAAGGCCATCTACACCATCCCCAACTTCCAGAATCCCTCCGGCGTCACGCTCTCCCTGGAGCGGAGGCACCGGCTGCTGGAACTGGCCCACGAGTGGAACGCCGTCATTATCGACGACGACCCCTACGGACTGCTTCGTTTCCAGGGCGAGGACCTGCCGTCGCTGCAGGCACTGAGCCCGGGCGATCCGCTGCTGTTCTCGGTCCGCACGTTCTCCAAGATCCTGGCCCCCGGTCTGCGCGTTGGCTGGGTGGACACGGATCCCTCACTCCGGCAGCTGGTCATCAACGCCAAGCAGGCCATGGACACCTGCACCAATGTTCCTGCCCAGCACCTCGTCGCCGAGTTCATCCGCCGCGGCGGCCTGGACGACCATCTGGCCGGACTGCGCACCGCGTACAAACACCGCAAGGATGCCATGCAGGAGAACCTGCACCGGTACCTGGGCAGCCGCATCACCACCACCGATCCCGAGGGCGGCTTTTTCCTCTGGCTCACCCTGCAGGGGCCCGACGCGCGGATTTCCACGCAGAAGCTGTTCGAGACGGCACTGGCAGAAGGGGTTGCCTTTATCCCCGGGCCGGCGCTTTCGCCGAGCGGAAAGTTCGACGACGCCCTGCGGCTGTGCTTCGCGTCCACCACTCCCGAGCGGGCTGAGGAAGGCATTCTCCGGCTGAAGCGGGCCCTGGACCGGGAGCTGGCAGGGCTGGATTCCGGGGCGGGTGCGTGAACGTTCAGCCCTCCCTTATGGAAGAGACCGTCCTGGGACTGATCTCGGAGTCCGACGTGCTGGCCCTGGCAGCGGATCTAATCTCGGCCGGCGGGGAAAACCCCGGCGGGACCGAAGCCGCCACCGTCCAGGTCCTGGCGGACTTTGCCCGGACTGCCGGACTGGAAGTGTCGGTCACCGAGGTGGCTCCCGGCCGGCCGAACCTCACCGCGGTGCTGCCCGGCGGCACCCAGCCGGGGCTGCTCTTCCTGGGGCATTCCGACGTTGTGCCCGCCGGGAAAGGGTGGGACCGGCCGGCCTTTGAGCCGTATGTGAGTGGCGGCCGCCTGGTGGGACGGGGGTCCACGGACATGAAAGGCGGCTTGGCTGCCATCCTGGTTGCGTTGAAGGCGCTGGGTGCGGCCGGCGCTTCCCTGCCGGGGCCCGCTGCCCTGGCGTGCACCGTGGACGAGGAAGACCTCGGCCTCGGCATCCGGGCCTTCACCGCGGAGACCGGCCCGTTCCCCTATTCTGCGTGCGTGGTGGCTGAGCCAACCGATCTTGAAACAGTCATCGCCTGCCGTGGGGACAGTTATCTTGAACTGCACGTCTCCGGGAAGTCAGCACACTCCGGCCGGCCGGCGGATGGTCGCAATGCCATCGACGCAGCCGCACGGATCCTGGACCTGGTCCGCGCGGACCATGCCCGGCTGCAGGCCCAGACAGATCCGCTGCTGGGCGCAGGCTCCTGGAACACGGGCATGATCCGCGGCGGAACCGGCACGTCCATGGTGGCTGCGGAATGCACGGTATCCCTGGACCGGCGGCTGATGCCCGGCGAAGACCCGGAAACGATCCTGGATGCACTCCTCACCGCGATCCGGGACGCCGGGATCGACGGCGACGGGATTTCCGTCGAGGGCACGGTGACCATGGAAATGCCCGGGTTCCGCACGGCTGCTGATCACGCTCTGGTGGCCAATGCCGTTTCGGCGCTGGCGGAAGTTGGCGTGGACAGTGCCGTCACGGGCTGGACCGCGGCGTGCGACGGCGGGTTCATTGCGCGGGACTTCGGCGTTCCGGTCATTGTGATGGGACCGGGTGGCCTCAATGACCAGGCGCATCAGGTGAACGAGTCAGTGAGTGTGGCCGAAATGGTTGCTGCGGCACGGGCCTATGCGCTTCTGTGCCTGCGGCACGCGGGCTAGTTTCCCTAAGCGGTCGCCGCCGGCTCGGAATGCCCGCCGCCGGTCAGCCGCTCCAGCGCGTCGTCCATGTGCCGGATGAGCAGTGTCCCCACCAGGTTCTGGTCCCCCTTGGCCAGCGCATCCGCAATGGCCTGGTGCTCCCCCACCCGGGTATGCGGATCCGGATAGCGCTGTTCAAGGGCGGTGAGGCACATCCTGGTCTCGGTCAGCAGGGTGTTGTGGATGCGGGTCAGCCGCGGGCTTTCCGCTGCGGAGACCAGGGTGGAGTGGTATTCCATGTCTGCCTCGGACATCGCGTCGAGGTCGGTCTTGTCCGCTGCCTTTTTCATGGCTTTGACCACGCGTGAAAGCTGTGCGGCGATGTCCTTGCCGCCGTCCTTCTGCAGGATCAGTTCGGCTGCGGCACGTTCGACGGCGGTGCGCGCCACGTACATGTCCTGCACTTCCTCCTCCGTCATGGTGATGACGAAGATCCCGCGGTTTCGGATGCTGATCAGCAGGCCCTCCTGGGTGAGGCGCTGCATGGCTTCCCGCAGCGGCCCGCGGCTCACGCCTAGCTCCCGTGCCAGCTCGGTTTCCACCAGCTGGCTGCCGGCCGGAATCTGCCCCCGGCCAATAGCAGTCCTCAGCTTTCCGGCAATGATCGACGGCGTTGACTCGCGGACTACGGGCTCAAAGATTGCCAACGGAAACCACACTTCGCTAGGGGCCTTCCGCGGACGCGCAGTCCAGCGAAGGCAGCACTGTAACTTGTCTACAATCCTACAGTGAGCGACTCGTCCGAGTCAGCAAACTGACGGTCACATGTCGCAGCAGCCCAAGACACCCGCGAGAAGACTAAACGGGTGCGGCCGGTGCTAGGACCGGGCCTTCCGCCGGAACCCCGCCGCCTGCACCGTCAGCAGCGTGAACGCCCCCATAAGTCCGATCAGGAAGGGGAAAGGCCCCATGCTGTAAAGGTTCATGACCATCGCGCCCGGCGTCTCATCCGTCGAGATTCCGGTTATGGGATCGAACTGAGGCACCGGAAAAGACTCGGTCAGCCACACGAGACCGTGTGCCAAGAGCAGCCCGACCAGGACCCACGCTGCAGCGAGCGAGTAATTGAACCTACTCCCCGGCAACGGTCGGCTCCGCCGTGCCTGCTCCTCCTTATCAAGGACCGCGCGGTTCTGCGTCCGGTCACCAGCACCGCCGCCCGGCGAGCCGCTGTAGGGTACAGCGCTGCCGGGCACCGCACCGGCGTCGGGCTCTGAACCCTGGTCGACCATCTGTACCAAAATCTGTTCCTTGCCGTCTGGCCGGCGGTAAAAGTCGTGGTCCGCCCCGTCGGGCATCTGTGTATTCCCCAGGGCCGTGAGCCTACTTGTCACCACTTACTGAATGTCTTGGCCCCGCCGAGCATGCCCGAATAACCGCGCAACGGAACCGTGCGCCCTGCACCACCAGCAAGGTGAACGCCCCCATAAGTCCGAACAGGAACAGGAGAGGACCCATGCTGTACAGGTGCCCGAGCATCACGCGCGAGGGCGGGTCCAGAGAGTTTCCTGAAGCATCGAAATTCATTTGCGACGGGGGCAGAACCCCGGTGAACCAGGCCAGCCCCGCTGCCAAAAGCAGCCCGACCAGGACCCACGCTGCGGCCAGCGCGAGGTTGAAGCGCTGCCAGAGCGGCAGAGAGTCCGGCGGCGAACCCGCAGGCCCCGTGGGTCTCGGCTCCGGTGCTTCCCGCCCATCGCCGGCTGCCCGGGCAGAGCCAGGCACCGCACCGGTGCCGGCTCCGTCATCAACAATCTGCACGGATGGCTGCCGCTGCCACTCTGGTTCAATGCCGTCCGCGGGCCGCCGGTAATAGTCGTGGTCCGCGCCGCCTGGCGTCTGTGTGTTCCCCATGCCGGGTAGCCTACCGAACCCCGCTTACAGGGCATCCTTCCCTCGCCGGGCGAACCCGATAGGAGACGGCTTACCGGCCCGGCCGCCGGAACCGCGCACTCTGCACCACCAGCAGCGTGAAAGCCCCCAGGAGCCCGAACAGGAACAGGAACGACCCCAGGCCGTAGAGGTTCATGGCGATCTGGCTTGAGGTCTCGACACTCTGGTTGCCCGAGGGATCGTAATAGCTCTGAGGCGTCGGAAAACTGCTCGTGAGCCACCAGAGTCCGATTGCCAGGCACACCCCGACCAAGGCCCATGCCGCAGCCAGTGCGAGATTGAACCGCTTCCAGAACGGCACAGGAGTCGACGGCGCCTCCTCCGCTGAGCGCTTGGCTTGCCCCCGAACCGCGGTTTCCCCGGAACTCGCGTGCCCCGTACCGGCACCGGCTCCGGTAGGACCACCCGCGCCGTCGTCGACGATCTGCACGGAAGGCATCTGCATCGAACGCTGCGGTTCCACGCCGTCCGCAGGCCGCCGGTAGTAGTGGTGGTCCGCCCCTTCGGGCGTGTGTGTATTCCCCATGGCGGGAAGCCTACTCGAGCCCGCCTACCGGGCTCTCCTGCCCCGCCGGGCGAAACCGACCGCAACAGCAAGCAGCAGCACCAGGCCCTTGATCACCTGCTGCCAGGCAGCGTCCACGGACAGGATGGACAGCCCCTGGTTCAGCACACCCATCACCAGGCCGCCGATCACCGCACCCACAACCGTGCCCACACCGCCCTGCACCGATGCGCCGCCAATAAACACGGCAGCGATCGCGTCCAACTCAAATCCGCCGCCGGCTGAGGCCACGGCGCCGCCGGCACGCGCCGTGCTCACCACTGCCGCCAGCCCGGCCAGGAACCCCATGTTCACGAACACCATAAAGTTCACCCACCGGGTCTTCACCCCGGACATCATGGCTGCGTTCAGGTTCCCGCCCATGGTGCCCCTCAACCCAGTCAAGGCCGGCAGCACCGGCCGGGATTCCTGTCACTGGAGGCCCGGCCGATGTCCGTTAATCTGCAGCTGGCGCTGCTGCACGTGTCACTGTGCAGCGGTCCACATCTCTTCGAAATTCTCCCGGTACTGCAGATAGATGTCCCGGTTCGAGGTCTCCACGATCGCTTCGTCGTTGCGGCGCAGGGACGTGGCGTTGTAGTTGTGGCTGCCGGTCATGACCACATTTCGGCCGGAGTTCTTGCCGGTTGCATCCTCCACGATCAGATACTTTGAATGGATCCGGCCCGGCAGTACCCCGGAGTTGAGTTCGCGCAGTTCCACGCCGGGCTGCGCGGCCAGCAGATCGAGGACCGCACTGTCCATTGGACCGTGCACGATCCGCACGGAACAGCCGTCCTGGGCCATCGCCACGAGCCGGTCGGCGATGCCAATTCTGGATTCATCCCATTCGGACATGCCGATCCGCACCTCGGTGGCCCCATTCGCCTTGCAGCCGAGTTCGGAGAGACGCTCCTGGACGGGGTCCACCGTGGCACTGGGGAAGAAGTGGGCCGTCACCTTTCCGCCCTGCATTCCAGAAGTCACCGTCCGGTAGTAGTCCGGCTGCTGGACTTCCTCCGCAAGGTCCTCGAAGTACGAGGCGTAACCGTCATAGAGCCCCCGGTTGCCCGTGAAGGTGACCGCGTTGTTCCAGTAGGTCTGGGAGTTGACGTCCGTGAAGTTGGCTGAGGACTGCACCACAACGTTCTTCTCCCCTCCCGTCTCGGAGAACAGGTAGAACTTGTTGTGCTGTCCCTTGGTGCCGATGCAGGAGGAAGTGTTTCCCTCCGGCGACTGGTTGCTGCAGACATGGACCCATGAGCCGGAGCTTTCATCCGTGCCGAGTTCGCTGATGAGTGTGGCCGCGGCAGGCTTATCGATCTGCCATCCATCAATCACAACCTGGATGTCCACCCCGCGGCCGCGGGCGGCAAGCAGGGTTTCCGTGAAATCCATGCCGGCGGCGCCCGAGATGACGAAGTTCGCTATCTGTATTTTGGACCCGGGTGCTGCCTGGTTGACGAGGTTGCAGATTTGTTCCACCACCCCGGTGGGCCGGCCAGCAGCGGGATTGTTGAAGGCCGCACCCGTTGTCACCGGTGCGGCCGGAGCCGTGAGACAGGGGGCCGCCGCAGAAGCGGCGGCTGGCCCCTGGGCATTCGCCGCGGAACCGGCAGTGGCTGCCAGGATCACGGCCATAAGGGATGCAGCCAGGGCTTTGTGCGTCGATTTGGGCATGCTCTTTTCCTTTGTCAGTGCGGGAACTTAGCGGTGCGGTGGTTTTCAGTGCAGTGATTTACGGTGCGGTGCAACTCCCCGGGCCACGGGAATGGGCCCGGGGAATAATCGGTAGCCGTGGCGGTTAGGAAACTTTGGAGTGCGCAAATTCGGGATTGGCGCAGTGCTGGAGCGGTTCGCCCCGGAGGTATCTGCCGACCTCAGCCGCGCCGATCTCGGCGGCTTTGTGAGCGGTTGGCTTACTCGCGCCGGCCAGATGAGGTGTCAGCACCGCGCTGGGGATGCTGCGCAGGCGTGACCCGGCGGGCAGCGGTTCGGACGGGTAGACGTCAAGGCCAGTGCCGTACAGGTGTCCGGCTTCGAGCGCGTCGCAGAGCGCGTCGTAATCCAGCAACGCTCCGCGGGCCGCATTGATGAGGATCGACCCCGGACGCATCAGGGCAAGTTCCCGCGCGCCGATCAGCCCCGTGGTTTCCGGGGTGAGGCGGGCATGCAGCGTGACGATGTCCGCGGAACCCAGGAGTTCGTCGAGCGTTGACGCCTGCTCGATTTCCGGTGGCAGGGTTCCCGGCTCAATGAACGGGTCGAAGACGAGGATCCGTGCACCGAATCCGTGCAGGATCGCAGCGACACGCGATCCGATCGCCCCGTAACCAATCAGGCCCACGGTCGCACCGCTGATTTCCGGTCCAACCTCGTTGTAGCGGTAGTAGTCGCTTCGCCAGGCACCGGCGAGGAGCTCGGCGTTCCGCTGGGGAATTTGCCGCACTGCGGCCAGCGTCAGCGCCACGGTGTGCTCGGCAGTGGCGGTGGCGTTCCGTCCCGGAGCGAACGTGACGGCTACGCCGTGCGCGGCAGCGGCAGCCAGGTTGGCATTGACCGGTCCCCCGCGGGTCACCGCGAACAGCCGCAGCTCGGGACAGGCACGCAGGACGCGCTCCGTCAGCGGCGCCATCTGGGTCAGGCAGATCTCGGCGCCTTGGAGCGCGTCAATCAGTTCGTCCTCGTCTCCGGAGGCCTCATCAACTTCCGCTATGCGGTGAAACGGTTCCACCGGCCAGGGAAGGGTCAGTTCGGTTGGGTCCGGCAGGTCCGGCGTATGCCGTGAGAGGGCTTCGCGCAGAAGGGAATTCAGGACAAAGTAGTCGCCTGCAATGAGTATGCGAGACACGGGGTACCCCAGTTCGGTTGGTGGAAGGGTTTCAGGAAGGCAGCGGAGCGTTGAAGTGGAGCAGGGAAGCCTGGCCGGCCGTGAGCTCAAGTTCCGTGAGCGCGCAGTTGGCCAGTTTGGGGAACACCCGGCGGTAGTGGCGAAGAGGTATGCCCAGGAAGCTGCACAGCAGAAGGCGGATGAGCGTCGAGTGCGCCACCACCAGGACGCGGCCCTCGCGATGGGCAGTGCAAATCTCCTCCAGCGCCTCGAGGCCGCGCGCTGCCGCATCCGGCGGAGGTTCGCCGCCGGGGAGGTGGTGGAGTGCCGGGTCGGTGAGAAAGGATTCATAAACCCCCGGATAGGCCTGCCGGACCTCGGCGGCTGTCAGACCCTCGGCGTGGCCAAAGTGGAGCTCCCGCAACCGGGTATCCTGCCGGAGCTCCCGCCCGGACGCGGCAGCCGCGGGCTGCGCCGTCCCTATGGCCCGGGCCAGGTCAGAGGTGACGACGGCGTCGAGGTTCTGGCTGCCTGCCCAGGCCGCGAGTGCACAAGCCTGGGCCGTGCCGCGCGGGGTCAGGGCGACGTCACTAGATCCGGCGTAGCGGTTTTCTTTGTGCCATACGGTTTCGCCGTGCCGGGCCAGGATGATTCGTGTCATGCGGCAGCTGCTTCCTGGGCATTGTCCCGGGCGTGGTTCGCCAGTGTGGTTCCAAGCCAGTTCCGGGACCGGAGCGCACTGACAAGCTGAAGGTAGGGTTCCATGTATTTCGCGGTAGCTCCCGGTTCAGGATCGAGCACTTCATCAACCGTGACCATGGCGGCGGCCGTCTCGGCGAGGGAGCCGGACCCGGCGGACGCAGCGAGGATAGCCATGCCCAGCGCGGGCTCGGCGTTCTTGACCAGCGTCACGGGCCGGGCCAGGACGTCAGCGCGCAGCTGGGACCAGCTCCGGCTGCGCGCAGCCCCGCCGGTGAGGACGAGCGGCCCGCCCGTCGGTGCGCCCAGGCTCTGCAGGTGATCGAACGCCAGCCGTTCCACGAAGGAGATCCCCTGGATCAGGGCGGCGTAGAGTTCAGCGTCACTGCCCGTGCAGCCCACGGTGAAGGCGGACGCGTCCGGGGCAACGAACGGAAACCGTTCCCCTTTTGCGGATGCCAGCGGATAAATCACGGCTTTCGCGGGCAGGTGCCGGTGCGCCTCGGCGGAAAGCGCGTCCAGGTCCCGTCCGGGCAGCCGCCTAGTGATGTACCCGGCACCCGTGCCTGACGCACCGCCGGGCAGCCATCCGCCGTCGGGCCCCCGGTGGGAATAGACAACTCCCGATGGGTCCTGCAGCAGCTGCTCCGTAGCGCCTTTGAGCACCAGGGTGGTGCCGATAACGGAGTTCCAGGCTCCGGGCGCCAGAGCACCGGAACCCAGCTGGGCCGCGCATCCGTCCGTCATACCGGCGATGACCGGAGTTCCGGCGGGTATGCCGGTGGCCTCCGCCGCGCCGGCACACACATGCCCGAGGACAGTGCCGGAAAGTGCCAGCGTCGGCAGGACTTCCTCCCGAAGCCCCAGCGCAGTCATGAGATCCAGCGGCCAGCAGCCGGCCTGCAGGTCACATCCCGTTTTCAGGGAGCTGCTCAGGTCACTGGCAACCGGCGCTCCGGTCAGCAGCTCGTTGATGAAGTCGCTCTGGTGCAGGATGCGGAAAGACGTGTTCTTTGGCGCGTTTTCCACCAGCCACACGGCCTTGGGAAGTCCCCACGAGCTCTGGACTTTTTGGTAGCCGAGCCGCCGAAAGAGATCCTGTCCCGCGTCGTTGACGCGCTCCGTTTCGACGGCGGCACGGGTGTCGTCATACATGAGGCCCGGGGTGAGGTTCTGCCCGGGCCGCCCGCCCAGCAGCACGGTTCCGGAGGTCGCGTCGACGGCCACGCCGCGAATGGTGCCGCGCAGCGCAGCCGTTGCCTGTGCGCAGGCGTCGGTGACGGCATTCCACCACTGCCGGGGGTCCTGCTCATGCCGGGCGCCGTTCCGCATGCTGCCCAGGGAACTGCGGCCGGAGCCCAGCACGGTGCCGGCGGCGCTGACGGCAAGAACGCGCACGCTTTGGGTTCCCAGATCGATGCCGATCCAGCAGTCTTCACCTGTCCGTGCCTCAGGCTGCATGGACTGCCCCTCCGCTGTGCGCCCCGCGCAGCTGCTCCAGCTGGGGCCACGCCCCGCGCGCAGTGGAGCGCAGGGCGAGGAAGGCCTTGAAATGCTCCGAGTAGGCGGCGCTGGATGGGCCGGGACTGAACACGTCCCGTTCCCGACTGTAGAGCTTCGCGCCGGCTTCAAGGTCTGGAACCGCGCCCAGCGCGGCCATCGCGGCGATAAACGCCCCTTTGGCCCCGACTTCGGAGTCCGCCGAGCGGATAATTGGCACGCCCGTGACGTCCGCGAGGATCTGCGCCCACGCAGCACTGTTCGCTCCGCCGCCGCAGATACGGAGTTCCGACGGCGCAGTGCCCGAGGCTTCGAGGCAGTCGCGGATCACGAAGCTGAGCCCCTCCACCACGGCCCTGGCCACGTGCGCCGGAGTGGAATCTAAGGAAAGCCCCAGAAGCATTCCTCGCGCCTGCTGGTCGAGGAAGGGCGCGCGTTCCCCCGCCGGTGACAGGTAGGGCAGGCAGACGAGTCCGCCGGCGCCGGCGGGGGCCCGGGCGGCCAGCGCGCAGACCGCGGCGGGGCCGTCCAGTCCCAGGAGACCGGCCGCCCAGGCAAGCACCTCCGTCCCGGCGAGGGTGGGGAAGGCCCGGAGATATTGTCCGGGCGGACCGATGGGTATCGTCGCGCCGGCGCCGTCGCCGTCGCCATCCGGGGCATGAACCGGCGTCACGGACTGGGTGCAGAGCGTAGTGCCCAGGATGGTGCACGCACTGCCGGCCGTGACCGTTCCCGCGCCGATGGCCGTGGCCACGATGTCATACGGCGCCATTACCACCGGTATGCCGGCGGCCAGCCCCAGGGCCTGCGCAGCTTGCGGACTGAGCTGCCCCACCCTGGAGCCGTCGCTGATCAGCGGCGGCAGGAACGCGCTCATCCAGGCGATTCCCAGCTGGTCCAGCTGTGGCTGGCTGTAAGCGCGGAGGCGGATGTCCAGGAACGGTGCCGCGGCATCTGACTCATCCATTGCGGCGGTGCCGGTGAGGCAGGCGTACACCCAGCCGTTGCAGCTCAGCGACGTTCGTGACCGTTCCAGCCGTGCCGGGTCATGCTCACGGAGCCAGGCCATGATCGCGTGGGGAAGTCCGGCGAAGGTCCGGGTCCCGCTGATCGCGAAGGAAGCCGGTTCATACCCGGCTGCGGCCCACCGGTCTACGATTCCTGCGGCGCGGGCGTCGTTCCAGAGGATGGCGTTTCCCGTCGGCTGCAGGTCTTCGTCCACCAGCCAGCAGCCGTCCCCCTGGCCCGTGATGGTAAGCGCCTCCACCTGCTGTCCTGCCCGCTGCGCCGCCGCCCGGACCGTCTCCGCGACGGCTGTCCAGACTTCGTGCATGTCCTGTTCCGCCCAGCCGGGTTCGGGATGCAGCACCGTGGTCTGCCTCCGGGCCACCGCCAGTTCGGTTCCGTCCCGGTGGTAGGCAACGGTTTTGATCATGGAGGTGCCGGCATCAACGCTGATAATCGCCATGGGAATCCTTCCGGTGGCTGGAGCGGTCAGTCGAGGGGAAAGTGGCAGGCAACGGCGTCTTCCCCCGATCGGTTTTCCAGGACCGGGGCTTCGGTGGCACAGCGTTCCTGCGCCTTCCAGCATCTGGTGCGGAAGCGGCATCCGGACGGTGGGGAGAGCGGGGAGGGAACATCTCCCTTGAGGATGATTTCGGTGTCTTCAGCGTCCATCCAGTCATCCATGCTGGGAGCTGCGGAGAGCAGTGCCCGAGTGTAGGGATGCCTCGGATGGCTGAAGATGCGGCCGGCATCACCGGTCTCCACGACGGTTCCCAGATACATGACGGCCACCCGGTCTGCGATATGCCGGACAACTCCCAGGTCATGGGAGATGAAGATGTAGGAAATGCCTGATTCTTTCTGCAGGTCTTCGAGCAGGTTCAGGATCTGCGCCTGGATGGACACGTCCAGGGCTGAAACGGCCTCGTCGCAGACAATGACCTGCGGCTTCAGCGCCAGTGCACGGGCGATGCACAGGCGCTGGCGCTGTCCTCCGGAAAACTGGTGCGGGTACCGGCCCGCGTGTTCGGGGCTCAGCCCAACCCGTTCCAGACAGCGGGCTATTTCTTCGGGCCATTCGCTTTTCTCCACGATTCCGGGGTGGATTTCCCAGCCTTCGGAGATGAGTTCACCAGCGCGCATGCGGGGATTCAGGGATGAGAACGGGTCCTGAAACACCATTTGGATGTGCCGCCGGGCCGGACGCAGCTCGCCTGCTTTGAAGGTGCCAACGTCCCGTCCGTCAAAGTGGATGCTTCCGGCCAGCGGCTTGAGCAGGCCGACGAGCGTCCTGGCCAGTGTGGACTTGCCGCAGCCCGACTCCCCCACGATGCCCAGGGTCTCGCCCCGGCCCAGCGTCAGATCGACGCCCGAGACGGCGTGCACGGACCGCCGTTTACCCAGCCAGGATGCGGACTTAACGCTATAGCCGGCTACGAGCCCCGTGACGTCCAGCAGGGCGGTGTTCTCAGACATGGCTTGCTCCCGTGGAGTCGTGGGCCTGGACCCGTTCTGCGTGGTGGCAGGCACAGCTGCGGCCTGTCCCAAGGTCCCGCAGGGCGGGAACGACGGCGAAGCATTCGTCGGTCGCGAAGGGGCACCGGGGGTTGAAGTCGCAGCCCTGCGGCCGGTTCCGGGGATCCGGCGGATGCCCCGGAATGGGCACGGCGCGTCGCTGTCCGGATCTCTCCGGCGTCGCGGCCATGAGTCCCTTGGTGTAGGGGTGGGACGGCCGGGTGAAGATCTGTTCCACCGTTCCGCACTCGACGATCCTCCCGGAGTACATGACAGCGACGGCGTCAGCCGAGCGGGCAACCACGCCCAGGTCATGACTGACGATGATCATGGACATGCCGCGGGCCTGGCAGCGCTGGCGCAGCAGCCGGAGAACCTGCGCCTGGACCGTGACGTCCAGGGCCGTCGTTGGTTCGTCCGCGATGATCAGGCTGGGCTGCAGCGCAAGGGCGATGGCGATGACCACCCGCTGGCGCATTCCGCCGGAAAACTGGTGCGGATAGTTGTTGTACCGGTTGGTTTCATCAGGGATGCCTACCTCGCGCATCAGGGCCAGCGCCGCTTCTCTGGCTTCCGGGCGCCGCATCCGGCTGGACCGGATGAACATCTCCGCGATTTGCTTGCCAACGGTGATCACGGGGTTCAGTGCAGACATCGGATCCTGGAAGATCATGGAAATCTGCTGGCCCCGGATGGCGCGCCAGTCCTTCTCGGACAGGCCCACCAGTTCAGTTCCCCGGAATTTGATGCTTCCAGCGGAAATTTCCGCTCCCGGCGGCAGCAGTCCAAGCGTTGCCAGGGAAGTCAGGGTCTTTCCGCTGCCCGATTCTCCGACGATGGCCAGGGTCTTGCCCTCTTCCACTGTGAACGTCGCGTCGCAGACCGTCTGTACCGGCGTGCCGTCGGTCCGAAAGTCGATGGACAGGCCGGATACGTCAAGCAGCGGCCCTGAGGCATTAGAGGTGTTGAGGCTCATGTCTTATCCGTTCTTGCGCAGGTCGGAATGGTCGCGGAAGGCATCCCCCAGGATTCCGACGCACACCACTACGAGCGCGAGGGCTAGTCCCGGAAGCGTGGCGATCCACCAGGCGCTGGCAAGGTGGTCCCTGCCGTTGGCGATGGTGGCGCCCCAGGAAGCGTCAGAGAGGGGAACGCCCAGCCCCAAGAAGCTGAGGGACGCTTCGGCGACCATCGTCAGGCCCACCTGGACGGTGGCGGCGACAATCAGCGGCTGCCAGCAGGAGGGGATGATGTATTTCACCAGGATGCGGGTGTTCGAGGCCCCAAGCACCCGGGCGGAGTCGACGAAATCCAGGTGCCGGGTGGAGAGCGCCGAGGCCCGAACCACCCGGGCGAAGATCACCCAGCGCGTTATGGCCAGCGCCAGGATGACGTTCACCAGGCTGGGACCCAGCACGCCGGCCAGGAGAATGGCCAGCAGGATTGACGGGAAGGCCAGTTGGATGTCGCCCAGCCGGGAGATGAGGGCGTCCCACCTGCCCCCGAAAAACCCGGAGGTTACGCCGAGGATGAGTCCCACTGCGCCTGCTATGGCAATGGTGGCGAAGGCAACGGTCAGGGAAACCCTGCTGCCGGCGACTACCTGGGCCAGCATGTCCCGTCCCAGCTGGTCGGTGCCGAGCAGCGCCACCCCTCCCCCGCTCAGCTCCGCCCCGGGCGGAAGGAGCCGGTCGGGAAGACTGGTGGCAACGCCGTTGTAGGGGAGGAGGAAACTTCCAAAGATTCCTGCGCAGACGAAAAGGGCCAGAATGATTGCGGCGCCCAGCACCATTGGGCTGCGGAAGGTCCTGGGACGGCGCCTGCTCCGGGGAACGGCTTCCGGTACGGGGAGTTTTGTGCTCATGAGGAAGTCTCCGGCGAAAGGCGGGGGTCTACGGCGAAGTACAACAGATCCACGGCCAGGTTGATGATGACGTAGGCCACCGTGATGGCGATTACTGTGGCTTCCGCAATGGCGTAATCACGGTTGGTAATGGAATCAACCATGAGTGAACCGATGCCGGGCCAGGAGAAGACGTTTTCAATGATCACGGCGTCGGCGATGAAGTTGCCAAGGATGAAGCCCAGGGCGGTCACGATCGGCACCAGGGTGTTTCTCATGACGTGGACGTAGAAGATCACCCCGGGGGCCAGTCCCTTGGCCTTTGCCGTTCGGACATAGTCCTTGCCGATTTCCTCCAGTGCCCCGTTGCGCACCAGGCGGGCAAGCCAGCCGATGAAGGGCAGGGCGAGCGTGAAGGCCGGCAGGATCGACGTTTTGAAGGTCCCGTCCGGGACTGCCGGCACAAGGTTGAGCCATCTGGAGAAGACAAGGATGAGCATGATGCCAACCCAGAACGCGGGCAGGGCCTGGCCGGTCAGGGACATGACGGAGACGATTCTGTCCGCGATTGTTCCGGGACGCCGGGAACAGTAGATTCCCAGCGGAACGCCCAGTGCCACGGTGAGCACGAAGGCGTAAAAGGCCAGCAGCAGGGTGGCCGGAAGCCGGGACAGGGTGATGGCCAACGCGTCGCCTCCGAGCCGCCAGGATTCGCCGAAGTCACCCTGCACCACCTCCCACAGGTGCTGGAAGTACTGGATCCACAGCGGCTCGTTCAACCCCATGTCGATGCGAACCTGGTCGACTTCCGCCGGCGTCGCGTTGGCCCCAACCATAAGGAGCGCAGGATCTCCGGGGATGGCGCGCAGGACTATGAAGACGATCGTGATGGCACCGAAGATCAGGATCAGGGTTTGCCAGATGCGTTTCGCGAGGAAGATCTTCATTCTGATGTCCCAGCCGGGACGAAAGCATCCTGACGGACGCGTGTGGATTCCCGGAGCATCATCTGCGCGGGCTTGACTATGTGAGCGGGTTCGTCCGATGACGCGGTACCGTCAATCCGCTGAATGAGCAGGTTCACTGCTGACGCGCCGATGGATTCGGCCGGCAGCGCCATGGTGGACAGCGGCGGCTGCATGTATGCGGAGAAGGGGTGATTGCCGTATCCGAAGACTTCGATGTCTTCCGGTACGCGCAGTCCTGCCTCGGCCAGTGCCTTATACAGTCCCAGCGCAAAATGGTCGTTGCCCACCAGGACCGCTGATCCGGGCGTGAAGTGCTGCAGCAGAGCCCGCGCGGCCTGGTAGGCCGCGGCGGGGTCCCAGGGCAGCGTGCTTGAGTCCTGGCGATTTGTTGGGACTCTTTCCACCAGCTGGTGTTCCTCCCCGTGGCCCGCCTCCGTCATGGCGCGGGCGTAGCCGTTGGTCCTGGAACGAACCGTGGATATCTCCAGGTCTTCCTCAAGCAAGCAGACGCGGCGCTGGCTATCCGTATGCAGGAGGGCCCTGGTTGCCTCGTAGGCCCCCTGCTCATGATCAACGCCAACGAAATCCCAATTGAAGCCCTCCAGGAAACGATTGATGAGAACCATGGGAATCCCGTATTTCCGGAGGAGTTCCCAGGGCTCGGCGGTCTGCTGGGAGGGGACGACGATTGCACCGTCCACCCCCCAGCGGTAAAGCGTCTGTACCGCCGAACGCTCATTGTCCGGGTTTTCTTCAGTGGCGAACAAAAGCAGCGAATAGCCATGGCTCCGGCACCGTTCCTCCACTGCGCTTATGAGGCGGGCGTAAAACGGGTTGGACGGGTTGGTGATAACCAAACCAATAGTCATGGCTTTTCCCAGGACCAGCGACCTGGCCATGGAGTTTGGAACGTAACCCATTTCTGCTGCTGTTTTTTCGATCAGCTGCCGGGTGCTTTCCTTGACGGCATCCTTGCCGGCGAGCGCCCTGGAAACGGTATTCACGGAAAGGCCTAGGGCGTCGGCCACCTTCTTTAGCGTTGCTCTGTTGCTGCTCAACGGGTACCTTCTTCAGTCTCCGACGGTTCGTGGACCGGTCCAACCCCGGGTGTCACTTGGCGTTCAGGGATATGCGGGACAGATCCGGCTGGTTACTGGCCACGGGAACAAACCCTTCGAGGCTTTTGCGCCGTCCGTAGGCCGTCACGATGCTTGCCGGGAAAATACCCGCTGCTTCATCCCAAATTGTCTTGCAGGCTTCGGCATACAGCTTTTCCCGCTCCGTCTGCTCGGCTATGGAGTGTGCCTTGTCCAGGACGGCGTCCAGTTCCTGGTTGGAGTAACCCAGACGGTTCGCGGCTGACGTGTACAGCCTGCCGAGGGTGAAATCCGCGTCTCCGGTTGTGACCGTGTTGGTCTGGAGGTCCATATCCCAGTCCAGGGTATTCAGCCGCTGCAGCCAATCCGCCTTCTCAATGCTCTGGGCCTCTACTTTGACCCCGATCTTGGCCCAGTCGGAAATCATGGCCTGGGCCAGTTCCGTGGCGGACGGGCCCGTTCCGGCGAACCACATGAGCGAGGTGGAGAAACCGTCCGCCATTCCCGCTTCCTTCAGCAGTTTCCGGGCCAGATCAGGGTCGTGACGGTATGGTTCCTGCTTGGCGTAGCCGAAAACTGTCGACGGGATAGGCGCCGTCATTACCTCGGCGCCCTCCCCGTAAAGGGTGGAGACGATGGTCTCGACGTCGAGTGCGTGCCACATGGCCCGGCGCACGTTGGCGTCCGTAAACGGAGGCCGGCTGCAGTTGAACCAGTTGAAGTAGTAGACGTAGCTGGGGATTCTTTCCACCGTTGCGTCGCCAATGGCCTCAACCTCCTTGACCTGATCGGCGGGGACCGGCCAAAGAAGGTCCACTTCCCCGGTACTCAGGGATGTGATGGCACTGGAAGTTTCAGCGATGTAGGGCATTTCGATGTCAATGACCTTGCCCGCATCGCCCCAGTACTGATCGGACCGCTTCAGCTTGAGGGAAGAGGAGGGAACAAAAGATGCCACCGTGTAGGGCCCCGAGCCGACCGGGTTGGCAAAGAAGTCGGGGCTGTTGGCCGACGCCGCGGGGACGATGAAGAGCAGCGTCAGGTTCACCGGGAGTGTGCCCAGGGGCCCGTCCGTCTTGAAGGTCACGGTTGACGTTCCGGTCGCTTCGGCGGACAAGACCGGCGTCCAGAGGGGCGTCTGGGCCGAAGTTACTGACTGGATCCGTTTGAGTGACTGCGCCACGTCCTCGGCCGTCAGCGGCGTGCCGTCGTGGAAGCTGACGTCATCACGCAGAGTGAACACCCAGGTGGTGGGATCCGTTTGTTTCCACTCCGTGGCCAGGGACGGCACAATCTCCGTGCCGTTCCGGCGGACCAGTGTGTCAAAGATGAGGTACTTCGCGATGAGCGAGGCTTCATCCACAGCGGTGTTCGCTGCGTGCGGGTCGAGGTCGGTTATCGGCTGGCTGAAGACGGCTTTGAGTGCCCGCTCCGCGCCTTCCGTTGTTCCTCCCCCGACCCCGCAGGATGCCAGGAACGTTGCCGCTGCTCCCGCGCCCGTGAGGAACATGAAATTGCGTCTGTTTATCTCAAGCCCACCGGGCGTCCTCTGAAACATCTTTGTTCCCTTGTTCGTTTGCTGCTGTTCGGGTGGTCTTAGCCCTTGAGGGCCAGGTAGATCTGGACTTTGGCGCGCCCGTCGGGAGCTCCGCTGTCATTGCGGACGTCTCCCTTGAGCCGGAGCCATCCGCCGAATTCGGACGTGGTCCAGCTGACCGTCCCGGTTTCGGACACGGTCTTGGGTGAGTCGTCGATGTCGCACCAGTTGAGTCCGTCCGGTGACACCTGGACCTGCGCGTTCATGGCCGTGCCGGGATCGATGGAAAGCGTATTGATGAACCAGCGTGCTTCGCTGGCCCATGCCACTTCATAGGGTTCTGTAGCGAACTGTCCCTCGAGCGAAGAGTTTCTTTCCAGTACGGCGGTGAATGATTGTTTCATAAGATTTTTACCAATCTACGGAGATGAGGACTGAATCCAGATATACGAAGTTGCGGACATTGGCGTGGGTTCGCACGGAAACATAGAAATTGAGGAGGTTGCCCAATGAGCCGTATTCCTCGTCATACGCCGGAACCGGAACATCCCGCATATCGAATACTTCGTCGTTAACCTGCAGCTCAACGTTGGAACGGGTCTCCGTGTCGATCACCCAGCGGACGTAGTGCCAGTTGACCTTGGTGGGGACTTCGTTGAAGCACAGTTCCTGGCGCGGCGTGAAGGAGTGCCAGTCCTCGGGGTTGGGGGCGGTGAAGTCTGCCGTGCGCGGCAGTTTGATCTTGCCTTCGAAGTGTTCACGGGGAGTCGGTTCCGGCACGGACGGGTATACCCATTCCTGGACGAGCTTGTTGTCCAGGTCCGTGTTCAGATAGCGGGCTACGCAGTGGTAGCGGACGCCGTCGCAAATATCCGTTGCTATGGTGAGGGCGCCGAACTGCCGCTCGGAGGGATGGAAGTTCGCGTCCCAGTTCCCGCTGCCTGCCTCGTGCGCGGCACCGTTTTCCTCAGAATGGGCCTCTGCCTTGTAGGCGAGGTACGTCTCGAATTGCACCTTGCCTTTTCCAGCCATGGTGAGCCGGCGGATGGCCACGCCAGTGTGGCCGGCCTCGGGGCGGGTCGAAATCTTGAGGGCGTATGTCCCTGACATGGCGCCGTGCGTTCCCACGTCGAAGAAGTTGCAAGAGCTGAGCTGCGGCGGGCGGAAATCACGCATGTGGTCATCGACTGTGTCGAGGTTGCCAAACTCGTCGTGGTTGCCGATCAGTTCAATCCACCCGTGCGTGCCGGTGTTGAAATCGTCATGCACCAGAATGCGCGGCAGCGGGTTGAATTTGGACAGTGCTGGATCTGCGGCGACGGCGGATTTGCGCAGCGCGTCCACTAGATCGTTTGTAGCGTCAATACTCACTTGTGCTCCGTTCAGGAATTGATTACGCGGAGCAAAATTAACGTTCACGATAACGTTAATTTTTTGTGGCCAAACCATCATCGCTCCGGAATAATAACGTTCACGATAACGTTCATGTTTTGGACCGTCAAGGGTTTTTTGTGGCCCATATCACTGGAGGGAACCCGTTACGGATCCAGCCGGTCAGTTGGATTCGATCGTGCGGCAGCGGCCGCCACCCCACGATCTGGAGTACCGGCCGCTGCCGTATCTTAGAAAAGGAGCAGGAACCAGCGTCTGGCCTCCCGCCGGAACCATGTGGCCGGCACCGTCGTCGAAGGGACGCTCCCACGTCCGTGCCTGCCAATTCCCCATGGCGGGAAGCCTACTCGAGCACGCCTACCGGGCTCTCCTCCCCCGCCGTGCAAAACCGACCGCGACTGCCAGCAGCAGCACCAGGCCTTTGATGACCTGCTGCCAGGCGGCGTCCACCGACAGGATGGACAGGCCCTGGTTCAGCACACCCATCACCAGGCCGCCGATCACGGCACCCACCACAGTGCCCACACCGCCCTGCACCGATGCACCGCCAATAAACACGGCAGCGATCGCATCCAGCTCGAAGCCCTGCCCGGCCGAAGCCACGGCGCCGCCGGCACGCGCGGTGCTCACCACGGCGGCGAGCCCGGCCAGGAAGCCCATGTTCACAAACACCAGAAAATTCACCCAGCGGGTCTTCACTCCGGACATCATGGCGGCGTGCAGGTTCCCGCCCATGGCGTAGATGTGCCGGCCGAACACGGTCCGGTTCAGCAGGAACGAGTACGCCAGCACCAGGCCGGCCAGGATGATCAGGATGATCGGCGTTCCGCGGTTGTAGGCCAGCAGGTAGCAGAGGTACATGATCGCAGCGACGGCCACGGCGTTCTTGAACACGAACGACGCCGTGCGCTCCCGCGGCAGGTCAAGCTTCCGCAGGTCATTGCGGGCCTTGAGCTGCTGCACCACCAGCGCCACGGAGGCGAGCGCACCGATGCCCAGCGTGAGCAGGTCCGGCGTGCCGGTGGTCGGGAGGGTACCGCTGCCAATCGCGTTGAACGGCCGGGGCAGGCCGGAAATGGTTCCACCGGTCAGCAGGATCAGCGCGACGCCGCGGAACACCAGCATGCCCGCCAGCGTCACAATGAACGCGGGTATCCCTACGAACGCCACCCAGAAACCCTGCCACGCCCCAATTGCGGCTCCCACCACCAAGGACAGGATGACCGCGGCCCACCAGGGCATGCCCCAGCTGTTCATCGCCAGCGCCGCAATGGCCCCCACCGTCGCGACCACCGATCCCACGGACAGGTCGATATGCCCGGCGATAATCACCATGACCATGCCGATCGCCAGGATCAGCACATACGCGTTCTGCTGGATGAGGTTGCTGACGTTGCCCGGATACAGCAGCCGCCCGCCGGTGAGGACCTGGAACAGCAGCACGATCACCACCAGCGCGGCAAGGATGCCGTACTGCTGCAGGTCGATCCGCATCCGCTTCCGGCCGTTGCCTCCGGCGGGCGGCGGGGCAGGCGTCTTGGCCTGTTCAGGAGTTGTTGTGGTCACTTGCCCTGCGCTCCTTCGGTCCTGGCGGCGGTCATGTGCCGCATCAGTTCTTCCTGCGTAGCTTCTGCCCGGGGCACCTCAGCTGTGAGCCGGCCTTCAGCGATGGTGTAGATCCGGTCGCACAGCCCGATCAGCTCCGGGAGCTCACTTGAAATGACGACGACGGCCTTCCCCTGCGCCGCCATCTCGTTGATGATTCCGTAAATCTCGAACTTGGCTCCGACGTCGATGCCCCGGGTGGGTTCGTCCAGGATCAGCACGTCCGGTCCGGAATAGATCCATTTGCTCAGCACCACCTTCTGCTGGTTCCCGCCGGACAGGTTCGCCACCAAGGAGGCCACAGACGGTGTGCGGATGTTCATCTTCTGCCGGTAGTCATCCGCCACGGCGTATTCGCGGTGTTTGTCGATCACGCCCAGCCGGGCGAGCTTCCCCAGCGCCGCGGCGGACACATTCACCACCACGGACCCGATCAGGTTCAACCCGTACCGCTTGCGGTCCTCGCTGACGTACGCCAGTCCGTGCCGGATGGCCTCCCCCACGGACCGGGTCTGGATCTCGACGCCGTCCTTATAGACCCGCCCGGACACCCCGGTCCCCCAGGACCGCCCGAAGATGCTCATCGCCAGCTCGGTGCGCCCGGCACCCATCAGCCCGGCAAACCCGACGATCTCCCCGGCGCGCACGTTAAAGGACACATCGTTGACCACCACGCGGTCGACGTCGATCGGGTGGTGGACGGTCCAGTCCTCCACCCGGAACTTCTCCTCCCCAACCTGCGGGTCCCGGTCCGGGAACTGGCTGTCCAGCGGCCGGCCGACCATGGCACGGATGATCCGGGTTTCAATGTCACCGTTGTCCTCCACCGGGAAGAAGTCGATCGTTTTCCCGTCGCGGATGACGGTGACGGTGTCCGCGATGGCCCGGATTTCCTTGAGCTTGTGCGAGATGACAATGGAGGTGATACCGCCCTCGCGCAGCTGGTCGATCAGCCCCAAAAGGTGCGCCGAGTCGCCGTCGTTCAGTGCCGCCGTCGGCTCATCCAGGATCAGCAGCTTCACTTCCTTGGACAGCGCCTTGGCGATTTCCACCAGCTGCTGCTTGCCCACTCCGAGTTCCAGGATCTTCGTGGCCGGGTTCTCATCCAGCCCAACGCGTTTGAGCAAGGCGGCGGCCTGCAGGTTGGTCTGGTTCCAGTCGATCACCCCGCCGCGCTGCACCTCGTTGCCCAGGAAAATGTTCTCCGCGATGGACAGGAACGGACTGAGCGCCAGCTCCTGGTGGATGATCACCACCCCGTCCCGCTCGCTGTCATTGATGGAGCCGTAGCGGACCTCCTCCCCGTCCAGGGAGATGGTGCCGGAGTAGCTGCCGTGCGGGTACACACCGCTGAGCACGTTCATCAGCGTGGATTTCCCGGCGCCGTTCTCGCCGCAGATTCCATGCACTTCACCGCGCCGGACGGCGACGGACACGCCGTCGAGCGCGCGGACGCCGTTGAACTCCTTCACGATGCCGTCCATGGAAAGGATGACGTCCTGATCGATCATTTCTTGCCTGTTCTTTCCGGAGGGTGCGGGGCACGACGGCGGTGGCGGGCGCCGTCGTCGTCGTGCCCCGCGGGGCGGGCTGCCCTAGAGACCGAGGTCGCCGGCCTCCACGAAGCCGGAGTCCACCAGCTTGGACTGGACCTCGTCCTTGACCACTACCTGCGGTTCGAGGATGTAGGTGGGGACCACCTTCACGCCGTTGTCGTAGGTTTCGGTGTCATTGACGTCCACCTCTTCGCCGTTGACGATCTGCTCGATCATGGTGTCCACCTGGGCGCCCAGTTCACGGGTGTCCTTCCAGACAGTCATGGACTGCTGGTCGCCGAGGATGGCCTTGATGTTCGCGACGTCGCCGTCCTGCCCGGTGATCACCGGCCAGTCGGTGCCCGGCGTGTAGCCGGCGCTGGCCAGGGACTGCTCGATGCCCAGGGCCAGGCTGTCATTGGGCGAAAGCACTACGTCCACCTTGTCGCCGCCGGTGTAGAAGGACTGCAGGCGGTTGTCCATTTCAGCCTGCGCATCCGCCGATCCCCAGCCGAGGATGCCGATGGACGCCCAGTCATCATTCGAGGCTGGGGACTTGCCGGAGGGGACCACCAGCTGGCCGCTCTCCACGTAGGGAAGCAGCACGTCCCAGGCGCCGGAGAAGAAGAACTTGGCGTTGTTGTCATCCGGGCTGCCGGCGAACGGTTCGAGGTTGTACGGTCCCTCGCCGTCGGCCAGGCCAAGCTCCTCCTCGATGAACTGGCCCTGGAGCTGGCCCACCTGGTAGTTGTCGAACGTGGCGTAGTAGTCCACGGCGTCGGTGCCGTTGATCAGCCTGTCATAGGCGATGACCTGGACGTCCTGGCTCTTGGCGTCCTCCAGGACCGGACCCAGGGTCTCGCCGTCGATCGCCGCGACCACCAGGATCTTGGCGCCGCCGGCCACCTGGTTCTGGATCTGGGAGATCTGCTGGTCTGTCTTGTCATCGGCGTACTGCAGGTCAACGGTGCAGTCCCTGGCCTCGAGGTTTTCCTTCAGCCCTTCGCCGTCGTTGATCCAGCGTTCCAGGCTGCGGGTGGGCATGGAGATGCCCACGTTGCATTCGACGCCGTCCCCGCTTTCGCTGTCGCTGTTGGTGGTCCCGGCGGGAGCGCAGGCCGCCATGCCTGCTGCCAGGCCGAACGCCAGGAAGAGGGCCGAAACATTCTTTCTTTTGCTCATGGTCGAACCTTTGAAAAGGATCCTGCCGCCGGCAAGGCACTGCACGGCGAGACTGCGGGAAACATCCTTGTGACCCGGACGGCTGGATCGAGCGGATACAACGCTGTAGCGCCCTGCCGGTACCCCTACCGACAATTTGTAGGCGAGCACAACATATCTCCGTGATGTGGATCACGGCAAGTGGTTCACGGAACGTTATCCAACCGCAATGCGGCGTGCCGTCCGGGCTCCTGTCAATAGGTGCCCTCAGTACTGACAGGCAGAATCGGCACTGCCCGTCAATGCTCTGCCGAGCGGGTCAATACATCCAATTACGGTTCTCGCGCGGATACCTGTTTCCTACTCTGTCGCAGGTCCGAATTACTCGATGAACCGGAGGTTCGATCGTGAAAAAGACCCTGACTGGACTCACCCTTGCAGCCGCATTTGGCTTCACGGCCCTGGCTGCATCACCGGCTGCTGCGGCTCCGCCGTATGCGAACTGCGACGCGGCGGCGGCGGAGGGCGTTTACAACATTGCCGAAGGCCAGCCGGGCTACGAGCCGCGCCTTGACCGAGATGGAGACGGCGTCGCTTGTGAAGGGCCCACGCCTTCACCGACTCCGCCGTCTCCCTCACCCACCACGACGACAGTGCCCCCCGTAGACAACCAGATCGGGAAAACCCCTACGGGCGGCGCCAACACCGGCGTGACTCCGGAGAAAGGCACAGATACCACGGGCGTGCTCCTGGCCGCTGGTGGAGTAGTCGCCGTCGCAGGCATCGCTGCCGGTCTGCGGCGCAAGTCAGGAAACCACACGTAGCCGCATTGGGACTTCACGCATCCGCGGAGTTCCACCGCGGCGGCCGCCAGAGCCGAGTGGCTCTGGCGGCCGTCGCCGCGGTGATTCTTCTCGGCGGCGCCGGCGATACCGGTACGGCCGACGACGGCGCTGCCCGCTACTTCGCCCTCCCCCAGGCAGCTGCGAACGATGCCCTTCGCCCGCTGCCTGCACCACAGAAACCGGAACAGCCCGATACGAACGCTGCCGCACCCCGCATCGTGTCCCTTCCTGCGATTCAGACTCAGTCAGAACTGATGCGGCTCGGACTGCAGCAGGACGGCACCCTGGAAGTTCCCCCGGAATCTCCGGGCTCACCGGCGGGCTGGTACACAGGTTCCCCCTCCCCCGGCGACACCGGGCCGGCCATTCTGCTGGGCCATGTCAACGCCACCGACGGCGGCCCGGGCGTCTTCGCCCGGCTCCGGTCCCTCATCTCTGGAGACCAAGTCACAGTGGAACGGGAAGACGGAGCGAAGGCAGTGTTCACGGTCGTCAGGGGGGAACAGTATGCAAAGGACGCGTTCCCCACCGAAGAGGTCTATGGGAACACGCCCGGGCCCGAGCTGCGGCTGATCACCTGCGACGGATTCGACAGCGCCACCGGGCTCTGGGAGGACAACTATGTTGTGTACGCGGTCCTCACCGACTTGAAATAGGAAACGCCAAGGGCGCTCGGCCCGTACGAATGCGCCGCAGCGATACCGGTAGTCTTTTCGTTTCAAGACAGCAAACTGGGGGAACGGCAAATGGCATTTATGAACGGAAGCGGCATGCGCCCACATCACGCACCGACCGATGTTGGGCAGTTGGACGAGACCGCGGGGGACGAAGCCGCACCCAAGCGCAAACCTCTCACGCTGGGCGGCACACTGGCCGGCCTGATCGTGTTGCTGGGAATCTCAGGGCTGGTCATCGGCATGAATTCAGAGCCTGGCCAGTCTGCCTACAACCTCGGGGTGCTGCTGACCGGGCTCGCTGTGTCAGCTCTCTGGCTCGTGGTGCCGTTTGTGATCGTCCCGCCCTTCTACCGAGCCACGCAAAGCGCCGTTGTGGAACCCTCACCCACGTCCCGGCGCTGGGGCGCTGTACTGTCCGCTGCGGCGATTGCCCCTTCGGTGGTGCACGGAGCGGTGATGGTGCTGGGCACCGTGCTTGCCTACACACAGCACAACCAGGCTTTGGAACAGACACTGGACGCAGCGGTGATCCCGCTGAGATGGATCATGGTCGCGGTGCCTGTCCTCCTGTTCCTGGTCCTCGTCTGGCGCATAAAACGCAGCGGCGCGGTCCGGGCACAGGGTGAGTCCGAAGGGTCTGTTGGGAAGTAACTGCGCGGGCGGCCACACGGCGTAACGTTCCGGGGTTTCTCCCAGATTCGGCCCATAGGGTGGACGCTCCACTCCGGCCACCAACACCGAAGGATCCCGATGTCCCCCGCTGCCACCGCAGAGACCACCAAGACCATCGACGCCCACACCCTGAAGTCCCTGCTCGAGGACACCCCGGCCCTCACGGTCATCGACGTCCGGAACCCGGCTGAGTTCGAGTCCGCACACATCCCGGGCTCCCACAACATTCCGCTGCCCATGCTTTCGGCGCACACTGTTGAGCTGGCCGCCCGGCTGGATGACGGCGTCGTACTGCTCTGCCAGTCCGGTGTACGTGCCAAGCAGGCACATGAGCGCCTCGCCGCCGCCGGGCTGCAGGGCGGGCAGGTGCTCACCGGCAGCGTGGACGACGTCGAGAAGGCCGGCGGTTCCGTGGTCCGCGGCAAGCAGGTCTGGGACATGGAGCGCCAGGTGCGCTTCGCTGCCGGAAGCCTCGTAGGCCTCGGCCTGCTCGCCGGACGCATCGCATCCCCGAAGTTCCGGGTGCTGGCCGGCGGCATCAGCGGCGGCCTGGTGTTCTCTGCCCTTTCCAACACCTGCGCCATGGGCAAGGCCCTGGCCTACCTGCCCTGGAACCAGGGCGCTACCGAGCCGTCCTGGGAAGAGATCCAGGCGAACCTGGACCGCTAGCGGGGGTTCGCGGCAGCTGCCGCAGCACGGTACCGGTCCAGGACTTCAGGGGCCGGCTCGGCAGCCACCGTGGCAGCACCGGCTAGCGGCCACTCGGGCCAGGCTCCGGACAGAGCCGCGGCCGCCTGCCGGGCAGCACCGTTGGCCACATATTCATCCGGAACCGGAACAGTGACCGGCTGGCCGAACACAGCCGAAATCGCCTGCTGCAGAGCTTCGGACCGGGCCGCGCCGCCCACCAAAATGATCCGCCGCACCTGTGTTCCGGAACCGGTGAGGGCAGCCAGCCCGTCCGCCAGCGAGCAGGCAATCGCCTCCACCGCGGCCCGGGCCAGGTTGGCCGGGGTGTAGTTCTGCAGCGTCATCCCATGCAAGGAACCCGTGGCGGTGGGAAGGTTGGGGGTCCGCTCGCCTTCAAAATAGGGAACCATAGTCAGGCCTCCGGCACCGGACGGCGCGGACAGGGCCAGTTCGGAGAACGCCGGCAGATCAACGCCGAGCAGCGCCGCCGTGGCATCCAGCACCCGGGAGCCGTTCAGGGTGCAGGCCAGCGGCAGGAAGTTCCCGGCAGCATCGGCGAACCCGGCCACCAGACCGGATGGATCCTGGGTTGGTGTGTCCGTCACCGCGAACACAGTGCCGGACGTGCCCACCGAAACGACGACGTCGCCCAGGTCCGCGCCGACGCCCAGTGCGGCACCGGCGTTGTCCCCGCTGCCGGCCGCAATGAGCTGGCCGGACGGAGTGCTCAGTCCCGACTCCAGCGGGTCCAGGACCCGGGGCAGCACCGGAACATGGCCAAGGATCCCTTTCAGGACCTCGGGCAGGTACTGGCCCAGGGCTGGAGACCAGTAGCCGGTGCCCGAAGCGTCGGAGCGATCAGTGCAGAGCTTTGCAAGGCCTTCAGCCCCGCTTCCCGGACCGAAGCCGGCGAGCCTCCAGCTGAGCCAGTCATGCGGCAGGCAGACGGCGGCTGCGCGGGCAGCGTTCTCCGGTTCGTTCTCGGCCAGCCAGCGGAGTTTGGCCGCGGTAATGGAGGCTACCGGAACCGTTCCCGTGGCCTGGGCCCAGTACCCGGCGCCGTCCATTCCGGATTCCCGCCCGGCCTCGGCGATCAGGCTGCGGGCGGCGTCGGCTGACCGCGTGTCATTCCACAGCAGTGCCGGGCGCACCACGGCGCCGTCCTCGTCCAGGCACACCATGCCGTGCTGCTGTCCGGATACCGCAATGGCTGCGGCGTCGTCGATTCCGCCCGCGGCCCCAACGGCTTCCTGCAGCGCATCCCACCACGTTTCCGGATCAACTTCCGTCCCGGGTGCGTGCCGGGCAGTGCCGCGGCGGAGCACCTCGCCGGTAGCCGCGTCGCGGATGACGACCTTGCAGGATTGGGTGGAGCTGTCCACTCCGGCGACCAGGGGCATGGGTGCACCTTTCGAAAAGGCAGAAACAGGCAGGAAAAAGCGGGCGGGCCGGCGGGAAACCGGAAAGGGCGTCAGGCCTTCGGCGGACGGCAGCGGATCGCTGACAGGGTGCCGGTCAGCTTCAGCTCACCGGCCGCGAAGGGCAGCAGAACCGTGTCACCGGCGGACAGCGGCCAGCTGCCCTCAGCGGTGGACAGTTCTCCCCCGCCGTCCAGTGCCACCAGGATGCTGAAGCCGGGCTCAAGCACGGTGCTGCTTTCGACGTCGATGCGCTCGGCACGGAAGTACGCTGCGGAAGAAGGTGCCAGGGTGGCGCTTCCCGATCCGCCTCGGACCACCAGGGCATCGACGTCGCCGGCGTCCAGTGCCCGGGTATCCGTGGCCTGCAGGGCCGTGTCGAAACCCAGCCCCAGGTGGCCCTGCGCGGGGCCATCAATGGCGAAGTCCTTCCATTCGAGCAGGATGGAAAGGTCCTCGGGTTCCTGGACCTCGACCAGGAAAATCCCCTCGCCGATTGCGTGGGGGCAGCCCGGCGGAACATAGACGCTGTCACCGGGGTTAACGTCCACCCGGTGCATGGCTGCCAGCATGGCCGGAATGTTCTGTTCATCCACCCAGCTGCGGAGTTCCTCGTCGCTGATTTCCCGGTTGAAGCCCAGGTAGACGGCGCCGCCCTCCAGGATGTACCAGGCTTCGGCCTTGCCGTGCCGGCGGTCCAGGTGCTCGGCAGCGAAGGCACCTTCAGGGTGCAGGTGGACGGGCAGCCGCTGCCCGGCGTCGAGCAGCTTCACCAGCAGCATGGTGTCCGCTCCGTAGCGGTTGACGTGCTCCTCGCCGAGCCAGGCGACGGGGTCGGCGGTGATCTCGTCGCGCAGCAGCCGGGCGGGTGCGGTTTCGCTCAGGCCCAGGACGGGCTCACCGAACAGGGTGGTGGTGGAACCTACCCAGTCCTCGGGGACCCGGTCTCCGGCGGCGGCAGTTCCTCGGAAGCCGCGGATCTTTTCGCCGCCACGGTAAAAGCGGTCGGCGGGCTGGTTGCTGGGAAGGAAAATTGGTGCAGTCACTTGGTTCCTGGGGTTGGTTCGTTCGGACGGGCAGGGTGGGTGCCGGTGCCGCGCTGCAGCAGCCGGGTGGGCAGCACCACCGTTTCAGGGGCAAAATCCTCGCCCCGGATTCTTCGAAAGAGCAGCTCGGCGCCCAGGGCTCCAAGCGCGTAGTTGTCATAGCCAACAACGGTCAGGGGCCGGGGCATCAGCTCCGAGAGGTAGAAGTCGTCAAAGCACACCAGCGGCTCGCCGCGGCCGTGGCTCCACAGTGAGCGCAGCGCGCCCAGGCCGGAGCGGTTGTTGCCGCAGAAGAAGGCGGTGGGCACGTCCTGCCCGGCAAGCACCGAGTCCATCCGTGCCTCGGCCTGTTCGGGGGCCCCGACGTTATGGATCACCGTGGCCTGGGCAAAGTCGAGGCCGCGTTCGCCATACGCCTGCCGGACACCTTCGAGGCGTTCGCTCATGGTGGTCATCTTCAGGGTGTCCACCAGGATCCCGAGCCGGGTGTGCCCCTGGTCCAGCAGCATTCCGGCGGCGGCACGGGCACCGCCGAGGTTATCCAGCACCACCGCATCCGCCGAGAGGCCTTCGGGGCGGCGGTCCAGGAACACCATGGGCGTTCCAAGGTCCATTTCAGTGCGGAGTCCGGCGTGGTCACCCGAGGTGGGTACGATCAGCACCCCGTCCACCCGGCGGCGGCAGAGGTCCTGGACGGCTTCGAGCTCCTCATCTGCGTTCTCTCCCGAGTGCGCCGTGATCATCTGGAACCCGTTCCGGCGGGCGACGTCGGCTGCCGCGGCGGCGATGGTCGAGTAGAACTCGTTGCGCAGGTCCTTGATCAGCAGCCCGATGGTGGCCGTGTGGCCTCCGGACCGCAGCACGGAGGCAGCGAAATTGGGACGGAAGCCCAGCTCCTCCGCCGCCTGGCGGACACGGGCGCTCAGTACCGGGTCCACGGTGGAAACACCGTTGACAACCCGGGAGACGGTTTTTAGGCTCACTCCCGCACGGCGGGCGACATCGGTCATGGTGGCACGGCGGTTCTGGCCAGGCGGTTCCTGCACCATGGCTGACTCCTTCCTTGCACTCTGCGACGAGGGGTGACGACGATGTTAGACAACGTTGTCTTACCTGTATAGCATTGCGAGACAACGTTGTCAGAATGGCGCAGATTACTTCGCACTCTTGGAACTGCTTTGGTTACGGAGCACCCGTGGACGAGCGGTCCGCTGCCCCAGGACACGTCAGAATGAGACTACAAAGGAGTATCTACATGAAGGCACTGAAAAGCGCCTCGCTGCTTGGGGCCCTGGCCCTGGCCGCGGTTTCCCTCTCAGCCTGCACCGAGGACCTGAACGCTTCTTCTTCCGGGGGCGAACAGAGCACGGAAGTTACCTCCGTTGGCCTTATGGTCCAGGACCTGGGCAACCCGTTCTTCGCCTCCATGAAGAACGGCGTGGAAAGCGCTGCCGAAGAACTGGGCGCCACCTTCACCGCACAGGACGGCCGCCAGGACCTCGCAGTTCAGAACGACCAGATTGATGCGTTCATCCAGCAGGGCATCGACGTCCTCCTGATCAACGCCGTCGACTCCGAGGGCATCGGCCCGGCCGTCCAGCGTGCACGTGACGCCGGCATCACCGTCGTCGCCGTTGACGTAGGAGCCAAGAACGCCGAAGCCACGGTCACCACCGACAACGTGCAGGCCGGCCGGCTCGCCTGTGAAAGCCTGATCGAGCAGATCGGCGGCAAGGGCGACATCCTCATCATCGACGGCACGCCCACCACCTCCATCCAGGACCGCGTGGCAGGCTGCGAAGAAGCACTCGCCGAAGCTCCTGAGGTGAAGGTTGTTGGCCAGCAGAACGGCAACAACGGCCGTGAGCGTGCCCTGACCCTGGCCACGGACATGATCACCGCTTCCCCGGGCATCGTCGGCATCTTCGGCGTCAACGATCCCTCTGCCCTGGGCGCCAACCTTGCCGCCCAGCAGGCCGGCAAGACCGACCTGATCATCACCGGCGTCGACGGCTCCCCCGAGGCCGTGGAGGAAATGGGCAAGGCCGCCTCCATGTTCAAGGGCACCGCCGCACAGGACCCGAACCTGCTCGGTTCCACCGCCCTGGAAATGGCCGTGAAGCTGCGCTCCGGAGAAACCCTGGAAAACGACACCGTCCTGGTGCCGAGCTCCATTGTTGATTCCTCCAACCTCGCGACTTACAAGGGCTGGCAGTAACCTCCGCGCCGGCGGCCGGATTCCGGCCGCCGGCGTTTCCCACCGCACCAACAAAGGCTGCAATGCAATGACTAATCCTTTACTGCGCATGAGCGGAGTCAGCAAGAAATTCGGCGGCGCCGTAGCCCTCGATGACGTCCACTTGGAACTCCATGCGGGCGAAGTTCACGCGCTGATGGGGGAAAACGGCGCCGGCAAGTCCACGCTCATGAAAATCCTCTCCGGCGTCTACACACCCGACGCAGGCACGATTGAGCTGAACGGCGAGCAGGTCTCCATCACCAGTCCCCGTGATGCCCTCTCCAAAGGCATCGCCATCATCCACCAGGAACTGAACACCGTTCCGGACATGACGGTGGCGGAAAACCTGTCCCTCGGCAGCGAACCGGGCCGCGGCGGACTCCTGGACCGGAAGGTGCTGCGCCGCTCCGCGCAGGAGAAGCTTGACCGGATCGGCGCGAACGTCCCGGTGGACCTGCCGATCGGCCGCCTCTCCGTGGGTATGCAGCAGATGGTGGAAATCGCCCGCGCCGTGGCGGAAGACGCCAAGATCCTGGTCCTGGACGAACCCACTGCCTCGCTCTCCCAGGCCGAAGCCGACCGGCTCTTCGAGCTGGTGGAGGACATGCGCGGCCGGGGCATGGCCCTGGCCTACATCAGCCACCGCATGGAAGAAGTCTGGAAGCTTTCGGACCGGATCACCGTCCTGCGGGACGGCCGCTGGGTTTCCACCACCAGCCGGGACGAAGCAACCCCGGCAGACATCGTGAACCGGATGGTGGGCCGCGACGTCGACAATCTTTACGTCCACGAGGACCGGGAAGCCGGCCCCACCGTCCTGTCCGTGCGCGGGCTGACCAACGGCCGGGGAATCGGTCCCGTGGACCTGGACATCCGCGCCGGCGAAGTTGTGGGCCTTGTTGGCCTGGTCGGCGCCGGACGCACCGAACTCGCACGCATGATCTTCGGAGCAGATCCCAAGACCGGCGGCACCATCAGCATCGATGGCGAAGAAGTGCGGATCAGTGAGCCGCGGGACGCCATCCGCCACCGGATCGGCCTGCTGCCCGAGAGCCGCAAGGAGCAGGCACTCTTCCTTGACATGTCCATCCGCGACAACGCCGCCATGACCACTTTCGGCCGCTTCAGCTCCGCCGGCGTCATCAAAAAGCGCCGGGTCCGGGATGCGGTCAAGAAAGAGGTCGCCTCACTGCGGGTGCGCAGCACTTCAATCGACCAGCTGGTGAGCGGCCTTTCCGGCGGAAACCAGCAGAAGGTTGTCCTTTCCCGCTGGCTGATGCTCGAACCCAAGGTGCTCATCCTCGACGAGCCCACCCGCGGCGTCGACATTGGCGCCAAGCAGGAGATCTACCGCATCATCGACGACCTGGTGGCCCAGGGCGTCGCGGTGCTGGTTATCTCCTCGGACCTGCCGGAGGCGCTGGGCATCAGTGACCGCGTCTTCGCTGTCCGCGACGGCCAGCTGGTTCAGGAATTCAGCCGGTCTGAAGCAACCGAACAGTCCGTGATGATGTACGCCACCGGCGTCGCCACCGAAGGATCCGCCGAATCCCAGCTTCTGGGGGAAAAGTAAAATGTCCACACTCACTAAGAACCCATCCTCCTCCGCACCCGTTGCCAAGAAGGGCCCCGACCTGCCCTGGCTCTGGGACCGCTACGGCATCCTGGCTGTGCTGGTCCTGCTTGTTGTGATGATGAGCATGTTCGCGCCGAACTTCCTCAGCGTCGACAACGGCCTGAACGTCGCCCGGGCGGTCTCCATCAACGCGATCCTCGCCGCAGGCATGACCCTGGTGATCCTCACCGGCGGCATCGACCTGTCAGTGGGATCCGTGGTCGCCCTGACCGGTGTCAGCTCCGTCCTGCTCTGGACCGCCGGAGCCCCTGCCATTGTGGCCGTCCTCGGCGGCATCGTCGTGGGCGCCGCAACCGGCCTGGTGAACGGCAGCCTGATCGCCTATCTGGGCCTCCCGGCGTTCATCATCACCCTGGGCGCCCTGACGTACATCCGCGGTTTCTCCTACTCCCTCACCGACGCCCAGCCGCTGATCGCCAGCGACCTCGGTTTCCGTGCCCTCGGTAACGGCGGTATCGCCGGCATCCCGACGCCGGTGGTCCTGATGCTTGTTGTCTACGCCGTCCTCTGGTTCGTCCTGGAACGCACCAAGTTCGGCCGGCACATCTACGCAATCGGCGGCAACCGCGAAGCTGCCCGCCTGGCCGGCATCAAGGTCAAGTGGACCCTGGTACGCGTCTACCTGATCATGGGCGCCTGCGCCGGCCTGGCCGGCGTTATCTTCGCCGCCCGGGTGGAGAGCGGCCAGCCCCGCGCCGGTGAAGGCTACGAACTGGACGCAATCGCCGCCGTCGTCCTCGGCGGCACCGCCCTTGCCGGCGGCCGCGGCCGGATTGTGGGCACCCTCATCGGTGCGCTGATCATCGGTGTGCTCAGCAACGGCCTGGTCCTGATGAATGTTCCGTTCTTCTGGCAGCTGGTCGTCAAGGGTGCGGTAATCGTCCTCGCCGTCGGCATTGACGGGCTGAAGAACTTCAAGCGCGCCTAACCCCGGCGTCCTGACCGCAGGCCTGTCCCCTGTTCCGGCAGGGGGCAGGCCTTTCGCACCCCCACGTTCAAGCCCCTTCGCCTCCGCGATCCTCCTCCCCCAGGACCTCCTCCATGAACCTTGAAGACAGCTACGTCATTGGTGTTGACTACGGCACCCTCTCCGGCCGGGCCGTTGTGGTCCGGGTTTCCGACGGCGCGGAACTCGCCGACGCAGCATATGAGTATCCGCACGCGGTGCTCACTGAGACCCTGCCCGGCGGCGGCGTGCAGCTGCCGCCCGAATGGGCTCTGCAGGTACCCGCCGACTACATCCAGGTGCTGCAGCGCGCCGTCCCCGAGGCTGTGCGCCGCGCCGGCATCGACCCCGCCCGGGTGATCGGGCTGGCCACCGACTTCACCGCCTGCACCATGGTGCCGGTAACCTCCGGCGGCGTGCCGCTGTGCGAGGTGCCGGAGTTTGCCGGCCGCCCGCACGCCTACGTCAAGCTGTGGCGCCACCACGCCGCCCAGGGCCAGGCGGACCGCATCAACGAGCTCGCCGCTGCACGCGGCGAGAAGTGGCTCTCCCGCTACGGCGGGCTGATTTCCTCCGAGTGGGAATTCGCCAAGGCCCTGCAGCTGCTCGAGGAAGACCCGGAAATCTACGCGGCCATGGACCACTGGGTCGAGGCGGCCGACTGGATCGTCTGGCAGCTCACCGGTTCCTATGTCCGCAACGCGTGCACCGCCGGCTACAAGGGCATCTATCAGGACGGGGCATATCCCTCAGCGGACTTCCTGCGCGAACTGAACCCGGACTTCGCCGGTTTCGTCACCGACAAGCTCGAGCACACGATCGGGCAGCTGTCCGGCCGCGCCGGCGCCCTGAGCTCGGAAGCCGCAGCCTGGACCGGCCTGCCCGCAGGCATCGCCGTCGCCGTGGGCAACGTGGACGCGCACGTCACCGCCCCGGCGGCCAAAGCCGTGGAACCCGGACAGATGGTCGCCATTATGGGCACCTCCACCTGCCACGTTATGAGCGCCGAGGGCCCGGCGGACGTCCCGGGCATGTGCGGCGCCGTCGACGGCGGCATTGTGGAAGGCCTGTGGGGCTACGAAGCCGGCCAAAGCGGTGTGGGCGACATCTTCGGCTGGTTCGTCCGCACCTGCGTGCCGGCGTCGTACGTCAGCGCTGCAGCCGAGCACGGCCTTGGCGTCCACGAATACCTCACCGAGCTGGCCGCGCAGCAGGCCATCGGCGAACACGGACTGCTGGCACTGGACTGGCACAGCGGAAACCGCTCCGTGCTGGTGGACCACGAACTCTCCGGACTGTTCGTGGGCCAGACCCTGGCCACCCGGCCGGAGGACATGTACCGGGCCCTGCTCGAGGCCACGGCCTTCGGCACCCGGGTGATCGTGGAAGCCTTCAATGACAGCGGCGTTCCGGTGCGCGAACTGACCGTGGCCGGCGGGCTGCTGAAGAACCCGCTGCTGATGCAGATCTACTGCGACGTGCTGAACATGCCGATCTCCGTCATCGGATCCTCCCAGGGCCCTGCCCTGGGCTCCGCGATCCACGCGGCCGTGGCCGCCGGAGCGTACCCGGACATCCGCACCGCCGCCGAAACCATGGGCAACGTGCGCCGCAACGCGTACCTGCCGGACCCGGACAGCGCCCGCGCCTACCAGCAGCTCTTCGACGAGTACCGCCTGCTGCACGACTACTTCGGCCGCGGCGGCAACAACGTTATGCATCGGCTCAAAGCCATGCGCCGCGCGGCGGTTGCCGGGCGGACCGCTTCACAGACGGGAGTCTCCTGATGAACACCGCATCATCCACCGCAGGCGTGCCCGCGGCTTTCCGCGACGACGTCGACCGCCTGAAGGCAGAGGTTGCCGCACTGCACGCGGAACTGGTTGCCAACGAACTGGTGGTCTGGACGGCGGGGAACATCTCCGCCCGCGTCCCCGGCGCAGACCTGATGGTCATCAAGCCCAGCGGCGTGGCCTACTCCGATCTCACCGCGGACGCCATGGTGGTAACCGACCTGTTCGGCACCCTGGTCGAAGGTGATTTCGCCCCCTCCTCGGACACGGCGGCACACGCCTACGTCTACCGCCATATGGAGGACATCGGAGGTGTGGTGCACACCCACTCCACCTATGCCACCGCCTGGGCGGCGCGGGCAGAACCCATCCCCTGTGTGCTGACCATGATGGGCGATGAGTTCGGCGGAGAAATCCCGGTGGGCCCGTTCGCACTTATCGGTGACGACTCAATCGGAGAGGGCATCGTCCAGACGCTTGCCGCCTCGCGTTCCCGGGCCGTGCTGATGCAGAACCACGGCCCGTTCACCGTGGGCAAGGACGCCCGGTCCGCGGTGAAGACCGCCGTCCTCTGCGAGGAAGTGGCCCGCACGGTGCACATCTCCCGGCAGCTCGGCGAACCCAAGCCGATCGAACCGGCCATGATCGATTCCCTGTATAACCGCTACCAGAATGTCTACGGCCAGCACTAGGAATTCTTCCTGGCGCCAAGGCGCAGAAGGAGCCCGGGGCACATGCCCCGGGCTCCTTCTCTTTTCCCGCTGTCCGCCCGGCCGGCGTTACCCGCCCGCAGACACGCCGGGCGGACGCACAGCCTGAACCGGCGGCGCCTGCCGGGCGAAGCCGGTGGCCTGTTCAAAGGCCCGCGCCACCTGGAGCAGTTCAAAGTCCTCGTTGTGGTTCATCACCATCTGCATGCCCACCGGCAGTCCCCCGGAGCTGAATCCGGCGGGCATGGAGAGCGCCGGCAAACCCGTGGCGGAAATGACGCACGCGGCACGCATCCAGTCCAGGTAGGTCTCCATCCGGACGCCGCTGACGGTGTCCGGCCAGCGCAGGCCGGCATCAAAGGGCAATACCTGGGCCGCCGGAGCCAGCAGGACGTCGAACCGGCTGAAGAAGTCCTGCACAGCCAGGTGCAGGCGGGTGCGGGCCGCAGCTGTGTCCGCCAGATCCTGCGCGGTCAGGGCAAGGCCTTCCTCCACATTCCAGTGCACCTCCGGCTTGACCGCTTCACCGTGTTCCCGGACCAGCGGGCCAAAGGCCTGGACGAATTCCAGTGCGCGGGTATTCCGGAACACCGTGTCCGCCTCGCGCAGGTCCGGGCAGGCCTGCTCCACGCGGGCGCCGAGCTGCTCGAAAACGGCCAGCTGTCCCTGAAGCACCTCCAGCACCTCAGGTTCCACCGGGATTCCCAGCCCGAAGTCCGGGGTCCACGCCACGCGCAGCCCGGTCAGGTCCCGGTCCAGCGGCCGCGCGAAGGCCCCGGCTTCCAGGGCGGCTTCAGGCGGCCGCCGCCGGTCCGGCCCGGCAACGGCGCTGAGCATCAGCGCGACGTCGGCCACTTCCCGTGCCATGGGGCCGCTGCGGCTCAGCCAGCTGTACACGTCCTTCACCGGCCAGGCAGGGACCGTGCCGGCCGAGGGGCGGAAACCCACCACGTTGCAGAACGAGGCTGGAATCCGCAGTGAACCGCCCATGTCGCTGCCGTCGCTCACCGCCTGGATCCGGGCTCCCAGCGCGGCCGCGGCTCCCCCGCTGCTGCCGCCGGCACTGCGGTCCGGCGCATACGGGTTTGTGGTGGTGCCGAAAACCTCGTTGAAGGTATGCGACCCCGCGGCGAACTCCGGCACATTGGACTTCCCGGTCGTGACAACGCCGGCTGCCTTGAGCCGCGCGATGATCAGCTCATCCTCGTCCGGCACGAAGTCGCGGAACAGCGGCGAGCCCTGGGTGGTGCGCAGTCCGCGGGTCGCGTGGGTGTCCTTGTGGGTCATGGGCAGCCCGTGCAGCAGCGGCAGCCCGTTCCCGCCCGTCTTTGCGGTCTGTTCGTCCGCGGCGCGCGCTGCCTGCCAGGCGGCGTCGGGATCCAGGGTGACAACGGCGTTGATCGCCGGGTTCACCGCCTCAATCTGCTCTAGGTGCGCAGCCAGCGCTTCCCGGGCGGAGAGCGTGCGGGCGCGGATGGCGGCGGTCAGTTCTACCGCCGACATCGCCTGGACCGACTCGGTGGACGGCGTAGGGGCCATGCCTACCCCTGCTCCGCCGTGCCGGTCCGGCCAAGGATCGCCGCCAGCGCAGCGGTAAGCCCGGTGCCGAGCGTCGGCTCAACCTCGGGAGCGAATTCCGGCGAGTGGTTTCCGGCCACTTCTTCGCCTGCTTCCAGCCGTTCCGCGCGGGTGGAACCGAACATCCAGTAGACGGAGGGCACTCCGATTGCCTCGGCCAGCAGGCCGAAGTCCTCGCTGCCCATGACCGGCGGCACCTCGCGGACGTTCTCCGCCCCCAGGGCTCCGCGCAGGGCAGCGGTTGCTTCGGCAGCGGCAGCGGGCTCGTTGTAGCACCGCGGGAAGCTGGAGATCTCCTCGATCACCGGTTCCGGTGCGCCCGACGCCGCTGCCTCCGCGGCGAGGATGCGCCGCAGTGCGCTGAGCACCTGCTCGCGGACCGCCGGTTCGAAGCTTCGCACGTTGAGCGTGAACTCGGCGCTGCCCGGGATGATGTTTTCCTTCAGGCCGCCGTGGAACGTGCCCACCGTGATGACTGCGGATTCACGGGCCGGCACTTCCCTGCCCAGGATGGTCTGGATCCGCACGATCATGTGCGCCCCCAGCACGATCGGGTCGATCGACTTCTCCGGCTGCGAGCCGTGCGCCTGCCGGCCCAGGACCGTGACCCGCCAGGAATCTGCCATGGCCATGGCGGTGCCGCTGCTGATTTCAATTCCGCCGGCGACGCCGGGCCACACGTGCTGGCCGTAGATCACCTCGGGCTTCGGTGCACGGTCCCAGAGTCCATCCTCGACCATCGCCCGGGCGCCGGCCGCAGTCTCTTCGCCGGGCTGGAAGATGAACACAACGGTCCCCGCCCAGGCGTCCGGGGTGCGGGCCAGCAGCTCCGCGGCTGCCAGGGCCACGGACATGTGTGTGTCGTGTCCGCAGCCGTGCATTACCGGCACCGCGGTGCCGTCTTCCAGCGTGCCGGTGGCAGTGCTGGCGTACTCCAGGCCCGTGTTCTCCTCGATGGGAAGCCCGTCGGTATCTGCGCGGTAGCCCACCACGGGACCGTCACCGTTGCGCAGGATGCCAACGACGCCGGTGCCGCCGCAGGTGAAGACCTCAAGTCCCAGCTGTTCCAGCCGTCCGGCCAGGAACCCGGCGGTCTCGGTTTCCTGCATGGACAGTTCCGGGTGGGTGTGCAGGTAGCGGTAGGTTTCATGCAGCTTCTGCTGGTCCTCGGCGCCGTAGCCGAGGGAGTCAAGCAGTGCGTTGGTGTCTGTGGATGCGGTGGTGCTCATGGAGATAAACCTTTCAGTTACGGGCGGTGGCCCGGTCAAATGCGGAGCCGGCCTACCGGCGTCGGGGGTCAGTTAACCAGTTCGGCTTTGCCGGCGGCAGCGTTCCGGTCCCGGACGAACCAGGCCAGCACGGCGGTGACCACCACGCTGATGCCGGTGGCCAGCTTGGCCAGGGCCGGAACAAGCGGAACCAGGACAAAGATGACCAGGAGCGCCACGCCTACGGCAACGATGGTGATGCGGGGCTGCTTGGCGGAAACCACCAGCTGCACGATCACGGCGCCGATGATGGCCGGGAAAATGTAGATGCGGGTGACTTCCATGACTTCCAGCGGAACCAGGCTCAGCAGCCAGGTGCCCAGCAGGCCCACGAAAATCAGCATGGACAGCACGTGCACCATGGCGGCGCCGCAGATGGCCATGATGGCGGAGAAGTCGGCCTTTTTGGTGCCGGACTTCGCACCGATGGTTGCCTGGGCAACCATCGCGGCGGGCAGCAGCTTGTTGGCCAGGTTCCCGATCATAAACGCCTGGTACATCGCGGCCGGTCCCAGCACCGGGTAGTAGGTGATGGGTTCAACGAACCAAAGCACAAAGAACGAGGCGCCGACGGCGAGGGCCGCCGTGAGCACCATGGTGCCCGTGACCCCGAGGTCGGCGAAGAATACAAGGTAGGCGGGGCCGGCCAGAGAGAGCAGCAGGGCTGCGGTCATGGTCAGCTGGCCCCACCGGGAGGTGGTGCGGTCGAATTCGGCGAGCGCGGAGGCCTGGGCGCCCGTGGCGGTGTTGGACATAAGCCGTTCTCCTTCGAGGGTGGGGGTAGTTAGGCGCCGGCGGTGTGGGCGAGGTAGGCGATGACCAGGCCCAGCACAATGGAGATGCCAAGTCCCCACTCACGAAGCCAGGGCGCCTGCAGCCGCTTGGCCAGGAACAGGCACATGCCCATGACGGCGGCGGACGCGGCGACGGTCAGCATATGCACGCCGCTCTTGGGCAGCTCAGCGACGCCCAGGCTGGCGAACGCGCCCAGCAGGGCAGCAGTGGGGATGATTGCCATCAGGCCCGGGTTTACCTTGCGCAGCTTGGTGTCACCGCGGCGAAGCAGCGGGGTGAAGATCAGGCAGCAGACCATCCACATGGCGCCGGACAGGCTCATGGCGGTGAAGGCCACCGCGTATACGGTCTGGGTGTAGTCCGCGCCGCCCAGTTCTGCGCCCATGGTGCCGGCGGCTATGGAGGCCGACGCCGTTTCGGTGGCGGCGGAGCCCACCAGCCCGATCCGGGTCAGGACGGCGGGGGTGCCGAACAGGGACAGCAGCGCAATGCTCACCAGCACCACAGCCAGCGACGGTCCGGTGGCGGCCACCGCTCCGGCCCGGAAGGAGGCACGCAGCTCGGTCTTGGAGATATCTGCTGCCGGTCCGGCCTTGGCTGCGGCCTTCATGTAGATCAGGCTCTGGATGATAACGACGGCGAACACTGCCAGCGCGAACACCCAGAGGATGGGAATGTTGGCGATGGCCAGGATGTCGGTCGAACTGCCGTCACGGGCGGGAACGAGACGCATGGGGGGGTGCTCCTTTAGGACGAGGCGGGTGACAGGTCGGTGGTGTCCAGGCGGACGAGGGTGTCTGCCAGGACCTGCACGCCGGTGGTGATCCGGTCGGTGCTGGTGAATTCCTCGGGACAGTGACTCCTGCCTCCGGCCGAGGGAACAAAGATCATGCCCATGGGGGCGAGCCGGGCCATGTGCACCGCATCGTGGGTGGCGCCGCTGGGGATCGGCGCCCATTCGATGCCGGCGGCGTCGGCGGCCTGTGCGGCCAGGTCCTGCACACTCTGCGCGGCGCGGACCACCTGATTGTCGGTGCTCCAGCTGAGGTCCGCCTCGACGCCGTGGTCTGCGGCCTTGGCTGCGATCTCGGCTGCCAGCCGGGCGCGGGTGCCGGCCAGCCAGGTCTCATCAACGCTGCGGACCTCACCGTGCAGGCGCACCAGGGACGGCACTACGTTCGGCGCGGGTGAGGCGTTCTCCAGCCGGGTGACCGTAGAGACACCGTGCTGGGGCGCCCCGCAGCCTTCCTGCCGGACGGCCAGCACTGCCTCTGCAGCAGCAACCATTGCGTCTCGCCGGTCCGTCATGGGCCGGGTGCCGGCGTGGTCCGGGGAACCGGTGAAGCTGGCAACCAGCCGCTCGATGCCGGTGATGGCGGTGACAATGCCCAGCGGCAGTCCGCGTTCCTCCAGGACCGGGCCCTGCTCGATGTGCAGCTCAACGTAGGCATGCGGACGGCGCTCGCCGGTCCAGGGCACGGCGGAGAGCAGCGCCGCGGGGTCGATGCCGAACGTCTCATAGGCGGCGGCCAGGGACCGCCCGCGGTAGTCGGTGCGCTCCAGGTCTGCGGCGGTGAGCTCTCCGGCCAGGGCCCGGCTGCCCAGGCAGCTGAGCCCGAACGGGTTGGATTCCTCCCCGAGGAAGTCCACCACCAGCAGGTCCCGCTGCAGTTTCACGCCCCGTTCGGCGAGCAGCTGCACGGCTCCCAGTGCCCCGAGGACGCCGACGACGCCGTCGAACCGTCCGCCGCCGTCCACCGTGTCGGTGTGCGAGCCGGTGACCAGGGCGGGTGCTGCCGGGTTGGTGCCGGGCAGCCTGCCCACCAGGTTGCCGGCCGCGTCCTGGTGGACTTCCAGCCCGGCCTTCCGCATCTGCCCCGCGGTCCAGGCCCGTGAGGCGCGGTAGGGCTCGCTGAACACTTCGCGGGTCCAGCCGGGCCTGTCACTGTCGCTGAAACCGGAGAGCTCGCCGACGGCGTTCTCCAGCCATGCGTCCAGGCCTACGGCCGTTGCGGCGTCGTGCATGCTTTTCCTCCAGCGTGGTAAATGCAATCGATTGCACAAACATTTCCAAAAAAGCCGGGCCTGCGGTGCCTGTGCTTGTCCGGCTCGGATGTGTTGCCACAGTTCCACGCCGGGACAATCCGCGTCCAGTAATTTTCCGGATATCGCCGAATATTTCCCGCATTATGTTGCGCCATGTAAATTCTTTTGATCAGAACGATTAACTGGCACCTGCCGGTCACCGACGCGGTTTACACTGGCCTGCATTCGGGAGCGCCGCGGGTGTCCCAGCGAGAGCCATCGGAGGCCAGGACATCAGCACCCAGAACGGTCCCGGGCAGCACCCGCCCAGCCTGCAGGACGTCGCCCGGCTCGCCGGGGTCCACCCCTCCACCGCGTCGCGGTCCCTGGCGGAGTCTCCGGTACGGATCAGCGCCGCCACCGTTGCACGTGTGCGCGCCGCAGCCCGGGATCTCGGTTACCGGCCGAATGCTTCGGCAGCGGCATTGCGGACGGGCAGCTCCCGGCTGATCGGGGTGCTGGTGCACCGGCTCACGGACCTGGCCCTGTCCACCATGTACGCCGGAGTGGATGCTGCTGCCACGGCCGCAGGCTACAGCGCAGTGGTTGCGAACGGACTCGATGATCCCGCGGTCCGCCATGAACGCGTGGACGCCCTGCTGGCGCGCGGTATTGACGGGGTGATCCTGGCTGATGCGCGGCTGGATGACACTGTGGCCGAGAGGCTTGAGCGCCTTGGCGTTCCCTACGTCCTGGCCATGCGCACCCTGCCGGGCCATGCCAGCGTCAGTACCAACGATGTGGAAGGCGGCCGGCTCGCCGCACGCCACCTGCTGGAACTGGGCCACCGCACCGCAGCCGTGGCTGCCGGCGACGCACTGACCAGCACCGGCCGGGACCGCACTGCCGGTTTCCGCCAGGCATTCGCCGACGCCGGGCTGCCGATTCCGGACCGCTATGTGGCGTCCACCGGGTTCGGCGTTGCGGCAGGACACCGGGCCGGGGAGCTGATCTGCCGGCAGGACCCGGCACCGAGCGCAGTGTTTGCAGTGGATGACCTCACCGCAGTGGGCGTGATCGGCGCACTCCGTGATGCCGGGCGCAGCGTGGGAACCGACGTCGCGCTGGTGGGCTACAACGACGTCGAGCTGGCGGCGGAGCTGCCGGTGCCCCTCACCTCGGTGCGCTCGGACCGGGACCAGATGGGACGGCTTGCAATGCAGCTGCTGCTGGACCGGATCGCTGGCCGGCCAGTTCCCTCAACCCTGCTGCCTCCGCTGCTGGTTCCCCGTGCGTCGACGCTGGGAGCCTCTGTGCCGGGCGTGACTCCGCCGGCCTGAGGGCGGGTTGGTTCGGCAGCCAGGCGCGGGGGCAGGCTCCCCCAGGGAGCCTGCCTCATCTGTTGCGCTGTCAGGCGGGCAGGTCTGCCGCGAAACCGGAACGCTTCACGTACCGGCCTCCGGGCGTGCCCTGGATTTCCCCGTCGCCGAAGACCCGGCTCCCACGCAGATACGTATCCGTCACGGCGGCGGTCAGCTCAAAGCCCTCGAACGGCGTGTAATCCTGCGTGGAGAGTGAATCTTCGGACCGGACCGTGTACTGCACCGTGTCATCGACCAGGCAGAAATCGGCGTCGAACCCGACGGCGAGGTCCCCCTTACCGGGCAGCCCGTAGCGCTCGGCCGGGTTGCGGGAGACCAGCTCGGCGATCCGGTTGTAGGACAGTCCGCGCTTGCGGCCCTCGGAGATCATGCCGGGCAGGAGGTACTCGGCGCCGCCGAAACCGGACTTGGCAAGGAACACGTCGTCCCGGGGATCGCCGAACTTCGTTTCGTCCTTGCAGCAGGCGTGGTCTGAAGTGACCCAGGAGAAGTTCCCGGCAAGCACGTGCTCCCAAAGCACTTCGACGTCTTCCGGCGAGCGCAGCGGGGGGTTGACCTTGCCGCCCATGTTCGCCGTGTTGTAGTCGGCCAGCAGGTGGCCCACCGTCACTTCGCGGCGGAAGTTGATGTGCGGGAAGGTCTGCTGCATCATCATGGCCGCTTCGATGGCCTTGCGGGAGGACAGGTGCAGCAGGTTGATGTTGGGCAGTTCAGTCTCATACGCCAGGTAGGACGCGATGGTGATTGCCAGTCCCTCCGAATGCGGCGGGCGGGAGGCGCTGTAGGCTTCGAGGCCCTTCAGCTGCCCTTCTGCCTGCACGATCTTGGTGTAGGCACGCATGATTTCCGCGGTCTCGCAGTGCAGGGAGAGGGAAATCTGGTCAGCGATGTCCGCGTACCGGGGATCCCGGCGGGCCTTTTCGATGGCCCGCATCACGAATTCGAAGTGCGCGTAGTCGTAGGAGTCTTCCGGCGGAATCATCAGGAACTTCCCCTGGTCGCTGGAGCTGCCGTGCAGTCCGTGGATGCCGTAGAACATGAAGATCTTGAAGGAGGGCACACCCATGTCCAGCAGGTCCGGGATCTCCTCGATGTGTTCCTTGAGGATCGGGGCGACGTGGAAACCGTAGTCGATGTACGCCCGTCCGTCGGCAGCTTCCAGGATCTCCGGGAAGATCTCCTTGTAGGGCCCGGACTTGTTGAGGTAGTAGGCGCCGGTGCGGATATACGTGATGCCGCTGGTGACGCCGCCCTGTGCGCTGGCCCGGCTTTCACTTTCCGTGTCCTCGCCCAGCTCGTTGTAGATGCCCCAGTGCTGGTGGACGTCCACCACGCCGGGGAACAAGTGCCGGCCGCCGCCGTCGAGCACCTCGGCGGCATCCGCTTCATTGAGTCCGGCCTGGATGACGGCAAACTTTCCGTCCTTGATACCCAGGTCCAGGGCCTCGGTACCGTCTCCTCCGGGGCGGACTACCTGAACGTTCTTTACCAGCAGGTCATACGCGCTCATCTTTTCCTCTTTCTTGTGCTGACAAACTCTTGGAAAAACTAGTGGTGTTCCGGGCTCTCGGGCGGGTGTTTCAGGCCGTTTCCGGGTCGATCCCCTGCAGGTCGCGGAACAGATCCCCCGTGTTGGTGCACTCCGGCAGGGAACGGCAGGCCTCCTGCAGCCGCTCAATCGCCTTTCCGCTGAGGGCGCGTTCTGCGTTGTCCCGGAACTTCCGGCCCAGGTCTTCGAAGTCCAGCGGACGGTCCGGGCCCCCGCGGGTGGTGAGTACTTTCTCCGTGACCGTACTGCCGTCGATGAGCCGGGCGGTGAGCACGGCGGGGAACTGCATCGGGAAGATGGCGGTGCACTCGTCGTCGGCGACCACGTCCACCTTGGCCATGATGGAGCGCCGCAGCTCCTCGTGCGCTAATTCGTCGGTGTAGTCATCCAGCCCCACTTCCAGACCGCTGCCGCCTACCAGCCCCGCGGCCACGGCGTATGGCCCGGAGAACTGGGCCATGTACCCGGTCTCGGGTTTCTGCTTGACTGCCAGCGGTTCGCCGATGGTGCGCAGGTTCGGTGCCGGCACGCCAAGCGTCAGGGATTCAATGTCCTCCGGCCGGATGCCCCGCCGGCGCAGGTTGGCCCCGGCGTCCACGGCGGCGTGGGTGAAGTGGTTCGCGGGATACGGCTTGAAGAAGATGCCCGGGATGGACCACTCCTCCCCAAGCCCCGAGGTGACGGCGTCCGGGTCATACTGTCCGTGCAGCCATGCCTGGAAGAAACCGAACCGGCCTTCGAGCACGGTGGGCGGCCCGGTGAGCCCGTACCGCACCAGTTCAACGGCAGTGACAGCCGAATGCGCCGCCCAGCCGCAGTGGATCCGCTTTACCGTTCCGCCGGTGCGGTTGGATTCGATGATGCCAGCGGCCATCGAGGCCGCCACGCCCAGCGCGTTGGTTACCAGTTCGGCGTTCTCTTCAAGGGCCGCGACGCCGGCGGCCGCGCCCATTGCACCGCAAATGGACGTGGCGTGCTGTCCGTGCTCAAAGAAGGTGGAGTTCCCGGCTTCCTCGTCATATCCGGCCATGCCCAGCCGAACGCAGATCTCCAGCCCGACGGCGATGCCGCGGATCACGTCCCGGCCGCCGTATCCCCCGGCCTGGGCAGCTGCCAGAACCGCCGGGACAACGGTGGCACTGGGGTGCAGCACCGACGGCAGGTGGGTGTCGTCATAGTCCAGTGAATGGGCCAGTACCCCGTTGACGAATGCCGACTGGCTCGCAGGCAGCAGGTCCGGCACTCCCACGGCCGAAGCCTGGGCAGTTCCGCCCTGCGCGGTGGCCCACCGCCGGGCAGCCCGGCTGGTGTCCAGCGACGCCGCGGCCGCCGCGATGCCCAGGATGTCCAGTACCCGGGCCGCCACGGAGTCCACTACTTCGGCGGGCAGGTCCTCGTACCGCAGGTCTGCGGCGAACCGGCCGATGCGCTGTGCCAGGGTTCCGTCCACGGTTCCCGGTGCGGGAGCTGCTGCGGTGCTCATGCGGACACCAGCGCCAGCGGGCGGACGGGGGAACCTGTGGCCCCGTAGATGTTCAGCGGTACCAGAAGGAACGTGAATTCGAGGATCCGGCGTTCGGAAAGTACTTCCAGGTCCATCGCCTCGATGATGTAGATGCCGTGCTCCACCAGGAAGACCCGGTGTGCTGGGAGCGTGGCGTGGCCGCCGCCGGGGGCGAGCCGTTCGAAGGCAATGGTGTCCGCGCCGGCGGCGTGGATGCCGGCGGAGGCCAGCCACTGGGCCGCGGATTCGCTGATGCCCGGAACTCCTGATTCCCCTCCCACGTAGGCACCTCCCTCCGCGAAGCGGCGGCCCCAGCCGGACCGGATGAGCACAACGTCCCCGGGACGCAGGTCCAGGCCTCCGGACTCGAGGCATCCCTTGAGGTCCTCCACGGTAATTTCGTAGCCGCCGTCCAGGATCTCCTGCCCCAGGTGCCGGGCGGCGTCGAGCAGGATGCCGCGGCGCACCATCGGTTCGATGGTGTGGACACCGTGTTCGACATACTTCCCGCCCAGGCAGGACTGCCCCGCGTCGGCTCCGCCGTGGAGTTTTCCGTCCTGGCTGACGTGCGCCAGCGCATCGATATGCGTGCCAACGTGGGTGCCGGTGCTGATCAGGTCATTGGCGGCGCTGCCGCCGTCCTTCCGGACCATGTCGCCATGCCGCCGCGGCAGCGTGTGCCAGAACTGGGGATGGTTCGGCGATTGGGGCATTCCCACCCTCAGCTGCCGCCCCAGGTCCACGGACACAAGTCCTTTTTCAACGGCTTCGAGCAGTGCATCACTCATTTGACGGTTTCGCTTTCCCTGAGACGTTCAATATCTGTTTCCCCGTAGCCGATCTCGCGAAGGACCGCATCGGTGTCCTCTCCCAGCCCCCGACCGGTGAAACGGATCCGGCCGGGCGTCCGGCTCATCCGGAACAGCACGTTGTGCTGCAGCACCGGCCCCAGGTCCTGGTCCTCGACTTCCAGAAGCATCCTGGTCTGCCGGATGTGCGGGTCTTCCACGATGTCCCGCGCGTCATACACGGCTGCCACGGCGGCACCGACGGCGGAGAAGGCCTCCAGCACGTCGTCCCGGTTCCGGTCCGCCACCCAGTCACCCACGTAAGCGTCCAGTTCATCCACGTGCTGCGCCCGTGTGCTTCCGGAAGCGAACCAGGGCTCGGTGATGACCTCCGGATGGCCCACCAGTTCCATGACTTTCTCCGCGATTCGCTGGGCGCTGGTGGACACTGCCACCCATTTGCCGTCCTTGGTGAGGTAGGTGTTACGCGGGGCGTTGTTGGTGGACCGGTTGCCATGCCGCTCGCCGATGACGCCCAGCTGCTGGTACATGGTGGGACCCGGGCCGACGGCGGTGAGGATGGGTTCCAGGATGCTGAGGTCAATGACCTGCCCCTCCCCGGTGGCATCCCGGTCCCGCAGCGCCATCAGCACGGCGGAGGAGGCGGCGATTCCGCAGATGCTGTCCGCCAGGCCGAAGGCCGGCAGCGTGGGAGGTCCGCCTTCCGGGCCGGTCAGGTGCGCGAAGCCGCTCATGGCTTCCGCGAGGGTGCCGAACCCTGCACGGGACGAGTAGGGGCCCTCCTGCCCGAAACCGGTCAGGCGCACCAGCACCAGCCCCGGATTCAGTTTCGCCAGGACCTCCGGTCCCAGGCCCCAGCGTTCCAGGGTTCCGGGACGGAAGTTCTCCACCACCACGTCCGCGGTGGCGGCCAGCCGCTTGAAGACCTCCGCGCCGTCGGGCCGGCTGAGGCTGAGCCCCAGAGTGCGTTTGTTCCGGGAGATTTCCTTCCACCAGATGGGCACACCGTCCTTGCTTTCACCGTGGCCGCGCATGCTGTCCCCGTACTGCGGGTGCTCAATCTTGATGACTTCTGCTCCGAAGTCGCCCAGGATCTGGCAGCACAGCGGCCCGGCCAGAATGGTGGAGGCGTCCAGGACCCGCAGTCCCGCCAGCGGCCCGCTGGATGCTGTCCCCTCCGGGCCGTCTGCGCCTCGCTCCGTGTTCTCTGTTTCCGCAGCTTCGCTCATGGTGCCTCGTTCCGTTCTTGGTGCTGATGTCTCATGCGTCGTGTCCGGCTGCCGTGCCGTGTAGCTCGGCGGCGTGTTCGGCGGCCAGCAGGGCCAGGCCGAGTGCGGGCAGCAGGCCGTTGCCGGCCAGGTAGCCGCCGGCCCCGTGCCCGGAGATGCCGTTGGCTGCTCCGCCGGAGGCGTACAGTCCTGGAATCGGCGTGCCGTCAGGGCGGACGACGGCGGCGTTGCCGTTCACGCGCAGCCCGCCCTGGGTGTGGAAAAGGGCCGGTTCGACGGCGACCGCCCCAAGCTCCCCTTCCAGCGGCGCTTCCCAGAAGGTGCGGCCAAACGGATCTCTTCCGTTCCCGCCGGCGACGAAGCTGACCGCATCGACGGTGCGGCGGAGCCCCGCTGCGTCGATCCCGGTGAGGGCCGCAAGCGCATCGGCGTCGGCGCCCCACTTCAGCCCGCCGGACTCAACCGTGTCCCGGAAGTCCTGGAAGCTCTGGCAGGCCTCGAAGATTCGCCGGTCCAGGATGATCCAGGCTTTGCCCCCCGCATGGCGCAGGGATTCGACCGCGTATTCGGAATAGCCCGTAGTCTCGTCGCCGAACCGCTCCCCGGACGCGTTGACCAGATAGCCGCCGTGCATCACGGTTGCCCAGCCGGCCAGGGTGGCTGAGGGCATGGCCAGGGCTGCATGCCCCTGGTAGGCGTCCAGGTAGGCGGTATCCGCGCCAAGTTCCACCCCGATGCGCAGCGCGTCACCGCGGGACTCTTCACTGCCGTAGTACTGGGCCCCGGCGATTTCCGGCAGGTGCTTTTCTACGAGTTCCCGGTTGTTGCCGAAACCGTTGGTGGCCAGCAGCACGGCACGTGTGGGGATCTCTTCCAGCCCGTCAGGCGTCTGAACGGTGACCCCGGCGACGGCGCCGTCCCGCACCGTAACGCCGGTGAGGCGGGCCGGTACATAGATATCGATGAGGTCTTCCTCGGCGACCCTGTCCAGCAAGAAGTCCAGCAGCGCGGTGCCTATGCGGCCGGGGATGGTGTGGCAGCGGTGGACGGAGTGGCCCGGATATTCGAAGTCGGTGACCACGTCCAGCGGAAGGGACAGGTCTTTCCCCATCCATTCCAGCAGCCGGCCGCTGACGCCGGCGAGGGTTTTGGCCAGTTCGGGATCCGCGGTGCCTCCGGTCTTCGCCATGATGTCCGCCTGGAACTGCTCGGGGCTGTCGGTGATGCCGGCTGCCGCCTGCCAAGACGTCCCGGCGCCGGGAATCATGGCGGTGGACATGGCGGTGTTGTTGCCCCGGCGGAAGTGTTCATTCGCCTCCACCACCAGGACGGACAGTCCCAGCTGGGCAGCCCGCAGCGCCGCGGCCAGTCCGCCTCCGGCACCGGCAACTACCAGGTCCGGTCCTTCCAGTGCTTCCTCGCTCATGTGGGATCTCCTTCAAATTGCAGGTCAGTGAAAGCGCCGGCGGTATCCGCGGCATCCGGCAGTCGGTGTACGACGCCGGCAACCCGCTGGGCGCTCCGGGCACCCAGGAGGGCGGAGAGTTTCGCCTGCACGCCGGCTGCGTCCAGCGGATGGAAGTCTGCGTCCCCGCGCGGGTTGGGGGATTCGGCACGCGAGACCCGGCCGTTCGCCCACCGGATCTCGAGGCAGCTGCGGCGCTCGCCGGGGAGCAGTGCGTCATACTCCGGTGAGGCCTGGACGGTGACTTTCTCCGCCAGCGTGCGTGCCGTGCCGGCACCCGGGTGCTCCGGGTCCATCGTTGCCGGGGTTACCTCGCCCTGCAGCAGCGCCACGGAGAGAACGAACGGGTAGGAGAACATGCCGGAAAGGCGGTTGTCCGGCTGGATGCCGAACAGGGGCGCAGCGAGCGAATGGGTGATAACCCGGATCTGGTCGATAGAGTCCGCGCTGACGGCTCCGCTGCGGTCTGCGGTTTCCTCCCGGAGTTCCAGCGCCAGATCCACGGCGCCGTGGGTAAAGGAGCAAGAGGAGTGCAGCTTGGAGTAGCCGCGGCTCAGCAGCCAGTCCGTCCCCAGGTCCCGGACCAGGGCTGTGGGTTCAAGCGTTCCGGCCAGCCCGCCCAGCACCGCGGCAGCTGCCCCGGAGTTGCCGACCACGCCGGCGGCGGAGAGCCGGGCGGCGTGCAGGCCGGCGAGGTTTGCGCCGCCGGCCCAGAAGTTGCGGGTGAAGTTTCCGTCCAGGACCAGCTGCCAGGGCGCAGCGTTGACCAGTCCCGCTGCGGCATCCATGGCTGCGGCCACGCGGCTGGCCGGCAGCCCGGAAATCAGGGCAGCGGCACAGGCTGCCCCGGTGGCGCCCCAGTGTCCGTGCGGATGCCAGTCCGGGTGCCTGGTCATGGCCTGCCCGAAGCGTGCGGCCACTTCATACCCGGCGGCCACCGCGGTCAGGAAACGCTGCCCGGAGACCGTTTCCCCTTGCAGCTGGGCGGCAGCCAGGGCGGCGAAGACCACGTGCACGGCGGGGTGTCCCTGGGCGTGTTTGTTCCCTTCGTCCAGTTCCAGGCAGCAGGCGCCGGCGGCGTTGAGCAGCGCTGCCTGTTCTGCGCCGAACGCTGCGTCGGTACCCAGCACGGGCCTTGTTCCGGGTTCGGAGCGCCAGGCGGCGAGCACGGCACGCATCTCCGGCGTGCGGTTGCCGGCGATGGTGACGCCGAGCAGGTCCGTGAGCATCACCGGGAGGCGGTCGAGCACCGGTGCGGGCAGCGTGTCATAAGTCAGTTCCGCGGCGAAACCTGCCAGCTGCCGGACCGCATCCTGCACCGTTTCGGCGCCGGCTGCAGCCGGAGCGCCGGCCGGCACCGCCGTCATGGTGTGGCCCCCGCCGGGGTTTCCCCCGCGCCAGCTCCGGCACCGGCCAGGACACCGATCAGCCGCAGGGCCAGGGCGGTTGGATCCACCAGTGCCGGTCCGCCGGCTGGCAGCTGTCCCAGGTTCACCGCTGAGCAGGCGTTGATGGCGTACCCGGCGGGCAGCTTCGGAAGGGCAGCCGCCACGGCGGCGGTCCAGGCGTCGTCGTCGGCGATGTCTTCCAGGGACAGTCCGAGGACCGTCACCGGCCCCACCCCCACGGGTCCGTATTCACCGGCCTTGCGCTGCAGTTCCCGGGCAATCGCCTGATTGCGGGCCACCGCGCTGATGCTCCCGCCGGCGCCGCCCAGGACACCGAGATTCAGCCGGAGCAGGCCCAGGACGGGCACCGGCAGGTCCGCGGTGCCGGACCCCACACCGGGGTCCAGCACGCAGTCGGGCAGGAACGCGTCGAATTCCTCCGCCTGGCCGTCGTCTACCGCGGAGCGGAACCAGCCGGTGACTGCTGCTTCGGAGGCGGCGACGTCGTCGTCGGTTTCCAGCGCGTGCGGCACCCCGGTGGGCCTGCCGCCCAGGTTGTGCAGCTGGACTTCCACGCCGGCCGGAGCCAGCGCGTCATACCGCCGCTGCCGGCGGAGCAGCTCCTGGTCCGGAACTGAAATCGGGGTGACTGCGAGGATGCGCACCGTGGTCCTTTCGTTAATGGGGTTCGGCTGCGGAATCACATGCCCAGATACGCTTTACGTACCTCCGGGCTGTCCCCGAGTTCGGCGCCGGTTCCTTCCAGGACAATCGAGCCGCTCTCCATCACGTAGGCGCGGTCGGAGATAGCCAGGGCCTGGGACGCGTTCTGCTCCACGATCAGGACGGTGACGCCGGTGGCCCGGATCCGGGTAATGGCATCCAGTACCTGCGCCACGAGGTTCGGTGCCAGCCCGATGGACGGTTCATCCAGGGTGAGGACGGCTGGCCGGGCCATCAGCGCACGGCCGATCGCGAGCATCTGCTGCTGGCCGCCGGACATGGTGTCCGCCCGCTGGGCCCGCCGTTCCTTCAGAATCGGGAACAGGTCATAAACCTGCGCCAACGAGTCCGCGATGGAGGATTTCGGTTGCGTGTAGGCACCCATGGTGAGGTTCTCGTGGACCTGCAGGTTGCCGAACAGCGCACGGTCCTGGGAAACATGCACCAGTCCCCCGCGCACAATCTGGTCTGCTCGGCGGTTGCCGGCCGGTTCGCCGCGGAAACGGATGCTTCCCCGGGATACCGGGATCAGTCCGGCCACGGCGCGGAGCATGGTGGTTTTCCCGGCACCGTTGGCGCCGATCACCGAGACGATCTCCCCCTCGTTTACCTCCAGGGACAGGTTGTGGAGGATTTCCAGCCGCCGGTAGCCGGCGCATACGTCGTCCAGTTCCAGGATCACGAGTAGTCCTCCCCAAGGTAGGCGTCGATGACCTGCTGGTCGGCAATGACTTCCTCCGGCTCGCCGAGGGCGAGCTGGCGGCCTTCGTGCATCACCAGCAGGCGCTGGGACAGCGCCATGACGGCCGCCATGATGTGTTCCACGAACATCACGGTCACGCCCTCGGCGTGGATGCTGCGCAGCAGTTCGATGATGGGGGCGCGTTCGGTAGGAACCAGCCCTGCCAGCACCTCGTCCAGCAGGATCATCCGTGGTTCCAGGGCCAGGGCGCGGGCCAGTTCCAGCCGCTTTAGTCCAGCGGTGGGCAGGGTCCCGGACATCGAATACATGTACTTGCCCAGTCCCACCCGTTCAATCACCTCCGCAGCATGCGCCCGGGCCTTCAGGGGGGAACGGTGCCTGGCGTGGGAAGCGATCGCCACGTTCTCCAGCACAGTCATGCTTTCGAACGGACGCATCAGCTGGAACGTGCGGACCAGTCCAGCGGCGGCCACCCGGTCTGCTGGCCAGCCGGTGATGTCCGTCCCGTCGAAGACGATGCGTCCCGTGGAGGGAGGCAGCTGGCCGGCAAGGACACTGAAGAGTGTGGTTTTACCGGCCCCGTTGGGTCCGATGATGCCGAAGAACTCGTTCTCGGTGATGCCCAGACTGGTTTCGCCCAGCGCCTTCAGCCCACCGAAGGACCGGGACACTTCTTCCAGGGTCAGGAGGCTCATTTGCGCAACCTTTCGCGGATGGTGCCATAAATGCCCTTAGGCAGGAAAATCACAATCACGATCAGCAGGACGGCGTAGACCGCCACATCCAGACCGCTGGTTCCCTGCAGGAACTCAAGGAAAGGCGGAGGGTTCCGCAGCACTTCGGCGACAATTTCGGACAGAGGGCCCACCACGGCGGCTCCGATCAGCGGGCCCCAGATGGTTCCGACGCCGCCAATCACCGCCGGGATGATCGCCTCGGTTGTGACGTGCAGGCCGAAGGCCTGTTCCGGGCCGACGAACAGGAAGTACTGGGCATAATAGGAGCCGGCAACGGCAGTGATGGCGCAGCTCAGGGCAACCGTGAGGAGGCGGTACTTCATGACCTTTACCCCGAGGGATTCTGCTGCTGTGGCATCATCCCGGATGGCCTGGGTGAACTGCCCTGCGCGGGAACCCGCGAACCAGATAGTCACCGCCATCGCCAGGCCCAGGATCCCCAGCGGAATCCAGAAGTAGAGCTTGGAATCCTGGTCAAACTGCAGCATCGCCCAGGATTCCTCCGGCAGCAGCGGAACGTTGATGCCGTCGGTCTTGTTCAGGAAACCCAGGTTCTGGCTGAGCAGGTAGAACATCTGCGCGAAGGCGAAGGTCGCCAGGGCGAAGTAGGAGCCGGCAAGCTTGTAGCGCAGGCAGAAATACGCGATCAGCAGCCCGACGCCTGCGGCCATGACGGCCCCGATGACCATGGAGATCCACGGGGAGACCCCGAACGCGGTCAGCAGATAGGCGTCGGTGTAGGCGCCGAGTCCGAAGAACACCGCATGCCCGAAGCTGAACATTCCGCCGTAGCCGCTCATGAGGTTCCAGCCCACGGCCATAATCGCGAAGATCAGTGTGCGTACCGCTACCGGGACAGCGGATTCGGGCAGGATATACGGGACGAAAAACAGTGCAGCCAGCACGATGACCAGCGCGATGTACTGCCGCCGTGTCCCGGTGCTGAACGCACCGGCCCGGCGAGGGAGTGCAGGTGCGGGGCTGGAGGCTTTGGTGGTGGTCATTGCTTGGCTCCGAACAGTCCCTGGGGACGCAGAAAGAGAATGAGGACGAAGATCCCGAAGACGAGGATCAGCGAGCCGCTGCCGGGCAGGTAGAGGGAACCGACCGTCTGCAGGATGCCAATGAACAGGCCGCCCACGAGTGCTCCGGGAATGCTGCCGAGACCGCCGAGCACCACGATCACGAAGGCCAACGTGGTGAACTGTTCTCCGGCCGACGGGACCAGCGTGGTGAAGGGCGTGATCAGTCCGCCGGCTACGGCCACGGAGGCCGCGCCCAGGCCGAACGTCAGCGCGTAGATACGGCGCACGTTGACGCCCACCAGTGCCGCGCCGGTGCCGTTGGCGGCGACGGCGCGGATGGCCAGGCCCATGGAGGTGCGGCGCAGGACCAAGGTGAGCGCTGCGGCAACCACCATGGCGCCGGCGAACGCGATGATCCGCTGGATGTCTGCCTGAGCGCCCAAGATCTGGATGTTCCCGCTGATCCCGGCGTCCACACTCTTGGGCCTGCCGCCGAAGATCATGAGCAGCACGTTCATGATCAGCAGGGACAGTCCCAGGGTGACCAGCAGGGGACGCTCATGGCTGACGTCCTCCGTAAGCCTATTCAGCAGCATCGACTGCACCAGCCAGCCAAAGCCGAACAACAGCGGGATGGTCAGCACCACAGCCACGTAGAGATTGATCCCGAGGTTTCCCTGCAGGACGTAGACCAGGTACATGGCAAGGGTAAGCATGGCGCCCTGGGCGAAGTTCACGATGCCCAGCACACCGAAGATGAGGGTCAGTCCCAGGGAGACCAGGGCGTACACCCCGCCGAGCAGCAGCCCGGAGACCAGATACTGGGTTACCAGGGCCGGAGGCCGGTCCCCCACCAGATAGACCAGCACCAGGCCGGCGACGGTCAGACCGGCCACGAGCAGTGCCTTGCGGGAGCTGCCGGACATGAGCGGGTTTGGCCGCTTGGCCGGGACTGCCGTGTCCGGGGAAGCGTGGGATGTAGCCATGGTGCCTGCTTCGCTCACTTGCCGCTGCCGGCAGGGAAGACGAGGTCAGCCGTGGCGAACTCGGTGGGGAAGACCTGCTCCACCTTGCCGTCGAGGACCTGCATCACGATCACGGTGGCGTTGACGTTCTGGCCGCGCTCATCGAATTCGATTGGGCCGTCAAAGGCCAGCAGCGGATCGTCCAGGCTCAGCCCGGCGATTGCTTCCCGCAGCTCCTCGGGGTCATCGGAACCGCTGGCTTCCAGCCCCTTGGCGATGGTTTCCACCGCCTGGTAGGACAGCATCGACGCGGTCTCCATCGGCTTTCCGTATTTTTCCTCGAACCGCTCACGGATGTCTGCAGCGCGCTCGCTGGTGGCGTTGTAGTGGTAGTTCGCGCTCAGCACCTCCGTGCCGGCGTCGCCCGCTGCTTCAGGGAAGGACGTGTCATCGAAGGCACCGCTGGCGATTCCGAACACGGCCTTGGTGTCATTGCTCATGGAGCCAAGCGCCTGTGCCACCAGCAGGTTGTCCGGGTAGTAGCCGGTGACGGCGATGATGTCCGGGTTGGTGGCCAGTGCCTCACTCACCTGGGTGGTGGCGTCGGAGAAGTTGGCCCCGCTGTAGGTGATCTCCTTGGTGATCTCGATGCCCAGGGTCTCGGCCTCGCGTTGGAAAGCGTCAAAGACGCTGTCTCCGAATGCGCCTTCGATGTGGATGTAGGCAGCAGAGTCGATCGGCTCTCCAGTCTCCTCCCCCATCGCGGCCAGGGCCTGGGCTCCGGACCGGCCCATGCTGCTGGCGTCAGGCTGGATGCGGAAGGTGTACTGGTAGTCCTGCTCCAGGATCTTGTCATCCACGGCGACGTCGATGACCAGGGGAACCTTGGAACGCTCGGCTACGGAGGCAACGTTCTGGGTGACGTCCGACTGATAGGTCCCCACCAGGGCGACGGCGCCCTCGCTGATCAGCCGCTGGGCTTCGCTCTGGCCCACCTGGGCCTGGCCCTGGCTATCGCCGTCGGCGAGCACCAGCTGCGCACCGCCCAGGGACTCGATTCCACCGGCGGCGTTGATGTCTTCGACGGCCATCTTGGCGCCGTCGTTCATGAGTCCGCCGACCCCCGCGAGATTGCCGCTGAGCGGGTGGACGGACCCGATGGTGATGGTTTCCACGTCTGCCTCAGTGCCGGAGTTCTCCGAGGAGCACGCCGTGAGCGCCACCATACCTACGGTGAGGACTACTGCGGCCAAAGTTCTCTTGTTCATTGGGGTGGTTCCCTTCGCTCGGACGGTGAGGGGTTCCGTCCAGCGGAACGGTTGTGTGGTTCGCTGTTCCGCTGGTCGGACCGAAAATCATGGGACTAGGTGCAGGTTTTGACCCATTCTGCATGGATGTGACGTGGATTACCAGCAAAACGATGAAATTAATTTGATAGAAACATTCCGCTCAGAGGAACACTCACATAGAGTGTGTTCCGGAAAGGACTACACATGCCCGTAAAAAACGCCGTTGAGCAGCCCAGCACCTCAGGAGGAACCGAAGCCGCCGACCGAGTGGCTGATGTGCTTCTGCTGTTCAGCCGGGCCGAGGCCCCCCTAGGCGTGTCACACATCGCCCGCTCCCTGGGCCTGAGCAAGGCCGTAATCCACCGCATCCTGCAGTCACTGAGCTCCCGGGGGCTCCTATCCACCACCGACGCCAGCGGCACCTATTCCCTGGGACCTGCTGCGATCGGCATGGGTAATCGGGCCTGGAGCCAGCTCGATTTCCGCACTGTGGCCGCACCTGTCCTCCGACAGCTGAGGGACGCCACCCGGGAGACGATCACCCTCTCCGTGCTGGCTAACCACTCCCGCATTTACCTGGACCAGTTCGAGTCCCCGCAGGAAATCAAAATGGTGGTGGACATTGGTGTACGGCACGCCCTGCATTCAGGGGCTTCCAGCCGCGCCATGATCGCGTTTCTTCCAGACGTGTATGTTCAGGAAGCGGCCGCGGAGCTGGCACGGCTGAAACCCGATTTCAACGAGGATGCCTACCGGGAACAGCTGGCCGGAGTCAGGGTCAACGGATATGCCACCTCGTTCAATGAACGCAATATCGGTGCTGCCTCGGTTGCCTGCCCGTTCTTCGACCGGGCCGGGAACGTCTTGGGCGCTATCAGCTGCTGCGGCCCGATCTTCCGGTTCACCGAGAAGGAAATCGCTACCCATGCAACGAAGGTCCTGGCTGCTGCGCGGCAGATCACGGACCTCCTAGCGAGGTAGGGCCGCCATGACTCCCCAGCCCGCTCTGCCCCGCTCCTTCCTCTATGTGCCGGGCAACCAGCCCGGTTTGTTCCCCAAGGCAGCCGCAGGAGCCGCGGATGCAGTGATCCTCGATCTGGAGGACGCAGTGCCTGCGGCGGAGAAGGAGTCCGCACGCTCCGCCGTCGGCCGCTGGCTCGCAGCGGAAGACGCAGCGGCCGGTCCGCAGTGGTGGGTCCGCGCAGCGCCTGAGAATCTTGAGCAGGACCTCACCTCCGTCGCTTCGGAGCACCTGAGCGGGGTCGTCCTGGCCAAGTGCAGTACCGCGGGGCTTCAGCATGCCGAAGAGCTGGTCCGCAAACTCGAGGACGCCGGGCGGCTGATTCCGGGGGCAGTTCGCCTCATCGGACTGCTTGAAGATGCCGGCGCATTGCTGGAAGCCGAAGCGATTCCGCAGCTTGGCCGGCTGGCCACGTACGGAATCGGCGAGGTCGATCTGCTGGCTGATCTGCGCATCGCCCGGCTCCCGGAAACCGATGGTGCCATCGATTCCCTGCGCACCCGTGTGGTGGTTGCCTGCGCGGCGGCAGGATTGGCCGCCCCTTTGGCTCCCACTTCCACGGACTTCCGGGATCTCGAGGCCTTTGAACACAGCGCGGTGCACCTGCGCAGCCTCGGGTTCCGCTCCCGTACCGCCATCCATCCCGGCCAGGTGCCAGTCATCAACTCCGTCTTCACCCCTGACGAAACGGACATTCAAGCCGCCCGGGAACTGCTGGAGCGTTTCACCGGAGCGGGCAGCGGTGTGGCAGTGGACGCCGAGGGCAGGTTCATCGATGCCGCGGTGGTCCGGGCCGCGCAGGAAACCCTGGACCGCGCCTAGCGCCAGCGGAGCCCCGGTCCCGCAACAATCAGCCTCAGATTGTTGAACAATCGAGCGTGATCGCGCACACTTGGAGGACCCCGTTCCCGAGGCACCAAAGGACTTGCCATGCCGATCATTGACCTGAACAGCGACGTCGGCGAATCGTTCGGCAACTGGGAAATGGGTGACGACGCCGCCGTCTTCGAGTCCGTTTCCTCCGCCAACGTTGCCTGCGGCTTCCACGCCGGCGACCCCTCCGTCATCGCTCAGACCTGCCGCGACGCCGTGGCAGCCGGCGTCACCATCGGCGCGCACGTGGGCTACCGGGACCTGGCCGGCTTCGGCCGCCGCTTCCTGGACTGCTCCCCCACGGAACTGGCCGACGACGTGCTCTACCAGCTCGGTGCCCTGCAGGCCCTGGCCCAGCACGCCGGCGCGGACATCCAGTACGTCAAGCCGCACGGCGCGCTCTACAACACGATCGTCCACCACGAACACCATGCCCAGGCCGTGGTTGACGCTGTGCGCGCCTTCAACAAGGAGCTGCCGGTCCTGCTGCTGCCCGGCGCAATCGCCCTGGACAAGGCCGCGGACGCCGGCCTGCGCGGCGTCGCGGAAGCCTTCGCGGACCGCAACTACAACCCGGACGGAACCCTGGTTTCCCGCCGCGAGCAGGGCGCCGTCATTCACGACGCGGACCAGGTCACGGCCAACATGATCCGGCTCGCCACCGAAGGCACGATCATCGCGGTGGACGGTTCCGAGATTCCGATGAACGCCGAATCCATCTGCGTCCACGGTGACACTCCGGGAGCCGTCGCGATGGCCCGCGCCGTGCGTGCCGGTCTGGAAGAAGCCGGCGTCACCATCCAGAGCTTCGTATGAGCGGCATGCACGCCGCAGATGCACCCGCCGGGACACTCACCGGCATCCGGCCGGCCGGCACCCGCGCCCTCCTCGTGGAACTCGGCTCGCTGACCGACGTCGTCGCCCTGCACACACAGCTCAAAGCGCATCCGCTTCCCGGCCAGGTGGACGCCCTCGCGGCAGCCACCACCGTCCTGGTGCGGTTCGCCAGCCGACGCGACGCCGTTGCCGGCCTGCCGGCGCTGCAGGCCTTGGACTTCGCCCACGCCGATTTCGGCGAACCGCGCACCGTGACCATCGAAACGGTGTACGACGGCGCCGACCTCGCCGAGGTAGCCCGCCTCACCGGCCTCTCCGAGGAAGCCGTGGTCAATGCCCACACCGGCACACCCTGGACCGGCGGCTTCGGCGGTTTTGCACCCGGTTTCACGTACCTCACCGGCGGCGATCCGGCGCTGAACGTCCCCCGCCGTTCCAGCCCCCGCACCGCCGTTCCCCCGGGTGCTGTGGCCCTGGCCGGGGACTACTCTGCGGTCTATCCCCGCGAATCCCCCGGCGGCTGGCAGCTCATCGGCCGTACCGCTGCCGCCATGTGGGACCTCAACCGTGAAAACCCTGCCTTGATCCTCCCCGGTGACTCTGTCACCTTCCACCCTGTCCGAGAATTCATCACCGCGACCATTCCCTCCCCCTCAACTTCAGGTGCTGAGGCCCTGGGCGATTCAGCGAGCGGTAGCGGCGATTCCGTGAGCCCCGCATCGCCGAGCGAGGAACGAGCGAACAGCGAAGGCTCAGGGTTCCCTCTCCGAGCTTGCGAGGAGGAGGGCGGAGCCGCAGCGCTAAGGGGCGATGGAATCGCCGCTACCGCCCTCGAGATCAGAAACCCAGGCCTCCAGTCACTGATCCAAGACCTCGGCCGCCCCGGCTATGCGGACCTGGGCGTCTCCGCCGCCGGCGCCGCAGATCCCCGTGCAGCCCGTCAGGCTAACCGGCTGGTCGGCAATCCGGCCAATGCCGCCGTCATCGAGAATCTCCTGGGCGGACTGGAGCTCACCGCCTGCGGCGATGCCGTGCTGGCCCTGACCGGTGCCGAGCTGCCCGCGAGCATCACCGATCCCGCCGGGGAGCGCAGCCGGCCCGCCCCGCACGCCGCACCGTTCGCCCTGCTGGACGGGGAAACCCTGACCCTCGGTATTCCGGTCCGCGGTGTGCGTGCCTACCTCGCCGTCCGCGGCGGAGTGGATGTGGACCCGGTGCTCGGCAGCCGCAGCACCGACTCGATGAGCGGCATCGGTCCGGCACCGCTGGCCGCCGGGACTCTCCTCCCGGTTGCTCCGGCCGCCGGAAACCTGCACGTCGGGGAGCCTGAGCCCCCGGTCCTGGCCGCTGCGGGCAGCCCGGGCAGCCTGGGGAACGGAACCGAACCGGCCCTGCTCCGGATCACTGCCGGCCCCCGGCAGGACTGGTTCAGCAAGGATGCCGCCGCCGCGCTGGCCGCCCAGACCTGGCTCACCACCAGCGAATCGAACCGGATCGGCGTCCGGCTGGCACTGGATCCTGAGGATCCGCAGGCAAGCCCGCTGGCCCGCAGCCGCGACGGTGAACTGCCCAGCGAAGGCGTGGTTGCCGGGTCGCTGCAGGTGCCGCCGTCGGGCCTGCCCGTACTCTTCCTCGCCGACCATCCTGTGACCGGCGGCTACCCCGTGGCCGCCGTCGTGATCCCGGAAGACCTGCCGGTGGCCGCCCAGCTGCCGCCCGGACACCCCGTGAACTTTATGTTTGTTGACCCCGATACCCTCGCCCCGAACACCGCGGAGCCAGCGGCCGGACTGTTTCCCGAAGGAACCGAATGAACACCCGCATGAAAAAGGTCCTGATCGCCAACCGCGGCGAGATTGCCGTCCGCGTGGCCCGCGCCTGCGCCGACGCCGGCATCTCCTCCGCCGCCGTGTACTCGGACCCCGACGCCGATGCGCTGCACGTACGCCTGGCCGACGAAGCGTATCCGCTCGGCGGTGCCTCCGGAGCCGACACCTACCTGAACATTCCCAAGCTGATCGACGCCGCCCGGCGCGCCGGTGCTGACGCCGTGCACCCCGGCTACGGGTTCCTTTCCGAGAACGCAGACTTTGCGCAGGCGGTGCTCGACGCCGGACTCACCTGGATCGGCCCGTCCCCGCAGGCTATCCGCGACCTGGGCAACAAGGTCACGGCACGGGAGATCGCCGTCCGCGCCGGTGCACCGCTGGTACCCGGTACCGAAGGTCCGGCGGAAAGCGCCGAACAGGTTCGTGCCTTTGCCGAGGAACACGGCCTGCCGGTAGCCATCAAGGCGGCCTTCGGCGGCGGCGGGCGCGGCATGAAGATTGCCCGCCGGATGGAGGACGTGGAAGACGCCTTCGAATCCGCGGTCCGCGAGGCCGTCTCAGCGTTCGGCCGCGGCGAGTGCTTCGCCGAACGGTTCCTGGACAAGCCGCGGCACGTGGAAGCGCAGGTGCTGGCAGACACGCACGGCAACGTCGTCGTCGTCGGCACCCGTGACTGCTCCCTGCAGCGCCGGAACCAGAAGCTCGTGGAAGAAGCCCCGGCCCCCTTCCTCACCGACAAACAGCGCACCACTATCCATGAATCCGCCAAGGCCATCTGCCGGGAGGCCGGCTACACCGGTGCCGGAACCGTGGAATACCTGGTCTCCCCCGACGGACTGATCAGCTTCCTGGAGGTCAACACCCGGCTCCAGGTTGAACACCCGGTCACCGAAGAGACCGCCGGCGTGGACCTGGTCCGCGAGCAGTTCCGCATCGCCGACGGCCTGCCGCTGTCCATCACCGAGGATCCGGCCCCGCACGGGCACGCCTTCGAGTTCCGGCTCAACGCCGAGGACCCGGCCCGCGGGTTCCTGCCCGGTCCCGGACCGGTGGAAGCCTTCGAACCGCCCACCGGCCCCGGCATCCGGATGGACACCGGGGTGCGTTCCGGGTCCGTGGTGCCCAGCGAGTACGACTCGCTGATGGCCAAGCTGATCGTCTGGGGCGAGGACCGTCCGCAGGCCCTGCGCCGCGCGAAGGCTGCACTGGACGAGCTGGTGATCCGCGGTGTTCCCACCGTGGTACCGTTCCACCAGGCCGTGGTCCGCTCCGAGGCTTTCAACCGCGAGGGCGAGCTGGGCGTCTACACCACCTGGATCGAATCCGAGTTCGCTGAGCCGCTGGCAGCCTCCCCGCACATCGCCGCTGCGGCCGGCACCGCCCGCGAAACCATCACCGTGGACATTGACGGCCGCGCCGTCGCCGTCGGCCTGCCCGCCGCGCTGCTGAACGCGCTGCGTTCCGGAGGCAGCGGCACCGCTGAGACTGCCTCCGGCGCACCGGACACCGCCGACGCCGCCCGGCTGGCCTCGCCGATGGCCGGGAACCTGGTCAAGTGGCTCGCTGAAACCGGCGCAGACCTGGCCGAAGGAGATCCGGTTGCCGTGCTGGAAGCAATGAAGATGGAAACCACCGTCCGCGCCCACCGGGCCGGCAGCTTCACCCGGGCTTCACTGGAACCCGGTGCCGCCGTCGGCCGCGGGGATGCCCTGGGCGAGATTGGCTGAGGCCATGTGTAACAGGGCCGGCGGGTACACCGCCGGCCCTGTCCAAACCGCTAGGTTGGATGGATGCTTCTGAACCTGGACGAATACGCCGCCCAGCGTGCCTCACACGCCAACATCACGCTCTGGGCTGCGGAAGTGCTGCGTGGACAGATTGCCGCCGGAGCACTGCTGCCCGGCACCAAGCTCTCTGAACAGCAGCTCGCCGCGACCCTGAACATCTCGCGCAACACACTCCGCGAGGCCTTCACGGTCCTCAGCAGCGAGGGTGTTGTCAGCCGGTATCCGAACCGCGGGGTCTTCGTCGCGTCGCCGGGTGAGGATGCCGTGCGCCGGATCTACCAGGTACGCCGGATGCTGGAACCGGCAGCGGTCCTGTGGGGTCCTGAGCTGGACCTCGAGAGGCTGGACAGCGTGATTGCCGCCGCGCGGGAAGCGAAGTCCCTCGGGTCCGTGCCGCAGATGGCGGCCGCGAACCAGGCCTTCCATGAGGCGGTCATCGCCATGTCCGGCAGCTCCCAGCTGCAGGAGATGATGTCCCGGGTGCTGGCGGAGATGCGCCTGGTCTTTTACGCCATGCGCAGCGAACCGGATTTCCACTCACATTATGTGGAACAGAACGCGCGGCTCGTGGAACTGCTGCGCGGCGGGAAGCGGAAGAAGGCAGCGGACATGCTGCTCGGCTACCTCGACGCCGCCGAGGCCGAGCTGCTGGAACACCTGGCAGCGGACGGCCGGTAGCCGCCCGCCGCACAGGCCGGATTCCGCTAGGGCACCAGGTAGGCGCTGTCCCGGGCGTCAGTGATCAGCATGTGCCCCGGCGCGTGGCCGATGGCAAGGGACGGCTTCGACTCCATAACCGCGGCCTGCGGTGTGACCCCGCAGGCCCAGAACACCGGCACGTGGCCCGCCGGGATGTCCACCGGGTCGCCGAAGTCGGGCCGGCCCAGGTCCGTAATGCCGATCTCGGCCGGGTTGCCCACATGCACCGGAGCGCCGTGCACAGCCGGGTAGCGGGACGTGATCCGCACGGCGTCGGCCACCTGGGAGGCGGGCACCGGGCGCATTGAAACCACCAGCGGACCGGCCATGTCACCGGCCGGTTCACAGCGCACCGACGTGCGGTACATGGGCACGTTGGTGCCCTGGTCGATGTGCGCGATCCGGATGCCGCCCTCCTGCAGCGCAGCCTCGAAGGTGAAGCTGCAGCCCACAATGAACGTGACCAGGTCATCACGCCAGTAGGCGGTGATGTCCGTCGGATCCGCGGTCTTCTCCCCGTCCACGTACACCGTGTACCGGGGCACGTCAGTGCGGATGTCACCGCCGGCCAGCAGCGGACCGCTGGTCTCCCCGGCGTCGAGCACCCCCAGAATGGGGCAGGACTTGGGATTGCGCTGAGCAAAGAGCAGGACGTCGAAGGCCTGCGCCTTGGGCACAATGATCAGGTTCGCCTGCGCGTTTCCCGCGGACCAGCCCGCCGTCGGCGTCACCAGCCCGTTCCGGAACAGTTCCCGCGCCTGCGCCGGGGACAGCGCTGCGGGATCTGCGACGGCCGGATTGGCGGCAGCGGTTTCGTTGGGCTGGTCCATGGGATTGTCCTTCCGTGGTGGGTGGGATGGGCCTACTGCCAGAGGGCAGCGAGGCCGGAGAGTGAGTTCCAGCCAAGGAACAGGGTCAGCGCCCACGCCAGCACACCGATGAACAGGAGCCATTTGGGGTAGTCGTAGCCGTTAAGCAGGTCACGGCGCCGCCAGGCTGCCCAGAGCAGGATGCCGAAGCCCAGCGGCAGGATCAGGCCGTTGAACGCGCCGGCGAAGACCAGCAGGGTCTGTGGGGCCTGGCCGAGCAGCAGGTACGCGGCGGTGCAGAAGGCAATGAATCCCACGGTGATCAGGCTGCGGGTTCGGTCCTTGGTAGCGGGGGTGGTGATGAAGGAAACCGAGGTGTACGCGGCGCCGATCACCGAGGTCAGTGCGGCGGCCCAGAACACAATGCCGAACATGCGCAGGCCGATTTCACCGGCTGCGTGGCGGAAGGCGTCGGCAGCGAGGTTGTCTCCGGCCAGGGTGACGCCTCCGGCCACGACGCCCAGGATGGCCAGGAACAGCAGCATGCGCATGACGCCGGTGACGATGATGCCCAGCAGCGAGACCCTGGTGATGTCCTTGACGTGGCCGGGCCCGGTGGTGCCGGAGTCCAGCAGGCGGTGCGCGCCGGCGTAGGTGATGTAGCCGCCTACGGTTCCGCCGATCAGCGTGGTGATGGTCAGGAAGTCCACCTGCTCCGGCAGTACGGTGTTCTTCAGCGCCTCACCGACCGGCGGTGCCGCGGAGATCGCTACGTAGATCATCAGCAGGATCATGACGGCGCCAAGCGCCACCACGATCCGGTCCAGGGCCAGTCCGGCTTTTTTGGACAGGAAGATGAAGATCGCGACGGCGGCGGAAATGGCCCCGCCTATCTTGGTGTCCATGCCGAGCATGGCATTCATGCCCAGGCCGGTGCCGGCGATGTTGCCAATGTTGAAGACAAGGCCGCCGATGAAGACCAGGCCGGCCAGCAGCCAGCCCGCACCTGGCAGCACCTTGTTGCCCAGGGTCTGGGCGCGCAGCCCGGAGACGCCGATGATGCGCCAGACGTTCATCTGGACCGCAATGTCCACCAGGATCGAGACCAGGATCGCGAAGGCGAAAGCCGCCCCGAGCTGAACCGTAAAGACGGTGGTCTGGGTGATAAAGCCAGGTCCGATGGCGCTGGTGGCCATCAGGAACATGGCTCCGAGGAGGGCCGTTCGCTTGGCGTTCGGCCGGACCTTCACTTTCGTCGGCGTGCTGTCCATGGATTGTTTCCGATCACTGGAGAAATGTGGGGGGCGCCACATGGGCTTCCAGCAGTCTAAGGGTTGTTGAACAATCCACCACCCTTTTTGTTCAACAATCTGGGGTTTCTTTACATGCTTTTAACATGTGTCACAGTGGTGTCATACTCGATGGCGCGCCTTCGGCCCCGGATTCTGAGGCTCAGGCCCACAGCTGACTGAGCCCGGCGAGCGAGTTCCAGCCGAGGAACAGGGTCAGCAGCCATGCCAGCACGCCGGCAATGAGCAGCACCTTCGGATAGCGGTATCCCTCCAGCAGGTCCCGGCGCCGCCAGGCCACCCAAAGAAGAATCGCGAACCCCAGCGGCAGGATCAGCCCGTTGAATGCACCGGCGAACACGAGGAGGGTCTGCGGCGGCTGTCCGGCCAGCAGGTAGGCCGCTGCGCACACAGCGATGAAAGCGACGGTCAGGAGATTTCGCACCCTGGGGCTCGTGCTCTGCCGGGTGATGAAAGTGACCGATGTGTAGGAGGCACCGATCACCGAGGTCAGCGCCGCGGCCCAGAAGACGATGCCGAACATCCGAATGCCGACCTCCCCTGCCGCAATGCCAAACGCCTCCGCGGCGAGGTTGCCGCTGCTCAGCTCCGCCCCGCCGGCAACCACGCCCAGGATCGCCAGGAACAGCAGCGTGCGCATCACCCCGGTCACGATCACGCCGAGCAGGGCGGCCCGGGTAATGGGGCGGATGTTGCCGAGGCCTGAGTTGCCGGCATCGACCATCCGGTGGGCACCGGCGTAGGTGATGTAGCCGCCCACGGTTCCGCCAATCAGGGTGGTGATGGCAAGGAAGTCCACCTGCTCCGGCAGTACCGTGTTCGGTCGCGGTCAGTGTACGGCCCCGGCCGTGAGCCGGGAAGCTACAAGCGGTCCGGAACCCTCCCATATCCGGGTTCTCCGGCCCAGCCTGCGCGCCCCCGTCCAGGCAAGACGACGACGGCGCGGGGCCGGCCGCGCGCGGACCGCGCCCGGGCGGTGTTCACCGCCTCCCGAATACCGATCCGCAGCGCCGGCCCGTGGCCCGGCAGCAGCAGCGAGGCGTCCAGCCGCGCCAGGGTGAGCATCGCGCGGTCCACGCCGGCGCCGTCGTGGTGGAACATGGTGTGCAGCAGCTGCGGACCGGTGCGGCCGCTGATCCGGTGGCCGGTCACCAGCGCGTCCCCGGTAATCACTGCCCGCGCTCCGGGCAGCAGGAAAGCAGTATGCCCCGGCGTGTGCCCGGCAGTCGGCACCGCCACCGGGCTGCCGGGCAGTTCAGCGAGACCGGCATCGGTCCAGGTCTGGGCCTCGGGAATCGCCACCGGGGTGAGCCCGCCGGCGCCGAGCACGTGGGCACTCCAGGCCAGCACCCGGGGACGCCAGGCACGGGCGAGCACCTGGCCGGGAGAAACCTGTGCCTTTTCCCGGCCGCGCAGCAGCGCGAGTTCGGCGGGACCGCAGAGCACCGGCGTGCCATACTCCCCGGCGAAGTGAGCGACCGCCCCGGTGTGGTCCACGTGGGCATGGGTGACCAGCACGGCCGAGGCCGCGGCCGGTTCCAGCCCGGCCTCGCGGATCGATGAGAGCACCAGATCCAGATCCCCCGGATACCCTCCGTCCACCAGCGTGAACTCGCGGTCCCGGCGCAGGATGACCCAGTTTGATGCCGGTCCCTGCGCAAAGACCACGTCCCGCGCGGGCTCGCTCAGTGTGTAACCTGGCTTGTTCCGCATGGCAGCCTTCCGTTCGCTTTCCCATCCCCGACCCGCATGAGCGTCGCACCGGGAACCGGTACGGTCAATGCCCGGCAACCGGCGGGCCACCGCCGCTATTCCCCTCCCCCGGTGCCGCAGACCGCCGGTATCCGCTGGGCGTAAAACCCAGCACCTCCCGGAACACCTCAGTTAGGTGCGCGTGGTCGGCATAGCCCAGCTCAGCAGCGACGTCAGCAATACCAAGGCCCGGACTGGTCCGCAGCCGCTCGGCCGCCTCCTGGAGCCGGTAACGGCGGATCATTGCCAGCGGCGGCAGCCCAACATACTTCCGGGCCAGACGCTGCAGGGTTCGTGCTGAAACGCCGAGCAGGGCAGCAGCCTGGTCCACGCGGGTCAGCGGCGGGTTCTGCTCGATCAGCTCCTCCAGCCGGTTGACCAGCAGTCCTTCCGGAGCGGGCTCCGGCACTGTGGCCTCCAGCCAGGCCGACGCCGCTGCAGCAGCCGCCGCGCGGTGCGTGCCGCCGTCGTCGTTTTCCTCCGCCACGGACATCGCGCGGGTGACGTCCTGCCGCAGCTCGGGCAGGTCCAGGGCTGTGCTGCTGTCTTTCAGCGCGCCGGGATCGGCACAGAGGAACGGAACGGCTGCCGGACGCAGCAGCAGGCCAACGGCCCAGCCGCTGCCGGTCAGGTCCCGGTAGGAACGGCGGGTCGAGGGACCGTAAAGCCGCACACCGTCCGGCTCCACCACCAGGTTCAGTGCGGGAAAGGGCAGGACCTCCTGCCGGGATGTCCGCCCGGGGGCCAGATCCCATTCCGGAATCCAGAACCATCGAACGCGGTCAGACAGCCCGGCCGGGGCGGGGATTCGGTGGAAGGAGGGTAGCCGGGCTGGATACAGCGGCCCGCGCCAATGCTCCTCCATCTGCATCTCCTCTGCCCACCGCGGGGAACCCTGTCGCAAATATCCAAGCCACGGGTCCGTGCCGGTTCCTAGCCTGAGTCCATGACTACAACCCAGAACCAGTCCCTCAACAACCAGCCCGGCGCCACCGGCAAATACACCACCGACGGCGTGCCCCACGGCCTGACCAGTCTCACACCGTTTGTTGCCGTCCCGCGAGCAGCTGACGCGATTCGTTTTTACCAGGACGTCTTTGGCGCCAGAGTCGTGGACGTGACCGAGATGAACGGCGTGACCGTCCACGCTGACCTGGACCTCGGCAGTGGGCACCTTCAGCTGGGCGAACCCAACCCGGATTACGGATTGGTGAACCCGCCGGAACCGGACGCAGCGTGTTATTCGCTGGGTTTCTACTGTGCCGACGCGGACGCTGTGGTGGCCCGGGCCGAATCCGCCGGAGCTGTCATCCGCGAGCCGCTGGCCACGTTTGCCTCCGGCGACCGGTTTGCCAGCATCCGCGATCCCTTCGGGATTCGGTGGACCATCATGACCAGGGTTGAGGACCTGTCAGAGGAGGAAAGCGCGGCCCGGGTCGCCCAGTGGGCGTCGCAGCAGGGCTAGGAAGACTCAGGCACCCACCCGGGCCGAGAGCATCCGCTCGATGCTCTCCGCGGAGAGCGCATACTGGATGGCCAGCACCGCGGCACCGCGCATCCCGGCGTCCAGCCCGGACACCGACTGCACTATCCGCAGATGCTGGGTGGCCAGGGGCATGGTGCGGGAGTAAACGACTTCCCGCACCCCGGCAATAAAGTGCTCGCCGGTCAGTGCCATTGACCCGCCGATCACGATCACGGCCGGGTTGATCATGGACAGGCAGGCGGAGAGGACCTCGCCCACGTCGCGGCCCGCCTGCCGGACTGCGTGGACGGCGTCGTGGTTACCCTGGTTCACCAGCGCCACCACGTCCCGGCCGTCCTGGGCCTGAAGTCCGGCTTCCTGAAGCTTCGCCGCCACTGCGGGTCCGGAGGCCAGCGCCTCGAGACAGCCGTAGTTCCCGCACCGGCAGAGTTTGTCCCCGCCGCCGCTGACCCGGATGTGGCCGATGTCCCCGGCTACGCCGTCGGCGCCGCGGAGCAGTTCGCCGTTGCAGATAATTCCGGCGCCAATGCCGGTGGCGACCTTCAGGAACACCAGATCCGCGACGTCGGGCCAGGCGGCCTCCCGCTCCCCCACTGACATCACGTTGACGTCATTGTCCACCACGACGGAAACGCCGAAGTGCGTACCCAGGTAGGCGGGCACATCAAAGCCGTGCCAGCCGGGCATGATCGGCGGGTTGATGGGCCGTCCGGTCCGGTGCTCCACCGGGCCGGGAACCCCGACGCCGACTGCGAGCAGGTCCCCCCGCGTCCTGCCTGTTTCGTCCAGCAGCTGATTGCCCAGCTGTGCCACGGTGTCCAGCACGGTTTCGGGTCCGGCGCTGACCTGCAGCTCCTCGGTGACCGCCGCCAGCGTGCTGCCCGAGAGGTCACAGATTCCCAGCCTCAGGTGGGAGGCACCGATGTCCACTCCAAGGACCACCATGTTTCCGGTGTTCAGGGCGAACCGTGAGGAGGGCCGGCCGCCGGTGGAGACGGCGTCCTCGACGGGAGCCACCAGTCCGATTTCCATCAGGGCTTCGAGCCGGAGCACGATGGTCGACCGCGCCACTCCCACGAGATCCGCCAGCTCCGTCCGGGTGCGGGGCTGCCCGTCGCGGAGCAGCTGGAAGAGTTCACTCGCTCCGGAGACCACGGAAGCGTTCCTTATATCGACCACCGAGCAATTCAAGCACAGGAATCGGCGTTACTGTGTCGCCCTGGTCCGGATCCGGCACCCGGCCGCCTCATATCGAGCCCTTCCGCCGGTTCCCCCGAACGGCGAACCGCTGCTGCAGCAGCACGGCCACCACAATGATGACCCCCTTGGTCACGTTCTGCACCGAGGTGTCCAGGTTGTTCTGGGTGAAGACATTGGTCAGGGTGGCGAACAGCAGGACGCCCAGGACAGTGCCGACGATAGTGCCGCGGCCGCCGACGAGCAGAGTCCCTCCGACCACAACGGCCGCAATGGCGTCCAGCTCATACAGCGTCCCGTGGGTGGACGTGCCCGCCGTGGTGCGGCCCATCATCATGATCGCTGCGATACCGACCGTGATGCCGGAGAGGACGTAGAGCCAGACGATGTGCCGCTTGACCTTGATCCCGGCGAGACGGGCTGCTTCCAGGTTGCCGCCGATCGCCACCGTGCGCCGGCCAAACGTGGTGCGGTTGAGCAGGAACCAGCCAGCGGCAGCCACGATCAAAAAGATCCAGATCAGCAGCGGAATGCCGAGCACGTTGGACCGCATCACAGAGGTGAAGTCCCGGTTGATGACAATCTGCGTGCTTCTCCCGGAAATCAGCTCCGCCAGGCCGCGCGCGGCCACCAGCATGGCCAGGGTCGCGATAAACGCCACTACGTTCCCGTAGGCGATGATCACGCCGTTGATCAGTCCGGCCAGTGCTCCAACAGCCAGCGCCACTGCCACCATCAGCAGCCAGCTGCTGTTGGTGGCGGCGGCCTGCACCGCCGCGAGGCTGGCCACCACGCTTGCCAGACCCATGACCGATCCCACGGAAAGGTCGATTCCCCCTGCCGTGATCACGAAGGTAACCCCAATGCAGATCACCCCGATGATCGAGGCCAGGCGCAGGATGGTCAGCATGTTGTCCACGCTGAGGAACTGCGAGCCGCCGGTTGCAGCGCCGACTGCAATCAGCAGTCCCAGTGCGATGATCAGGCCCAGGTTGCGGACCCCGGCTCCTCCCATCAGCTGCCGCACTCCGCGCTGCCGGGCTGCGGCGGTTGCGCCGCCGCCCTCTGAGGACGGCTGGAGCGTCGTTGTGTTTTGGTCGCTCACTGGGAGTTTCCTTTCAGGACGAGGTCAAGCACGGAATGCTCATCGATATCTTTCGCGTCGCTGACGGCCAGCATGCGGCCGGCGTCGAGCACCAGGATCCGGTCAGCGAGTCCAATGACTTCCTCGATCTCGCTGGAGACCACCACAATTGCCACCCCCCGGGCAGCCAGCCGGCGGATCAGGGCGTAGATCTCCGCTTTGGCGCCGATGTCCACCCCGCGGGTAGGTTCATCAAGCAGCAGGATCCGGGTCCCGTGGATCAGCCAGCGGGCCAGCAGGACCTTCTGCTGGTTGCCTCCGGAGAGGGTGCGGGCCGGGCGGTCAGTATCCGAAGGCGAAAGCTGCAGCGCGGCGGTTTGTTCCTGCGCGGCCCGTTTCTCACCGCGTTCGTTGAGCAGCCCGCGCCGGGCAAACCGGGCGAAGGTGGACAGGGTGGCGTTCTTATAGATCGGTTCATCCAGGAGCAGGCCCTGGCTTTTGCGTTCCTCCGGTGAGAGCCCGATCCCGGCCCGGATGGCGGCGGCCACGGATCCCGGCGGAAGCTTCCTGCCCTCCACACTCACGCTGCCGGCGGTGGCTTTGCGCGCCCCGTAAACGGTTTCCAGGATTTCCGACCGTCCGGAGCCGACGAGCCCGGCCAGTCCGAGGATCTCACCGGGCCGGACCGAGAAGCTGATGTCCCGGAAGGAACCCGCCAGTCCCAGGCCGTCCACCTCCAGCAGCGCGGGGCTCTCGGCAACCGGTTTCCGCGACGGGAACACGTTCACTGTGTCCCTGCCCGTCATCAGCTTCACCAGTTCTGTGCGGGACACCGACTTCACCGGCAGGGATGACGCGGTGCTCCGTCCATCCTTGATGACAGAGAGGCGGTTCCCGATTTGGTCTATTTCCTCCAGCCGGTGGGAAATGTAGACCACCGAGATCCCCTCCCCGGTGAGCTGGCGGATCACCCGGAACAGGTTGGCCACCTCACCGGAATCGAGGATCGCGCTCGGTTCATCCATAATGATCAGCCGCGCGTTGCGGGACAGTGCGCGGGCCATGCTCACAATCTGCTTGCCTGCCGCTGACAGGGTGCCGACTTCCGTGCCCGGGGAAAGGTCTTCATGGCCCAGGCGGGCCAGGAGTTTGCGTGCCTTGTCTTTCGCATCGCGCACCCGCAGCACACCGGCGCGGGCGTCCTCATGACCCAGGAAAATGTTCTCCGCCACATTCAGTCCGTCCACCACGTCCAGCTCCTGGTACATGGTGGCGATGCCCAGCTCATGGGCTGCGGTGGGATCCGCGAGCTGCACCGGCACGCCCTTCCACCGGATTTCACCGCCGTCGGGCTGATGGACTCCGGAGAGCGACTTGATCAGGGTGGACTTTCCGGCACCGTTCTGGCCGAGAACACAGTGCACTTCGCCGGGAAGTACCTGCAGATTGACACCCTGCAGGGCACGCACCCCGGCGAAACTCTTGCTCAGGTTCCGGACCTCAAGCAGCGGTTTTGCGGGTGCTGGGACATCACTGGCCATCGACATGGAACGGAGCTTACACACTTATGTCGATCGCTGACAGTATCTTGCAGTTTTTTCGACAGACTTCTGTTAGTGTGACGCCCATCACGACGAGGTGCGGGGCATTTCAGGTGCCGGCTGGCCTCTTGGAGAAGGAAAGATCATCAACAGAGGAGAAAACCATGCAGGCACTGCGCATGACGGGCCGGAGGCAGCTCGTAACCACCGCGGCGTTTATCGCCGTCGGCGGGCTCGTCCTCACAGGATGTTCCAGCGGCGGAGAAACCAGCAGCGAACCGACGAATAACTCCGTGGAAGGAAACGAGGCCGAGGGCGACACCGTCGTCATCGGCTTCTCCGGACCGGCTGCAGACCACGGCTGGCTCGGAGCGATCAACTCCGCGGCACTGGCCGAAGCGGAGAAGTACCCGGATGTGGAGCTCCGCGTGGCGGAAGGGACCAATGACGCCAACCTGCAGATCAGCCAGGTGGAACAGTTCATCAACGAGGGCGTGGACGCGATTGTGCTGCTTCCCACGGACGGCGCGGCCCTGACATCGGTGGCCATCCAGGCGATGGAAGCCGGGATCCCGGTCATCAACGTGGACCGCGAGTTCTCCAGCCCGTTCGCAGCGCGCACCACCGTCCTGGGCGACAACTACGGCATGGGCGTCAGCGCAGGCACGTACATCTGCGAGCAGGTGGGAGACCAGCCGGACGCAGTCGTCGCTGAAATCGCCGGCATTGATTCCCTGCCCCTCACCCAGGACCGCAGCGCCGGCTTCAAGGATGCGCTCGAGGGCTGCGGCCTGGAAGTCAGCAACCGGGTGGCTGCAGACTTCACCGTCCAGGGCGGTGAAGCAGCGACGTCCCAGCTGCTCGCCGCAGCTCCGGAGATCGACGCCCTCTGGAACCACGACGATGACCAGGGCATCGGCGTCCTGGCCGCCATCGACGCCGCCGGCCGCGATGAGTTCATCATGGTGGGCGGCGCCGGATCAGCCAACGCGATGCGCGAGATCCAGTCCGGTGACAGCGTGCTGAAAGCAACCATCATCTATCCCTCCACCCAGGCTGCAGACGGGATCCGTCTGGCCCGCCTGCTGGTGCAGGACAAGGCCATGAGCGACCTGGTGGAGATTGAAGTCCCCAACCGCGTGGTCCTGTACGCGCCGGTGGTCACCAGCGAGAACGTGGATAAGTACCTGCCCACTGCGTTCGAATCCTAGATCCGTCTGCTGCAGGGCGTCCCGGCCAACCCGGGTCGCCCTGCCGGGCGGAGTCCAGGAACCATTCCCGCCGCGGGAACCGCGGCAGCTAGGAGAAAGACATGAGTAAACCGCTGAGGATCGCACTGGTGGGACACGGGTTTATGGGGGCAGCGCATTCCCAGGCCTGGCGGGTGGCACCCCGGTTCTTCGACCTTCCGCTGCAGCCTGAAATGGCCCTCCTGTTAGGGCGCGATGCCGAACGCACCGCAGCCGCTGCCGGCAAATGGGGGTGGCAGGAGAGTTCCACGGACTGGCGCCGGGCGCTGGAACGGGATGACATCGACGTCGTCGACATCGTGACCCCCGGTTCCTCACATGCTGAAATCGCCATCGCTGCGCTGGACGCCGGCAAGCACGTGATCTGTGAAAAGCCGCTGGCCAACACCGTGGAGGAGGCCAGTGCAATGGCCGACGCCGCTGCCCGGGCCGCACGCTCCAGCGTCCAGGCGATGGTCGGGTTCACCTACCGGCGGCTGCCCGCCGCCACGCATGCGCACAATCTGGTGGCCGGAGGCGCGATCGGCGACGTCCGCCAGGTCCGTGCCTCCTACCTGCAGGACTGGCTGGTTGACCCGGACGCACCGCTGTCCTGGCGCCTGGAACAGGACAAGGCAGGATCCGGAGTACTGGGTGACCTGGGCGCCCACATCATCGATCTCGCCCAGTACGTGACCGGACGCAAGCTCGCGGAAGTCAGCGGCACCCTGGAGACCCTGGTTGACAGCCGTCCGCTGCCGGATTCAACCGGTACCGACGGAGGTTTGGGCGGCCCGCGGGGCACCGGCACGGACCGCGGCGCAGTGACCGTGGACGACGTCGCGCTGTTTGCCGGCCGCTTCGAAGACGGGGTGCTGGCCACCTTTGAGGCCACCCGGATGGCCACGGGACGCAAAAACGCGCTGCGGCTGGAAGTCTCCGGCACACGCGGTGCACTCAGTTTCGATTTGGAGGACCTGAATTTCCTGGAGTTCTACGATTTCACCGCGCCTCTTGACCGGCAGGGTTTCACCCGCATTATGGTCACCGAACCCGTTCATCCCTATGTGAGCGCCTGGTGGCCGCCCGGACATTCACTGGGCTATGAGCACGGCTTTGTTCACCAGGTACGCGATTTCGTGGACGCCGTGGCCTCCGGGAGCCAGCCCTCGCCGTCGTTCGCTGACGGCCTGCAGGTCCAGGAAGTCCTGGACTCAGTGACCCGCAGCGCCGCCAAATCCAGCATCTGGACCCCGGTGGGCTAAGGCCCCACCCAACCACTAGGCGAAGGAGCCTGCCATGTCACGACCGATTACGTTGTTCACCGGCCAATGGGCCGACCTGCCGTTTGAGGAGGTGGCCCGGCTCGCGTCCGAGTGGGGCTACGACGGACTGGAGATCGCCTGCTGGGGCGACCATCTTGATCCCTGGCGGTGGGATGAGGACGGATACGTCCAGAGCCGCCGCGACATCCTGGAGAAGTACAACCTCCAGGTCCACGCCATCTCCAACCACCTCAAGGGCCAGGCCGTCTGCGACGACCCGATTGATCAGCGGCACCGGGACATCCTGTCCGACCAGGTTTGGGGCGACGGCGATCCCGAGGGGGTCCGCCGGCGCGCGGCCGAGGAAATGAAACACACTGCCCGCCTGGCCGCTGCCCTGGACGTAAAGACCGTTGTGGGCTTCACCGGTTCCTCGATCTGGAAGTACGTCGCGATGTTCCCGCCGGTCTCAGCCGACGCCGTCGAGGCCGGCTACCGGGACTTCGCGGACCGGTGGAACCCGATCCTCGATGTGTTCGACGAGGTAGGTGTCCGGTTCGCCCACGAAGTCCATCCCAGCGAAATCGCCTATGACTATTGGACGACTGTCCGGGCCCTCGAAGCGATCGGCCACCGTCCGGCGTTTGGCCTGAACTGGGATCCCAGCCACTTCGTGTGGCAGGACCTGGACCCGGTGGGCTTCCTCTGGGACTTCCAGGACCGGATTTACCACGTGGACTGCAAGGACACGAAGAAGCGGATGACCAACGGGCGGAACGGCCGGCTCGGGTCCCACCTGCCCTGGGCTGATCCGCGCCGCGGCTGGGACTTTGTCTCCACCGGCCACGGTGATGTGCCCTGGGAAGACGCCTTCCGCATGCTCAACAGCATCGGCTACGACGGCCCCATTTCGGTGGAGTGGGAAGACGCCGGGATGGACCGGCTGGTTGGAGCCCCGGAGGCTCTGGCCTTTGTCCGTTCCCTGGCCATGGATCCGCCCGACGCCGCGTTCGACGCCGCGTTCTCCTCGCGGTAGCCGGCCCTGAGACGGTAACGGTCCCGCGGCTTTGAGCCGCGGGACCGTTTCTATGTGCGGGTTACGGCAGGCGCCAGTAAACGTCCTCGGCGTCCACAGCGAGGATCATGCGCAGGCCCAGCCGGCTGTCTTCGCCCAGAGCGCTGTCCGGAACGTCGAAGCACATCTCATGGGTCACCGAGTCGCCCTTGCTGAGCAGGTCCTGATCAGCTCCGCGCATGCTCAGCTCCACGGTGCAGCCCAGGACGGTGTAGATCCGGTTGTCTGATCCCACGAACTCCGGAGCGAGGTCCAGCCAGGGGCGGCCTTCTCCCTCGCCGTTGTAGACGGCGCTGAACCGGGCGATCACGTAGTTGTGGTCCGGATCCCCGGCGGAAGGTGCGCGGTCAAGGACCTCTGCGGTGGCATCCCGGTCCAGTTCGGTGAGGGTGACGGTGTAGTCGCCAACCGTCGTTTCTTCACCCGCGGCGCTGGCCGGTGCGGCAACAATCTCCGCGATGAAGTCTTCTGAGTACTCGTAAGTGTAGTCATTTTTCTCGGCTTCGGAGAGCTCCTCAGAGCCCTCGATGAACTCCTCGAAGGACTCTCCGCCAATTTCGGTACCCACCTCGGATTCAGCTTCCCAGAGACCCGCGTCCTGCAGTGAGTCGACGACGACGGTGTTCACCACGATCGCCGCAATGAGGGACACGCCGGCCACGGACAGCGCAGCGATGGACAGCGGCTTGGACACGTTGCGGGCCTTGATGCCCTTGACCAGGGCGGGGATCCCCAGACCCAGCGCGACGATCGCCAGCGGGAAGGCCACGACGTTGAAGAACGGAATCCAGCAGATCATCAGTGCCAGAATGGCGAGCACCAGTGCAGCAATTGCCAGGCCCTTCCCGGGGGTGGAGGGCGGCGGGCCGTAGCTGGGGTAGCCCGGCTGGCCCGGGTGGCCCGGGTATCCGGGGTACCCGGACTGGCCCGGGTAGCCCTGCTGGCCGGGATAGCCCGGGTAACCCTGCTGGCCCGGCTGGCCCGGCTGGGCCTGCTGGGCCTGCTGGCTCTGTTGGCCGGTCTGACCCGGATAACCGGAATTCCCGCCCTGGCCGACGGACGGACCGGAACCCGGGTAGCTGGGGTAGCCGGAAGCCGGCCCCTGATCGTTGGCTGGCCCGCCGGGAACCGGGGCATAGGGGTTGTACCGCGGAGCGGGCGCTTCCGCGTCGTTCGTGTACGGCAGGGAAGGCCCTGAGAATCCTGAAGGCGCGGCGAACCCGCCGTACGGGTTCGTCTCCGGGACGGCGTTGTCCTGGTTCTGTCCCGGGTTTTCCTGCGCTGAACCGGGTGCTTCAGGCTGGCTGCTCTCGGCCTCCCGGGCCTGCGGCGGCTGCGGAGTTTCCGGCGGCTGAGGCATCCCCTGAGGCGCCTCCTGCCCCTCCGGCGGCTCGATGCCCGTGCCGTCTTCCGGCCGGCTCTGGTCCCTGTCCATGATGTTCCCCCAATAAACGTGTTGTGGTGTTCTAGAGACTGCGTCCCCCAAATGGAAGCCGCCTGTCTTTATCCTAGCCAAACCGGGTATGGCTCCGGATTGTGTTACCCACAGGCAGGGCCCGCCCCGCGGAATGCGGAACGGGCCCCGATGCAGCGGCGGAGGCTAGCTGAGAGCTGCCACGGCGGCGTCGTAATCCGGTTCGGTGGTGATTTCGGGAACAAGCTGCGAGTGCAGCACGGTGCCGTCCGCATCAAGAACGACGACGGCGCGGGCCAGCAGGCCCTGAAGCGGACCTTCGCTCTGGATCAGGCCGAAGTCCTCGCCGAAGCTGCTGCGGAAAGCAGATGCGGCCACCACGTTGTCGATGCCCTCTGCACCGCAGAAGCGGCCGAGCGCGAACGGCAGGTCCTTGGACACGCACACCACGGCCGTGTTCTCGAGGCCGGATGCAATCTCGTTGAAGCGGCGGACACTGGCAGCGCAGACGCCGGTGTCCACGCTGGGGAAGATGTTCAGGACCACGCGGCGGCCGGAGAAGGCCTCGCTGGATACCTCGGACAGGTCTGTTCCGACCAGCGCGAAGGCAGGGGCGGAGGTTCCGGCGGCGGGAAGCTCACCGGAGGTGTGGACGGGGTTCTGCTTAAATGCGGTAGTTGCCATGCATTGTGTTTATCACGTTCGCGCACGCCGGCATGGCTCGGTGACCTGCGGAAACGTTCTGCGGCGGAAATCGGCTGAAAAAGTTCCGGGCCAGGGGTTCCCTCCCGGGTGCGCGGTGTTTTACTGAAAGTGGTTCCTTAAGGCGGGACCAGAACAGGTCCACTTGGCCGGGACCAGTAGGTTCATCGGCCGGACCTTGGAACGACTCCCTGGCCATGGCTGGGGAGCCGTTCCGTTAAGGGGTTATTCGGCTTAGAGGGGTATGCCTCCGGTTCAGGGCTCCGTCAGAAGCCGGAGCAGTGCGTCCCCGGGAGGAGTTCCGTTGAGCACGTATCCCCCGGCGAACTGCTGCCGGTAGGTTGCAGGGTTGTGGGAGGCAATCGTCCTGGCGTTGCGCCAGAGGCGGTCCAGCTGCCGGCTGGTGGATGTGGCCGACGCTCCGCCTACCTCAAAGATCCGGGACACTGCTTCCAGCACCAGCCGGATCACGGTGGGCTGCACCCCGAAGACGCAGGCATCCGCCCGGGCCAGGGCGTCCCGGACCGTGTCCGGTGCAGCTGCATAGGCCTCGTCAACCGACTGCGCTGCTGCCAGCACCGCCGGCTCCAGTGTCCGCACCGTCCCGAAGACCTCCCCGATGACCTGCAGCGCTACTGGATCCTGCGCCGGCGGAACCTGCGGGTTGAAAAGGTTCCGCTGCCGGCTCCGGACAAAAGCTGCTGACTCCTCCAGCGCTGCGCCCGCGATGCCGGCGAGCGCAGCAAGGTGCACCAGCTGATAGACCGCGTGCACCGCCGTCGGCTCCAGCGTCCGTTCCACCACAAAACCGGCTTCCACCTCAGCGCCGGTGAAGACTGTGGTTCCGGACCCGGTGAGCCGTTGCCCGAACCCGTCCCAGTCGTTCCGGATCTCAACCCCGGGCGCTCCGGTACGGACCATAACGGTCACCAGCTGAGCCCCGGACGTCCCGGCACTCTCCAGGACTCCCGGCCCCGCTGCGGCACTGACCAGGATCCAGTCGGCGAAGATCGAGCCGGTGGTGTAGTACTTGGTGCCGTTCAGCACCAGCCGGCCGTTCGCGTCCCGGCTTACCGTGGTGGCCTGTTCGGCAAAACTTCCGGTCTTCTCACTCTCCGCGTTCCCCACCAGGGCCCCGGCTGCCAGTTCGGCGATCCAGAACTTCCGGTAAGCATCGTCCGGGTGCGCCAGCACGGACTCGGTGAAGCCAATGTGTCCGCGCAGTGCCTGTACCAGGTTCGAGTCGGCGCTGCCCAGCCGGATCAGCAGCAGCACCAGCGTCTGCACACTCACGCCGTACCCGCCGTCGGTTACCGGCAGCCGCAGCCTGCCAAACCCCGCATCCCGCAGCCAGCCGATCTGCTCATACGGCAGCTGCTGCCCGGCTTCCCGCTCCAGCGCCCCGGCACGGATCCGGTCAAAGACCGGCTGGAAATGCGCCAGTGCCTCCTCCCCGGTCCAGGCCGCGGTCCGTGCCTGAGTCAATGCAGTACTCACAGTGTGCCTCCATCAGATTGCGCAGGCCGCGCCGTGCCGGGTCCCAGGGACGGCAGTGACGCGAGCAGTTCGCGGGTATACGGTTCGCGTGGCCGGTTGAAGATCTCCTCGGCGGTGCCGGTCTCCACCGCCCTGCCGTCCTTCATCACCAGGACGCGGTCACTCATGTGGTGGATGACGCCCAGGTCGTGCGAGATAAACAGGTACGCCAGCCCAAGTTCCTGCTGCAGTTCTGTGAGCAGGTCCAGGACCTGCGCCTGCACTGAGACGTCCAGCGCCGAGACTGCCTCATCCAGGACGACGACGTCGGGCTCCGGCGCGAGTGCGCGGGCTATTGCCAGGCGCTGGCGCTGGCCCCCGGAGAGCTGCAGCGGGTGCTTGCCCAGATGCTCGAGCTGCAGCCCCGCCTGGCCGGCCAGTTCCGCGGCCCGCGCCTTCCGGTCTGCCGGGTCCGGAAAGTCCTCCGGGGACAGCGCATCGAGCAGGATCCGTTCCGCGTTCCAGCGCGGGTCGAAGGAGCTCAGGGGATCCTGGTACACCGCGGTGACCAGGCGTCGCCGCGGCCGCCGCGCCGCCGTGCTGAGCGCAGACCAGGGCTGCCCGTCGAGCAGGACCGCCCCGGCATCGGGCTCCTCCAGTGCCAGCGCCATCCGGGCGGTGGTGGATTTCCCCGAACCGGACTCGCCGACGATGCCCAGGGTTTCCCCCCGGTGCAGGTCAAAGGACACGGAATCGACGACGGCGCGCCGCACCCCGTCCGGTCCCCGGTACTCCTTGCGCAGGTCACGCGCGGAGAGCACCGGCGCCGCGGCACCCGCTGCAGAGCCGGGCCCGGCTCCGGCTCCGGTGGCTGGGCGCATCCGCCGTCCTGCCGCCGCCGTCCGTTCCCTGGCCGCCGGAGCCAGCGGGGTTCCCCGGGTATGTTCGGAGGGAACGGCTGCCAGCAGGGCTTTCGTGTACTCATGCTGGGGACTGTGCAGCACCTGCTCTACGGGTCCCTGCTCCACGATTGCCCCGCCCTGCATCACCGCCACTGTGTCCGCCAAAGCCGCGACCACGGAGAGGTCATGGCTGATCAGGATGATCCCGGTGCCCCGCCGTAACATGTCCCCCAGCAGCGCCAGGATCTGCGCCTGGACGGTGACGTCCAGGGCAGTGGTGGGTTCATCAGCGATCACCAGCCGCGGGTCGAGGGCGATCGCCGAGGCGATCAGTGCCCGTTGCCGCAGCCCGCCGGAAAGCTCATCGGGCCGCTGGCGGGCCCGCAGCTCCGGCTGGGGGACGCCCACACTGGCCAGCAGCTGAACCGCCTTGGCGGAACGGGTCCTCGGGTTGCCCCAGCCGTGCAGGCGCAGCGCCTCCTCGATTTCCCGGCCCACCGGCCGCAGCGGATCCAGCGAGACCAGTGCATCCTGCAGGATGAACCCGATGTCCTTGCCGCGCACCGAACGCCAGGCCCGCTCTCCCAGCGCGGCGGCGTCGTGCCCTGCCACCTGCAGACGCTCCGCCTGCACGGCTGCGGTTGCCCCCGGCAGTCCGGCGAGGGTCCGGGCGGTTACGGACTTGCCGGAGCCGGATTCCCCGACGATCGCCAGGCACTGCCCGGCCCCGAGGGACAGGGAAACGTCCCGGACCACCGGCCGGACAGGGGCACCGCGGCGGGATCCGGTGGCGAAGGAAACGGACAGGTTGCGGACGTCGAGCAGAAGCCCGGTGTCCGGTGCCTGCAGGGTGTGGAGTGGCTGGTCGGCCAGGATGGTGCTCATGCGGATGCTCCTTCGAGTCGGCGCTGCAGGTAGTTGCCCAGCGAGGTGGCGGCCAGCGCGACGGACACAATGGCCAGGCCTGGCATCACCTCCAGCCACCAGGCGCGGGTGATGAACATGCGTCCGGCGTCCAGCAGGGCACCCCACTCCGGTGAGGGCGGGGCCACGCCGAGTCCCAGAAAGGCCAGCCCAGAGGCCCAGACAATTGACTGCCCGACGCCGAGGGTCAGCACGGCGACCAGCGGCCGCATCGCGTTGGGGAAGACATGCCGGCGCAGGACGTCCCATCTGCTGTGTCCCAGCGCGTGGGCCGCCTGTACGTAGCCCGAGGTCCGCACGGCCAGCACCTGGCCGCGGATCATGCGGGCGTACCCGGGTGCCGTGCCCAGCCCGACGGCGACGATCTGGGTGGTGACGCTGGCTCCGTAGATGGTCACGAAGAGCATTGCGAGCAGCAGTACCGGGAAGGCGAACAGCACTTCCAGACCGCGGCTGATCAGTCCGTCCACAAACCGGCCGCCAAGTCCGGCGCTGACGCCGAGCACCGCTGCCGCTGCCATCGCCAGCGCGGTGGCGCCCAGGCCGATCAGCAGCGATTCCCGGGTTCCGTAGACCACCCGGGTATAGAGGTCGCGTCCGGACTGGTCAGTGCCGAACGGGTGCGGCCAGCCCGGCGTCTGGAGTGCGACACCCAGGTCGATGGCCAACGGATCCCCCGGTGCCAGCAGCGACGGTGCGGCCGCCGCGAGCAGGAAGAAGGCCAGGACCGCGGCGGCGAGCGCAGGCGCAGGCGGGATCCGCGGCAGCCGTCGGGTCCGGGCCGGACTCGTAAGGGGTGGGCCGGGGACGGGAAGCTGTGTTGTGCTCATGCGGTCTTCAACCTCGGATCAATTCGGGTGTAGGCGATATCCACCAGCAGGTTCGCCAGGACATAGACGGCAGCAATGAGGATGACGATCCCGCAGACCACCGGCAGGTCACGTGCGTTCACCGCAGTCACCAGCACCTTGCCCAGTCCGGGACGGGTAAAGATGTTCTCGGCGATCACCGCGCCGGAGAACAGTGATCCCAGCGCCCAGCCGGAAAGGGTGACACCCGGCAGCACCGAATGGCGCAGTGCGTGCCGCAGGCGAACCGCGGTGTCGCCCATGCCCCGCATCCGGGCAGAGAGGATAAACGGCTGGTCCAGGGATTTCTCGAACTCGCGCCGGGTGACCTGGCCCAGGAACCCTGCCAGCGGTATGCCCAGGGTCAGTGCTGGAAGGATCAGTCCGGCCAGTCCGGTGCCTCCCACCACGGGAAACAGCCCGAGATTCAGGGCCAGGACCACCAGCAGGATCACACCGAGCCAGTACTGCGGCAGTCCAGCCGCGACCGCTTCGATGCCGGAGGACACCGCGGAGAGGACCCGGCTGCGCCGGGCCGTACCGATGATCATGGCCAGGGACAGAACCCAGGCCACCAGCAGGGAGGCGAAGGTCAGCAGGATGGTCGGTCCCACCTGGTCCAGAATCACCTCCGTCACCGGCTTGTGCAGCTGGTAGGACACCCCGAGGTCCCCGGTTGCCAGCCCCTTGAGGAAGTTCACGTATTGCACGGGCAGCGGATCATCGAACCCGTACTTGGCGTTGACCGGTGCCAGTTCCTCGGCCGTGCGTTCCTGGATCTGCCCGGTGAGCTGGTTCAGGAGCAGGGTGGCACGGTCTCCCGGCAGCAGTGCCTGGATCAGGAAGGTGAAGGTGGCTGCAGCCCAGAGCACCCCCGCGGCACCGAGCAGCCTGCGCAGGATTCTCATTTGGTGAAGTACGCGTCGTGGAAGACCGGCTCGCCCTGGGAGGCTTCGAGCCAGACGTCCTGCAGGTTCGGGGCAGCGGCGATTGAGGCGGTCTGGGTGTACAGGCCCACCGCGACCGCTTCGTCGCTGAGCCGCTGCTGGGCCTGTGCGTAGAAGGCATTGGCTTCCTCCGGGGTGGCCGCAGAGTTGGCCTGCAGGATCAGGTCCTCAATTTCCGGATTGTTGTAGAAGGTGGTGTTGGAATAGTTCGGGCTTTCGGGCAGGTTCTGCCGGAAGTTGATGTGCAGGATTCCAGCTGTGGGACTGGTCCAATACCCCAGCTGTGCGTCGTAGCTCTCCGGAACGGAGTAGGTGCCGCCGAACAGGTCCGACTGCGTCGCCGGAATCAGGTTGACCTTGAAGCCCACCGGTTTCACCTGCGCCTGAAGGTTCTGCAGGGCGGTGACTCCTTCCGCCGTCACAATCGAGTTCAGGCCAAAGACAATGTCGATTTCAAGTTCCTGGCCGTCCTTCACCCGCACACCGTCCGCGTTGCGCTCACCCCAGCCGGCGCCGTCGAGCAGGGCATTGGCTTTGTCCTGGTCATAGGGGTAGTCATCGGCCACGTCCGGGTTGTAGCCCGGGGTGCTCTGGCTGACCGTTCCGTTGCCCTCGAACGGCACGACGCCGAGGAACGCCGAGTCCACCACGGCCTTGCGGTCGGCACTGTAGGCGAATGCCTGCCGCACGGCGGTGTCCGTGAACGGGCCGTTGACGGTGTTCAGTGACAGGGTGACCGGCCGGCCGGGCGTGATGTACTGCTGGAGATTGAAGGCAGCCTTCGCGGTTTCGAAGTCCACGGTGGGGACCTCTCCGATCACATCGGTTTCCCCGCTGGCCAGCGAACCAAACCGCGAGGTGTTGTCCTGGATGAAGGACCAGACAATGCTGTCCACGTACGCCGGTCCCTGGTGCCTGGCATTGGCCGGCGCGGACGCGTAGTCCAGGTTTTTGTGGAACGTGACGGATTCTCCGCGCTTCCACTCCCCCACCGTGAACGGGCCGGACCCCACCGGCGCTTCGCAGTTCTCCTGTTCGCTGCGTTCGGTGAGGGCTGTGGGTGACTGGATGCCGAAGTAGCCCTGGCTGAGGGCGGAGAGCAGCGGCGCATATGGTGCGGAGAGTTTCACCTGGACTGTGGTGGCATCAACGGCCGACGCCGACTCGTAGTAGTCGCCGATGTAGGCCGCCACCGTGCCGTTGCCTCCGGACACCCAGTAGTCGAAGTTCGCGGCCACCGCTGCGGCGTCCAGGGGTGTGCCGTCAGTGAATGCCACACCCTCCTTCAGTGTGAACGTCCAGGTCAGCTGGTCCTCGCTGACGCTCCACTGCTCTGCCAGCCAGGGCACGATGCTGCCGTCTTCGGTCTGGGAGACCAGCGAATCCAGGACCTGGCGCGACAGGTAGGCCTGCTGCACCCAGCCGCCGTAGATGCACGGTGCCTCCTGCAGGTGGGCGTAGCGGATGGTGCCGCCGTCCACCCGTTCACCGGTACCGGCACCGGTGGTCCCGGAGGCCGCACTGCAGCCGGTGAGGAGCAGCGCTGCAGCGGCAGCGGCAGCGGCAGCTTTTCCGGCGGTGTGCCGGACGGGGCGGATAGTGGAAGCCATGGTTTCTCCTTGGACGGGCAGCTGAACCGGGTCATCCGGCGTGAACTGGCCCCAGTTCAGCGCAGCGCCCGTCCGGGCTCCAAGGTTGTGTCACCGCGCTTCGTTCCGTTGCGCAGGAGACGCAATGTTTCGACCCATAACGCCATACACCGGAGCGCGGCGTCACGTTCCTGCAGCCCGTGCCGCGGCGGCTGCCATCATCGGTGCACGCTTACCGTCCCGACCATTTCCCCAAAGGAATCCCATGAGCAAGCCGCTGCACTTCAATGCGTTCGTCATGAACACCGCTTCGCACATCCACCACGGCCAGTGGCGCCGGCCGGATGCCGGCCAGGTGGAGTTCAACAATGTGGAGACCTGGATCAATCTGGCGCAGACGCTGGAGGCCGCCAAGTTTGACGCCATGTTCTTCGCCGACGTGACGGGCCTGTACGGGGACGCCGATGCGGACTTCGACGTCTATCTGCGGGAGGGCCTGCAGATTCCCAGCAATGACCCGACCGTGCTCCTCGGCGCCCTGGCCGTTAGCACCAGGCACCTGGGCCTGGCGCTGACGTCCAACGTCATGCAGAACCATCCGTTCAACTTTGCCCGGCAGGTGTCCACCCTCGACCACATTTCCGGCGGGCGGGTGGCGTGGAACATCGTCACCGGGATCGGAGACAACGGTTCGCGGAACTTCGGCCTGCCGCAGCTCGTGGACCACACGGAACGCTATGAGTGGGCCCAGGAATACGTGGATGTGGCGTACAAGCTGTGGGAAGGATCCTGGGACGACGGCGCGCTGCTGAAGGACCGGGAACGCGGCCTGTACTCGGACCCGGCCCGGGTCCACAAGATCTACCACCAGGGAGCGCGCTACCGGGTGGAGGGCCCCCACCTGCCTTCACCGTCCCCGCAGCGGACGCCGCTGCTCTTCCAGGCCGGGTCCTCGGCGTCGGGCCGCGCCTTTGCCGCCCGGAACGCTGAGGCTGTATTCCTTGGTTCCCCGACGCCGCAGACAGTTGCCGCGCAGATCGCCGACACCCGCCGGCAGGCCGTGGAGTACGGCCGCCGGGCTGAGGACATCAAGTTCTTCCAGGGGCTGTCCTTTGTTATCGGAGACACCGAAGCCGAGGCACGCGAAAAGGCCGGGGAATATGACCGTTACGCAAGCGTGGACGGATATGCCGCCCACGCGGCGATCGTGGACAAGTCCGGACGCGTCTATCCGCCGGAAACCCCGCTCTCGCAGGTGGATTCGAACACCAGCAAGGGTTTCGTTGAATGGATCTCCAAGTCGATCACCGACCGGGAGCCCGTGGTCGGTGACATCGCAGGCCGGCAGACGCGTGCCAGCCGCATCGTTGGCACGCCGGAGCAGATCGCCGATGCCATTGAACTGTGGCAGGCAGCCGGAGTGGACGGCATCAACGTGATGAACTGGGTACTCCCCGGATCATTCGAAGAGTTCGCGGACAAGGTTCTGCCGGTACTCCGGGACCGCGGCCTCGCGCAGACCGAATACACCGAAGGCCCGCTGCGGCAGAAGCTCTTTGGCGCACCGTTGCTCAACGATCGGCACCCGGCTGCCGCCTACCGGGGTGCGTTCACCAACGGTCCGCGCAGCTGGGCCGAAGCGGGCGGCGCCGTCGAGGCACGGGCCGCCGGGTAGTCCTGTCTACCCCGCGCCGACTATGAGCATTGTCCCGGCGAAGATAATGCCGCTCAGGATCAGGGTGACGAACGTGTAGCCCAGGATTTCGCGGATCTTCAGCCCGGCGACGGCCAGCAGCGGGATAGCCCAGAACGGCTGGATCATGTTGGTCCACTGGTCGCCGTAGGCAATCGCCATGATTACCACTGACTGGTCCACCTCCAGCGCGTCTGCTGCGTTGGCGAACAGCGGTGCCATCACGGCGAACTGGCCGCCGCCGGAGGGTATGAACATGTTGAGCAGGCCCGCGGCAAGGAACGTCCACAGGCCCAGGGTCGCAGGCGAGGAGATGTTGATAAAGAACTCGCTGATGATGTCCACGAGTCCGCTGACGCTCATCATGCCGATGATCCCCGCGTAGAGCGGGTACTGCAGCAGCACCTCACCCACGGTGCGCCCGCCGCGGGCGATGAGATCGGCCAGTTCGCGGGCGTTGCCGACCAGCAGCATGATCAGGCACAGGAACGTCCAGTTAACGATGTCCAGGGTCAGGGTGAAACCGTTGTTCCCGAAGTGCAGCACCAGATAGATGCCCAGCAGCACACCCAGTGCCAGAGTGAAAACACGCAGGTTTTCAAGGCGTTCGGCGGGGGTCTTGCGGATGTCTTCCTTCGACGCGGCCGCGGCCCCCGGGCCGGCCTTCCGGGCGCGCCGGCGGCCGGCGGACTTGGCCGTATCAGCCTCCGCCTCCGCAGCATCGCCTTCCGCAAAGACGTCGTCGGGGGCGACGACAATCAGCTCGGGCTGTTTTGGCGCCAGCAGCATCATGGCACCCGCAACGGCCACCAGGGTGACCAGGGCGGCGATGATGTTCCAGGAGGAGAACGTGGTCTCGGTGATGTCGACCAGGCCGCCGGGAAGCGTCGAATATGCTCCGCCCTCTGTCGCAGCGTTCAGCGGCCCGGAACCGGAGTAACCCATGTGCCAGACAACAAATCCGCTGTAGGCCGACGCCACGAGCAGCGGATAATGGAGCTTGATTCCGCGGTTTCTGGCCGCGCGCGCCACCTCAACGGCCATCACACCGCCAACGATCAGTCCCAGACCGAAGCTGATCAGTGAGGCGATGCCCGCGATGATGGTGACGAACCCGTAGGCCTGCCGCGGCGTTTTCGGCACCGATGCCACGCGGATCAGCAGCCGGTGCACCGGCCGGGTATTGGCGAGAGTGAAGCCCAGCAGCAGCACCAGCGCCACCTGGGTCATGAATGAGAGCAGCCCGGTCAGCCCCTCACCCCAGCCGAGCACCAGCTCGTCAGGAGCGACGTCGGTCATTGTCAATGCCATAATGCCGACGATTCCGGTCAGGATGACTGCCAGGATCAGAGAGCCGGGAAGCCATCGCTCTACGAAACGGCTGATGGGCCTGGAGAGGGTCTGCAACATCGTTGTTGTCCTTCCTCTAATAGGCACAGGCCTATCGGAGACTGGGAGGGACCGGGGCATAAGCGCCTTGGACGGTGTCCGGGACAGACAGTCTCATCGACACGTTCAGTTGTGTCAAACATCATATTCGGTGGTTGGCAAGGCTGGATGAGGGCGATCGAAGGATCGGCGGGAAGCCCCGCTACTCCCCCGTAACGCCGTCGAGCAGTTCCCGGATGATGTCCAGGTGCCCGCAGTGCCGCCCGGTTTCTTCAACCATGTGGACCAGTACCCAGCGCAGGTTGTGGCCGGCACTGGAGTCGGCTTTGCACATGTCATCGAGGCCGTAGCGTGCGGCGGCTTCGCGGGACTCGGCGCAGGCAGCCTGGTAATCAGCGATGATCTCGGCGAGGCTGTCCTGCTCGGTGACGCGGAATTCGGCGTCGGGATCCTCGCCGGTCCAGCGGGTGGGAATGCCGGTCTGCCCGTCCAGCTGCGCCCGGAACCACCAGCGTTCAACGTCGGCGAGATGCCGGAGCAGGCCCGACACGGTGAGCAGGGAGGGCAGCACCCGGCGTGCGGCGTCGGCGTCGCTGAGCCCCTGGGCCTTGTGGACAACGCTGGCGCGCAGGTAGTCCAGGAATCCGTTCAGGGTTTCCCGCTCATCAGCGGCGTCCGGCGGATCGATTCGTTCATAATTAAGCATGCGGCCAGCGTAGCCGCGCATTTATTAACGCTGGAAAAGCCCCGCCGTCACAAACCTGCAAGCCGCAGCACCAGTGCCCCAAGCATCAGCACCGCTCCTGCACCGGCCACGATCCATGCGGCGGTCCGGGTGGTCAAGCGCATCCATGACCTGCGCCGCGTCGCTGCCGAGTACAAGCCGGTGAGAAGCAGGATCAGACCCGCCATTCCCACGTAGCCGGGAGCTCCGTTGTCTTCGCCCTGCGCCAGAACAAAGAGGAGCAGAACCAGCCCCAAGGCGAGGCTGGGCCAGTGGAATCCGGTTTCATGCCGTGCACCGGCGGTGTGGCTGTGATCCATTGAGCTCATGGTCCTTCCTTTCCCGCTGCAGCGGGCCCAGGTATGCGCCCAGCCGGAAGAAACCACGGTACTCCCCGAGCCCAGCTGCGTCGCCGGGAGCCCCCTGTGAAGTTCCTGAATGGCCCGGACAAAGCGCCCGGATCGGGCACAGGAATTCTCAGCCCGACCCCTTGCAGGACGTTCTTCACGGGCGTACCTTCATTCGTAATCAACCGGAAGGTTGATCAACAAACAAGTGGATAACACCGACGCGAACGTTGGCACGCAGATGAACGAAGACCCAGAAGACGTCCTGCTCGACCGGGCCTTTCTGGCCCTGGCCGATCCGGCACGGCGGCGGATCATCGCCCGGCTTTCCCGGGGCCCCGCCACGGTCAACGAACTCGCCGAACCCTTCGAAATCAGCAAGCAGGCGGTTTCGAAGCATATCCAGGTCCTCGAGCAGGCGCAGCTGGTCACGCGAACCCGTGACGCACAGCGCCGGCCCGTCCACCTGAACCCCGCACGGCTGGAGGCACTGACTGCGTGGATTGACCGGTACCGGCTGGTCATGGAAGGGCAGTTCCGCAGCCTTGATGCTGTGCTCCATCAACAGGCCGCCGAGCGCGGCCGGCAGGCAAAGGACAAACCGCAATGACCAACGCACTGCAGCTCTCCGTCCCCGACGGCGTCCCCTTCATCGACTACTCACGCGAGATCGACTTTCCCGTGGCGGACGTGTTCCGTGCCCACGCGGATCCGGATCTGGTCAGCCAGTGGCTCGGCCCGCGCGGCACGAAGATGGAAATGGACCATTACGACTTCACCACCGGCGGTACCTACAAGTACACACACACCGGCCCCGAGGGCATCCCGTACGACTTCACCGGCATCTTCCACACCGTCCGAGAGAACGAGTTCGCAATCCAGACCTTCGAGTTCTCCGGTTACCCCGACGTCGTCAGCCTTGAATTCAACACCTTCGAGGACCTTGGTGACGGGCGGACCCGCATCACCGTGCACTCCGTCTACCCCACCCAGGAAGCGCGGGACGGCATGGCCGCCTCCGGCATGGAGGAGGGCATGACCGATTCCTACTCCCGGCTGGAGGAGCTCCTTGGCAGCCGGACCGATGTTCCGCAGGAGGCATCATGACCAACGCACTGGAAGTCACTCTTCCCGACGGCGCCCCGTACATCGACTACACCCGCGAGTTCGACTATCCGGCACTCGACGTCTTCCGTGCCCACGTCACGGCTGACTCCTATGCCGGGTGGGTGGGCCCTGATGGTCTGGAGACCCGGATCGATGCGTTCGAGGCCACTCCGGGCGGCTCCTACCGGTTTGTCCAAAGCGACGACGACGGCGAGTACGCCTTCCGCGGCGTCTTCCACAACATCCGGCCCGGGGAATTCATCCTGCAGACCTTCGAGTACGAGGGGTATCCGGACCAGGCAAGCCTGGATTTCCTGCGGTTTGAGGACCTGCCCGGCGGCCGGTCCCGGCTCAGCGGACATTCGGTCTACCCATCGGTCCAGACCCGGGATAACTTCGTGTCCTCGGGTATGGAATCGGGCATGGCCGCCGGCTATGACAAGCTCGAGCAGCTGCTCGCGTTCGCCACAGCCTGACGCCATACGACCCACCTTTGGAGGAACCATGGATTGGACCCTGGAAGTCATCCGCGTACCGGTCAGCGACCTGGACCGCAGCATCGCGTTCTACTCCGACCAGGTTGGCTTCGACCTGGACCACCACACCGTCAACGAGCACATGGCCTTCGCCCAGCTCACTCCCCCGGGTTCGGGCTGCTCGATCGTCATCGGCAGCCTGCCGGGTGAGGAGCAGATGGAACCCGGCTCCCTGAAAGGGCTGCAGCTGGTGGTTCCGGATGGCCAGGCCGCGCACGAGGAGCTTCTCTCCCGCGGGGTGGAGGCCAGCGACGTCACCGTCATGGACGAGCGCGACGGCGGAACGCTGTTCGGTTTCTCGGACCCGGACGGCAACTCCTGGGTGGTGCAGCAGATCAAGACCCGGGCGGAGCATCCGCTGATCCCCTACAGCGCACGCCCGCAGCTGGGCGAGGGCATTTAGGGTCGGGGCTGCGGAAGCGGGCGGAGCCGCATCAGCCCACCAGGGCTGCTGCGACCCGCCCGATTCCGTACTCGAAGGCCCGGTCCAGGTCCCCGCCGAGCCGGAACGCGCCGGCCAGTTCCATGGTGATGAATCCGGTCAGCCACGCCGTCATAAACCGCGCAGCTTCCAGGGCATCGGTCTCCCCCACGGCCTCCCGCGCCGCAGCCAGGACCGGTTCGCTGGCCCTGGCCAGGTCCTCCGCGGAGGCCGTTCGCGTCTGGATCAGCCGGAATTCTTCCGGATGCTCCTGTGCAAAGGCCCGGTAGGTACGGGCCAGGCCTGCCAGCGAGTCCTGGCCCTGCAGCCGCTCCCGCAGGTCTTCCAGCGTGGCCGCGGCAATCAGGCCAAGCAGAGCATCGCGGTCCCTGACCCGCTTGTAGAGCGAAGGAGCCCGGACGCCCACCCGGCCGGCCACAGCATTCATGGTGACGTGCTCGGGGCCGCCGTCTTCCAGGGCGGCGCGGCCTGCTGCGACGATGGCTTCAAGGGAAGTGCGCTGCGGCGTCGGCATGGGTTCTCCTGAGAATCTTTGGCTATTGACATTAGCCATCATAGCTAATTAGGTTAGCCATGTAAGCCGGACACGCCGGCAAACCAGAGGAGCCACCATGAAACTCACACCTCAAGTGCACCGGATCGGCAATGACATCGTCGCCGCCTACCTGGTGGTGACCGACGACGGCATTACCGTCATCGACGCCGGCCTCGCGGGACATTGGCGGGACCTGGAACACGAGCTCGCCGAACTGGGCCGGAAGCTGGAAGACATCCGCGGCGTTGTCCTGACGCACGGGGACACAGACCACATTGGCTTCGCCGAGCGGCTGCGCCTGCAAACCGGCGTGCCGGTGTACATCCACTCTGCTGACGCTGCCCGGGCACAGGGAACCCAGCCGTACAAGCCGGCTCCGGGTTCGGCGGGCGGCATGCGCCCCGGGCCGCTGGCACGGTTCCTTGCCTATTCCATGCGCAAGCAGGGCTGGCGCACCACCTACCTCAGCGACGTTGTTCCGGTTGCGGACGGCGACGTGCTGGACCTTCCCGGTTCGCCGCGCATCATCGGACTTCCCGGCCACTCCCCCGGCAGCGTGGCGGTCCACGTTCCCGAAGCGAAAGCGCTGTTCGTCGGCGATGCCCTCACCACCCGCAACGTACTCTCCGGCAAAAGCGGACTGCAGCCCTCACCCTTCACGGACGATCCTGCCCAGGCGCTGGAAACGCTGGACAAGCTCACCTCCTTGACGGATGTGGAGTGGGTCCTGCCAGGCCACGGCACACCGTGGAATGGTCCGGTCAGCGAGGTGGCCGCTTCCGTTCGCGCCGGGGCCTAGACAGAAACCTCCACCGGCCTGGCCGGAGTCAGACCACGGATCAAACCCCGGGATCAGCGGCCCTTGCCCGGCGCGTTTCCGTTCCCCTTGCCCGGTCCGTGCTCGTGACCCTTGCCTGGCCCGTGTTCGTGACCCTTGCCGGGACCGTGCCCCTTATCCGGATTCCAGGTGCGGTCGTTGACGAACTCGGCCGGACGGTACTTGATAAAGTCCGCCTCGCCGAGCCCCAGTGATTCCGCGAGCCGGTCCAGTTGCCGCGGCTCGGCAAGGTTGGCCCAACGCCCGGTTTCCAGCCGCTGGTCCATGGCCAGCACAGCAGCCATACGCTCGGCGTCCGTAAAGGTGCAGTGCCCGGTGCGCTCGATGAACGACTGCCGCAGCAGCGGCGTCGCCCGCGCTTCCCGGACGGTTTCCTCATATTCCTCCATGTATTCCACCGGTGCCAGGATGTCCGCCAGGGTATGCATGGTGAGCACCGGGATCTGCAGGTCTCCCTGGGGTGTGGAGGTGCGGTCCATCCACTCCAGCGCCTCTTCGTTCGGTTCGATGTCCGCCGACGAGGTCAGGGTGCGCAGGTCCCGGTTCAGCTCCAGCCCGGCTGCCCGGTAGAGCGCGTCCACCTGCTGCCGCTGGGCGGACTGCTGCAGCAGCGCCCGGTAATCCACGCCCTCGTTCCAGCCGCTGTCCCCGTCTGCCGCGGTGACGATCGAGACGCGGGATCCCACCACAAAGGGAATGGTCTGCAGCAGCCAGCCGTACTGCGCTTCCTGCTGCGCCGCGTAGTCCCGCGGCGCGGGTGCGGTGTCCCCGTTGAACCAGGTGGGGGTGTTCATCAGGGCCGCCGCAAGCGCCAGCCGTGCCCGTCCTTCGTCAGTGGTCTGTGCCTGCTGGACAGCCTGCATCAGAGCCGTGATGGTCACCCCGGCTTCCTCCGGTGTCCGGAAGCCGGTCAGCTGCAGATCCTGTCCCGGCAGCAGCAGCTCGGCGAGCGCGTGCACCCCGTCCAGCTGGTAATTGTTCAGGTTGATGCCGCCGCCCAGCAGCCCGCAGGTGCTCACCGCTCCGTCCACGCCGCTGTCCGGTGTCTCCGCGATGAGACTGCTGACCAGCCCGCCCATGGAGGTGCCGAAAGCGATGGTCCGCTCCGGTTCCCCGGCTTCTGAAGAGAACGCGGCCAGGGTGTCCAGCTGGTCCTGCACCGCAGTGCCCAGCGCCCAGCCGGCGCTGGCGTACGACGACGCCGCTACCGCGAAGCCGCGGTCCGTCAGGGTCTGCGCGGTCGAGTCAAACCCCGGATCCCAGGCAGGGTTGTCCGGTCCGGGACGGAAACCATGGCTGTAGAGCACCAGCTTTCCGTTCCAGTCATCGGGCACTTCCGCTGCCCAGGTGGCTCCGTTGGCGAGTGTTCCGCCCAGTTCGGTTACCGGTTCTGCCGCCGTGGCCGTCGCCGGTGCCGCTACCAGGGCCAGCGTCACGGCCATCCCCAAAGTTGTCAGTTTCCGCATGCGTTGTTCCGATCCTTCCTGCGCCGTTGCAGTTCTTCGCCTCTTCTTCGCCCCCGCTGCGGCCATCCTTTCCGACGGCAGCGAAACAGGCAAGGAAAAAGCAGGTACGGATCGTGGTGGTGCCGGGTTAGAGCACGCCGATGTCCTCATTCCAGAGCGTCGGGTAGTCGGTCATGAACTCCTCCATGAGCAGTGCGCAGGCCGGGTCGTCCAGCACATCCACCTGCACGCCTCGTTGGCGCAGCAGGTCCTCCGCTCCACGGTAGCTCCGGTTCTCTCCGATGACGACGCGCGGAATCCGGTAGAGGAGGATCGCTCCGGTGCACATTTCGCACGGGGACAGCGTTGTGACCATGGTGGCCCGTGAATAGGAGCCCGCAGGGAGCCGGCCGGCGTGTTCGAGGCAGTCCATTTCGGCGTGCCGTATAACGCTACCCAGCTGCTGGCGGCGGTTGTGCCCGGTCGCCACAATAGTGCCGTCTATGAACAGGGCGGCGCCTATGGGAATTCCTCCCTCTTCCTTGCCCTTCCGGGCGGCGTTCAAGGCAGGCAGCAGCAGCTCCGATGTCATTTCCCCACAGTAGGGTGCAGCGTTCCGGGGCGGAAGGCCCGTAGGCTCAGCCGGTCCGGGACAGGCGTGCGTCCGCCACCAGCTCCCGGACGGCGGGCGCCACCTCCGTGCCGAACCGGGTGATGCTGCCGGCATCATCGGAGGCCAGGACGAACCCGGAGATCCCATACTCGACCGCCATTTCGGCCAGCTCTTCAGCCCATTGGGCTACAGGTCCCTGCAGCAGTCCCCTGCCTGTTGGCTCGAACGAACCGCTGATATTCAGCAGCCGGCGCACTGCGGCCGGGTCCCGGCCGACGGAGGCAGCGCCGTCGTCAATCGCCGCGTTCAGGGGTACCAGATCGGCCGGTCCGCCGCGCAGATAGCCCAGCGAGGGCAGCCAGCCGTCCGCCTCCGCACCGGTGAGGCGCAGCATCCGCGGCTTATAGGCACCGAGCCAGATGCCGACGTCGTGCGCCGGCGCCGGCCCGCGCTTGGCCCCGTGCACCTGGTGGATCTTCCCCTCCATCCGCAGCGGGGCCGTCTCCGCGGTATCCCAGACACCGCGGATGATCCGGATTGCCTCCTCCAGGCCTGTCACCGCATCCCCCGGGGACAGCCTTTGACCGCCGGCTGCAACGATCGCGTCCCAGAATGCGCCCGTCCCCAGTCCCAGCTCCAGCCGTCCGTCGCTGAGCAGGTCCAGGCTCGCTGCGCTGCGGGCCACCACCACAGGCTGGCGCAGCGGGAGGTTGAGTACGTCCGGCAGCAGCCGGATCCGGCTGGTGCGTGCGGCGGCGTAGGACATCAGGGTCCAGGTGTCCAGGAACCGCGGCTGGTACGGGTGGTCCTGGAACGCGGCGAGGTCCAGTCCTGCCGTCTCAGCAGTGACGGCCAGTTCCACGGCCTGCCGGGCAGGCGCGGCAACGGGAGTGATAAAGGCTCCAAAGAGCAGGTCGCGGCCGTAGTCGGGCATGTTCTGGCTCCTTCGGGAAGGCTGTCTGCCGGGTGCCCGCCAGTCTAGCCCCGGGTCCGCTGATGCACGCCGGAGTTTGTAGGCTGGAAGGCGTGCTTCCTCTTTCTCCCTCTCCCGCCGGTGCCGGCCGGTTCGCTCCCAGTCCGTCCGGCGAACTGCACGTCGGCAATCTGCGGACGGCGCTGCTGGCCTGGCTGTTCGCCCGCAGCAGCGGCCGCCGGTTCATTCTCCGGGTAGAGGACCTGGACCGGGCCCGCGCCGGCGCCGAGGCGGTTCAGCTGCGTGATCTTGCCGCCGTCGGCCTGGACTGGGACGGCGAGGTGATCCGCCAGTCCGACCGCACTGCCGTGTACCTCGAAGCCGTCGAGAAGCTACGGGCCCAGGGCCGCGTCTATGAGTGCTTCTGCACCCGCGCGGAGATTTCCGATGCCCCGCGTGCCCCGCACTCCCCTCCCGGCGCGTACCCCGGCACCTGCCGCAACCTGTCCGAGGCTGACCGCGAACGACGCCGCCGCGAACGTCCCCCTGCCCTGCGGCTGCGCGCCGATGTGCAGGAGTACACGGTCCATGACGCCCTGCTCGGGCCGTACACGGGAGTGGTGGATGATCTGGTGCTTCTGCGCAACGATGGTGTTCCGCCCTACAACCTTGCCGTCGTCGTCGACGATGCGGCCCAGGGAATCGACCAGGTGGTGCGCGGGGACGATCTCCTCTCCTCTACACCCCGGCAGGCCTACCTCGCTGCCCTGCTTGGGTTGCCGCCGGTCGAGTACGTCCATGTGCCGCTGGTCCTCTCAGAGAGCGGGAAGCGGCTGGCCAAGCGCGACGGCGCCGTCACCCTGGGCGCCCTGGCGGACCTGGGGATTTCCGCACCGGAGGCAGCGGCGATGATCCTGGGCTCGCTCGGGCTTCCCGGCACCCTCCCTGAAGCGCTGGAGGTTTTCGATCCGGGCCGGCTACCGCGGGAACCGTGGATCTTCACGCCACCGGCGGCTCCCTCCGCTTCCTGAGATCCGGGGTGGTGCGCCGTCCGGACTTGGGTGTTAACTGGGGCGCATGCCTCTGACCGGTGAATATGCCCCCAGCACCTCCAAGCGCTCCCGCGACCAGGCCGAGGAAATCGAGTCCTCCGGCGGCACCCGCGGCACCACCCTGAACGGACGCCCGGTGATCCTGCTGACCACCAAGGGCGCCAAGAGCGGCAAACTGCGTAAAACTCCGCTGATGCGGGTGGAGCATGACGGCGATTACGCGGTGGTCGCCTCGATGGGCGGGGCACCGAAGCATCCCGTCTGGTACTTCAACATCAAGGCCCATCCGCACGTGGAACTGCAGGACGGGCCGCAGAAATGGGACATGACGGCACGCGAGGTTACCGGTGAGGAAAAGGCCGTCTGGTGGGAGCGGGCGGTCGAGGCCTATCCGCCCTACGCCGATTACCAGGCCAGGACCGACCGGGAGATTCCCGTGTTTGTTCTCGAGCGGATGGAAGTGGCCTAGGACGCTTCCCCGGACCCGGCAGGCAGGTCCAGCTGCATCCAGCTGACGTCATGCCAGGCGCCGTGCTTCCAGCCCACGCGGCGGAACACGCCAACCGGCTCGAATCCCAGTGCGCTGTGCAGCGCCTCGCTGGCTGGATTGGGCAGTGTCATGCCCGCAACCGCGGAGCGGAAGCCTCGGTGTGCCAGTCGTTCCAGCAGTGCTGTGTAGAGTGCTGACCCCAGTCCGCTGCCAGTGGCGGACCGGGCCAGGTAGATGCTGGTTTCCGCAGTCCGGCTGTACGCTGCCCGGCTGCGCCAGGTGCCGGCGTACGCGTAACCGGCCACCACGCCGTCGTGCTCTGCCACCAGCCACGCGTGCCGTATCTGCGCTGCCGCAATCCGCCGTGCCATCTCTTCCGCTGCGGGCGGTTCCGTCTCGAACGATACTGCCGTGTCCCTGACGTAGGGGGCATAGAGCGCTGCGCACGCGGCGGCGTCGGAGGCAGCTGCATTCCGGATAGTGGGTTCCATGAGCGGAATCGTAGCCGGGGCCAGCCTCAAAACGTCCCGTCAGAGTGCGACTGTCCGTGTAAACCACAGCCGGTACCGGAAGCTGCCGATCCGGAAAGTGAAGACGGGCGAGTCAACCTTGGCCCGCCTGGTGCGTCCTGCCGTTCGAGGCAGCAGGTCCTTGCGCCGCAGCTCCTGTCTCAGGCGTTCCGCGGACTGTATCCGCTCCGCATAGTCGAGTTTTGCAAGTTCAATTTCAAGCAGGCCCATGTCCGTCATTCCTCTGCGTTCTATCCGCGTCCGGGCTGTCCGATTCCTGCGAATCCCGGTGCGGAACTGCCTCTACGCTAGGCCCGCCCGGGAAACCCTTCGACGGACTTCAGGACAGCTTGGGTCCGCGATAAAACGCCATGCGGACACCTTTGGTCCTCATAGCCTGCAGACGCTCAGCGCAGCGTCAGGAGGTGCAGCCGACGCCGTCGCCGTCGCCGTCGAACTTCGGGTCCCAGCCCGGGTCCCCGGGACGGATGGGCGCTGCGCCCGCAGCCTTGACCGCGGCGCAGTTGGCGTAGACCGGCGTCGTGTTCCCCTGTCCTTCCGCCGGGCTATCCGCAGCACCTCCGGTATGTGCAACTTCAGCGGTCCGTGGGGCGGTGCCTTCGCGTGCCGGCACCGGTTCGTCCGGGCAGGATGCCAGGACTGCGGCAATCGCGTCGTGCTCCGCCTGGGTCATCCAGAGCCGGTATTCGGCTTTGACCGCCGTCTGGCGCGCAACGTACTCGCAACGGAACCCCTTGTTGGCCGGCAGCCAGGTGGCGGCGTCGGAATCCGATTTGGCTCCGTTGGCGGGGCCGTCGGCCGCGAAAAGGTTCAGCGGGTCGTTCGCCAGCTGGCGGCGTTCTTCCGCGCTGAGCTGCTGTGCACCCTTCTGCCAGGCGTCTGAGAGCGCCACCACGTGGTCGATCTGCACTGCCGTGCTGGTGGTGTTGCCCCGGACGAAGCTGATGACGGTGCCGGTATACGGGTCCGCAAACGTGCCTGAGGCGACCACACAGTCCTTGGTTCCCGGCTTGAAGGTTTCCTCCGTCAGGTCCCGGGCGAGGATGTCGTTGCGGGTATCGCACCCGTTATGGTCGACGTCGGCCCAGGCCGGTCCGAATTCTTCTCGGCTGTAACCGGTTTTCGGTGCCCGGCCCTTGATCGGGATGCCGCCAAGCTGTTCCAGGGCAGTTCCCGCCTGGACCTGCACCTCGGCGGGCGGCGGTGCGGCAGCTGACCCGGTTTCCTGCGGAACGCAGGCGGTGCCGAAGAGAATCAGGGGAAGCGTGGCGGCGGAAAGCAGGGCAGAGCGCAGGTATTTCATCGCCATCAATTATCCGGACTGTGTGCCTGATTCCCGCGCAGGCTCGCGGGCTGCCCTTCCGCTGCGGCCCGCGTGCCGCGTAGATTCGCAGAAGGACACCACTCTCGCAAGGAGATTCTTATGGCCACAGGCAAGAACGGTTCCCGGTCCGGGACCAAAACCGACGACGAGCTGGCTGAGAAACTCGATGTGCCGGGGACCGCGTCCGACGGCGCGAGGAGCAGTGTCTCGGTGGACTACGCTGCCGAACTTGATGAGCTCGGCGAGCTGGATTCGAAGACCGGCAAGGTCCGGGACAAGGTCGACGACGCCTGGCGGCACAACTACCCCTATGACAAGAAGCTCAGCCGGCGCAGCTACGAGAGGCAGAAGCGCCAGCTGCAGATCGAGCTGCTCAAGATGCAGCTGTGGGTCAAGGACACCGGGCAGAAGATGCTCATCATCTTCGAGGGCCGTGATGCAGCCGGTAAGGGCGGGGCGATCAAACGATTTAATGAGCACCTGAATCCCCGCGGTTCCCGTGTGGTGGCGCTGGAAAAGCCGACGGACCAGGAGCGCACGCAATGGTACTTCCAGCGCTACATCGCCCGGCTTCCCAGCGGCGGGGAGATTGTGATGATGGACCGCTCCTGGTACAACCGTGCCGGCGTCGAGCGCGTCATGAACTACTGCACGCCGGCCCAGTACCTGGAGTTCATGCGGGAGGTCCCGGAGCTGGAACGCATGCTCGTGAATTCAGGCGTACTGCTGCGCAAACTCTGGTTCTCCGTGGGCCGTGCCGAGCAGCTGGCCCGGTTCGCTGCGCGGGAGACGGACCCGGTGAAGCAGTGGAAGCTCTCCCCCACCGACCTCGCCAGCCTGGATAAGTGGGATGACTATACCCAGGCGAAGGAAGCAATGTTCTTCTACACGGATACCGGTGATGCGCCCTGGACCGTGGTGAAGTCAAACGACAAAAAGCGCGCCCGGCTTGAAGCCATGCGTTTTGTCCTGGACAGTGTCGACTACCCGAACAAGGACAAGAGCGTGGCGCGTGCTCCGGATCCGCTGATCGTGGGTCCGGCGGCGAGCCATTATGAGGAAGGCGAGGAACCCGACGGGCTGTTTCCGGTAGTGAAACCGCAGTCCTGAGCCGGAATTGCCTAGAATGAAAAGGTGACTGCCACCCCGGAAACCGCATGAGTTCGCGCCTGCACAGCCTCGTCATCGAATCGTTGGGGCGGCGGATTGTTTCCGGTGAGCTTCACGCCGGGGACACCATGCTCTCGGAACAGCTCGAGGCGGAGCTGAACGTCTCCCGTTCCGTAGCCCGTGAGGCCGTCCGGGTGCTCCAGTCCCTGGGTTTGGTGGAGACTGTGAAGCGGGTTGGTATCCGCGTTCTGCCGGAGACTTCGTGGAACGTTTTTGATCCGTATATTGTCCGGTGGAGGCTTGCCGCCAAGGCGGGCAAGGGCGCTCAGCTGCGTTCACTGACTGAGCTGCGCTCCGCCGTCGAACCCGCGGCCGCTGAGCTCGCGGCCCAGTACGCTCCGGAAGACATGGCCGCTGAGCTGATGGCTGTTGCCGCGAAGATGCGTGCTGTGGGCCGGGCCGGGGATCTGCAGCAGTTCCTGGAGCTGGATATTCACTATCACGCGCTGGTTCTTGCCGCGTCCGGGAACGAGATGTTTGGCCAGATGCAGTCAATGATCGCCGAGGTGCTGCGTGGTCGGACGGATTACGGCCTGATGCCGTCGCGGCCCCATGAGGAAGCACTGCAGTGGCACGTCGACGTCGCCAACGCCATTCAGGCCGGTAACCCCGATGCTGCACGCGAAGCAATGGACCAGATCATGCGCCGGACCAAGTCCGAAGTCGAGGGTGTCTGGAGCGATGAACCACGCATCTTCACTCCGCCGGAGCGTCCGGGGGCTGTGGAGGGTTAGTTGTTGCTGGGTCGCGGGAGCTGAGGCGCGGGCGCGGGGCGGCGTGGGCGCGGCGCAGCGCGGCGCGGGGTGCTTGGCGCGGCTGGCGCAGCGCGGCTGGCAGCGCGGGGCGCCGGGTGGGGTGCCTGGCGGGCTGGCGGCGCCGGAGCGGGCTGGCTGGCGCAGGCGCCGGGGGGGTGCTTGGCGCGGCTGGCGCGGGGTGCCGGGCGGGCCGGCGGCTGAGAGGGCGCCGCTGGCGGTTGGCGGCTGAGCGCGCCGCATCCCGAAGGCAACCACCTGATCTTCTCCTCCCCAACAACCGAATGTCCCCGCACCAAGAAGTCGTTATCCACATTCCCACGCAGTACTGGCCTCGGTCATGCGACGCGTTCATAGCCTGTGGAGCATGTTGGAAATGGAAGCAGCACCCTCAATGCGGCATCCAGCGGTGTCCGATCCGATGGTCGGGCTGTCCGGGCCTTTTCCGCCGAGGTCGCGCCGTCCAGTTGAGGAAGATCAAGCAGGAGCGGCGGAGGAACGTTCAACGTGCTTACTCCCTACGTCTTTACTGCCTGCGTCCGTGCCCGCCGCCCAAGGACTGTTGGACAGCCTGAGCGCGTGGCTGGAATGTCTTCGGAATCCGGCGACAGCCGATGGTCTCTCCGATGCCTGGTCAGATCCCTATCTGGTGGATTTGATGCGGGCGTTGGAGGAGCTGAAGTCTGCTGCTGCGGCGGTGCAGGCCCGTGCTGCTGCTGTGTTTGATGCTTCCCAGCGCCGGGCGCAGGCCCGTGCCGGTGTTCCGGCTGGCCAGCTCGGCCGCGGTGTCGGAGCACAGGTTGCCCTGGCCCGCAGGGATTCCCCGCACCGCGGCAGCCGGCATCTGGGGTTCGGGAAGGCCCTGGTCCACGAGATGCCTCACACCCTCAAAGCCCTGTCCTTGGGTGTGCTCAGTGAATGGCGGGCAACCCTTTTAGTGCGGGAAACAGCGTGCCTGGATGTGCAGGACCGGCACCGGGTCGATGAACTGATCTGCGCTGATCCCTCCAGTCTGGAAGGAGTAGGCGACCGGAAACTCATTGCCAGGATCCGGTCGGTCACCCAGGCCATTGATCCTGCCTCGCAGGTCCGCCGCAATGCCAAGGCGGTGGCTGACCGGTATGTCTCCTGCCGTCCGGCCCCGGACACCATGTCCTACCTGACCGGTCTGCTTCCGGTCGCGCAGGGTGTTGCCGTGTACGCCGCGTTGTCCCGGGCCGCGGACTCCCTGCGTGCCACCGGGGACGAACGCGGACGGGGCCAGATCATGGCGGACACCCTCGTCGAACGCGTCACCGGCCAGACAACAGCAGACCGGGTCCCGGTTGAGGTGCAGCTCGTGATCACCGACCGGACCCTGCTCTCCGAGATCCTCATCCCGCAGAGCCAAGCGCCGCAAGACCAGGGCTCAGAGCCACGGGCACCGCACGGCACGGACTTCATTCCGGGCTCTCCCCGCGCGAGGGGAAGAACGGGCGATGCTGGCGTGACAGGCTCAACCGGCGGGCCTGGAGCGCCCAGAGGGCACAGGGAAGCGCCCGCGTACTTCCCCGGCTACGGGATCGTGCCCGGCGCCTGGGCTAGGGAGCTGATCCGCTCGGCACTGGGTATTAGTGAAAGCCGGGCGGCCGCACTGCCAGGTGCAGGCCGACAACCTTCACCGCCAGGCGAAGGCCCATCCGGCCCACCGTCTGAGGACGCATCGGGGTTGCCAAACCCAAGGCCAGCCAGCCGGACAACCTCTCCGGATTCGGGACCGGAACCGCAGGAACTGTCCTTGGTGAGCCTGCGACGCCTGTATCTGGACCCGGTCTCCGGAGAGCTAACCGCGATGGAATCCAAAGCCCGTGCGTTCCCTGCCGGACTGGCACGACTGATCCGCACCCGGGACCAAACCTGCCGCACACCCTGGTGCGACGCGCCCATCCGGCACATCGACCACATCCAGCCCCACGCAGAAGGCGGACCCACCAGCTACACCAACGGACAAGGACTCTGCGAAGCCTGCAACCACGCCAAAGAAGCACCCGGGTGGATCGCAACAGCAATCCGGTCAGGACGTCCCGGCCCTCCGGCCAAGCACACCGTCCGTATCACCACTCCCACCGGCCACACCTATGAATCGACCGCACCGCCGCTTCCGGGCGGCCGGACCTAGCGGCCAGCTGCCTCACCGCCCGCCTCAGCCGCCCGTCTAGCCCGCCCGCCTCAGCCGCCCGTCTAGCCCGCCCGCCTCAGCCCGTCTCAGTCACCGAAGCGCAGCAGAACCTTGCTGCTGACCGACGCATCCCGAGCCACTTCGAACGCCTCCAGTGCATCCTCCACAGCAAACTCGTGGGTAATTACCGGGTCGGCCTGCAGGCTCCCGTCGGCGAGGGCAGTAATGACCTCATCGATCTCATCGTTGAACCGGAAGGACCCCACCAGCTCCAGCTCGCGGGTAATCGCCAGGGAGATCAGCGCAGGCTGCTCACCCGAAGGCAGCAGACCCACCATGACAACCCGGCCGCCGCGGGTCGCACCCTGCATGGCAGACATCAGTCCGCGGTAACTGCCCGAGGATTCGAAGCAGATATCGGCATCCACTGCAGCAATGTCCTCGGCATCCGTCGCGAGCAGGCTGCGGTCAGCACCGACCGCACGCGCGGTCTCCAGCGGAAACTCGTGCATGTCAGTAGTGATAATCTCGCCGGCACCCCGCGCCCGAAGCACAGCAGTAATGAGCGCACCTATCGGACCCGAACCGGTTACCAGCACACGCTTGCCCCGCACATCCCCGGCCCGGGAAACTGCATGCCAGGCAACGGCGGCAGGCTCCACAAGCGCAGCACGCCGCAGCGGCAGGCTCTCCGGCAGCACCCGAAGCATCCGTACCGGCAAATTCACAAACCGGGCAAAAGCACCCTCCGTATGCGGGAATCGGGCAGCACTGCCCAGGTAGGTGCAGCCGGGCGAAAGGTTCGGCCGGTCCGCAGGATACCGAGACCCGTCTCCGGGACCCGGAGTCGCCGGATGCACCGCAACGGCAGTCCCCTCGGCCGGCCCAGTTCCGTCGGCAGCAGCGCGGACAACCCGGCCCACAACCTCGTGGCCCAGCAGCATCGGCGCCTTCAGGGTCGACTCCCCCGCAGCACCGTGCTGCCAGTAATGCAGGTCGGACCCGCAGACACCGCCGTACACGATCTCCACAACGGCTTCGTCAACCGACGGGGTGCCAGGCTCAACCGGTTCAACCCGCAGGTCACCGGCTCCGTGGGCGACTACTCCAAGAACAGATTCCATGATTACCTTTCACACCACCGTGGTCATGCCGCCGTCAATGAAGACGACCTGCCCGTTGACGAAGTTCGACGCATCCGAAGCCAGCCAGATCGCCGGACCCACAATGTCCTCCACGCTCCCCCAGCGATGCGCCGGAGTCCGGCCCAGGATCCAGGAGTTGAACGCCTCGTCATCAACCAGGTTCTGGGTCATTTCGGTGTGGATGTACCCCGGGGCAATTGCATTGATCTGCAGTCCCTCGCCGGCCCACTCAGCGGTCATGGCACGGGTCAGGTTCCGTATTCCGCCCTTGGACGCCGTGTACGGCGCGATGGTCGGCCGGGCAAGATCCGTCTGCACGGAAGCAATGTTGATGATCTTGCCCCGACCGCGCGGAATCATGTGCCGGGCAGCTTCCCTGCCCACCAGGAACGCACTGGTCAGGTTGGTGCGCATTACGCGCTCCCAGTCCGCGACGTCGAGCTCCAGCATCGGCACGCGGTGCTGGACACCGGCGTTGTTCACCAGAATCGAAAGCGGCCCGACTTCCCGCTCAACCCAGGCCACGCCGTCGGCCGCCTGGACAGCATCGGTGACGTCAAAGCGGCGGGCAAAGATCCGGTCCTCGCCGAACTCCGCGGCCAGCGCAGCCCGCGCACCTTCCAGCCGGTCCGCGTCCAGCCCATTCAGGACGACGACGGCGCCAGCACCTGCCAGCCCGCGGGCAATCGCGTTGCCGATGCCCCGGCTGGAGCCGGTCACCAGGGCAACCCGCCCGGAAATATCAAACATGTCTGCAGCCATGGCAGCCGCTCCTCTCCGGCACCAAAAGAATCCGGGTGCCAAAACGGCCGGGAGCAGAGCTGCTCCCGGCCGGATGGATGTACTAGAACCCTGAGGCGACCAGGTAGATCGCCAGCGCCAGGATGAAACCGACGACGCCGATCAGCGCCTGGCCTACGGTCCAGGTCTTCAGCGTGGTCTTGGTGTCCATCTGGAAGAACCGGCTGACCAGCCAGAAGCCGGAGTCGTTGACGTGGCCGGCGAACACCGAACCTGCAGCCAGAGCCAGCACAATCGCAACGGTCTGCACAGCGTTGAAGTCCGGGTTGTCCAGGACCACGGGCTGCACCAGGGCGGCAGCGGTCGTGAGGGCAACGGTGGCCGAACCCTGGGCAACACGCACAATCGCGGCGATCACGAAGCCGGCCACAATGACGGGCAGGCCGACGGCATCCAGGGAGTCGGCAATAGCGTTGCCGATGCCGCTGGCACGCAGCACACCGCCGAACATACCGCCGGCACCGGTGATGAGGATGATGGAGCAGACCGGGCCCAGGGCGGAATCCACCACGGTCTCGATCAGGGTGCCCTTCTTGCCCTGGCGGCGGCCAAGCAGCCACATGGCCAGGAAGACGGTAACCAGCAGCGCAACCGGTGTCTCACCAAGCATGCGCAGCACCTGCACCCAGGTGTCATCCAGCGAGACCAGCTCAGCGGTGGCAGCCATGTTGAGGCCGGTGTTGAGGAAGATCAGCACGAACGGCAGCAGCAGGAGGGTGATGATCGTGCCCAGGCTGGGCGAAGAGCGGAACTCGGACTCAACCGACCCCTTGGGGGCATCAAGGATGGAGGGCACGGGGATGTTGAACTTGCGCCCCAGGAAGTGGCCGAACAGGTAGCCGGCCAGGTACCAGGTGGGAATCGCGACGAGCAGGCCGAAGATTAGGACCAGTCCGACGTCGGCGCCCAGCAGGCCAGTGGCGGCCACGGGGCCGGGGTGCGGAGGCACAAAGATGTGCATTGCGGAGAAGGCCGCAGCTGCAGGGAAGGCATAGGTCAGCAGTGAGCCGCCCATGCGGCGGGCAACAGTGAAAATGATCGGCAGCATGACCACAAGGCCTGCGTCGAAGAAGATCGGGAAGCCAAAGAGCAGGGAGGCCACCGAAAGCGCCAGGGAAGCACGCTTCTGGCCGAACTTGTTGATCAGCGCGTTGGTGAGTACTTCAGCTCCGCCGGAGACTTCCAGCATGCGGCCGAGCATGGCGCCCAGACCGACCAGCAGCGCCACGCTGCCCAGGGTGGAACTGAAGCCGCTCAGCAGGGTGGGCACAATGTCCCCGGCCTGGACACCGGTTGCGACGGCGGTCAGGAGGCTGACCACAATCAGCGCCAGGAAAGCGTGGATACGGAATTTCATGATCATCACGAGCAGCAGGGCAATTGCTGCGACGGCGATCAGCAGGAGGCCGGGGGTACCCAGCGTCCAGTTGAGCTCAAGATCGGTCATCGTTGTCCTATCAGGATGGGGGGTTCGTTGCCGGGGGTCAGGATCCGGCAGGGGGAATGGCAGCAGCGGCGGTGTCCGCCATTTCGTCCAGGGTCAGTGTGATACTCAGCCGGATTCCGGCCTCGTCCTCGCCGAGGGGCTCCAGGGTGGCGAACTGCGAGTCCAGCAGGGTCGGCGGCATGTACTCGTGGTCGCGCCGGCTCAGCCGTTCAGCAATCAGTTCCCGGGATCCTTCCAGGTGAATGAATTGCGTGTCCGGCGCATAGGAGCGGATGAGGTCGCGGTACTGGCGTTTCAGGGCCGAGCACGCCACCACGATGGGGGTCCCTTTTTCCAGCCCCGCAGCCAGCTCACGGCCGATTGCGCGCAGCCAGGGCTCACGGTCTTCGTCCGTCAGGGGATGCCCGGAGGCCATCTTCGCCTTGTTGCTCACCGGGTGGAGGTCATCGCCGTCCAGGAACGGAAGTCCCAGCCGGGCAGCCACGGCCTGACCGGCAGTGGACTTGCCGGAGCCCTGCACTCCCATCACCACAAGCGGGGGATATTGCTTGTTCGCCAACGACATGGCAAAACTCCTCAGACGCGCCATTACATCTGATTTGGTCGTGGCCGGGCCAGTAATAAATCAGATTTATCAGGACCAAGATAGCACAACACCGCAGCCAGGAAACGAGTATCTGCCGATGCGCACACCCTGCGCAGGCGCGTGGACCGAGCGACTCCCGGATTTGATACCCCCGCGGGTATTTTGATTTATACCCTAGGGGGTATTACCGTAGTAGTACCCCGATCCCCCAAAGGAGTACCCATGCTTATCGAACGCATTTACGACGAAGACCTGGCACAGGCCAGCTACTTCATCGGCTGCCAGCGCCTGGGCGAGGCGATCGTCGTCGACGCCCGCCGCGACGTCGCCCCCTACCTTGAGCTCGCCGCTGCGAACGGCATGAAGATCACCGCGGTGACCGAGACCCACATCCACGCCGATTACCTCTCCGGTACGCGTGAACTCGCCGCCGCCACCGGGGCGCAGATCTACATCTCCGGTGAAGGCGGAGCCGACTGGCAGTACGGCTTCGAGGGCACCCGGATGTACGACGGCGATGCCATCACGATCGGTAACCTCACCATCAAGGCCCTCCACACTCCGGGCCACACCCCCGAACACCTCTCCTACCTGGTCACCGACGGTGCGTTCACCGACCAGGCCGGCTACCTGCTCTCCGGCGACTTCGTCTTCGCCGGTGACCTCGGCCGCCCCGACCTGCTCGACGAAGCAGCCGGCGGCATCGACACCCGCTTCGAAGGCGCCAAGCAGATGTTCGCCAGCCTGCGGGACAAGTTCCTCACCCTGCCCGACTACGTACAGGTGCACCCCGGCCACGGCGCCGGCAGCGCCTGCGGCAAGGCGCTGGGCGCCATCCCCTCCTCCACCGTGGGCTACGAGCGCCTCTACGCCTGGTGGGGCAAGTACCTGGCAGCCAACGACGAGCAGGGCTTCATCAATGAACTCCTCGACGGCCAGCCCGAGGCCCACGCCTACTTCGCCCGCATGAAGAAGCAGAACAAGCAGGGCCCGGCAGTCGTGGGCCCGCGCGAGCCGCTCGCGGAACTCCCCGCAGCCGACGTGGTTTCCCGCCTCGAAACCCGGGAGGCCACCTTCGTGGATACCCGCAGCGTCCCGGAGCTCCACAAGGGCACCGTCCCCGGCGCACTGCACATCCCGGCCAACGGCAAGACCGCCAGCTTCGGTGCCTGGGCCGTAGACCCCGAATCCGAGCGCACCCGCCCGCTGGTCCTGCTCACCGCAGACCAGGACCAGGCCCACGCAGTACGGGATTCACTGGCCCGCGTTGGCATTGACGACGTCGCCGGCTTCGTCACCAGCCTCGACGGACTCCCGCAGGAAGCCCCGGCCACCATCTCCGCCACGGAGCTGGATTCCTTCGACGCCGCCATGGTGCTGGACGTCCGTGCCCGCACCGAGCATGCCGCCGGCAACATCCCCGGCTCCCACCAGCTGCACGGCGGACGCGCTCTCTGGAACCTCGATGAGCTGCCGTCGGAGGGCAAGATCGTGGCGTACTGCGCTTCCGGTATGCGCAGCTCGATCGTCGGCAACGCCCTGCGCAACGCCGGGTACGACGTCGTCGAGCTTGAAGGCGCCTACCCCGCCTGGGCTGCCGCGCACGCGTCGTAATCCCAGCACCTAGACATGAAACTGCCCCCGGCTGCACCAGCGGCCGGGGGCAGTTTTATGTCCTACGTCCGCTCCACCCGCAGCCGCACCACCCGCAGCGCAATGCCCGCAGCGAAAACCCCGAGCCCGGCCAGCACCGACGCCAGCGGAAGGGTCAGGGCCAGCCCCGCACAGGACACCGCGCCCAGGACCTGCAGCGCCCGGGGATAGCGCCGGTCGGTCACCGGCTGGGTCAGGGCGGCAAGGTTGGCCACGAGGTAGTAGACCAGCACGCCGAAGGATGAAAAACCGATGGCTCCGCGCAGGTCGGCGACCAGGAGTACCAGGCAGATGACGACGGCGAGCGCCACCTCGGCGCGGTGCGGCACCGAATACTTCGGATGGATTCCGGCCAGCCAGGCGGGCAGGTCTCCGCCGCGGGCCATGGCCAAAGTGGTCCGGCCCAGACCGGCGATCAGTGCCAGCAGGGCACCGAGGGAAGCCGCGGCGGCGCCGATCCGCACTACGGGCCCGGCCCAGGCCAGCGGGCCGGCATCAACAGCGGCAGCGAGCGGTGCGGGTGTGGCGGCAACGCCGTCGGGTCCCAGGGCGGCCAGCAGCGTCACGGCGACCACCGCGTAGATCGCCAGGGCCAGGCCGAGCGCCAGCGTAATGGCGCGGGGAATGGTGCGCTGCGGATCGCGCACTTCCTCCCCCATGGTGGCGATCCGCGCGTAGCCGGCGAACGCGAAAAAGAGCAGTCCGGCGGACTGCAGGATCCCGTACCACCCTCCGGCCAGCAACCCGTCGGAGAGGAAACTCCCGGCGTCGGGCCCGGTGCCGGTCCAGGCAGCCGTGACCCCCAGGGCAAGGGCCGAAAGCACCACGGCAACAATGATCCTGGTCAACAGGGCGGTGCGGGTGATGCCGCGGTAGTTGACGGCGGCCAGGAGCACGACGGCGGCAACCGCCACGGGCCGTTCCCAGCCGGCGGGTGCCGCATAGGCTGCGAAGGTCATGGCCATGGCGGCCGCGCTGGCGGTCTTGCCAATGACAAAGCCCCAGCCGGCAAGGAAACCGGGCCAGGGCCCCAGGCGTTCGCGCCCGTAAACGTAGGTACCGCCCGAGGCGGGATAAACAGCGGCCAGCTGAGCCGAGGAGGTGGCATTGCAGAAAGCCACCAGCCCGGCCACGGCCAGGCCAATGAGCAGTCCGGATCCGCCGGCAGCCGCAGCGGGGGTGAACGCGGCAAAAACGCCGGCGCCGACCATGGACCCGAGTCCAATAAGGGTGGCGTCGGCGGTGCCGAGCCGGCGGGCAAGGCCCGGCGGCGAAGGTTGAGGACCGGAGGCCGGCGGCCGGCGGCCGGGGTTCGTTGCCCATACGGCAAGTATCCCCCGGCCGCCGCCGTGTTACATGCCCAGGATCTCCTGGACCAGCACGAACGCACCCATGGCCAGCACAAACCAGCCGAACGCCTTGCGCAGGGCGGCCTCGGGAATCCGGCCGACCAGCTTCGCGCCGATGAGCGAACCAACAATGGCCATGCCCGTCACGGCCAGGGTCATGCTCCAGTCGATCTGCACGGTGGTCAGGTAACCGGCCAGTCCGGCGAAGGACTTCATGGCAATGACCACCAGGGAGGTGCCCACGGCCATGGCCATCGGCATACCGCCCAGGAGGGCGAGGGCCGGAACCACCAGGAAGCCGCCGCCGGCGCCAACGAGGCCGGTCACCAGGCCCACCACGGCGCCGTCAGCAAGGATGCGCAGGATCGGCAGGTCGGAGTACGCCTTGTCCGGATCGACCTTTTTCCGGCCGCGGAGCATGGCGATCGACGTCGCGATCATCATGAGGGCAAACGCGATCATCAGAATCACTGAGGGAATGCGGCTGCCGAGCAGGCCGCCGCCAAACGCGCCGGCCATGCCGGCGGCACCGAAGATCAGGCCGGTCTTCCAGCGCACGCGGCCGTTACGGGCATGCCCGATCACGCTGACGGCGGAGGTCACGCCCACCACGAACAGCGAGGACGCGATGGCTTCCTTGGCGCCGAACCCGGCCACGTAGACCAGGATCGGCACCGTCAGGATCGAACCGCCGCCGCCCAGCAGGCCAAGCGAAAGCCCGATCAGCAGGGAGAGGCTGAGCACCAGAACCAGGGTGGATGTCATGAGGCTGCGGGTCCGCCCTGCTTGGGCAGCGTCTGGATCGCGGACTCACGGGTGGGCTCGGAAGCGGTCTTGTTCCACGGCATCTTGGCCAGAGCCGCGCCCATGGCGCAGGAGTTAGTGGCTGCAGAGAAAGTCAGGCCGGCACCGATGCCGCCGGCGAGCATCCGCAGCTTCGGGGAGACAAAACGTCCGCCGGCCAGGCCCAGGACGACGGCGGAGCCTGCCACCATGCGCACCTGGCGTTCCAGGTCCCAGCGCTTCTGGCCGCGTACGACGTCGCCGCCCGCAGCTGCGAAGGCGGGAACACCGCCGGTGAGGACGTGGGCCGAATCGAGGCCGGCACCGCCCAGGCGGGTGCGGGCCTGCTCGGCACGCGTGCCGGACTGGCACACGAGCACCACACGCTTGCCCAGGCGCTCGGCCAGTTCATCGGTGTGCTCGGAGAGCAGCGGCAGCGGCACATTGTAGGAACCGCGGATATGCATGGCTTCGAACTCGGCGGCGAAGCGGACGTCAATGATGATCAGGTCTTCCGGGTCCTTCATCCAGGTCCGGAGGGTCTGGGCATCAACAGAGGTTACGGCCGCAGAGGTGTTCGCAGTCATGGGGATCCTTTCGAGGAAAACGGGGGAACCTCCACGATCGCATATACCCATGGGGGTATGCAAAACACCCCCGGGGGTATCTTTCGACCACTCCCCCTTCTCCCCCGGTTCCCAATCTGCGAATGTTGCCCCATGGAGACGGTGCTGCTCGGCCTCGCGGTGGGGTTGGCGGTGGGCGCCGTCGTGGGGCTGGTGGGAGCCGGCGGCGCGATTATCGCCGTGCCCGCACTGGTCTATGTGGTGGGACTGGAGCCGGCCGAGGCTGTGCCCACATCCCTGATCGTCGTCGGGCTGGCATCACTGGCAGGCGTAGTACCTCGGCTGCGCCGGGACGTGAGCTGGGCTCTGGTGCTGATGATCGCCGTGCCGGGAATTCCAGCGTCTTGGGCCGGTGCTGCCGTGGGGGAACTCCTGGATCCAGACTGGCTGATGCTGTGCTTTGCCCTGATCATGATCGTGGCGGGCATCCGGATGCTGGCCAGCACCCGGAACTCAGCACCGTCAGCGCGGTCCGCGGAACAGGGCGGCTGGGGCGGACTGTCGCTGCGCGGCATTCCGGTGGGGCTGGTGGTCGGGTTCCTCACCGGACTGCTCGGCGTCGGCGGCGGCTTCCTGATCATCCCGGCGTTGACACTGCTGCTGGGTGTTTCGATGCCGCGGGCCATTGGCACCTCGCTGGTGATCATTGCCATCAATTCAGCGTCGGGATTCGCGGCGCATCTGGACGGCCTTTCCATCGACTGGACCCTGGCGCTGAGCTTCGCCGCGATGGCGATGGTCGCTTCCCTTGCTGCCGCACGGCTGGCCCACCGACTGAATGAAGCCTTGGTGAGCAGGATCTTCGCGGCCGTGATCTTCACAGTCGCCCTGGGTGTCCTGGTGCAGACGGTACCGAAGCTGCTGCCGGCGGAAACTGCCGCTGCACCGGCAGACCCGCCCGCTGCCAGCGCGAGCCTCGCGGCGAGCAGACTGAGCTTCGGGGAGCGCAGCCTCAATGTCCTGGTGGAGAACCACACCGCGGAGGACTTGGTGATTAGCGCAGCCCAGCTGGAGAGCCCGCCCTACACCGGCCCCGCATTGTGGACGCCCGCCGACGGCGACGCCACCACCCTGCGGCCAGGCGGCAGGGTGGCACTGCCGGTGGAGCTGCCGGAGGCGGCCTGCGGGAATCACGGCCCCGCCTTTGACGCCGCCGTGCGCCTGGAACTTGGTGCGGCGGGTGAACTCGTGGTCCCCGCCGCTGATCCGTACCGGACGGTGGCCGAGGCGCACGGGCGGGACTGCCTGCAGCAGGAGGTTGACGCCGTCGCCTCCTTTTCCCTGGCACCGGAACTGGAGGTCGCAGCTGACGGCCGCAGCGCCGCCGTCCGCGTCCTGGTGACCCCGAGCGGCGGTTCCGGCATGGTCAATGTGCGGATCGGCACGACGACGCTGCTCAGCGAGGCGCCGGACCACCCGTGGCCGCGGGAGATCAAGGTGGATGCCGCTGACGAACCGTCCGTGCTGGAGCTGCAGGCAGTTCCGGCACGCTGCGACGCGCATGGACTGGCTGAAGACAAGGCCGGAACGAGGTTTCCGCTGGAGGTGGGAACCGCCGGCACGCGCAACGGGCAGCTGCGGCTGGAACCGCCGGCGGAGTTCACGGCTGCGGTGTACGGTTTTGTCCGCTCCGCTTGTGCGGTACAGTAACCGGCGGTCCGGAGAATAGGTGCACGCAGATCACGCCATTGTGATCTGCGTTACAGGTGATGTTACCAAGTGGGCGGAGCAAAAGGCCAAACGGCGCCGGCTCCTCCGCTGTGACCTGCAGCAACGTCCGCGCGTGGGGAGTGTCGGGGGTGCGTGAGACGATAAAACCATGCCTGCAACCATGCCCTTGATAGATGTCACCGACATCATCCGGGTGGTCGGTGGTTCCGCCTTCCAGCGGGGACAGGGCTACGCAAAGGGCGGGGCCGTGGAGTCCCTGGATTGGGACGCCGCAGGCGGTGTGCTGCGCGCCCGCGTCCGCGGGCATTCGAGCACGCCGTACAACACCATGCTGGTCCTGGAAGCCAAGCGGCAGGGCGACTACCGGCTGGTGGACAACCACTGCAGCTGCCCGGTGGGCTACGACTGCAAGCACGTTGCCGCCGTGGCGCTGCACAGCAACACCGAGCACCTGATCAGCCGGCAGGAACTGCGCCCGGCCTCCTCGCAGCCTGCCGTTCCGGCCTGGCAGGCATCACTGCAGGGACTGCTGGACGGCACCGCGGGCGCCGAACCGGCTCAGGTAACGCCGCTCGGGCTGCAGTTTGAACTGCGCCGGCGCGACGGCGGAGCGTCCGGCGTATGGGGGCCGCCTGCCTCCCGGCGGAGCGTCCGGGCACCGGCGTGGCGGCTGGGTGTCCGTCCCGTGGTCCGCAACGCCCGCGGCGCCTGGGTGAAGAACAACCTGGCCTGGACCAATCTTGCCTACCAGACCTACGGCCTGAAGCTGGATCCGGAGCAGCACCGCTGGTTCTCGCAGTTCCCGGCCCTGCACCGTTCCAACGGCGTGAGCTACTTTGGCCAGAACGACTCCTGGCTTTATCTGGATGACTTTGCCAATCCCCTGCTGTGGCAGCTGCTGGCGGAAGCCCGGCGGCTGGGCATTGAGTTCGTCGGAACCAAAAAGGACATCAGCGTGCACGTGGGCACCGAAGCGGTCCTGGCACTGGACGTGCGTGCCGCCCAGACCGAGCAGGCAGCGCCGCTGCAGCTGCTGCCCAGCCTGGAAATCGACGGACAGCCCTACCCGCTGGATACTGCCGGGATCATCGGCAGCCACGGACTGTACGTGCAGTCAGCCGGCGGCCTGATCCTGCTGGCGCCCAGCCCTCGCACCCTGACCGAACAGGACCGCACCCTGCTTGCCGGCAACGCCCCGGTCACCATCCCCGAATCAGACACGGCCCTCTTCCTGGAAAAGTTCTATCCGAAGCTCCGCCAGGTCATTCCGGTCACCAGCAGTGACGAATCCGTGCAGTTCCCCGAAGTTGAACCGCCCATCCTGGTGCTCACGGCCGGGTTCCAGCCGGAGGATGAGCTGGCGCTGGAATGGGAGTTCGAGTACCGGCAGGGCTCTTCTTCAACCCGCATGCCGCTGGACAGCAGGCCCTCCCCCGCAGATCCTGCTGCGCGCGACGTCGGCGCTGAGACAGAGCTGCTGGACACTGCCCGGCAGGTGCTGGGCAGGGCCCCGCACAACACCGTCCTGCATGAGATCGAGACCGCCGAGTTCAGCGAATACACCCTGCCCAAACTGCAGAAGGCAGACGGCATCCGGGTGGACATCCTCGGTGAGCGGCCGGACTACCGCGAGCTGACGTCCGCACCCCAGCTGAAGATCACCACCGTTGAAACGGAACGCCGGGACTGGTTCGACCTCGCGGTGATGATCACGGTGGAAGGCCGGCAGGTGGCGTTCGCCGACGTCTTCAAGGCGATCGCCAAGGGCAAAACCAAGATCAAGCTGGTGGACAACACCTATCTATCGCTGGACCGGCCTGAGTTTGAGCGGCTTCATGCCCTCATCGAGGAAGCCCAGGCCCTGCAGGAATGGGACACGGGAGAGCTGGGGATCAGCCGGTACCAGGCCGGGCTCTGGGCCGATTTGGAAGAACTGGCCGAGGAAACCGAACAGGCAGCGGCCTGGCGCAGCGCCGTCAGCGGGCTGCTGGAACTTGAATCCGTGGAGCCGACCCCGCTGCCGGCCGGACTGCAGGCAGAACTCCGTCCGTATCAGGTGCAGGGATATAACTGGCTGGCGTTCCTCTGGGAACACGGACTTGGCGGTGTCCTGGCCGACGACATGGGCCTGGGCAAGACCCTGCAGACCCTTGCTTTGATCGCCCGCGCCCGCGAAGTTCAGGCCGACGGCGGAACACCCGGCCGTCCGTTCCTGGTGGTGGCGCCGACGTCGGTGGTTCCCAACTGGATCTCCGAGTCCGCGCGCTTCACTCCGGGGCTGCGCACCGTCTCCATTCCCGATACCAGTGCCAAGTCCCGCCGCAAGCTCGGCGACCTGATCGCCGGAGCGGACATCGTGGTCACCTCCTACGCGGTGTTCCGCCTGGACTTCGCTGCCTACCGGGCCCAGAACTGGGACGGACTGATCCTGGACGAAGCGCAGTTCGTGAAGAACCGCACCACCCGCGCCAACCAGTGCGCCCGGGACCTGCCGGCACCATTCAAACTTGCCATCACCGGCACCCCCATGGAAAACAACCTGATGGAACTCTGGTCCATGTTCGCGATCGTGGCGCCGGGCTTGTTCCCCTCCGCGCGGAGGTTCGCTGAGGAGTACCAGCGGCGGATCGAGAAGTCCCAGGACATGGCGCAGCTGGGCAAACTGCGCCGCCGGATCAAGCCGCTGATGCTGCGCCGCACCAAGGAAGCCGTGGCTTCGGACCTGCCGGCCAAGCAGGAGCAGGTGCTGGAAGTGGACCTCACCCCCAAGCACCGCAAGATCTACGAAACCCATCTGCAGCGCGAACGGCAGAAGCTGATGGGCCTGATTGAAGACATGGACCGCAACCGGATGATCGTGTTCCGGTCACTGACCCTGCTGCGCATGCTCAGCCTGGACGCGTCCCTGGTTGATCCGGAGACCACCGGCGTTCCGTCTGCCAAGCTCGATGCCCTGCTGGAGCAGCTGGAGGACGTGACGGCAGAAGGGCACCGGGCGCTGGTCTTCAGCCAGTTCACCTCCTTCCTGAAGCTGGCGGCGCAGCGGCTTGAGGAGGCCGGAATCGCCTACACCTATCTGGACGGTTCCACCCGCAACCGGGCAGAAGTCATTGCCGCGTTCAAGGATGGACAGGCGCCGGTGTTCCTGATCAGCCTGAAAGCCGGCGGCTTCGGCCTGAACCTGACCGAGGCTGACTACGTGTTCCTGCTGGACCCCTGGTGGAACCCGGCGACGGAAGCCCAGGCAGTGGACCGCACGCACCGGATCGGACAGAAACGCTCCGTCATGGTGTACCGGATGGTAGCCCGCGGAACCATCGAGGAAAAGGTCATGGCGCTCAAGGAACAGAAGGCTGCGCTCTTCTCCTCCGTGATGGACGACGACGCAGTGTTCAGTTCCGCGCTCACCGCCGAGGACATCCGCGAGCTGCTGCAGTAGGCCCGGGGCACGTCCGGCGCCACACTGCCGCGTGAAATCGGGCACGGCATTCTGCCCGGGATCGGCACCGTTCTGCGCCAGCTGAGGTAGTGCGCCAAATTCTACACTCTGTAGAACTCGGTAGCGTGGAACCATGAGCCTCAAGGAAGCCGTCCGCCCCGTCGAAGCACCTCCGGCGGACAGCGATGAACTGGTGCACGTCTTCTGCACGCCCTGCAAGCGGCGGGCCATGCAGCACGCCCGGCGGCCCAAGCCGTACTGCGGAAAGGTGATGCCGAACCGGCCGCTGCGCAGCGACAACTCCCACCTGCCGGTGTGTGTGGTCTGCGTTGAACTGGCCCGCTCTGCTCCCTGCCCTTCCTGCGGAATGCAGGCGCGGATCTAGGGGGCATTCCCAGCACCGGCCTCGGTTTGTACAGTGGGTGGATGGCTACCGAGGAACGTCCCATAGGATTCTGGCTCAAACTTGTGGATCAGCTGGTCGACGAGCAGTTCGGCGCCAGCTTCGAGGAACACGGTCTGACCCGACGGCAGTGGCAGATGATGAACCTACTGACCAACGGACCGGCCACCGGCCCGGAGCTCTCCGACCAGCTACGGCCCTTTTTCCCTCCGGTGGAAACCGGCTCCTCCGCCGAGCTGATTGACGAGCTGGTGGACAGCGGCTGGGTGGCAGTGCGCGAGGGCGAATACTCCCTGACCGACCTTGGTTCGCGCAGCCTGGAGAATCTCCGCGGCGCCGTCGAACGGATCCGTGAGCAGCTCACGGAAGAGGTATCCGAAGAGGAATACACCGCCCTGGTCTCCGTGCTGAAGCGCATGGCAGGAAACCTTGGCTGGAGCGAAACGCCGGAGCGTCCGGCCCGGGACACACCAGGCATGTAGCCGCAGTGGTCAGGATCCGGCCGGGGTGAGCCGGGACAGGTGCCGCATCAGTGTGCGGGCCGTGCCGTCGTCGAGCACCAGGTCCGTGATCACACCGGCCCGCAGGGCCGCAATCAGACCCGGCACCTTGTGGTCCCCCGAAACGACGCAGAGCCGGCGGGGAATCCGCTTCAGCTCCTGCGGGGTGGGCCCGGAGGCGCGCCGGTTCAGTCCGATGTCCGCGTAGCTGCCGTCCTCGCGCAGGAACACCGTGCACACGTCGCCAACCACCCGGTGCGCCGCGAACTCACGGAACGCGTCCTCAGTGAGATAGCCGCCGCTGTACACCTCTGAGGGTGACGGGCCCTCGAATGCACCCACGCTGAACACCGCCAGATCCGCCTCGGCACGTACCGCCAAGACGCGCCGCACCGTGGATTCCTGCCACATCAGTTCCCGAGTCCGCTCATCGTCGAAGAAGGCAGGCGCCGGAAACTGGATCAGCGCGGCGTCGAAAGTGGCCGCCATCCGGGGCAGCAGTCCGGGGGACGCGTTCAGCTGTGCCGACCTGGCACTCACCGCGCCGTTCATCTGCACCACGACCGCGTCCCTGGTCAGCTTCGGCTGGAGCGCAGCCGCGACGGCCGACGTCGTGGTGCCCCAGGCCACCGCCATGGTCATCCCGTCGGCGAACCAGTCATGGATCAGCACCGCGGCGTGCCGGGCGGCGGCATCAAGCCGTTTGGCGTTGGACGCCGTGGCCGGTACGGCGGCCAGGTAGGCAGTCACGCCGAAGGATTTCTGCAGGGTCCGCACCAGCTCGCTGCGCGTGTCCACCGGAGCCGAGAGCGTGATCCGGACAATGCCCCGGTCCCGCGCAGCCTGCAGCATCCGCGAGACGGTGGAGCGGGAGACGTTGAACCGTTCCGCGACCGCCTCCATTGTTGCGCCCTGTACGTAGTAGAGCTCTGCCGCCCGGTACAGATCGGCATCTTCGTGCATGGCATCTCCTTCGACGGTGCACGTCCGTGCATCTACTTTGATCGTACTCCCAGAGGGGACCTAATGTTCGACGAAGACTCCGGGCCCATCGGCCCGGCCCGAAAGCGAAAGGCCGCCACATGTCACCTCGCCTGCCCTCCCCCGCGAACCGCGACGCCGTCCTGGACGAGCTCGCCGATGGTCCCGAACTCGACGTCCTTGTCATCGGAGGCGGGGTAACCGGCGCCGGCATCGCCCTGGATGCCGTCTCCCGCGGCCTGCGCACCGCCATCGTCGAAGCCCAGGACTGGGCCGGCGGCACCTCACAGTGGTCTTCCAAGCTGGTCCACGGCGGCCTGCGCTACCTGCAGCAGCTGGACTTCAAGCTGGTGGCCGAGGCCCTGCGCGAGCGCGAGCTGCTGCTCGATTCGCTGGCTCCCCACCTGGTCAAGCCCGTGCCCTTCCTCTACCCCATCACCCACCGCGGCTGGGAGCGCCCCTACGTTGCCGCCGGCATCGGCCTCTACGACACCATGGCGCACCTCGGCGCCAAAAACGCCACCATGCCCATCCAGCGCCATCTCGGTATGAAGGGTGTCAAGGAAGCCTTCCCGGACATCAAGGACGGCTCCATGGTCGGGGCCATCAAGTACTGGGACGGGAAGGTCGACGACGCTCGCCTGGTCCTGACCCTGGTGCGCACCGCTGCCCGTCTGGGCGCCAAGGCCGTGACCCGTGCCAAGGCTGTGTCCTTCCCGCAGGATGCCTCCGGCCGGGTGTCCGGTGCTGTGATCCGCGATCTGGAGACCGGCCGCGAGCGCACCGTCCGTGCCAAGGCCGTGATCACTGCCACCGGCGTCTGGACCGAGAAGACCCAGGACCTGGCCGGCGCCGACGGCGGGCTGAAGGTTCTGGCTTCCAAGGGAATCCACATCATCGTGCCGCGCGAGCGGATCGCCGGCGAGTCCGGCCTGATCCTGCAGACCGAGAAGTCCGTGCTGTTCGTGATTCCGTGGGAGCGCTACTGGATCATCGGCACCACTGACACTCCGTACCACCAGGAACTCTCGACGCCGGTGGCCACGAGTGCGGACATCGACTACGTCATCGAGCACGCCAACGTGGTGCTGGACAAGCCGCTGACCCGCGACGACGTGATCGGCACCTACGCCGGCCTGCGCCCGCTGCTGCAGCCCGGTACCAAGGGCGACGAGCAGTCCACAAAGATCTCCCGCGAGCACACCGTCACCGAGATCCTGCCGGGCCTGGTCGCGATCGCCGGCGGCAAGCTCACCACCTACCGGGTCATGGCCGAGGACGCCGTGGACCTGGCCCTGGGCGCACGCGCCAAGGAGCTGCCTTCAGTCACCGCCAAGACCCCGCTGCTGGGCGCCGACGGTTACCTGCCGCTGACCCGTCAGGCCGCCGCGCTGGGCGCGAAGTACGGCTGGACGGAGCGGCAGGTCATCCGGATGCTGGACCGCTACGGCTCCGCCATCACGGAGATCACCGAACTCGTGGACGAACAGCCCGGCCTGGCTGCCCCGCTGCAGGGCGCCCCGGCCTACCTGCGTGCGGAAATCGTGCACGGCTGCACCCACGAGGGTGCCCTGCACTTGGAGGATCTGTTCGACGTGCGGACCCGTCTCACCTGGGAGGCTCCGAACCATGGCCTTGCCGCAGTCGAGGAAATCGCCGATCTGGCCGCTGAAGCGCTGGGCTGGGACCAGGTACGCCGCGACGCCGAGGTGCGGGCGTACCGCGACCGCTGCGAGGCCCAGGACGCAGCCGCAGCCATCGAAGACGAGCCCACCGCCGCAGCCGTGCGCTCCGAGGTGCCGGATGTTGTCCAGGCGGTAGCGCTCGCCGCCCGCTGATGCTTTCGGGGGCTAGTGCCCCTTGAACGCCTCAGCCAGCCACCAGGCCCCGCCGTCGGAAGCAATCTTGGCATCGATGATCAGCGGTGCGGTGCGCGGGCCGTCCAGCCAGCCGGTCACGGCGGCCAGGTCGGCTACGGTGCGGACGGTTATTCCGTCCGCACCGTAGCCGCGGGCAATTGCGGCAATGTCCGTGTCCGGGAAGGTGACGGTTTCAATGTCCGTCCCGCCGCCGTCGTTCTCCGCGCCGTCGTTCTCCGACCCGGCGCCAAAGTGATGGACCTCCGCGCCGTAGGCGGCATCGTTGTAGACGATCACCACCAGCGGAAGTCCCAGGCGCACTGCCGTCTCGAGTTCGGAGATTCCCATCAGGAATCCGCCGTCCCCGGTACCCAGGACGGGCAGCCGGTCCCGGCGGGCCAGCGCCGCGCCGATGGCGGTGCCCAGGCCCAGGCCGATTGACTGGAACGCCTGGGTGAAGCAGAAACCGTACTCGTCCGGGACGGAAAGATGGGTGGAGGGGTAGCCCATGAAGTTGCCCGAATCCACGGAAACCAGCCGTTCGGCGGGCAGCAGCGCATCCAGTTCCAGGCTGAGCACCCGCGGATCGATCCGGTCCGGTGTGGAGAGATCTTCCACCGGTACGTCCTGCCAGCGTGCGCCGGCAGCGATGCGGGCAGCAGTTTCGGGCGTCCGGTACTTCACTGCAGGCTCAGGAACCGTGGCCTTCAGCTCGGCGAGCACGTCGGCAGCCGTTGCCGCGCAGTCGCCGATCACGCCGAGATGAATCTCCCGGTTGGCGCCGAGCGCTGAGTCTTCCAAATCCACCTGGACCACCACTGCGTCCTTGCTGATCAATGAGCCATGGCGCATGGTCCACATGTTCAGGGTGCAGCCCCAGCCGATGATCAGGTCTGCTTCGCGGATCAGCGCTGCGGTCTCCGGGGTGGAGAAGCCGCCGGAGATGCCTAGGTTGAACTCCTCCCCTTCGAACAGGCCGTTCGCCACCGCGGAGGTGGCCAGCAGCGCTCCGGACTGCGCGGCCAGTGCCTTGAGCTCTTCGCCGGCGTCCCTGGCTCCGCGGCCGGCGACGAACACCGGGCGCTTCACCGTGGAGAGCAGGTCGGCCAGCCCTCGCACCAGGCCGGGGGCTGGACGGACGAATCCGGTGGGTGCCACCGGGGGCACCCGATCGGGAGTGGTCTCGGGAACCGGCTGCGCCTGGATGTCGAGGGGAACACTGAGGACCACAGTCCGGCGCTCGTTCTGGGCGGTCCGGAATGCCCGGACGGTGTCAGCCACGGCGCTTTGCGCTGAGTGCACCCGTTCAGGGACGGCGCCCAGACTGCGGGCCAGGCCGTCCTGGTCGATCCGGAAGTTAGACCGCACGGCCGATCCAACGGCGTCGGCGGTCAGGACAATCAGAGGGGTCCGGGACTTGGCGGCTTCACCGATCCCGGTGGCGGCGTTGGTCAAGCCACAGCCCTGGTGGGTGGTCAGGATCGAGACCAGGCCTGACATGCGGGAGTAGGCGTCGGCCATGGTCGAGGCGCCGCCTTCATGCCGTGCGGCCGTAAACGGCACACCGTTCTCCCGCAGCGCGTTGGTCAGATGAAAGTTTCCGCTGCCCACCACACCGAAGGCGTGGGCGGCGCCGAGCTGCGCCAGGGTGCGGCCGACGAGCCCGGCAATGTTCATCTGGTTCATCTGGTGACTCCTGTTGTTGCTCGGGTGCGGTCTATTCAGAATCCTAGGACTGTGCGGCTGCCCCGCCCCAAACGGCCCCGCGTCATGTAGCGACCCACGTGAGCCGCGTAATCGGCTTCCCCGGTATTCTCAGGCAAACGTTTTTCAACTGTGGACAGGAAACGAACATGTCTCTTCCCAGCACTGAACCCGGGGTGATCCAGAACCTGATCGGAGCCCTCGACGGCGGCGCCCTGGAGGTCGTGGACCTCACCGCACCGCTCTCCGCCGGCATTCCCACGCTGAAGCTGCCCGACCCGTTCGTGAACCTGATCGACTTCAGCCTGGAGCAGGTCTCGGCCTTCGACGAGCCGGGTCCGTTCTGGAAACACAACAACATCCACACCGGCGAGCACATCGGCACGCACGTGGACGCGCCGTCGCACTGGATCACCGGACGCGACGGCGACGACGTCTCCCAGATCCCGGTCCGCCGGCTGGTGGGTCCTGCCGTCGTGATGGACTTCAGCGCCGAGGCGTCAACGGATCCGGACTTCCTGGTGGAGCCGGAACACATCCGCGCCTGGGAAGCCGAGCACGGTGCCCTGCCCGAGGGCGCGTGGCTGCTGCTGCGCACCGGCTGGGACAAGTTCATTGACGACGCCGATGCCTTCCTGAACTTCGACGACACCGGTTCCCACACTCCCGGCATCTCCGCGGCATGCGCGAAGTGGCTGGCCGAAGAGACGCCGATCGCCGGCCTGGGCGTCGAGACGGTGGGGATCGACGCCGGCAACGCGGGGGCGTTCGATCCGCCCTTCCCCGCGCACTACTACCTGCTGGGCAACAACAAGTACGGCGTGACGCTGCTGCAGAACCTGGCCAAGCTCCCGGCCACCGGTGCCATGGTGGTGGTTTCTCCGCTGAAGATCGTGGGCGGCACCGCCAGCCCGGCCCGGGTCCTGGCGTTCGTGGAGCGCTAGTAGCCCTTAGCCGGGTCCACGAGGCCTTCGGGCGGATCGCCGTTGCGGAAACGGCGGACGTTCTCGCGGACCCGGTTGGCCAGGAGCGGGCGGATCATTGCCTCAGTTTCGGCGGTGTGCGGAGTAATCAGGGCGTGCGGCTCAGACCAGAGCGGGTGTCCGTCCGGCAACGGCTGGGGGTCGGTGACGTCCAGCGCCGCTCCGGCCAGGCGGCCCTCCGCGAGCGCTGCCGTCAGTGCCTCCGTATCTACCAGCGGGCCGCGGGCAATGTTCACCAGCACGGCGTGCGGCGGCAGCTGCGCCAGGCGCCGCGCATCGATCAGGTGCGCGGTGGTGGCGGTCATCGCCGCGGCAAGGATCACGACGTCGGTGCCGCCCAGGGCGTCGTCGAGCCCTTCGTCGGTGACCGTGCGCTCCGCGCCGGGCACCGGCTCGTTCTGGCTGCGCACCACAGTGATGTGCGGGGTGAAGACGCTGACCAGGCGCAGGATCTCCCGGCCGACTCCGCCGGCGCCCACTATGACCACCCGTTTGCCGTGCAGGGACGTGCCCTGCGGCGGGCCCCACGCCTTCGCCCTGGCGAAGGTGGGCACTGCACGGAGCATGGCCAGCGTCAGGGTCAGCCCGTACTCCCCCACCGGCTGGCTGTAGGCCCCCTTGGCGCTGCTCCAGCGGATCTGCGGATACTGGCGCATCAACGGAACCCATTGATCCGCGCCGGCCAGGTAGACCTGGATCCAGCGGATCCCGGGGTGCTTCCTCAGGACCGTCTCCAGGTGCTCCAGCGGCTCCCCCGCCAGGACCACCAGCCCCGAGGTCGCCTCCGACAGCGGCGCGGTGACGCCGCCGCCGTCGCGCACGGCGTCACCCAGGTGGGTGGGCGGTTCGGGAAGGATGGTGATGACCGGTGAAGCGTCCATGGCATCAGCCCCTGCTCGTTGCGGTGTTGGCCTTTCAGCAGTCTAGGTCTGGTCCTTGTGCTGTGTCAGTGCTGCGAAGCCGCTGGGCTCCCGGGAACCGCCTTCTTCCTCCAGCGCGTCGGCGAGCACCTGCACCAGGTGCCGGGCAGGGAGCTGCGCCAGATCGGCAACCTGTGTGCGGCAGCTGAAGCCGTCAGCCAGGACGGCACGCTGCGGACTGGCCGCGGCCTTGCGGAGGATGCCGTCGCGGGCGATCTTCTCGGAAATCTCGTAGTGTCCCTTTTCCATCCCGAAGTTTCCGGCCAGGCCACAGCAGCCGGAGGAGACCTCGACGTCGCACCCGGCCTTTTCCAGCAGGGCGAGGTCAGCTCCGTATCCCATGACGGCATGGTGGTGGCAGTGGGGCTGGACCAGCAGCGGTTCCTGGACCGCCGGCGGCGTCCAGCCGATGGACTCAAGCAGTTCAGCTACGGTTTTGGTGGCCCGTGAGAGAGCCAAAGCGCGCGGGTCCTCAGGCAGCAGCTCAAGGATGTCTGATCGCAGTACGGCGGTGCAGGACGGTTCCAGCCCCACGATTGTCCGTCCGGCCTGAACGTGCGGGTGCAGTACATCCAGGGTTTTGGAAAGCTTCGCCCTGGCCGCCGCAAGCTGCCCCGTAGTGATGAGCGTCAGTCCGCAGCAGGCACCCGGACCGGCAATCCGCACCTCGCATCCGGCTGCGGTGAGGATCTTTACTGCTGCCTGGGCAACCTCCGGACTCAGGGCATCGGAGAATGAATCCACCCAGAGCAGCACCGGGTGCCGGGAGCTCCGGGTGGCTGCAGGCACCGGCCGGCGCGCCTGCGGCAGTGCACGGAACGGACGGTTCGGGAGACTGGGCAGTCCGCGCCGGGGATCAGCACCGGCAAGCTTCATTGCCAGCCTTCCGAGGCCGGGGATTCTTCCGGCCAGGTTCACCAGGGGTGCCACCGGACCTGCCAGCCGCAGCCAGGCAGGAAGCCGGCCAAACGTGTAGTGGGTCCAGGGCCGCAGCCGGCCCTTGTAGGTCTGGTGCAGTGCTTCGGATTTGTACATGGCCATGTCGATGCCGGTGGGACAGTCGTTGGCACAGGCCTTGCAGCTCAGGCAGAGGTCAAGCACCTCGTGGACCTCGGGAGCACCCCACCCGATCTCGACAACCCCGCCGTTGAGCATCTCCTGGAGCACGCGTGCCCTCCCGCGCGTGGACTCGGCCTCGTCCCGGGTCGCCTGGAAGGAAGGGCACATGAATCCTCCCTCGGACCGGAGGTCTGCTCTGCATTTGCCTACTCCCACGCACCGGTGGAGGGCATCGGTGATGCTCCCGCCGTCATGCAGGAACGCAAACCCGTCCCCCGCGCGGAGTTCCACAGCCTGCGGACGCCGCAGCTGCGCATCGAGCGGATCCGGATCCACAACCACACCGGGGTTCAGGATGTTCCCTGGATCGAAGAGTGCCTTGAACGCGGCGAACGCGGCGATGGCCTCCGGCGAGTACATAACGCCCAGCAGCTCGCTGCGCGCCCGGCCGTCTCCGTGTTCGCCGGACAGGGAGCCGCCAAAGGACGCGGCGAGCTCAGCTGCCGCCGTCAAGAAGGCACGCATTGCCTTGCCGTCCGCTTCCAGGGGGAAATCGATGCGCAGGTGGATGCACCCGTCACCGAAGTGACCGTAGGCCAGCCCGGATAACCCGTGTTCGGCCATCAGAGAGGTAAGCGCCCGCAGATAGTCACCCAGGTGTTCCGGGGGGACTGCGGAATCTTCCCAGCCGGGCCAGGCCTGCAGTCCTTCAGCTGTCCGTCCTGCCAGCCCGGCGCCGTCGGCCCGGATCTGCCAGAGCCGCTGTGCCTCGGGGCCGGAGGGGAGAACGACGGCGTCCAGGGCACCGCCGTCGCGGACCATCGCCTGGGCTGCCTCGACGGCTTCGGCGTCGGTGGCGCCGCCAACCTCCACCATCAGCCAGCCGCGGCCTGCTGGAAGGTCGGGCATGTCTTTGCCTGAGCGGCGGACGCTTTCCACCAGTACGCTGTCCAGCCCTTCCAGCGCCAGGGGCCCGTGCGGGAGGAGACCCGGTACTGCGTCTGCGGCTGCCGCCATGTCCGGGTACCCCAGTACTGCCAGGGCCGGCGCGGGTGACCGCGGGACAAGCCGCACCCGTGCCTGGAGGATGACTCCGCAGGTTCCTTCCGTGCCGGTCAGTGCCGCTGCGAGATTCCGGCCGTTCTCCGGGAGGAGGTGTTCCAGGCTGTATCCCGAAATCTGCCGGCTGAACCTGCCGAATTCAGTGCGGATGGTCTCCAGCCTGGCGAGCATGAACTGTTCCAGCCCGGGGACCTGGTCGAAGCTTCCCTTGCCGGAACCAAGTTCAACTACCCGCCCGTCCCCGGTGAGCAGTCGCAGGCCCAGGACGTTGTCCGCCGTCCGGCCGTAGGCCAAACCGTGCGGACCACACGCGTTGTTGCCGATCATCCCGCCGATGGTGCACCGGGTGGCCGTTGACGGGTCCGGTCCAAAGCGCAGGCCGTGTGCAGCCGCCGCGGTCTGGAGATCGCTGAGAACCACACCCGGCTGCACCACTGCGGAGCGGGATTCTGGATCGATGGAGATGATCCTGTTCATGTAACGGCTGAAATCCAGCACAAGACCCGGCCCCACCGCGTTGCCTGCACAGGAGGTTCCGCCGCCCCGGACCGTGACGGGTACGCCGTGGCGCCCAGCGGCATTCACGGCAGCGCGGACGTCGTCTTCGTCCCGGGGCAGGATGACGGCGAGAGGAGCGATCCGGTAGTTGGAGGCATCGGAAGAATACTGGGCGCGGCGGGACGCGCCGTCGTCAACTTCTCCTTTGAGCGCCAGGCGCAGATCGGACAGCAGTGCGGCCACATCCGGTGGGGTTGCCGTGGAAGCCATATCTCAGCGCCCGGTGGAAAGTGCTGCTGGAATTCCGCTGGTGCGCAGCGGCTTACCACGCAGTTCCATGGCCACGCGGACCCGTTCCTGAGCCAGCGCACGTGCTGCCTCGTGGCTGGTTCCGCCGCGGCGGAAGGATTCTTCCAGCACCTGGTTGGTGTTCGCCCGCAGTTTCGCGGAAACAGCCGTGAAGATCTGCTCCGTCTCCGGCCGGAACGCAGAGTATCTGGCGTCCATGGCGAACGCTGCGCTAACCACCCCGCCGGCGTTGGCCACGAAATCCGGAATGACGGTCACTCCGCGTGCATGCAGCAATGCCTGGGCCTCCGGGGAAGTAGGCAGGTTGGCCCCTTCCACCAGCAGGCGCGCCTTGATCCCGTCGGCGTTCCGAGTGGTGATCACGTCCTGCAGCGCCGCCGGTACGGCAATGTCAGCATCCACGAGCAGCTCCGTGCCGGACTGGATTTTCAGGTGCGGCAGGAAATCCACCAGCGCATCGCCCCGGTCCTCGCGCAGCTGCAGCAGCAACGGAACATCAAGCCCCGCCGGATCATGGAGGGCACCGGCGGCGGTAGAGACTGAAACCACCGTGTAGCCCAGCGCGTGCAGGCGTCCGGCTGCGGCGTGGCCCACCGCGCCAAACCCCTGCAACGCTACCCGCCGCCCCTCCAGCCCGATGGCAGCGGCTGCCTGGTCCACTACCTCGGCCACCCCGTATCCAGTGACGCCGAGCTTGTCATACGGGATTCCACCCAGTTCATAAGGAGTTCCCACAGCGGCACCGCGGTCCCCCAGCTCATCATTGATGATGGCTGCGTCGTCCTCGGTGAGTCCCATGTCCAGGCCGAAGACGTATTCTGCGGGCACTTCGTTACTGAGCCTTCGGACGAAGGCCCGCAGGATCTCCTCCTTGTACGGGGACTGCGGATCCGCCTGGATTCCAGCCTTGGCCCCGCCGTAGAACAAGTCCACACCGGCCCATTTCCAGGTCATGACCCGTGCAAGGCGGGCGATTTCCCCCACCGAGACCGTGGGCATCATCCGGGTCCCGCCCTTGCCCATGCCGCGGGCAGTGTTGTCGATGACCAGGACACCTTTCATACCGGTCTTACTGTCGCTGACCGCGACCACCTTTTCCGGTCCCCACTCGTCCATCAACTCGAAAACATCTGCCACTTGAGACCTGCTCCTTCAACGTAACTGGCTGGATGGTCAGAGACCGGGGTTAGAGGAATTCAACGCCCTGGGCCAGCGGAAGCTGACCGGAGTAGTTGACGGTATTGGTGGCCTGGCGCATGTAGGCCTTCCAGGAATCCGAACCGGATTCCCGGCCGCCGCCGGTTTCCTTCTCGCCGCCGAATGCCCCGCCGATCTCGGCGCCCGAAGTGCCGATGTTCACGTTGGCGATTCCGCAGTCCGAGCCGGAGGCAGAGAGGAAGCGTTCGGCTTCCGTCTGGTCCTGGGTGAACACCGCGGAGGACAGACCTTGGGGAACCGCATTGTGCAAGGCGATTGCCTCGTCAAAGTCGGAATAGGTCATGACGTAGAGGATTGGGGCGAACGTTTCATCGTGCACCACGGCGCTCTGCTGAGGCATCCGGACAATCGCGGGCTGCACGTAGTAGGCATCCGGGTAGGTCTCGGCCAGCACCCGCTCTCCTCCGGTAAGGACGGTGCCGCCCTCAGCCCGGGCCTGGCTGAGCGCATCCTGCATGGCCTGGAAGCTGCCTTCGTTGATGAGCGGACCCACGAGGTTCTTTTCATCGAGTGGGATTCCAATGCTCAGGCTGGAATAGGCCGCCACCAGTTTGGCAGTCAGATCCTCGACGATCGATTCGTGCACGATCAGCCGGCGCATGGAAGTGCAGCGCTGACCTGCGGTTCCGACGGCGGCAAACACGATGCCCCGCAGCGCCAGGTCCAGGTCCGCGCTGGGGGTGATAATCGCTCCGTTGTTTCCGCCCAGTTCCAAAATGGTGCGCCCGAAACGCTCGGCTACCTTCGGGGCAATCTCCCGGCCCATACGCACCGAGCCGGTCGCGGAGACCAGGGCAACCCGCTCATCCTCAATGAGGCGCTGCGCGCCGGAGCGGTCCGTAACGATCAACTGGTGGATGCCAGCGGGGGCACCGCTTTCGGCAACTGCGCGGGCAAGCAGCGCATCAGCAGCCAGGGCTGACAGCATGGTTGTACCCGAGGGCTTCCACACCACGGTGTCACCGGCGATCAGTGCCAGCGCGGTGTTCCATGAGTACACGGCCACCGGGAAGTTGAAGGCGGAAATCACGCCGACGACGCCCAGCGGATGCCAGGTCTCCATGAGTCGGTGGCCCGGCCGCTCGGAAGGCATCGTCTTGCCGTAGAGCATGCGGGACTGGCCCACGGCAAAGTCGCAAATGTCGATCATCTCCTGGACTTCGCCAAGCGCTTCCGAGGTGATCTTCCCCGCTTCAGCCTGGACGATTGCCGCCAGGTCATCCTTGTGAAGGGTCAGCAGTTCCCCCCACCGCTTGACCACATTGCCGCGAACCGGTGCGGGTACCTGGCGCCAGGACAGGAACGCCTCGTGGGCTGCCGCAATTGCCGCATCCACCTCCTCGTCAGTGGTGTTCCGCAGCCCAGCCAGGGCCTCGCCCGTCAGCGGTGAGCGGGTTCCCCGGTCTTCCCCGAAGGCGTCGTCGGCAACACCGCAGGCGGCGAGGGCATCCTGGACCCGGCGGGCCAGTTCTGTGGTCTGGGTGGTAGAAGTCATGCGTGTTCCTGTTCTGTGCGGCTGGCGCCTGGCGCCAAACGGGTGTGTGGAATCGTTTTGGTCTTTCAGCTGCCGGCGGCGGCCGTGGCGGTGGTGGCGGACGGAACGATGTCGACGCCGAGCGCCTCGGCGAGCGCCCTGACGGAGTCATCCTGCTGCTGCTGGTACAACTCGTAGGGATCATGCACGGGACGTCCGATAATCTCCGACATCCGGCCCATGTCGTAGTCCGCCGCCTGCTCGGCCTCGTTCTTCGACCCCTCATCCGTGAGGTTGGACTGGAAAATCCCGGCCGCTGAGCGCGGCAGGAAATCCTCGTAGACGATCGGTTCCGGAACGGCAGCACCGGCACGGATCAGTTCGGGAAGGGTCAGGGGTTCGTGGGGAAGTCCGGCGGCTGCCTCCTGGTTGGCCGTAAACGTGAAGAACGCCAGGCCCCGGGCGGCCAGTTCCGCTTCCGAACGGGGCAGGTTTTCTTCCCAGACGGCCCGGGCCGCACTTTGGCGGTCCAAGGCCGGGTCCTCCTGGAGCCGGGCATCCACGGCAAGGACCATCCGGTCGTACAGGTCGCGGCCGGCAGGAGTCAGGGCAATGCCGCGGGCTTCCACCTCGCCGAAGCGGACACGCAGTTCCCCCTGGCGGACCGAGCCGTCGGGGTAACGGAAGAGCCGCTCCTCGCCCAGCGCCCGGAAGGACGTCTGGCGGAGCAGCACATCCGGGCCGTCCCAGCGCGGCGGGCCCTGGATCTCATCGATCATGGTGATGCCCAGGGCTTCCATACCGGCGTAGAGGGCGTCGATGTCCAGCACCCGGGGGGTGAGGTGGTTGATGTGGGTACTCGCCACACCGCCAATGTCCGAGGCAACGGCAGAGATGGCCTCCAGGCGCCGGTACCAGTCGTGGTCCACCGGATCCGCGGACAGCTCGAATGCCGCCGTCGCCAGCTCCAGGAGCCGCTGGGCCTGGGGTTCCCCGAGTCCTCCGTCCGCTGCCGCCTGGTCAGCCAGATCGAGCAGTTCGCTGCCAAACAGTTCCCGGCGGGCGAAGAAATCAGCGAGTTCCGCCTGCAGCCGGTCATCGAAGAACCGTGAGTCTTCAACTGCGAGCATGGACGTGAAGACGCGGAAGGGATTGCGGGCCAGCTCATCAGGGGTGATGGGCCGGAAGGCTGTTGAGACCACGGGAACCGCTGATGTGGAGGCATCGCGCAGATCGTAGAATCCCACGGGGTACATGCCAAACGCAGCAAAGATGCGTGCCACCTGTGCCATCTCACGTTCGGAGCCCACCCGGATGGCGCCGTGCCTTTCCGCCGTGACCCGGTCAATGCTGCCCAGGCGCTCTGCGTCCGTCCCGTGCTCCAGCAGGTAGGCCTGGTTCACCTCGGTGGAGACGTCCACCAGTGTGTTGTAGGCCGGGACCTCGGTTCCGTACATGGTTGATAGCCTGCGGGCGAACTCTGCCCTGAGCTGCCAAGGCTGTTGAAAACCCATCTTCATCCTTTCTGGGATTTGCCGATCCGGGCCGCCGTGGTCCGGAATCAAATGATGTGGACCTCGCGCACCAGCGCTTCGTTCTCGTTGTGGAACCTCGTAACCGAGAACGTTGAAACATCCATAAAGCCCGGCCGGCCCAGGTAAAGGTCCCGGACGAGTTCCCCGACAGCGGGACCCTGCAGGAACCCGTGGCCGGAAAAACCCGTCGCGTAGAAGAATCCGGAGACCTCGTCTGAGGCCCCGATGAGCGCGTTGTGGTCGGGAGTGTTCTCGTACAGTCCTGCCCAGCCGAACTCCAGGTCGGGCTCGGCCAGCGACGGAGCGCAGATGCGGGCTGCCGCGTTGAATTCACCCAGCCACTCAAAGCTGAAGTCCCGGCCGAATCCCGGCGCCTGCTGGTTTGAAATGCCCAGGAGCATGCCGTTGCGGTAGTTGTGGAAGTACATGGTGGTGGACAGGTCCAGGGTGAACGGCACCTCAGGATGCGGCTGCCGCTTCTGCCGGGTCATGCCGATCTGCCGGCGGACGGGGGTAACGGGCAGCTCCACTCCCACCATTTGACCCACGTGGCGTGACCAGGCGCCGGCAGCGCAGATCACAGCTTCAGTGCGGATCTTCCCGCGGTTTGTGGTGACGGAACGGATCGACCCGCCTGCTGTTTCCACGGCCAGGACCTCGGTGCCGGTATGGAAGGACACCCCGGCGGCCTTGGCTGCGGCCGTGTAGGCGGCTACTGCCCGCGCTGGCTCGGCATAGCCGTCCTGCGGAGAGTACGACGCCGCGACCAGCGCTTCGGGGTTCAGGAACGGGTTGATCTGCGCGGCCTCGGCAGGGGAGATCATCCGGCTGTTGGTGCCGAAGGAGTTCTGGACCGCAACGCTGGCCTCACAGTCCAGAACCTCGGCCTGGCTGCGGCACAGGAACAGGTAGCCGACCTCGCGCAGTCCAATGTCCGCACCAAACCGCTCTCCGAACCTCTTGTAGGCATCCAGGCTGCGTTTGCCCAGTGCGACGTTCGCTGGATCGGAGAAGGTCGCCCTCACACCGCCCAGCGGTTTGGCCGAGGAACCGGAGCCGAGTTCTGCCCGCTCGATAACCGCTACGCCGCGCACGCCGGCGGCCGCCAAATGATAGGCGATGCTGACTCCCATGATGCCGCCGCCGATAATCACCACGCTGGCGTGGTCCGGCTGCGCTGGTTCGTGGGAGAGGGATACCACCTGGTTCGCCAAGGCGTACCTCCTTGAGGGAAAGGAAATGCCGTTGCAGCGATCCAACAGCACTGGAAGATGAGAGAGAACCGTAAACCGCAAAGTTGAGCCGGTGAGAGGATTGAAGCTCGCCCTATTGGTTACGGGTTATATATAACACTTTAGAGGCAGGGCGAAGAAGATCAAGCTAAAGTTTCTGTTCAATAGTCTTTAGGAAAGCTAAACCTTGGAGCCTGAATGCGTAATTGGACGCTCGGCCAGCTCAGGATGCTCGCGGCCGTTGCCGAGAACGGCTCCATGCGCGGCGCTGCTGAACAGCTCGGCTATACGGTGGGTGCCATTTCACAGCAGATGTCAGCCCTCCAAAAAGAAGCCGGGCAGGCACTTTTTATCCGCGATGGCCGGCGGCTGGTCCTCTCAGATGCCGGGCGAATCCTGCACCGCCATGTGCTGGGAATGCTGGCGGCGGAACTTGAGGCTTCAGCGGCCCTGGACGGCCTCGGTTCAGGAATCGACTCCGTGGTCCGGCTCGGAGTATTCGGTTCTGCAGCCATCGCCTGCGCTGTCCCTGCACTGCAGCAGCTCACCCGCACCGATCCCCAGCTGCGGGTCGAACTCCTGGAGGTGGCTCCGGACCAGGCCCTCCCCGCAGTCCTGTCCGGGAGTGTGGATGCAGCCCTTGCTCTTGGCTACAGCAACCTGCCGGGCGAGGATCCGGCAAAGGTTATTTCCCGCCCGCTTATCCGGGAGGAACTGGCAGTAGTATCGGCGCCCGGATACAACGGGACGGGCAGCCTCCGGTATGACGAGGCCACCGAATGGATTCTTCCCGCGGCAGATTCCCTGTTTGGGCGTGCAGCGAGGCTGGCACTGGCCGCTGACGGAATCACCCCGGCAGCGGTGCATACCGTCACTGATACAGCGCTGGCCCTTGCGCTGGCCGCAGCAGGCATGGGAACAACAGTGGCCACGGCTTCGATGCTGGCCCTGCATCCCGGCACCACCGCAGTCTCTCCCCTGGCGTCCGGCGCCAGCAGGTCCATCAACGCCCTCGTCCGCCCGGCGATGCTTCAGCGCACCAGTGTCGAGCGCCTGCTGGGCGCCATGAGTGAGGCCGCGGCCCTCGCCGGCTAGGGGCGGGCGTAGGAGAGGTGTTCCACCATCAGGGTCTGAAGCACGTCTGCGTTGCCGGAGATCAGCGCATCGACGATGGGCAGGTGCTCCTCCGCGCTCTGGGCAAGGACACCGCGCTCAGAGAGGTGGTAGGAACCACGCACCCGGCTTTGATCCCGCAGGTTCTCCACGATGCCGTACAGCCGCCGGTTCCCCAGCAGACCAACGATGCCCATATGCAGCGCCTGGTCGGCATCAAGGTATTCGCGGATGTTTCCGGTCTTCGCGGTATCCAGGACCTCCTGCAGCAGGGCGCGGATCTGGACCTGTTCCTGATTGGAGAGCCCGCGCTGCGCTGCCTGGACTACTGCCGGAACCTCTACCAGCATGCGCAGGTCATAAACTTCCTGCCGATCCTCGTCCGTCATTTCGACGACCCGGAATCCCCTGTTGCGCACCACTTCGAGCAGGCCTTTCCCCGCCAAATCCATCATGGCTTCGCGGACCGGACTGTTGGAAACACCCAATTGCGCAGCGAGTGAGTTCGCCGAATAAATCCGCCCGGGTTTCATCTCCCCGGACAGCAGGGCCGACCGCACGACCCCCAGCGCCTCGTCCTTGAGGGTGCCCCGGTGGAGGGTGCGCCCGTGAAGTCCAATCACGGGGGCCGTGTCACTTTCGAGCATGATGATTTGCTCCTTATCTACTCGCACTCAGGATAAGCACATTCGGCGTTCACAAACCGGAACCGCCTGCGCCATAAACCAAAAAACCTTGACATATGTCGCACCCTGCCCTGAGAGTTATCGACAACCGGTTGTGTATTACAGGTCATATCTCACTCTACTCCCCTAAGGACAGAATCATGGCTAAACGCACTCTCGCCCTTGCCGTCACCGGCTTTGCAGTTCTTGCGCTTACCGCCTGCGGCAGTACCTCCACCGCTTCCTCGGTAGCAAACGACTGCGTGCCGCAGCACGACGTCGAAACCCTCCAGGAGGGCGTGCTCACGGTCGCCGCCCCTGAATTCCCGCCCTTTTCCTCTGTTTCCAATGGCAAGGCCACCGGAGCGGACGCCGATCTGATCGCGCAGTTCGCCGAAGACAACTGCCTGGAAATCAAACTCGAACAAACCTCCTACGCGGGAACAATTCCCGCGGTGCAGAGCAACCGCGCCGACGTCGCAATCGGGTGCTACTACCGCACTGCCCAGCGCGCCGAGATCGTGGACCTTTCCGCCCCCGTCTACACCGATGACATGGCATCCATCTCCGCGGACGGCGTTACCTCCATTCCGGAAATGGAAACCCTCAAAGTAGGCACCGTGGACGGCTACCTCTGGGTTACCGACATGAAGGCAGTACTTGGCGACGCACTGACCATCTATCCCAGCGCTGTGGAAATGCAGGCAGACCTGAAGTCCGGACGCATCCAGGTTGGCCTCGACGGATTCGGTTCCGCAGCCCTGATGTACGCGGACTCAAAGGACTTCTCGGTTGAAGTAGTTGATCCCGATGACCGGGTCATCGCCTCCAAGGAAGCGGCACAGATCGGCTTCCCGCATACAAAGGGAAACTCAAGCCTCACCGAGGCACTCGACGCCAGCATCGAAAAAATGAGGGAAGACGGCACAGTTGCAGAAATACTGACCGCCAACGGCCTTCCGGAAACCGCCGCCGAAACCGGCGAACCCCGGCTGATCCAGTAACGCGCCGGAGTACTCCATGAACACCGCATCTCCCAGGTTCATCGACGGCCCCCGGCTGCGCATGACCCTCAGCCCATCAGGGGCAGTCGACGCACTGCACGCCGCGCTGGCTGCCGGCCTCAATCCGGAACAGGACTCACCGCGGACACGGGTAGACCTCCCGGCGGGGCAGTTCCTGCAGATGCCCTCCGCCTGGGACGGTGCGGCAGGCACCAAGCTGCTAACCATCAGCCCGGATAATCCGTCCCGGAATGCCCCAGTGATCCAAGGCCTCTATGTCCTTTTCGGAGGCCCGGACAACGCACCCCAGGCGGTGCTGGACGGAATCGAGCTGACAAATCTCAGGACATCTGCGGTTTCTGCGCTCGGTGCGCGGCTGCTTCTGGGAACCGGACCGCTGAGACTGACGGTCTTTGGTACCGGGGTGCAGGCCTGGGAGCATATCCGGACGTTCCACGACGTCTTTGGCATCCGGGAAGCGGCCGTCGTTGGACGGAATCCTGCGGCGGCCGCCTCGCTCGCAGCCCGGGCGCAGAAGGAGCTGGGAATCACCGCCCTGGCGGCAGAGGCCGGCAGCGTCAAAAAGGCAGACGTAGTGATCTGCTGCACGGCATCCCGTGATCCGCTCTTCGAGTCGGACCTCATCGGCCAGGACACGGTTGTCATAGCAGTGGGATCCCACGAACCCGATGCCCGCGAACTGGATGAGGCGCTGATGGGGCGCAGCGCCGTCGTTGTCGAATCCCGGGACTCGGCACTCCGCGAGGCCGGAGACGTCATCCAGGCAATCCGCCTGGGAACACTGGCAGACCCGCCTGACTTGATCACCCTCGCCGATCTGGTGACCGGCCAAAGAACCCGTCCGAAGGGCATGCCGGTGGTGTTCAAAAGCACCGGCATGCCCTGGGAAGACCTTGCCGTGGCCCGCGCAGTGGCCGCTGCGGACCTGGACCAACCGGTCCGCACCACGAAGTAAAAGGATGGATACCCCATGTCCCGTATCGCTCCCGTCTCGACCAACCTGGTAGTACAGGTCCGGAACCTCGCCAAGGCCTACGGGGACCACGTAGTCCTGCGCGATGTCTCGCTGAAGGTGCCCGAAGGTTCCGTTACAGCCATGATCGGTCCCAGCGGTGCGGGCAAGAGCACCGTGCTGCGCTGCATGAACCTGCTGGAGAAACCGGACAGCGGCGAAATCGAAATCGACGGCCACCTCATAAATGCCGGCGCCAAGGTCTCAGCCAGGAACCTGGCAGCACTCCGGCGCAGCGCCGGCATGGTCTTCCAGCACTTCAACCTGTTCCCCCACATGTCCGTACTGCGCAATATCAGCCTGCCGCAGGAACGCGTGCTGGGCCGGAGCCGGGACGAAGCCAATACCAAGTCCATGGAACTGCTGACCCGGATGGGCCTGGCAGACAAGGCCGACCAGTACCCGGCCAGGTGCTCCGGCGGACAGCAGCAGCGCATCGCGATCGCCCGGGCGCTGGCACTCGGCCCCAGGGTGATGCTTTTCGACGAGCCGACGTCCGCGCTGGATCCGGAAGTCGGCGTCGAGGTCCTTGAGGTGATGAAGGAACTGGCGTCCGAGGGCATGACCATGATCGTGGTGACCCACGAAATGGGATTCGCTGCGAACGTGGCCGATGAGCTGGTGGTCATGGCCGACGGCGGCATCATCGAATCCGGTGAGCCTCACCAGGTCATGAGCGATCCGCAGCACGAACGGACACGCCGTTTCCTGCGTGCCGTCCTGGAGCGCTGATCGTATGCAGATGCTTCAAGCCATCCTCATTGGCCTGCCAATGACCATCCTCGTGACAGTGCTTGCGCTGGCGCTGGGTACGGTTGCGGCCTTGCCGCTGCTGGCGGGACTGCGCAGCGGCAACCGCCTGCTGTGGCTCGTGTGCCGCGGAATCATCGACCTGCTGCGCGGCATCCCGCCGGTCGTCTGGCTCTTCATCCTGTACTACGGCGTCTCAATTGGCGCGGTGCGGCTTTCAGCCCTCCAAGCGGGAGTCATCGGCCTGGGACTCGTCTCGGCTGCGTACCTTGCGGAGATTTTCCGCGGCGCGATCACGTCAGTGCACAGCGGGCAGTGGGAGGCATCCAGCGCGCTTGGCTTCACCCGCGTCACCCTCTGGCGCCGGGTAGTTGGCCCCCAGGCCTGGCGGACAGCCATCCCGTCCTACACCACCTACGGAATCGGCCTGCTCAAGGACTCATCCATCGCGTCCACCATCGGAGTGGCGGAAATCGTGTACATGTCCAACCAGTACGCGCGCCAATCAGGGGAAGGCATCCTCATTTTCTTCATTGCTGCCGGCGTCTACATCGCCCTGAGCCTGCCGCTGGGTGTGCTGTCCCGGCACCTGGACACCAAGATGCGGAAGGTGGTGGCCCGGTGAACGGACTCTTCCCTGATGTGACGGCTCTTCTGCCCACCATGCTCGGCGGTCTCCAGACCAGCCTGGTGCTGACAGTGTCCAGCCTGCTCCTTGGCCTGCCGCTGGGGCTGCTGCTGTCTTTCGGCGTGACCGCGCCCAACCGGGCCTTCCGGCTGATCTCCGTGTTCTTCGTCGAAGTGGGACGCGGCGCTCCGGCGCTGGTCCTGCTCCAGCTGATGTATTACGGGCTGCCCAACGTGCAGATCACCCTGTCTTCGCTGGTCTCTGCCTGCCTGGCCCTGACCTGGACCACGGCCGCCTACACGGCAGAACTGATTCGCGGGGGAATCCAGGCTGTGCCCGCCGGAGAGGTGGAAGGGGCCGATGCCCTGGGCCTGAGCACACGGGACCGGCTGCGCTTCATCGTCGTTCCACAGGGACTGCGGATCGCACTGCCCTCGCTCATGGGATTCGCCGTCCTGCTCTTCCAGGCAACGTCTCTTGCCTACACGGTTGCGGTCCCCGAACTCATGAGCCAGGCCTATTCAACGGGTTCGTCCACCTTCAAGTACCTCCCGGCCTTCATCGCCGCGGGACTGCTGTACGCGGCGATCTCCATCCCCGCCACCTGGCTTTCGGTACTGGCCGAAAAGCGCATGAGCCGACACCTCTAGGAGCACAGTGACACCCGTTTCCCGCACCGCACCCGCCAGCGCCGTGATTGTCGGCGCCGGAATCGTGGGCTTGTCCACCGCCTGGTACCTGCAGGAGCGCGGCGTCGCCGTCACGGTCGTTGACGCCGGGAGGGCGGGTTCCGGCGCAAGCTGGGGCAACGCCGGCTGGGTAGTGCCGGGCATGGTGACACCCCTCGCGGAACCCGGGGCTTGGAAACACGCGGTCGAGTCCATCCTCCGCGCCGATGCTCCGCTGCATATACCCCTGCAGGCGGATCCCGGCCTGCTGCGTTTCCTGGCCAGGTTCAGCCGCAATATGACAGCTGCCCGCTGGCAACGCACGGCGCAGGCCCTGGCCAGGCTCTGCACCCAGGCAGACCAGGCTTTCAAGGAATTAGGGCACGACGGCGCTGTTCCGGCGGTCACCGAAGCCCCCTACGCCGTCGGGTTCCGCCGTGAACGCGACGCGGAGCATTTCCGCGCACACCTTGCCGATCTGGCAGGCCTCGGCCAGCCCCTGAGCGTCGGGCCGGCTGCCGAAGTGCCGCAGTTCTCGCCGGAGGTCACTGCTTCCCTGACCGTCCTGGGGCAGGGTTACGTGGATCCGGGCGCCTTCGTCCAGTCCCTTGCCGCGGCGGTCCGCAGCAGGGGCGCCGTCATCTCAGAAGGCTGGCGGGCAGTAACCACTGCTGAAAGCCCGGACGGCGTCCAGGTGGTTTCCGCCCACGGAGCGGCCCTGCAGGCCGATGTGCTGATACTTGCATCCGGCGCCTCGCTGCCAAAACTGGGCCGCCAGTGGGGACTGAGGGTTCCGCTGCAGGCGGGGCGAGGTTACTCCTTCACCGTGGACGCCGATGCACCGCTCACCGGCCCGCTGTACCTGCCGCAGGAGCGAGTGGTCGCCACCCCTTACCAGGGCGGAATCCGAATCGCAGGCACCATGGAGTTCAGGAACGCCGACCACCCCGTGGAGAACGCCCGCGTGGAATCCATCATTGCCGCTGCCTCGCCCATGCTGAGAGGCATCGATTGGGGTTCTGTCCGCGACATCTGGGTTGGCTCCCGTCCAGTGACCTCGGACGGACTGCCCGTGCTGGGCCGTCTTCGTTCGCCCAGGGTGTTCGCTGCTGGCGGGCACGGAATGTGGGGCGTGGCCCTTGGCCCGGTCAGCGGCAGGCTGCTGGCGGAGTACATCGTTGAGGGCACCGGAGCAGACGAACTCTCTCCGTATGCTCCCCTGCGCCGGTAGGCCGGTAGGCCTAACCCTGGGGCTGGATCCGGGCCAGCAGCTGCTCGAACGGCAGCGATTCGCCCGGATCCCGGCGCGGCCGGGAGGCCGGCGCGTCACCGAGCAGGGCCACCAGCTCAGCAGGGCGTGCGGCTCACTCCACAGCGGGTGCCCGTCCGGCAGCGGCTGCGGGTCGGTGACGTCCAGCGCTGCTCCGGCGATGCGGCCCTCGGCGAGCGCCGCCGTTCTCCAAGTGCTCCAGCGGCTCCCCCGCCAGGACCCACCAGCCCCGAGGTCGCCTCCGACAGCGGCGCGGTGACGCCGCCGCCATCGCGCACGGCGTCAGCCAGGTGGGTGGGCGGTTCGGGAAGGATGGTGATGACCGGTGAAGCGTTCATGGCATCAGCCCCTGCTCGTTGAGTGCGCCGTAACAGGCCGCGGACCCATCATGTTAACTCTGCGTTACAGGATTGAGGCGCACAGTTTTCGTGATCCCGGTAACGCCGCGCCAATCCGGCAGACATGCAGCATGCATCAGAAAAATCGATGACTGGTATGCGTAGGGAGCGGTTGTGCTTATTTTCGTCCCCCGAAGATACTTGAATTCCCCACAGAATCGGCTGCCCGCCTCCATGGCAGCCGCGTGCCCCAAGGAGATGCAATGAACAGACGCCGCCTACCGGCACTGCTAGGCACTGCAGCACTGGCCCTCGTCCTGACGTCCTGCGGCAGCGCCGAAGCAGCCGATGAAACCGGCCTGCCCGGGCTCATCGAGAACGGGAAACTCACCGTCTGCAACTCGGATTCGAACTACGCACCCATGTACTCAATGGAGAACGGCGAATTCGTCGGCGTGGAGCCTTCCCTCGCCGAGGCAGTGGCCGGGGAACTCGGCCTCGAGGTGAGCTTCACCCGGATGGCTTTTGCCGGCGTCATCCCGGCCATCCAGTCCGACCGTTGCGACATGGCGATGGGCGCATTCTTCCTGACCCCTGAACGGCTGGAGGCCATGAAGGGCCTGCCCTACCTGGCCGCCAACGTCGCACTGATCTTCCCCGAGGGAGAGAGCTTCGCCGGGCCGCAGGACCTGGCCGGCAAGACCGTCGCCGTGCAGCGCGGTTCCGTCCAGGCCAGCACGATCGAAGCGGTCAGCGCCGACCTCGAGGCAAACGGCAGCGAGCCGATCACGGTCCAGAACTACGACGACCCCGTCACGGCGGTCAACGCGGTCATGAACGGCAAAGCCGACGCCGCCGGCGAGACCGAGGTCTTCGCTTCCTCCTTCTTCTCAGAGGAACGCACGGGCCTGGATTACGAACCCACCTTCTTCCCGACCGGATCCGTCACCGGCTTCCTTTATAAGAACGCGGACCTGGAACCGGCCCTAACCTCCGCCATGGACAAGCTGCGGACCGACGGGACGCTCGCGGGCATCCTCGAAGAGTTCAATTTGAGCCCCGAGTCCATCTCCGACGGCGCGTAGGTCCGGCATGGAATTCGATGTCACCCTGTTTCTGGAGGCGCTGACCTCGCAGGCCTTCCTCAAAGGCGCGGCACTGGCCCTGGGACTGGCCTTCCTGGCGCAGTTCCTGGGTTCCGTCCTGGGACTGGGAGTCGCGCTGCTGCGGCGCAGCACCTTCCGTCCGCTGGCGCTCTTCGCCCTCGGCTATGCCTGGGTCTTCCGCGCCTTGCCGGTGCTGCTCCTGCTGATCCTGGCCTGGAACGCCCTGCCCCAGATGATCCCGGCCCTGCGCGGATCCTGGTACACCCCGTTCCTGGCGGCCCTGCTGGCGCTGACGGCGCATGAGACGGCCCTGATGTCCGAGGTCTTCCGCTCCGGGCTGGGTTCGGTGAACGAGGGCCAGCGCCTGGCCGGCCGTGCCCTGGGGTTCGCACCGGCAGGCACCTACCGTTGGATCATCATGCCGCAGGTCATCCGCACGATCCTGCCCCCGCTGGGCAACCGGATCATCCTGCAGGTGCAGATCACCAGCCTGACAAGCGTCATCGCCATGGAAGAGCTCATGACCGCAGCCCAGAACGAGGTCACCCGGACCTTCCGGTACGCGGAGTTCTACAGTGCGGCCGCTGTCTACTATCTGGCGATCGTCAGCGCGCTCATGCTGGTCCAGCACTACATCGAACGCCGTTACCGGTGGACCTCCGCTAAAGCTGCAGCGCAGCCAAAGAAGACCGAAGTGAGTGTGTGAACATGAGCCAGACAACCCTGCCCCGCACCACTACGGCGGTCTGCGAAGTACGCAACCTGCGCAAGAGCTACGGCGCAACCGAGGTCCTGAAGGGCGTGGATCTGTCCCTGCAGCACGGCGAGGTCAAAGCCGTACTCGGGCCCTCCGGCTCCGGCAAGTCCACCATGCTGCGCCTGGCCGCTCTCCTGGAGCACGCGGACGGAGGCGACGTCCTGCTGAACGGCGAGCGTGTCGGCGTGGACGGCCGCGGCCGGCCGCTGCCCGAGGGCAAGCTGGCCCTGCAGCGCCGCCCGCTGGGCATGGTCTTCCAGTCCTTCAACCTCTTCCCGCACCTGAGCGCCCGGGAGAACGTCATGCTGGCGCTGCGCCGGGTCAAAGGCATCCCGGCCTCGGAGGCCGGGGACATTGCCGACGGGATGCTCGAGCGCGTGGGCCTGACGGACCGCCGATCCGCCTACCCCTCGGAGCTCTCCGGCGGCCAGCAGCAGCGGGTAGCCATAGCCCGGGCCCTGGTGATGGCTCCGCAGGTTCTGCTCTTCGACGAGCCGACGTCGGCACTGGATCCCGAACTGGTCCGCGAAGTGCTGACGGTGATGGAATCCCTGGCTGCCGACGGCATGACCATGATGGTCGTGACACATGAGCTCGGCTTCGCCCGGCACGTCGCCAACAGCGTGGCCGTGTTCCACCAGGGCCGCATCCTGGAGGAGGGACCGCCAGAGCAGGTCTTCACCGACCCGGCCGAGGAGATCACCCGCCGCTTCCTCCTGCAGGCCCTCTAGCCGCCCGTGGCCGGCCTCCATCCCACTTTCGGGGGCCGGTCCCGGGTTTCCATCCACACCCCGCACACCCTTGAATCACAGCGCCCTTGCTTCGGCAACGGCGGCCGTTCCGCGTACCCACTTGCAACAGTTTTATCGATAACACTTTGCGTTTGAATCCGTTTTATTTCTGTTTCAGAGTCCCGGAGGATGAACACCATGAGCCTCGCACCCACCGATCCCCGCCCGGTCCTACCGGCACCCGTCCAGAGCGAAAACTACGCCCGGGAGGCCTTTATCCGCGCCATGGGCGCCGCAGCCACCTCGGTCACCATCGTCTCCACCGACGGCCCGGCCGGCCGCTGCGCCCAGACCGTCAGCGCCATGGCCTCGGTCTCAGCCGATCCGCCCTGCCTCCTGGTCTGCGTAAATGACAAGAGCCCGCTGGCCGCGGCCGTGCTGGCCAATGGCACGCTGGCCGTAAACGTCCTCGCCGACGGTCAGGCGGACGCCGCCCAAACCTTCGCCGGTCAGTCCGTTGACGGCGGGGCGCCCTATGACTTCGCCCGGCACCAGTGGCAGGCAGGCGCCCTCGGCCAGCCGCAGCTGGCGGGCAGCAGCGCCGTCTTCGAGTGCCGCCTCGTCGGCGCCCACCGCTACGGCACCCACCACGTCTTCATCGCCTCGCCGGCCGAGAGCGTGCCCGGGGCACCGGATGCGCAGCCCATGACTTACCACGCCCGCCGTTTCGGCACCCATTCACCGCGGGCCTAGCCCGCTTTCCGGTTTCGCGACCCACGAAAGAGAGAGAAACACATGATCCGCACCGGCGAGGAATACCGCCAGTCCATCAACACAGGCCGGGACATCTGGATTGACGGAGAGAAGGTTGACGACATCCTCAACCACCCCGTCTTCAAGCCCGCCATCAACGTCCGCGCCCGGATCTACGACATGGCGCACGAAGACGGAACCCGGGACATCATGACGTACCAGGAGAACGGGGAAACCAACTCGATCGCGCACAAGCGGCCGTACTCCGAGCAGGACTGGCTGGACAAGCGCCGGGCCGTCGAAGCAGTCATGGACGACGTCAAGGGCGTGGTGACGCGCGTCGGCGACGCGACCATCGGCGAGATGTGGTCCCTGTACGACGGCCGCGATGTCCTGAACGAGGTCAATCCCGCGTACTCGGAGAACATCAGCCGACATCTGGATGACGCCGTGACCGCTGACCTCTTCCAGGTCTCCGCCAACACCGACCCCAAGGGCGACCGTTCCCGTCCCCCGCACGAGCAGGATCCGGACATGCTCCTGCACGCCGTCGGCGAGACCTCGCGCGGCATCATCGTCCGCGGCGCGAAGTACGAGACCGCCGCCGCCTACGCCAACCGGGCCTTCGTCAAGCCGACCATCGCCAACTGGGGCAACTCCGAACTCTCCGAATACGCGCTGGGCTTCTCCCTGGACATGAACACCCCCGGCCTGAAGTTCATCTGCCGGTCCGGCTTCGCCGGACGGCAGAAGCCCGAAGACTACCCGCTCTCCAACCGGGTGGACGAAGTGGACACCCTAGTGGTCTTTGACGACGTCGAAATCCCGTGGGAAGACGTCTTCTTTTACCAGCACACCAAGGCCGCCACCTACATCCGCCAGACCCTGCACCGCTACAGCGCCTACCCCTTCGTCCTGCGCGTCATCCGACTCGCCGACATGCTGATCGGCACCGCCCTATGGAACGTGAAGCAGACCGGCCTAGACAAGGTCCCGGCCGTCCAGGAGAAGCTGGCCCGCCTCGCCTGCTACCGCGAAGGCATCCACGCCCACCTGACGGCGGCCGTCAAGCTGGGCGAGACCAGCCCAGGCGGGCTCTACATGCCCAACCAGTCCCTGCTCTACTCAGGACGCATCCTGGCCTCCAGCCAGCTGCCGGAAATGATGCACCTGGCCCGCGAACTCTGCGGCGGCCAGATGGTCCTGACCCCCGACTACGCATCCTTCCAGCACCCGGAGACCGGGCCGTGGCTAAACAAGTTCTACAGCGTGAACGAGAACTGGGTGGCCGAAGACCGCCGCCGCCTGCTGGCCTACGCCCGGGACCTGCTGAACAGCGACTACGCCGGACACCGGGTCACCTTCCAGCTCTTCGCCCAGTCCCCGCCGTTCGCGAACGCCGATGCGCTCTACCGTTCCTTCGACTGGAACCACTCCCTGGACGTGGTCAAGGAAGCGGCCGGGCTCTCGGACAACATCCTGCCCGAGCGCTACGCCAGGGACCTGGCGCTGGCAGGCCCGGAAGCCTAAGAATGACCATCTCCATCGTTGCCCGCTGCGCCGACGGTTCCGCCGTCGGTGCAGCGGTCACCTCCTCGAGTTTCTCCGTGGCCGCCCGCTGCATCCGCTTCAATCCAGCCGCCGGCATCTCCTGCTCGCAAAGCATCACCGACCCCCGGCTCGGGGACAAGCTGCTCGCCAGCCTCGCCCAGGGCGACGACCCCGCTGCCGCTCTCGAGACGCTGGCGGAAAGTGAACCGCACTTCGAGTACCGGCAGCTCACGGTGATGGGCTTCAACGGCGCCCACGCCGGTTACAGCGGCCCAAAGGTCCTGGGCCGGCACGCCGTCCTAGAGGGCGGAGACCACATGGTCGCGGGCAACATGCTGGCCAACCCCGAAGTCCTTGCCGCGGTTTCGGACGCCTTCCGTGCGGACACGGCCGCGCCGATGGCCCTGCGCCTGGTGCACGCGCTCCAGGCCGGGCAGGACGCCGGCGGAGAGGTCCGCGAGCTGCGCTCTGCCGGGGTCATGGTGCTCGCCGGCGATGACTGGCCGGTAGTCGACGTCCGGGTGGACTGGGAAGATCAGCCGCTCGCCCGGCTCTCCGACCTCACCTCCATGTGGCTGTCCGGCTCGGCCCGCTACCGGGCCAGAGCATATGATCCCCGGGAGGCATACCGCGAGATTAGCGGGCAGCTTGAGGCCGAAAACGGCTAGGAAGGAACGCATGAGAGACGCCGACGATGCAGATCTGCTCCAGCGCGGAACCCAGGACGACCCGGGCTTCACGCTGACCCAGCTGCGCTACTTCGCGATCGCCGCTGAAACCGGCAGTATGACGGCCACTGCGCGCGCCATGCATGCCTCCCAGTCCGCCGTCTCCAATGCCATCGCCCAGCTGGAGAAACACCTGAGAGTCCAGCTGTTCCTGCGCCACCACGCACGCGGGCTCACTTTAACGCCCGCGGGTCGGGAATTCGTGCTGCAGTCCAGGGACCTCCTAGCCCGGGCCAACGACATGCTCTCCCTGGCCAGCGGCTTGGGTGACAGCGTCGAGGGCGAGGTGAAACTCGGCTGCTACCACACCCTCAGCCCGTTCTACCTGCCCCGAATCCTGAAACAGGTCGGGGAAAACTACCCGCTTCTCTCCATCCGCGTCCTGGAGGGAGAGAAGCGGGATGTCTTCGAATCGCTGCTCACCGGTGAAGCCGAAATCGCATTGACGTACGGCAGCGAGGTCCCGGGCATGATCGCAACCGAGGCGCTGGCGGTCTCCGCACCGTATGTCATCGTTCACGAGCGCCACCGGCTGGCCCTGCGCTCGCGCAGACGCCGCATCACCCTAGCCGAGCTGGCGCAGGACCGGATGATCCTACTTGATATGCCTTTCCCGGGCCGCTATTTCCTGGACATCGCTGAGAACAATGGCCTACGGCCGCAGATTGCGTTCAGCAGCCCCAACTTTGAAACCGTTAGGTCCATGGTCGCGGCGGGCCTGGGCTACTCCATCCTTAACCAGCGCCCGGTGCATGACCTGACCTACGATGGCGGCCGTGTCGTCGCTCTAGAGCTGGAGGACACTTTTGCCCCAGTTCCGCTGGTGATGGCCACCGTCCGCGGATCCCGGCTCACCACCCGGGCTGAGACCGTTGCTGCGCTGCTGCGCGCCGCAGTCCCGTCCATTGCCGACGAACTGCTCCCCCCACGCCCTGCCGGCCGAGCCTAAAACGCTGCCGTCCCCGAAGGAGAACGATCGTGTTGCTGTCCGATGCCCGCGACCACTGGCGCCGAAGGACCGAGGAACTGACCCGTGACCTGGAACGGTTTGTCCGGACCGAGAGCGGTTCCGTTGACAAAGCGAACGTGGACCGAGCCGCGGATCTCTTCGCCGGCGAACTGACCCGGCGGAACTTCGCCCGCCGCATCATCAACAATCCCCGGGGTGGCAACCACGTTGCAGCCACCCGAGCCGGAAGCGGCCGGGGTGCCGTGGTGCTCCTGCTCCATCTGGACACCGTCTGGCCGGCCGGGACCTACCCGCCGCCCCTTTTCCGGGTCTCCGGGGACCGGGCCATGGGGCCGGGCATCCTGGACATGAAGGCCAGCTGGGTGGTGGCCTTTGCCGCCCTCGACTTCCTTGACGGTGCCGGGTGGGCCGGCCCAGAGCGGCTGACGGTGGTCGCCACCGGGGATGAGGAACTCGGCAGCATCCACGGCCGCACCGTGGTCGAAGAGCACGCCCGTAACGCGGATGCTGCCTTGGTCATGGAACCCGGACGGGCCGACGCTTCCCTGGTTGGACACCGCGGCGCGGTGGGAGCGCTGAAGGTCCGGATAACGGGGCGCAATTCCCATGCGTCCTCGGACGATCCAGGAGCCAGTGCGCTGATCGCTGCGGCGAGAATGGCCGCGGCGATCGAATCCGCCAGCGACCGAGCAGCGGGCCGCATCCTGAATGTCGGAGAGCTGCATGCTGGGACGGCCCGCCAGGTGGTACCTGACAAAGCGGAGTTGAACATCGACCTTCGTGCCGCGACGGACTCCGATGCCTCAGACCTGCTACGCCACGTGCGTCAGGTCCTCGCCTGCCCGACCGTCCCCGGGACATCCGCCGAACTGAGCGGGGGCATCACTAGGCCGGCTTATCCCGGTTCCCTGGACCAGGAGCCCCTGCAGGGAATCGTCCGGCGCTGCGGCGCGGCGCTGGGACGGGACATCCGCTTCGCCTCCACCCGGGGAGGATCCGACGGCAACTTCACGGCCGCCCTAGGCATACCTACCGTGGACGGCTTGGGCGCCGATGGCGGCGGGATCTGCACGGCGGATGAATATGTTGACCTACCGGCGCTGCCGGAGAAGATCGCGCTGCTCTGCGGCACCCTCGATGCCCTGGCCGGCACCGGCATATTCGCCTCGCCGGCTGCAACGGCCACCGCCCTGCAGGACACAGTCGCATGAGGATCGCCTATGCCGCCCTGGGCGGAACCATTTCCAGCACGGGCGTTCCCGGCGGTGGCGTCCGGCCCGTCCTCGATGCCGGGCGCCAGCTGGCTGGCGTGGACCTCCCTGCCGGGGTCAGCGTCGAGGCACACAGCCTGGAGATGCTGCCTTCTGTGGAACTTACTTTGGACAGGATCGCCGGTATCTCCCGGTCCCTGTCCGCACTCGTGGCGGACGGAGCCGACGGCATCGTCCTCTCGACCGGCACCGATGCGTTGGAAGAGGTTGCCTGGGCACTGCACCTGACCTGGCCCAGTAATGTACCACTGATCGTCACCGGTGCCATGCGTCCGGCTTCCGCCGTCTCCCCCGACGGCCCGGGGAATGTCGCTGATGCCGTGATCGCCGCCGCCTCCGAGCTGACCCGCGGCTTGGGCGTGCTGGTTTGCTTCGCCGGCGAACTTCACCCGGCAGGTTCCGCGGTGAAGACCCACACTTTCTCAGTGGCCGGCTTTTCCTCACCGGGCGCCGGTCCGCTCGGTTTCGTGAGCGAGGGCCGCGTGCTGCTCGGAGCGCACCCGGCTGCCCCGCGTCCGGGCCTGCCCCTGGCGGCGGAGCATCCCCCGGTGGCACTGCTGCCCTTCAGCCTCGGGGACGACCCGCGGCAGCTAGCTGCAGTCGAATCCCTGGGGTATGCGGGGCTGGTCCTACAGGGCTTCGGGGCAGGCCATGTCTCCTCCCGATGGGCGGAGACAGCCAAGGAACTCGCTGCCCGGATGCCTGTTGTCCTTTCCACCCGGGTTCCGGCTGGGCCCGTACTCCGGAACAGCTATGGCTTTCCTGGTAGCGAGCGGGATCTCTTAGGCAACGGCCTCATCGGTTCCGGGACTCTGGGCGCTCACAAGGCCCGGGTGCTGTTGTCCGTACTGCTGGGAGCTGGCCGCAGCCCGGAACAGATCCGGGCATCGTTCTCCGCCTTGAGCGGACAGGCATAGCCCTTAACCGCTACTGGCGGGGCTGGATCCGGACCAGCAGCTGCTCGAACGGCAGCGATTCGCCCGGATCCCGGCGCGGCCGGGAGGCCGGCGCGTCACCGAGCAGGGCCACCAGCTCAGCAGCCGCCCGCTGTACCCGGTCATCCAGGGCGGAGATGCCGTCGCCGCCGGCGCCCCAGTCATCAGGTGCCGCGTAGACAGCAGTAGGCGCAACCCGTGCCCGCAGATAGGCGAAAAGCGGACGAAGGGCGAAATCCAGCACCATAGAATGCCGGGCGCTTCCGCCCGTGGCTCCGGCCAGGACCGGCTTGGCATCCAGGGCGTCCCTATCCATCACGTCAAAGAAGGACTTGAAGAGTCCGCTCATGGAGGCACTGAAAACCGGCGAGACCGCGATCAGGGCATCGGCGTCGGCCACTTCATTGAGCAGCGCTTCGAGCTTGGGCGCCGCGTAGCCGGAGACCATCGCGTTGGCGATGTCCACTGCATACTCACGCAGTTCGTAGGTGGTAAGCACGGCATGGTGTCCCATCTCCTGAAGCCGTGCCTGCGCGGCTGCACCCAGCTGGTCGGCCAGCATCCGGCTCGATGACGGAACACCCAGCCCGGCGGTTACGGCAACAATCCTGCGTTCGGCCACAACAGCCACCTTTCCTCGCATCCAATAGATACATGTTATTGCATCTACTTAGCGAACGGGGTGCCGCACCGAATAATTCCCTCCCCTGCCTAGGATGAGCGCATGAGTCCAAATCCGTTTGCCACTCCCGCAGTCCTTGAAGGCAGCACCGTCCGGCTGGAACCGCTGTCCCCCGGCCATGTTCCGGAGCTGACCGAGGCGGTGAAGGACGGGGAGCTCTGGAACCTCTGGTACACCCGGATCCCCACCCCCGAGGGCATGGCCGCCGAAGTGCAGGCCCGGCTGGAGCAGCAGGCGGCAGGCACCATGGCTCCCTGGGTGATCCGGCGCCTGGACACCGGGACGCTGTGCGGCATGACCACCTACATGAACATCAAGGCAGAAAACCGCCGGGTGGAAATCGGGTCCACCTGGCTGGCCGCCAGCGCGCAGCGGACACTGATCAACGCGGAGACGAAATACTTGCTGCTCTCCCGCGCCTTCGAGGAGCTGGACTGCATCGCCGTCGAATTCCGCACGCACTGGCACAATCACCCTTCCCGGGCCGCGATCGCCCGCCTCGGCGCCAAGCAGGACGGCGTGCTGCGCTCCAACGAACTCTGGCTGAACGGGTCCCGCCGTGACGTGGTGGTGTTCTCCATCCTGGACAGCGAATGGTCCTCGGTGCGGCTGGGACTGAAATACCGGCTGGCTCGCGGCTAACCCGCCAGCGACGCATAGACCACGTAATTGTCATCAAACGTGCCGGTGGCCGGATCAAACCCGTCGCAGGTGATGAGCCGCAGTTCCGCGCCATCGGTATTGCCGTAGACCTCAAGGGTTGGAAAGCTGTCCTTTCCGTACTGTTCTGCCCGCTCCACCGCGAACTGGACTGTGCTCCCGTCTTCCCTGCCCACTTCAATCAGCTCGCCTGGCTGCAGAGCGCGCAGATCAGCAAAGACTCCGGGGCCCCCGCCGGAGGCATTGACGTGTCCCAGCAGGACTGCGGGGCCCGGCTGCCCGGGAACAGGGGAACCGGTGTACCAGCTTGCCGGAGCTCCCGGTCCTTCCGGGGGTACCTCCAAGGAGCCGTCTTCACGCAGACCCAGATGCAGCAGAGAGCTCTCAGTTCCCGTGGCCGGTATCCGCAGGCTCTGCGGAAGTGACGGCGCGGGCGCTGCCGCAGCCGATGGGCTGGAGCTGCCGCCAGCCGGCGACGGCACTGCCGCCGCGGACGAAGATGAAGTGGAGGGGCCGGGTTCCAGTTCCGGAGCCTGCGCCGTCGAACACCCGCCCAGGACCAGGAGAAGAGACGCCGCGCAGGGGAGAAATCCTGCGCGGCGTCCACGGCTGCTTCCCGTCACTGTAGGCCCCCCGGGAAACAGCCGGGCTCCGCTGCCGGGTGCTTAGCCACGGGCACGGCGGCGGGCCAGCATTGCACCGGCGAGTGCCAGCACTCCTGCTCCCATCCCGGCAGCTGCCAGGGTGGAGCCGTCCACAGCGCTGGCGGCGGGAGTTTCCGCTCCCGTGTCAGCTCCGCCCTCAGGCATGGCACCCATCTGTGAGACAGCCACCGTGCCGCAGGCAGCCGGCAAGGTTGCGGCTGCGGGCAGCGACGGGTCCAGGTCTGACATTTTGGCAGCCGCGGCCTCCGGCATCTTGGACGGATCCACGCCATGGACCACCACAACGGCTGAACCGTTTTCCAGGGACTGGGCGGTTTCCGGATTCACTTCGAAGGTCCGCTCGTAGGTGTAGGCAGAGCCGCCCGGGAAGCGCTCGACGGCGAGGCCGGAGTCCGCACTGGTGTCACCTTCGGTGGTCAGGGAGGTACCGATGTGGCCGTAGTAGGGGTGGCCCTCGGTGGTGTTGACCACGCCGTCGCCGTCGGTGTCCGCATCGGGTCCGGGGCAGACGCCCTGCGCGGCAATGTGGATGTGCTGGGCATGCGGGAAAGGACCATCCATGAAGGTCTCAGCCGCGCCGGACACATTGACGGTCACCTTGGCTTCGGTGCCGTGCACCTCAACTATGGCCTGGCCGGTGGTACCGGAGTTGTTCAGGGTATTCAGCGTCGCCTGCCCGGACCAGGAATCCGGTCCGTGGGCCATGGCCGGCGTAGTCGTGAGGGCCAGGGCGCTTAGGGCGAGGGTGGGAACGGCGAGCAGCCGGAGCTTTGTATTCATGATCGGTTTCCTTCGTCGTGATGAGTCTGTAAATCGGTGTGAATGCGTAAGTAGTTCGGAGCCGATCGTCATTCGGATGGGTCGGCTGCCAAAAAACTTTCAGTCCGGTCCCGGCGATGGAATCCGGCTGGCATCCCCGGGCCCGGATATGGCAGAGTTCACGTCCATAGCGCGTCCGCGGACATTCCCCGCCGATGCCAATGCCGAAGGGACAAGCAGTGCAGGCCGATGACTGAGCCGGGTGGAGCTCCGGGTGAACAGCACGGCGTTCCTACGCTCGGCCGCATGGACCCGGACCTTACGGACCTGGTGCACCGCAGTGCAGGCGGAGACGAAACGGCCTTCGCAGCCCTCTACGACGCAACCTCGGCGAGGGTTTACGGTTTAGCTATACGGATAACCCGCTCTCCCGAACTGGCGGCCGAGGTGGTCCAGGAGGTCTATTTCATGGCCTGGGAGCAGTCGGAGCGCTTTCAGCCATCCCGCGGATCCGTGCTGGGGTGGCTGTGCACTATGGCCCACCGGAGGGCCGTGGACCGGGTCCGCCAGGTCGTCAGCGAACGGGACCGGGAACAGACCTACGAAGAGCAGCGGCCAAAAGCAGACCAGACCTGGGAGGAGGTGGAGCAGTCCATGGCTGCCCAGGAAGTACGTGACGGGCTCGGGGCGCTCACCCCGCTCCAGCGCCAGGCCGTTGCCTTGGCATACTACGAAGGATGCACCCACCAGGAAGTGGCCCGGCAGCTGGACATACCGCTGGGCACCGCCAAAGCCCGGATCCGCGATGGCTTGAACAGTCTTAGGTCCGCATTGGGGGGACGGCGATGAACGAACAGCTCTACGGCGACGCACTCCATGAACTGGCTCCGCTTTTCGCCATCGACGCCCTGGAACCGGATGAGCGGGCGGCTTTCGAACAGCACCTGGCCGGCTGCGCCCGCTGCCAGGCCGAGGTGGCCGATTTCTCCGAGGTCTCTGCCCATCTGGCCGTCGGCGCAGCGCAAGAACCTCCGCCTGAGCTGCGCGCCTCGGTGCTTGGCGCTATTCACGGCACCCGCCCGCGGCAGGTCCCCCGCCTGGGTGAAGACCCCGGACCACCGGCGAAACCGGCAAACCCTCCGGTTCCCCTCCACACCCGCAGGCGGCGGCGCCCGCTGCTGCTGGCCGCTGCCGCTGCCGCGCTTCTGCTCCCGGCAGCCGGGCTGGCTGGCTGGGCCCTGGGCACACAATTCGAACAGCAGCAGGAGCAGGAACAGGCAGCCGATTCACAGCAGCGCCAGGACCGCCTGCTTGCTGCCCCGGATCTGTCCGTTCAGCGCCTGGACGTGGACGGACAGCCCGCAACCCTGCTGTTCTCTGAAGAGCAGGATTCGGCACTGTTCGTCGCGGAGGAACTGCCGGACCCCGGCGCGGACCGTGAGTACCAGCTCTGGCTGCTGGAAGACGGCACCCCGATCCCCGATGTGCACTTTGCCGGAGGTGAAGTCAGGGTGTGGCTCACCGGTGAGGTCTCACGGGCGGGAACCGTGGCCCTCACTGTCGAACCATCCGGCGGTTCCACCACGCCTACGTTCCCCCTCGTAGCGGCTGCGGAAATCTGACCCGGGTTAGTCCTTCCGGAGCAGGTTAGCCGGGGAGACATAAAGCAGATTTCCGCCTTAGTGGGGAGGTCAAGCGCGGATTACGGAACTAGGCTGGCTTCGTTATGCGCCGGTGCTAGCCGGCACTCACACCGCATTGCAGACACCTATGAGGGGAATTATGTCCGAGCAGCAGCCTCCGGCAAACAACTACAGCTACAACGCATACGCCGGTAACCAGCCAGCGGCAGCGCCGCCGGCTCCCGTGCGTCCCAAGCAGGTTGACCTGGGTTTCTGGCTGCTGATCGCAGCAGCCGTCGTCTCGGTCATCAGCATCCCGGTGACGATCGCTTGGATGGACTCCACGGAATTCCGCGACACCATTATGTCCACGAGCACCGGAGCCATCAGCGAGTCCGACGTCGATGCGGTCATCGCGATCACTGCGGTAACAACCATCTTCTTTGCAGCCGTCAGCATTGCAATCGCCCTGCTGGTAGCCCTCTTCATCCGCAAGGGGCACAACTGGGCGCGCATCGTTGCCACGGTCTTCGCGGCCCTGGGAATCTTTGGCCTGACCAACCTGACCATGGCCGGCGGACTGATGGCCGTACTGACGGTCCTCAGCGTCCTGCTGCCCATCGTTGCCGTCGTGATGCTGTGGATGAAGCCCTCCACTGAGTACTTCAACGGCGCCAAGGCCTACCGCCAGTTCAAGAAGTACAACCCGGGAGCCTAGTCTTCCGGAATAGTTAAAGAGGGGCCGGTACCGCAGCTGCGGTACCGGCCCCTTGCTTTGTCCGGTCCAGTGTCAGCGCGCTGCAGCCCGCCCCGCCGCTCGACCGCTGAACAGGCAGCCGCCCAGGAAGGTTCCTTCCAGCGACCGGTAGCCGTGCATTCCTCCGCCGCCAAACCCTGCAGCCTCCCCGGCCGCGAACAGGCCCGGAACCGGGTTCCCGTCCGCTCCCAGCACCCGGGAATCCAGATCGGTTTCGAGCCCGCCGAGCGTCTTGCGGGTCAGCACGGAAAGCCGGACGGCGATCAGCGGCCCGTCCTTCGGATCCAGGATCGGGCGAGGCACCGCGGTGCGGATCAGCCGGTCCCCCAGATAGGACCGCGCACCGCGGATCGCGGTGACCTGCGCGTCCTTGCTGAACGGGTTGGCGATCTCCCGGTCCCGGGCCTGCAGTTCGGCCAGTACAGCGTCAGCAGAAAGCACCGGGGCCGCGCCGTCGGTTGAGGATTTCGCCAGATCATTCATGGCCGCCACCAGCTCCGGAACGCTGCCGGCGGTGAGGAAGTCCTCGCCATGATCCAGGAACTTCTGCACGGGTCCGGGCACGTCTGCGGTGGCCCTGCCCACCACGCCCCGGAGGGATTTGCCGGTCAGGTCAGGGTTCTGTTCGGATCCGGAGAGCGCGAATTCCTTCCGGATGATCGCTTTGTTCAGCACAAACCAGCTGTAGTCGTAGCCGGTGTGCCGCAGGTGCTCCAGTGTCCCGAGTGTGTCGAAACCCGGAAAAAGCGGCCCGGGCAGCCGGTTCCCTGCCGCGTCCAGCCAGAGCGATGACGGACCCGGCAGGATGCGGATGCCGTGGTTCGGCCACACCGGATTCCAGTTTCGAATGCCCTCCACGTAATGCCACATCCGGTCCGGGTTGATCACCCGCCCGCCGGCACCCTGGGCAGCCTGGATGCCGCGCCCGTCCACATGTCCCGGAACCCCGCTCAGCATCGTCCGGGGAGGGGATCCCAGGCGCTGCGGCCATGCGGCGCGCACCAGGTCATGGTTCCCTCCGATACCGCCGGTGGTGACAACGACGGCGCCGGCAGAGTACTCGAACTCGCCCTCCACAATGCGCGTTGCCTCCCGTCCACGCGGCGTCGTCGTTCGCTGGAAGACGGTGCCGCGCACTCCGGTGACTGCGCCGCCGGTGCTCACCAGGGATTCCATGCGGTGGTTGCAGGCAAGCCGCACCAGGCCGCGCTCGACGCCGCCGCGCACCTTGGCCAGGAACGGCGCGGTGATGCCGGGCCCGGTTCCCCAGGTGATATGAAAGCGCGGCACGGAGTTTCCCGGCCCGGTGGCACCGTAGCCGCCGCGCTCGGCCCAGCCAACCACCGGGAAAACCCGGTGCCCCAGCTGGTGCAGCCAGGCGCGCTTTTCCCCGGCCGCAAAATGAACGTAGGCCTCTGCCCAGCGCCGCGGCCAGTAGTCTTCTTCCCGGTCGAATCCTGCGGTCCCCTGCCAGTCCTGCCAGGCGAGCTCAACTGAATCCTTGACGCGCAGGCGGCGCTGTTCGGGGGAATCGACGAAGAAGAGACCGCCGAAGGACCACCAGGCCTGGCCGCCCAGGCTCTGTTCGCCCTCCTGCTCAACCAGGATCACTGAGCGTCCGGCGTCCACTAGTTCGGCCACGGCTACCAGTCCGGCAAGTCCGGCACCGACCACGATGACATCTGCGTCTCTTCGCTGCATCCGGCAAACGCTACCGGCAGGTACATACTCCTGCCTAGGGATGCGCAGGTGCCGCAAACCCTGTCGGCAGCGCAGACAGGTTCCTAGACTGGAAAGGCAGATGCCGTAACCCAGCTATGGAGGCACTCATGAGCACCACCCCGAATGACGAAGACCGGACCCACAACGAGGACCCGTCAGAAGGCGAGGAATCGACCCAGACCGACGCCGGACGGGACCATTCCCAGAACGCGGCGGAAGGCGACGAAGGCCAGTCATAACAAAAGGCCTCCCGTTCCCGGCGTCCTGTGCGGCGTCGGGAACGAAAGGCCTTTTTAGAGAGACCCTGGGGGCGGAGCGAGGTCAGGAAGCCTTCGCCCTGCCCGTATTCCGGTTGGCATCTGCCACGACATCGGCGTCCTTGCTGTGGTCCACGACTGGCCCGGTTCCGGCAATCTCGCGCAGCTGCTCAATGCCCGCTGCTGCAGCTTCCTTGGTGGGGAACATCGCGGACACTGCCATGAGTGCTCCGTCGCCGGAAATGAGCTTGATCCGGAATGCGCCGTCGTGGGCGTCAACCAGCTTAAAGTAGCCCGACATCTCTTACCTCCTTGTAAGGGGTACCTTCTGTGCCATTAATAGTAAGCCGACTGATGGATTTTGGGACCCCTTCCCCGGCAAGTGTGGAAGGACGATGCAGGATCGAGACCTTGGCACGCCGCAGCTAGCGGTTCCGGGATGTCCCGGTGGTCAGCGCCTGGAGGATTTCTTCCTGGGTTGCGGGCAGCGACGTCAGCAGCGCGGCCAGCATCCGGGCCTGCGCCGGTGCCAGGTCCCCGCCGGGAATGGCGCCTGCACGTACCAGGTCCAGGCCGCCGCCTGCGCCGTAGGCAGGAACCACCGGACCGGCTGGCACCCGGCTGCACAGGATCACCGGACAGCCGCCGCGCACCGCGTCCTGCACCGCCTCGGCGAAGCCCTCCCCCGCGTTGCCCGCTCCCGTTCCAGCCAGAACGACGGCGTTGGCCCCCATGTGGACGGCGTGGCTGAACAGCTCCGGGTCCGTTCCCAAGGCACAGACAATGATGTCAACCCGTGCGTTGTCGAAGTCTTCACCCGGCATCGGCAGGGGTGCCGGGCGGACCGGTATGGCGGTGACGTGCAGGGTGCCGGCGATGAAGTGCGCCACGTCCACTCCCCCGGCGAAGGGATTAGCAGCCACGGTGTGCACTTTCCTGGCGCCGCGCGCGGACTGCACCTGGCCGGCAAAGGAAATCAGCACCCCCGCGCCTCGCAGGCCGGCTGAGGCAGCGGCGGTGACGGCTTCCTCCAGATTGGCCGGGCCGTCGGCCACGGGGCTGTCCGCCGGGCGCTGCGCTCCGGTGAAGACCACGGGTTTGGGAGAGTCGTGGACCAGGTCCAGCGCGAAGGCCGTCTCTTCCATGGTGTCCGTGCCATGGGTGACAACGACGCCGTCAACGCCCTCGTCTGCCACTGCGGCGCGGACCGCTTCGGCCAGGACACGGACATCCGCGAACCGCAGCCGGAAACTGTTGGCATTCGTAATGTCCCGGACGGAATAACTGTGCCGTCCTGACAGGGACGCCGCGAGATCCTCCGCACGGCCGGCTGATGCTGCGCCGTCGCGCCCGGTGCGTGACGCAATGGTCCCGCCGGTCGCCAAGATTCTGATGTGGGCCATGGAACAGCTGTCCTCTCGCCGGCATCCACAGCCAACATATGCCTGCTGCGGACCCGTTGGCTAGGAGGTCCCGCTTTCCGGCTGCGCCCGGCAGCAAACCTGTCCAGGGACCTAGACTGGCGGCATGGCAGATACGGTCTCCGCGGAACAGCGCAGCCGCAATATGTCCCGCATCCGGTCCAAGAACACCAAGCCGGAGCTGAAGGTCCGGCGGCTGCTGCACCATGCCGGTTACCGTTTCCGCCTGCATGGGGCCGCTTCCGGAGGACCGCTGCCCGGGAAACCTGATCTGGTCTTCGCCGGCCGGCGCAAGGTCATCTTTGTGAACGGCTGCTTCTGGCACACCCACTCCTGTCCCGCCGGAACCCATGCACCGGCCACCAACCCCGAATTCTGGGCTGCCAAGCGGGCCCGGACCGTGGCCCGGGACGCCGCGGCGCTCCAGGCTCTCTGGGCCGCCGGCTGGGAGGCGCTGGTGGTGTGGGAGTGCGAGCTGCGCGACCCCAGCGCACTGGAGTCGGAGCTCTTCGCCTTCCTCGGGCCGCCCGGCACTCCGGTGTCTGCACTGGAGGAAGACGGACCTCGTTAGACTCAACAGACACACTGCACCCAACCTGAGGGAATTAGCGATGACCGAAACCTCCCGGCCGCTGCGCGGCGTGCTCTTCGATGTGGACGGCACCCTGGTGGATTCGAACTACCTGCACACCGTCGCCTGGTGGCAGGCCTTCCGCCGGCTCGACTATGACATCCCCATGGCCAATATCCACCGGGCCATTGGCATGGGCGGGGACAAGCTCATTGGCCACCTGCTCGGCAGCGACCCGGAACCCGAGGTGGAAGAGAAGCTCGATTCCAGCCACGGAGCGATCTTCTCCACCTCCTGGCCGGCCCTGCGGGCCTTCGACGGAGCCGGCGACCTGCTGCGCGAATGCGCGTCCCGGGAGCTCGCCGTCGTACTTGCTTCCTCCGCCTCCGAACCGGAGCTGCAGGCCCTGCGCCAGGCAATTGACGCCGATGACGCCATTACCAGCGCCACCAGCTCCTCCGATGCAGATGAGAGCAAACCTGCTCCGGATATTCTTCAGGCGGCTCTGGACTCTTCGGATCTGGACGCTGAAAACACCGTGTTCGTGGGCGACTCCGTCTGGGACGTCAAGTCCGCGGCCGCCCTGGGGATTCCGACTATCGGCCTAACCTGCGGCGGCACCAGCGAAGCGGAACTGCGCGACGCCGGAGCTGAGCAGGTCTACGCCTCACCGCGTGACCTGCTGGAGAACCTGCAGGACAGCCTGCTGGGCCCTTCCGGGTCCCGCTGAACCGCTTTCGAGAGAGGACCGCGCCATGACCACCGAACCTACCGGACCCGCCAACGACGCCGAGGATCCCCTGGGCCCCAGCATTCCGCAGCCCGAACCGACCGGCTCGCCCCGGACCCCTGGCACGGCTGATGAATCAGCCGGAAACATCCGCGAGGAACAGGGCACGCATGCTCCCGGAACCGTGCCCGCCGCGCACTCCGGCGGGCAGGACTCCGCCGAAGCAGCAGACGGACGGCGTCGGGAAGACGCACTCAACGAGCCTGACTCCGCTGACAGTTAGGCACGTGACCGTGCCGCAGCAGGCGCTGCCGGGAACCCGCTTCGCGGCCGCGCCGGACGGGACCGCCCTGGCCTGGTCTTCGGCCGGATCAGGGGAACCTGCGGCCAACGGAGAACGGCTGGCGCAGCTCATCCCGGGCGCTGTCCTCAGGATTCTTGACGGCTCCCGGCACGGTTACTTCCTGGAGCGCCCGGACGCAACGGACGCCGTGCTGGATTTCCTGGCGGCGCATCCCCTGTAGCGGGGCGGGCGGCGCCGGGTGGGCCCGCTAGGCCAGCCCGGCCCGGCGGAGCGCCTCTGCCATAGCGCTCTCCGGTGCTGCCGGGGTGCGCCGCGGCGCGTTGCCGGCTTTGCCGTCCTTGGGCTTCCCCCCGCCCTGCGGATTCCGGCCGTTGCCCGGGTTCTTTCCCTGCGGCCGCTTTGGCTGCGGCCGGGAAGCCCCGGACCGCCCGTTCCCGGTGCGTTCGCCGGCCGACGGCGCGTCGTCGTCCAGGCGGAGGGTGAGCGAAATCCGGTTCCGCTCCGGATCAGCTTCCATCACCTTGACCTTGACCACCTGGCCGGACTTCACGACGTCGTGCGGATCGGAAACGAAGGAGGAGGACATCGCAGAGATGTGAACCAGTCCGTCCTGGTGAACTCCGATGTCCACAAACGCACCGAAGGCCGCCACGTTGGTGACAACGCCGTCGAGCACCATGCCCGGCCGCAGGTCTGCCACCTTTTCAATGCCTTCGGAGAAGGTTGCTGTCTTGAACGCCGGGCGAGGGTCCCGGCCGGGCTTGCGCAGCTCGGACAGAATGTCCAGGACGGTCGGCAGGCCGGTGGAATCATCAACGAACGCGGCGGGATCGAGGCCTGTCAGGTCTGCCCCGGCAGGGCTCATCTCGGCCTTGGCGGCGGAAAGGATACGGCGGGCGATTGAATAGGATTCGGGGTGCACGCTGGAGCCGTCCAGCGGTTCGGTGCCGCCGGTGATCCGCAGGAAGCCGGCACACTGTTCGAATGCCTTCGCACCAAGCCTCGGGACCTTCATAAGGTCTGTCCGGCGGGCAAACGGACCATTGGCATTGCGGTGGGCCACAATGTTCTCGCTCAGCAGCGGCCCGACGCCGGCAACCCGGCTCAGGAGGGCGGGCGAGGCAGTGTTCACGTCCACGCCTACTGCATTGACACAGTCCTCTACCACCGCGTCCAGTGACCGGTCCAGTTTCGCGGCCGTCACATCGTGCTGGTACTGGCCCACCCCGATGGACTTCGGATCGATCTTCACCAGTTCGGCCAGCGGGTCCTGCAGCCGGCGGGCAATCGACACCGCGCCGCGCAGCGAGACATCCATGCCCGGGAGTTCAGCCGCGGCCAGCGCTGACGCTGAATAGACCGAGGCTCCGGCTTCGGAAACCACCAGCTTCTGCAGCTTGGCGTCGGGCACCAGCCGCATCAGCTCGCCGGCGAGCTTGTCCGTTTCGCGGGACGCTGTCCCGTTGCCAATCGCCACCAGCTCCACCCGGTGCTTCTTCACCAGGTCAGCCAGCCGTACCAGGGCCTCGTCCCATTTGCGGGCCGGGGCGTGCGGGTAGACCGTGTCCGTGGCAATGACCTGTCCGGTCCCGTCCACTACCGCCACTTTGACCCCGGTGCGCAGTCCGGGGTCCAGTCCAAGGGTGGCGCGGTTGCCGGCAGGCGCTGCCAGCAGCACGTCACGCAGATTCGCCGCGAAAACACGGACGGCCTCAGTCTCGGCGTCCTGGAACAGACGGACCCTCAGGTCAACGGACAGTTTGGCAAGAATCCGGCGCCAGGCCAGCTGCACGGTCTGCTGCAGCCACGCTCCGGCGGCTCCCCCGCCGGAGGCGACACCGAGCCGGAACGCTACGGAGTTTTCAAACCGCTGCCGGGCGGCCGCCAGTGCTTCCGCGTCCGCAGGGTCAGCTTCAGCCAGGCCCAGCTCGAGGATGCCCTCTTTCTCCGCACGCAGCAGGGCCAGCACGCGGTGGGACGGCATGCCGGAAGGAGCCTGGGCAAAGTCGAAGTAATCCGCGTACTTCTGCCCCTCGGTTTCCTTGCCCGGCCGGACCTGCGAGCGCAGCCGGCCCTGTTTCCAGAGCTTCTCGCGGGCTTCGGTCAACAGATCAGCGTCCTGGCCGGCACGCTCAACGAGGATCGCCCGGGCACCGGCCAGTGCTTCAGCGGGGTCGGGAACCGCGTCATTCAGGTACCGGGCGGCTTCCGTCTCCGGTACCAGCGAGGGATTGGACAGCAGGGCATCGGCCAGCGGTTCCAGTCCGGCTTCGCGGGCAATCGCCGCCTTGGTCCGCCGTTTGGTCTTGTACGGAAGGTAGATGTCCTCCAGCCGGGACTTGGTCTCCGCAGCTTCCACCGCCGCACGCAGTTCACCGGTGAGTTTGCCCTGCGCTTCAATGGCTTCCAGGACCGCACGCCGGCGGTCATGAAGTTCACGCAGGTAGCGGAGCCGTTCGTCGAGTTCGCGCAGCTGCGTGTCATCGAGGGTGCCGGTCACTTCCTTGCGGTACCGGGCGATAAAAGGCACCGTGGAACCGCTGTCCAGGAGCTCGACGGCGGCACGTACCTGCCACGGCGCCACGCCCAGTTCTGCAGCGATCTGTGCATAAATACGCGCTGCGGCATCGGTGCCGGAGGGCGCAGGTTCGAGCTGGCGGGAGGGCTGCGGGGCGTTGGTGAGACTCACCCGCCCAATTGTTCCCCATGACCGCCAAAAGCGGCCAACTTGGGAATCGGACCGCTCCGCGAACCAAGGAACTTCCCTGACACATTGGCACATGATTGGCGGAACCGGCTCGACCATGGGGTAGAACATAGGGATGCCGCCCGCCGAAGGCAGGCGGCATTTCAACGTTTCAATGGAGAAAGGTCGAAAATGACTCAGATTGCCCCGCTGTCTCATTCCCCTGCCCCAGGGCCGGAGGTGAAGAGCGCCGGCCATGTCATTGTCGATTCCCTCATTGCCCACGGTGTAAAGCGCACTTATGTGGTGCCCGGAGAGAGCTTCCTGGACGTTCTGGACGGACTGCACAACAGCCCGGTCGAAACCGTGGTCTGCCGCCACGAAGGCGGCGCTGCGTACATGGCAGAGGCAGACGGAAAGATGAACCAGCTTCCCGGCGTCGCCATGGTGACCCGCGGTCCCGGAGCCGCCAACGCCCACGTTGGCCTGCACACCGCCTGGCAGGATTCAACGCCGATGGTGCTTTTTGTGGGACTTATCCCCTTCGAGCACCGGGACCGTGAAGCATTCCAGGAGTTCGACATCAAAGCCTGGTTCGATACCGGCGCCAAGCGCGTGATGGTGCTGGACCACCCCGAGCGTGCCTCGGAAATCGTTGCTGAAGCCTTCTTCGCCGCCATGAGCGGCCGCCCCGGCCCCGTAGTCATTGGCCTGCCGGAAGACGTCATCCGCAAAGAAGTCTCCTCCGCCCTGCACCCGCCCATTCCGGTGGCGCCGGGCGGCATGACGGTCACGGACTGGAAGGCGCTGCAGGCTGCGCTCAAGGAGGCGGACAAACCGCTGTTCGTGACCGGCGGCAATGACTGGACGCAGGAGGGCGCGGACACCCTCACCCGCTGGCTGGAGGAGCACCACCTTCCAGCCGCCGCGGAATGGCGCTGTGAGGGAACCATTTCCTTCGACTCGCCGTCCTACGTGGGTCCGATCGGCTACGGGCGTCCCAAGCCCACCTACGATCTGCTGGAAGAAACGGACCTGCTGGTCTTTGTGGGCACCGTCCCCGGCGACGTCATCACTGACGGTTTTGTGGTCCGCCAGGACTGGGAGAAGAAGAACTTCCTGGTCACCATTGATCCCTCGCTGCGCGGCCGTTCCGGCCCGGTTTCCTACCAGATTGTTGCCAAGCCGGACGTGTTTGTACGGGATCTGGTCATGATGGACCTGCCGGTGAAGGGCGAGTGGAAGGCCTGGACGTCCCGGATGCGCGGTGAGCAGGAGAAGTTCGCTGCCCTGCCTCCGGCCGAGCCGTCTGCAGGCCAGGCCCGGATGGACACCCTGATGGCCAACCTGGTGCCCACCCTCCCCGAAGACGCCATGATCACCCTCGGCGCCGGCGAGCACACCAACTGGGCACACCGCTACTTCCCCACCCGCCGCTACGCGTCGATGCTCAGCGCCCGCAACGGTTCCATGGGCTACTCGGTGCCGTCTGCCATTGCGGCGTCGCTGGCGCATCCGGGTCGCCGGGTGGTTACGATCGCCGGTGACGGTGAGTTCATGATGAACGGCCAGGAGCTGGCTACGGCAGCGCAGTACGGGGCCACTCCGCTGGTGGTGGTGATGGACAACCAGGAATACGGCACCATCCGCACCCACCAGGAACGCCACTACCCGGACCGGATCTCCGGCACGCAGCTGAAGAACCCGGACTTCGCGCTGATGGCGCAGGCGTTCGGCGGCTTCGGTGTGCGTGTGGAGAACGACGCCGATGTGCCTGCCGCGGTCGAGGCTGCGCTGCAGGCGATCGATGAAGAGGGCAAGTTTGCGCTGATCCACCTGATCGTGGAGCAGCGCGTCAAGGCCTACTAAGCCGGATTCGGGCGGCCGGGCCTGGACTTCGCCCCTCTTCCCGGTTCAACTATTCGTCGTCACTGCTCAGCACCCGCCTGCGGGTGCTGAGCAGCTGTACCTCGGGCCGGTAGGCAACCAGCCGTTCAGCGCTGTCCAGGACTTCAACCACGTGCGCCCGGTCCGCCGCCACAATGCCAATGCCTACCTCCGCCCGCCGGTGAAGATCCAGCTGGCCGGTCTCAGCAGCGGACACAGCAAACTTTCGTGCCAGCTCAGCCACCAGAGGCCGGACCAGCGAGCGCTTCTGCTTGAGCGAATGGACATCCTCGAGCAGCAGGTCGAATTCAAGGGTCCCTGTCCACAAGGTTCCCATCCTTGCCCCGGATTGGGATCTGTCAACGTACGGCTTAGGAGCTGAGGGTTCAACGGGGACCCGTGCGGTGTTACGTTCGAAAACATGACGCCGTCCCGGACCGTGCGTTCCCAGCCAGTTTCTGCACCGACTTTCCCGGCAGCACCGCATGCATAACCACGGTGATTTCCCGGCAGAGTCCCTCTTCCTGATTCCCGCCGTCGCCGCAGCAGCGGCGTATTGGGCCGGTGCTCTCTCGAAGAAATCCGGCACTTGGCCCTACCGGCGGCTGGTGTTCTTCCTTGCCGGGATTCTGACCGTGCTGCTTACGGTGCTTGAGCCGCTGGCCGGCTGGGCGCACCGGGACTTCGGTGCCCTGGCCCTCTCACACGTCCTCGCTGGAATGGCCGGACCGGCCCTGCTGGTCCTCGCCCGCCCGGTGGATCTGGCGCTGCGGACCCTGGATACCGTCCCGGCCGCCCGGCTGCGCCGCGCTGTGAGCTCTCCGGCGGCACGCGCCCTGACCCACCCGGTGACCGCCACGGTGCTGGTGGCAGCCGGCATGTGGGCCATGCTCCACACCGCGTTGCTCCCTGCGATGCAGCAGTCCATGCCGGTGCACTGGCTGGTGACGGCGTACCTGGCGGCCACCGGCTGCCTGTTCACGGCCGCCGTCCTGAACTGCGGTCCGGTGCCGCGCAGCTTCCGCCTGCGGGCAGCCGCGCTGGCCGCCGCCACCGTCGTACATGCCGGCTCCGCCGCCTGGCTGCTGGTCTTTCCACCCGCGAGCTCCGGCAGCATCCAGCCCGGAGCGCTGCTGCTCCTCGTCTCCGGCCTGGCCGTCCAAGCCGTCCTGGCGTTGATTATGCTGGGGCAGCAGCGGAACACCGCCCGGCTGCTGCCCCAGCGTATGAAGCCTAGGAACGCCTAGAGGACCTGTGGGAAACCCAGATCGATTTCCGACGTCGCGGGGTCCGGCCAGCGAGTGGTCACCACCTTGCCGCGGGTGTAGAAGCGGATCGAATCCGGACCGTACATGTGGGTGTCTCCGAAGAGTGAATCCTTCCAGCCGCCGAAGGAGAAGGACCCCACCGGGACCGGAATGGGCACATTCACGCCCACCATGCCCGCCTCCACGTCGAACTCGAAGGCCCGGGCGGCACCGCCGTCGCGCGTGAAGATCGCGGTGCCGTTGCCGTACTGGTTCTCGTTGACCAGCTGCACTGCATCGGCGTAGGTGGGCACCCGGACTACGGAGAGGACGGGACCAAAGATCTCGTCGTCGTAGGCCTTCATACCCGGCTTCACATGATCCAGCAGGCTGACGCCCAGGAAAAATCCGTCGCCGTCGAACGCCGTTTCCCGGCCGTCCACCACCACGGTGGCACCCTCATCCGCGGCGCCGGCAACGTAGGAGGCCACCTTGTCCCGATGCTCGGCGGTGATCAGCGGACCCATCTGGGAGGACGGGTCGGTACCCGGCCCGATCTTCAGATCCCCCATCCGCGAGCGCACGGCTTCCACCAGGTCATCGGCGATCGAGCCCACCGCCACCAGCACACTCACGGCCATGCAGCGCTCCCCCGCGGACCCGTACGCTGCCGAAACGGCGGCGTCGGCTGCCATGTCCAAATCGGCGTCGGGCAGCACCACCATGTGATTCTTCGCCCCGCCCAGGGCCTGGACCCGTTTGCCGTGCTCCGCTGCCCGCCGGTAGATGGTGCGGGCAATTGGGGTAGACCCCACGAAACTGACTGCCTTCACCCCGGGATGCTCCAGCAGCACGTCCACGGCTTCCTTGTCCCCGTGCACCACGTTCAGCACCCCGTCCGGCAGGCCGGCTTCAGCGAAGAGCTCAGCAATGAACACCGAGGCGGACGGGTCCTTCTCGCTCGGTTTGAGCAGGACGGTGTTGCCGCAGGCCAGGGCACTGCCGATCATCCACAGCGGCACCATGGCCGGGAAGTTGAACGGGGTGATACAGGCGACCACACCCACCGGCTGGCGGATGGAGTGGACGTCGACGCCGGCGGCCACCTGTTCCGAGCGCTCCCCCTTCAGGCTCAGGGCGAGCGCGGAGGCGAATTCAATGTTCTCCAGGCCGCGGGTGATCTCCCCTTCGGCGTCAGAGAGGACCTTGCCGTGTTCGCTGGTGAGGATTGCGGCGAGCTCGGTCTTGCGTTCGGTAAGCAGTTCGCGGACCTTGAAGAAGATGGCGGTGCGGCGGGCCAGCGAGGTTGCCCGCCAGGCAGGAAGTGCTTCCTGCGCTGCCTGGATGGCTTCTTCGACGCGGGCCGCGGAGGCGAGCGCCACCTCTTTTTCCTGGGCACCGGTCGCGGGGTTGAACACCGGACCGTACCGCTCGGCTTCAGGAACCTGCTTGCCGTTGATGATGTGCGGAATGCGCTGCATGGGATCTCGTTTCGTTTCGGCGCCGCTACGGCGCGGGGACCTGGTCCTGGGAGCCGGCCAGAGAGCCGTCCACCAGTTTCACGATCATGGAACAGTCCTTGCCGGCGTGGCCGGCGTCGATCAGCCGGGCGAAGAGCTGCTGCACGTGCTCGCCGATTTCAAGCGGCGTACCGGTGTCTGCGGCGGCGGCGATAGCCAGGTTGATGTCCTTGTTCGCCAGCTCGGCGGTGAAGGTCGGCTCAAAGTCATTGTTCGACGCCGCGGTCTGGACTACGCCGGGCACCGGGTACCAGGTGCGCAGCGCCCAGCTGTCTCCGGAAGAGACGGAGGCGATGTCCCAGAACACCTGCTTATCCAGGCCCAGCCGGTCAGCCAGGACTGCGCCTTCCGCCGTTGCCGCGAGGTTGATAAAAAGCATGAGGTTGTTGCAGATTTTCGCCGCCTGCCCGGTGGTGGGCCCGCCGGTGGGAATCACGTTGCCTGCCATGGGCTCGATGAACCCGGTGGCATCAGCCACGGCGTCCTGGGCTCCGCCGACCATAAAGGTGAGCGTTCCGGCCTGTGCACCGCTCATCCCGCCCGAGACCGGGGCATCCACGAACCGGAAGCCGGCGGCAGCAGCGGCGTCGTGCAGAGCCTGCGCGGATTCGACGTCGATCGTCGAGGAGTCAACCAGCAGCGTGTCCGTGGAGGCGCTGGCCAGGACACCGTCCGGTTCAAGGTACACCGCACGCGAATGCTCTCCCTTGGGGACCATCGTGAACACCACGTCCGCTCCGGCCACTGCCTCGGCGATGCTGCCTACGGCCTGTACCCCTGCGGCTTCGGCGGTTGCCACGGCCCGCGGGCTGAGGTCAAAACCGTGTACGTTGTGACCTGCCTTCACCAGGTTTGCTGCCATGGGGGCACCCATGTTGCCCAGTCCGATCCATCCCACTTCCGCCATCGCTAAGCTCCTTTGCCTAGTTGGTGCTGCCTGTGTTGTGCTGCTGATTGTGCTGAGCCTGTGCCGCGCGTCCGCCGCGGAACCAGCGTGGCACCGCGCTAGAGTGCGTTCAAGACCAGAATCCACAGACCCCATGTGCACCCGTGCACAACGGGGAGAGGAGGAACGGCCCTGGACACCGTCAGCCGTCTGCCCAGCCCCGATGACCTGCTGATTCTTCTCACCGTGGCCCGGCTGGGCCGGTTTACTGCCGTCGCGGAAACGCTCGGGACCACCCACACCACCATTTCCCGGCGGATCACCGCGCTGGAAAAGCAGCTTGGCGGCCGGGCCCTGGCCCGCACTCCGCAGGGCTGGGAGCTGACCGTGCTCGGCGCCCAGGCCGTCCGCGCGGCCGAAGCCATCGAGGAAAGCCTCGGTGCCCTGCGCTGTGCGCTGGCGGACGACGCCGATCCGCTGGCCGGGGTGGTGCGGATCAGCACCGTAGACGGTTTCGGTGCCGAGATTGTGACGCCGGCGCTGGTCAAACTGCAGGCCTCGCATCCGAACATCAGCGTTGAAATGTTCTCCGCTACCCGCAAGGTCAGCCAGAACCGATCCGGTGTGGACCTGGAGGTGGTGGTGGGCCACACTGACGTCCGTACCGCGCAGGCCATTCTGCTGGGGCACTATGTGCTGCGCCTGTACGCGGCCGAGGGTTATCTGCGCCGTCACGGCACCCCCGGTGTTCCCGCGGACCTGGCCAAGCACTGCTTTGTGTCCTACGTTGAATCCGCGCTGCTGGTCGAGGAGCTGGGCCATCGTTCCACCGGCCTGCCGGAGCCTCGTTCGAGTTTCCAGGCGACCAGCATCTTTGCCCAGGTGGAAGCCGTGAGGCGGGAAGCCGGCGTCGGGCTGCTGCCCAACTTTATGGTGGCCGGCCGGGACGGTTTCGTGCCGGTGCTGGCGGATTCGTTTGAACGCCGGCTGCCCATCTGGGCCGTGGCCCGGCCCGAGGCCCTGCGCTCTGCCCGGGTCCAGGCCGTCATCAAAGCCATTCATGCCGAAGCCGCTGCCCGCCGGGACCTGCTGGATTTTTGACGGACAGCGGCTGCGAATCATCTCTGGGTTAGTTATCCACAGCGGAGGAGCTGCGCTTTTCTTCCTTGGCCTTGGACGCGGCGAGCAGGTCGGCCGTGCCCTGCGCGTCAGCGGCGTCGACGTCCTGCAGCGAGATGCCGTTCGTCTCCCGCAGCAGCAGCACCGAAACCGCTGTGACGATGCACGCGCCCAGCAGGTACAGCGCCACGGGCGTCGAGGAATTGAACTCGCCCAGCAGCCAGGTTGCGATGATCGGAGCCAGCGAGCCGGCCACGATTGAGGTCACCTGGTAGCCCAGCGAGACACCGGAGTACCGCATCCGGGTGGGGAACATTTCCGCCATGATCGACGGCTGGCCGGCATACATCAGGGCGTGGAAGAGCAAGCCGATGGTTACCGCCGCGAGGATCATCAGGTCATTCGCCGTGTCCATCATCGGGAAGGCGAAGAAGCCCCAGGTGGCACCCAGCACGGCGCCGGCCATGTAGACCGGGCGGCGTCCCAGGGCATCCGAGAACTTGCCCACCACCGGAACCGCACAGAAGTGGATGAAGTGCGCTATGAGCAGCAGGAGCAGTATTCGGGAGGTGTCGGTTTCCACCACGACCCGCAGGTAGGTGATGGAGAACGTGACCACCAGGTAGTACAGGATGTTCTCCGCGAACCGCAGGCCCATGGCGGTGAAGACACCGCGCGGGTAGCGGCGGAACACTTCGACCACACCGTACCCCTTGGCTTCTTCTTCAACTTCCTTCTGGGCTTCCAGGAAAATCGGTGCGTCGGAAACCTTGGTGCGGATGTAGTAGCCAACCAGCACAATCACCGCCGAGAGCCAGAAGGCCACCCGCCAGCCCCAGCCCAGGAACGCCTCGTTGCTCAGCGTCGAGGACAGGATGAACAGGACGCCGGTGGCCAGCAGGTTGCCCATGGGGACCGCGGACTGCGGCCAGCTGGACCAGAAGCCGCGGGACTTGTTCGGGCTGTGCTCGGCTACCAGCAGTACGGCGCCGCCCCATTCCCCGCCCACTGCAAAGCCCTGGACGAAGCGCAGGGCCACCAGCATGGCCGGAGCCCAGTAGCCGATCGAATCAAACCCGGGCAGGCAGCCCATCAGGAAGGTGGAGACGCCCACCAGAATGATGCTCAGCTGCAGGAGCTTCTTGCGGCCAAACTTGTCCCCGAAATGGCCGAAGACAATTCCGCCCACGGGCCGCGCCACAAAACCGACGGCGTAGGTCACGAACGCGGCGATGATGCCGTCCAGTTCGGTGTCTGCATTGGGAAAGAACAGGTGGGCAAAGACCAGGGTCGATGCCGCCGCATACAGGAAGAATTCGTACCACTCCACGACCGTCCCGGCCATGGACGCCACAACGACCTTGCGCAGCCCTTCCGGCACCGGCGTTTTCTTGCGGCCGGTCCGCTGGGGATTATTCGTGCTCATCCGCTATCTCCTTAGGTGTCCTCGTTGACACTGCAGCCGGGGCAGGCGCGGGGCGTCCTGCTGACTAGGCAAGAGTATGGTGCCCGCGGGGCCGGCCGCTCAACGGCAAATACCGCATGGCGTATCTGCACAAATGCACAGGCCCTTCAGCTTCGGCAGCGGCCCGGCCGGTACCCGCCCCAATACCCGGGCCGCCCGACGCGCCGGTGCACCACGCCGCGCCATTGTGCCTTGAAGGTAGTTCACCTAACAATGGAGGATGACAGTTACGCTCAGATCACTGGAAACTGCTGTCCCTTCTACTGTCCTGGTGCAGGACCAGGTCCGCGACGTCTTCGCCGCACAGCCCGGGCTGACCCGCCTGGGCGCCCGGCTTGTGAACACCTGTTTCAACGGCGCGGACATCGACACCCGCCGCACCGCCCTCGAAGAGCTGACCCTGACCTCCACGGCGGAAAATCCGCAGTTCTTCGATCCGCAGACCGGGCTGCTGCTGATGCCCTCCACCAAGACCCGCAACGACATCTTTGCCACCGAAGCCACCAAACTCTTCATTGAAGCCGGCACCAAAGCTGTGCAGAACTGCCCGGGGATCAGCCCGGAAGACGTCACCCATGTGATCACCGTCTCCTGTACCGGGTTCTTCAATCCCGGACCCGACTACAAGCTGGTGCGTGCCCTCGGCCTGAACCCCTCCGTGCAGCGCTACCACCTCGGTTTTATGGGCTGCTACGCAGCCTTCCCGGCCATGCGCGCCGCCAAATCCTTCTGCGACGCCGATCCCGACGCCGTCGTCCTGGTGGTCAGCGCCGAGCTGTGCTCACTGCACGTGCGCTCCTCCAATGACCCGGACATCATCATGGGGTCCTCACTCTTCGCCGACGGCGCCGCCGCTGCCGTCATCACCGCCCGCGACCTGCCCGGCGAGAGCCCGGCGATCGTGCTGGACCACTTTGAAACCACCCTCACGCCGGTCGGTGAGGAATCAATGGCCTGGAATATTGGTGACCACGGCTTTGAGATGGTGCTGGGCACCTACGTTCCGCACATCATCGACGACCACATTGTGGGCGCGCTGGAACCGCTGCTGGCCCGGGACCCGTCGCTGGAAGGGCAGGCGTACAACGACATTGAGCACTGGGCCATCCATCCCGGCGGCCGCAGCATTCTGGACAAGGTGGAAGCGAAGCTGGAGCTCAGCGAGGAACAGCTGGTGCCCGCCCGGGAAACGCTGCGCAACTTCGGCAACATGAGCTCGGCTACGGTGATGTTCGTGCTGAAGAACATCCTGGAGCAGCCTTTCTCCGGCGGGAACGAGCGGATCTGCTCCATGGCGTTCGGCCCCGGACTCACCGTTGAAACCGGCCTGTTCACGCGGATTCCCGGGACCGGTGCCGCAGCTGCAGCAGACGCGCTGGCCGCTGAGCCGGTTCCCGCCGCCGTCGGATAGCGCGGTGAGCCTGCTGGAAACCGGTCCTCCCCCGTTCCTGCCGCCCCGGATGGACCGGCGCGCCGTGGAGGCCGTGGAGCAGATGGACCGCCCGGACTGCGACCCGGTACTGCTGGAACGAACGTATGCGCAGTTCCCGCTGATCAACGCCGTGGTCTCCGGCTGGCGGCGCAACTACCGCAGGTATGTGCGGCCTGTGCTGGCCGCGCAGGGCGGTGGCACCGTGCTGGATATTGGTGCCGGCGGCGGTGACCTGGCCCGTGCCCTGGCCCGCTGGGCACGGCGGGACGGCCTGGCCGTGCAGGTGACCGGCATCGATCCGGATCCACGCGCCCACGCGTACGCCTCCGGCCGGCCGGCACCGGAGGGGTGCAGCTTCCGTGCCGCACTGAGCTCAGACCTGGTGGCTGAGGGCGAGGTGTTCGACGTCGTGGTCTCCAACCATGTGCTGCACCATCTGGACGCTGCCGCGTTCGCCGGCATCCTGGCCGACTCCGAAAAGCTGGCCGGATCACTGGCCCTGCACAGCGACATTGAACGCAGCCGGTGGGCCTACGGGCTCTTCTCCGCCGGCACGCTGCCCTTCTTCCACCGGTCTTTCATCCGCCAGGACGGTCTAACGTCGATCCGCCGCAGCTACACCGCACAGGAACTTGCGGCGGCGGCGCCGCCCGGCTGGGAAATCCGTCGCCAGCACCCGTGGCAGAACCTGCTGCTGCACCCCTCCCCCGGCACCCCTCGGGGCGGGCAGTGAACGCACCGGACGTCGACGTCGCCGTTGTGGGCGGCGGACCAGTAGGCCTGGCACTGGCCATCCTGGCCGTACAGAAGGGGCTGCGGGTGCGTGTCCTGGAAGCCCGCACCGTGCGCAGCTCCCATTCCCGTGCCATCGGCATCCATCCGCCGGGCATGGCCGCCCTGGAAGGGACCGGAGTCACTGCGCAGCTGGCAGCCGAGGGAGTGCAGATCCGTACCGGTTCCGCGCGCGCCCGGGACACCGAGCTGGTCTCCATCAGCTTCGCGAAGACCTCCACTGCCTATCCGTATGTGCTGGCGCTTCCACAGGAACGCACTGAAACGGTGCTTCAGGCGCGGCTTGAGGAACTGGACCCGGACGCGCTGATGCGCGGGTACCGCGTTACCTCCCTGCACGACGACGGCACCGGGGTATCCCTGGCCGGCACACACGCCGGCGGGGACTTTTCCCTGCGTGCTTCCTGGCTGGTGGCGGCCGACGGCGCCCGCTCGGCAGTGCGCGGCCTGCTGGGCATACGGGCCGCCGGCACGCTGCTGCGCGACTGCTACCTGATGGGCGATTTCCCGGACAACACCGGGGACGGACCGGTAGGCGTGCTGTACCTGGAGCCTGCAGGAATCGTGGAGTCTTTTCCGCTGCCCGGGGGCAAACGCCGCTGGGTGGCGCATACCCGGACCCTGCATGCCGACGCCGATGCCAAGGACCTGGCGCGGATGGTGGCAGCCCGCACGGGCCGGTCCCCGGACGCGGCGGCGAGCACCATGCTCAGTGCCTTCGCGGTCCGGACAACTTCCCTGAAGCGGCTGGTCCACGGACGCACGGTCCTGATTGGCGATGCCGCCCACGAAGTCAGTCCGATCGGCGGGCAGGGCATGACGCTGGGCTGGGTGGACGCCGCTGAGCTTGCTCCGCTGCTGGCGGCAACAGTCGGTGGAGCAGACACGGAAGCACAGCTGGCTGCCTTCGACCGGCGGCGGCGGCGCGCCGCCGTCACTGCCTCCGTCCAGGCCAGGCTGAACATGGCGCTGGGACGCCCGCTGCCGGCACCGGTGATGCGGGCCCGGAATACGGTCCTGGCCCGGCTGTTCCGGTCCCGCACCCTCAGCGACGCGGTGGCCCGCCGCTTCACCATGCAGTAGCGGGGCTTAGCGCTTGCTTTGGTCCAGAGTGACGGTGCGCAGGTCCAGGCGGCGCAGTACGCGGTCCACGGCTTCCGGGTCCATCCCGGACTGACGGCGTGCAGCGAGGACTTCCTTCCGCGCTGCTGCAAGAGCCTCGCGCTGGACCGTATCCATGACTTCCAGCGTGGCCTTGAGCTGGAGCATCTTCTGCGGATCCGCCTCCGAATCACGTTCCAGGATGGAGTGCAGGGAGGACATCCTGCGGGCCAGGGCCGCCCGCCGCTCCGGCGGCAGCTTCTCCGCTGCCTTGGACCGCTTCATGGTTTCCATGGCCACGCGTTCGGCGCGCCGGGCGAGGTCACGTTCCTGCCGGGCGACGGCGCCGTGGTCGCTGGGCAGTTTCAGCCGGCGCATCAGCCACGGCAGAGTCAGGCCCGGCAGCACCAGGGTGACCAGCAGCACTGATCCGGCGGCAACGATCATAAAGTTACGGCCCGGCAGCGCTTCTCCGGCCAGCGTGGTGGCTGGCATTGCCAGGGCGAGCGCCAGGGTAGCCAGGCCCCTCATCCCGCACCAGGTCAGGACAAGGACTTCCTTGAGTGAGCCGGGCACCCGGTTGCGGCGTTCGGTGCCGCCGAACCGGTACAGCCCGTACATCCAGAGGAAACGCACCAGCACCACGGCCGCGCAGACCGCAGCGACACCGGGGATGTAGCTGAAGATTTCGCGGCCCTCGTCCTCAATGACGTACCGCATTTCGATTCCGACCAGCCCAAAGGCAACGCCGGTGGTGAGCAGCTCCACAACCTCCCAGAACGCGGTACGGGTAAGCCGCTCCTCGGAGTCCTGCGGCCGGGCACGGCGGCCAAGTTCCAGTGCGGTCACAACGACGGCGACAACTCCGGAGAAGTGCACCTCTTCAGCCATGATGTACACGGCATAGGGCGCCACCAGGGTGACAGCGGAACGCGCCACCAGATTCGGCACGAAGCGGTTGAGCGTGCCCACCAGCCAGCCCATGGCCAGGCCCAGCACCACGGCTCCTGCGGCCCCGATCAGGAAGCTCGGAACGATCGACCAGCCGACTTCCCCGCCGCTGACAGCCGCTGTCACGGCGGCCTGGAAGATCACGATGGCGATCGCATCGTTGAACAGTCCCTCGGTCTGCAGGACGGTGATGAGCCTGCGGGGCATGTTGACCTTGCCGGCCACGGCTTCAACGGCCACCGGATCAGGCGGGGCCACAATCGCCCCCAGGGCAATCGCCGCGGGCACGCCCAGCGCCGGAACGATCGCCCATGCCACGCCCGCCACCACGCCCACCGTCACGGCAACCAGGGCTACCGCCAGCAAAACCAGCGAGCGCCAGCGCAGCCGGAACACTGACCAGGAGCTGCGCTGGGCAGCGGCGTAGAGCAGCGGCGGCAGGAACAGCGGCAGGATGAGCTCGGGATCAATGTGGATCTCCGGAATCATCGGCAGGAAAGCGAACAGCGCGGAGAAGATCAGCATCAGCACCGGATACGGAAGCCGGACCCGTTCACCGATCCCCACCACCAGTACCGTGCCGAACAGCAGACCAATCAGCAGGATCAGGAAATCCATCGGGTCCGCCTTCCCGCGGCACCGCTGCGTCCAGTTGCCTTCACCGTCGACCTCCTATAGTTGCCTAAGGTAACTTTACCGTCGGCAACTGGGAGGTTTCCGGAGGTTTAGCTGCCCAGGTGTGTTGGAGCGAAGAGCCGCAGCAGCGTCGGAACCACCACCACATTCGGCCCCTCCTGCGCAAAGGACGCTTCCAGTGCCTGCCGCACGCCGGCGGGATCGGTACGGCGCGCCGGGACCCCGAAGGATTCGGCGAGCTGCACAAAATCCGGTCCGGCCAGTTCCGTGGCCGTCGCCTTGCCGAAGGCGTCCACCATGTATTCGCGCAGGACGCCGTAACCGCCATCGTCCACGATCAGCCAGGTGACGGGAAGATCATGCTGGCGGGCGGTCGCCAGTTCGGCGATTGAATACATGGCTGAACCGTCGCCGGAGACAGCCAGTACACGTTCCCGGGTTCCCACCGCGGCTCCCAGGGCACCGGGATAGCCGTAGCCCAATCCGCCGGCGCCCTGCGCCGAATGGAACTGCCCTGACTGGGCGTCCCAGCAGCTCCAGGCCCAGTAGGCAGCGATGGTCATGTCCCAGAAGGTCTGCATGCCGGACGGAACCGCGGCGCGGATGTCTGCCATGAACTTCCGCTCCAGTCCCAGATCCTGGGCATCCAGCCTGGCGCTGATCCTCGAAAGTGTCTCGGCTGTGGTTTCTTCGGCAGTTTTTCCGTGCCAGTCCGGAGCCGCCGGCGGAACCGGCAATGCGGCGTCGAGCGCGGCCAGGGCCTGGCCTGCGTCGGCGCGGATACCCAGTGCGGGTCCGTTGGACTCCAGCACCCGCGGCTCGGCGTCAATCTGGATGATGCGTCCGCGCGGGGCGAAGGTGAAGTAGTTGGAAGTGACCTCGCCCAGGGACGAGCCGATTACCAGCAGGACGTCGGCGTCCTCCAGCAGCTCCGTGGCGTAGCGGTCCTCCACCCAGGACTGCAGGGACAGCGGGTGGTTCCAGGGAAATGCACCCTTGCCGCCGGGTGTGCAGATCACCGGTGCGTGCAGCTTTTCCGCCAGCGAGAGCAGGGATTCCTCAGCCCCGCCGCGGCGGGTGCCGCCGCCGGCTATGACGGCCGGGCGTCTGGCCGCAGTCAGCCATTTCACGGCCTCGGTGACCAGTTCGCTGCGCGGCGGGTTATCGAAGGGCTCCGCGAGTGCGTCCTCAACGGCGGGAACCATCACTGGGCCCAGCAGTACGTTCTGCGGCACTTCGACCCAGACCGGTCCCATGGGCGCGGAGATCGCTTCGGTCCAGGCGTCCTGGATGGCGGAGGGAATACCGGAAGCATGCTGGATCAGTCGCTGGCTCTTGGTGACGTTGCCGGCAGAGGCCTTCTGGTCATCGAGCTGGTGCAGCATGCCGCGGCGCCGGGCACCGAGTCCTTCGATGGGGATCTGGCTGGCCACCACCACCATGGGAACACCGGTGGCGTACGCTTCCTGCAGCCCGGCCAGTGAGGTCAGTGCTCCAGGTCCCGTGGAGAGGAACAGGACGCCGACTGTTCCGGTGGCACGCGTGAAGCCGTCCGCGGCGAACGCGGCATTGTTCTCCACCCGGGAGGACACAAACTCCAGCGTGGAACGGGAGAGTGCGTCAAACAGGCCCAGGGCGTGCTGGCCGGGGATGCCGAAGACCGTGGTCGCACCGAGCGCTTCCAGGGTTTCCACCACCAGGTCCCCGCCGTTGCGCACCGCGGTTCCGGATTCGGTGCTCATGAGTCCATGCCCATGAGCGTGATGAGGTCGTAGGCCACGTGGGAGGCGGCGACTGCGGTGATGTCCGCGTGGTCGTAAGCCGGCGCCACTTCCACCACGTCCGCGCCGATGAGGTTCATGCCGCGCATTCCGCGCAGGATCTCCAGCAGTTCGCGGCTGGTGATGCCGCCGGCCTCCGGGGTTCCGGTGCCCGGGGCATGGGCCGGGTCAAGCACATCGATGTCCACGGAAATGTACAGCGGCCGGTTCCCGATCCGATCACGCAGCTTCGAGACGACTTCGTCAACACCCTGCCGGAACACGTCGGAGCTGGTGACGATGCCGAATCCGAAACGGCGGTCATCCTCCAGGTCCTTCTTGCCGTACAGCGGTCCGCGGGTACCCACATGGGAGATCGCTTCGGTGTCCAGGATCCCCTCCTCCACCGCGCGGCGGAACGGCGTGCCGTGGGTGTACTCGGCCCCAAAGTAGGTGTCCCAGGTATCCAGGTGCGCGTCAAAGTGCAGCATGGCCACGGGTTCCCCGGCCCGCTCGGCCGCGGCGCGCAGCAGCGGCAGGGCGATGGTGTGGTCCCCGCCCAGGGTCAGCAGCCGGGTGCCGCCTTCAGTCAGGTCCAGGGCACCGGCCTGGATGGTTTCGATCGCCTCATCGATGTTGAACGGGTTCACCGCCAGGTCACCGGCGTCCGCGACCTGCAGGTTGGCAAACGGGGAGGTGTCCTGCGCCGGGTTGTAGGGGCGCAGCAGCCGGGATGCCTCACGGATGTGGTTGCCGCCAAAGCGGGCTCCGGGCCGGTAGGAAACACCGGTGTCGAACGGCACGCCAACCACGGCGACGTCGGCCTTTTCCACCTGGTCCAGCCGCGGCAGCCGGGCGTAGGTCGCCGCCCCGGCATATCGGGGAACCTGGGCGGCGTCGATCGGCCCCACCTTGCCGTTGGAGTTGATGCGCGGCTGGTTCGAGGACTTATCCACTGGTGTGTTTCTCCGGTTCGCTGAGGGCTGCGGCCCGGGTCAAGTGCGGGCCGTGAAGTTATCTAATAGGAATCAAATGTTTATCGGAAGGCTAAAGTGGAACACCCGTCGGCGTCAAGACTAGGCTGTGACTATGGCGGACAGGGTTTCCTATGCGAACAATGATGGAATGAACTACGACGTCGATGTCCTGATCGTGGGTGCGGGACCCACCGGGCTGGCTCTGGCAGCCCAGCTTGCCGGCTACGGAACGAGCTTCAGGATCATCGACCGCAGGCAGGGTCCCTCGACCCAATCCCGGGCACTGGCCGTTCAGCCGCGCACCCTGGAGGCGCTGCGGCCGTTCGGGATCAGTGCCGAGATGGCCAGAGGCGGTACACCGGCCCACCAGCTGCATCTGCACCTGCCCGAAGAGACGGTCCAGATTGGCCTGTTCGACATCGGCATCGAAGATTCCGCCCACCAGCAGCTGCTCTTCCTGCCCCAGTCCGAAACCGAACGGATCCTGCTCACCTATCTGGGCACCCGCGGAGTGCGTGTGGAGCGCGGGGCTGAACTGCTCGAGCTCGAGCGCCTGGACCCGGAGGATCCCTTCGCCGGAGTGGAGGCACGCGTACAGCGCCAGGACCGCGGCATCGACAGGATCAGGGCCCGCTACGTGGTGGGTGCCGACGGCGCCGAAAGCACCGTACGCCGCCGGGCCGGCATGGACTTCCGCGGCTCCGGCTACGCAGACACCTTTGTGCTGGCAGACCTGGAAGTTGACGGCGCTGAGCCCGGCGCGGTGCACGCCTACCCCACCGACGACGGCTTTATGGTGCTCTTCCCGCTGGGCCAGCCGGCGTCCTGGCGCATGATCAGCCTCAAGGAACGCGGAGACAACAGAGCAACCACCCTCGAGTACCTACAGGGCATCGCGGACAAGTTCTCCGGAGGCGGCCTCACGCTGCATGATCCGAAGTGGATCAGCACCTTCCGGCTTTCCCACCAGATGGCTGAGTTCTTCCAGTCCGGTTCCGTGTTTCTGGCCGGCGACGCCGCGCACGTGCATTCCCCGGTGGGCGGACAGGGTATGAACACCGGCATCCAGGACGCCCTGAACCTGGGCTGGAAGCTGGCACTTGGGGCGCAGGGCCTGGCTGCCGACGAGCTGATTGACAGCTACGACGCCGAACGCCGTCCAGTCGCACGCGGAATCGTTGGCTTCACGGACCGGCTGTTCAAGCTCGCCACCAGCCGCAGCGCCTTGAAGAAGCTCCCCCGCACCAAACTGCTGCCTGCCCTTGCACCGTCCCTGGCAGCCAGCGAGCGCCTGCGCAGCCGGGCGTTCCGCACCATGTCCCAGCTGGGGATCCATTACCGCGGCAGTGCCATGACCGCCTCCGGCGCCAACCGGCTTCCGGCAGTGCTGGCCTCCGGACCTCGGCCGGGCGACCGTCTGCCGGACGCCGTCGTGCATTACCAGCAGAAGGAACGCCGCCTGCAGGATCTGGTGTCCGCTCCCGGCTTCCACGTACTGCTCACCGGTCCGGGCTGGCCGGAAGACACCCCGCAGCAGCTGCACGCTGCGCTGGCCGGACTTGGCCGGCTGCTCAGCGTCCAGCGGCTGGTGGTCGGCAGCACGCTCACGGCTTCCGGGCCCGGCATCATCGAGGATGTCAGCGGACTGGCCTTTGAACGGCTGGTCCTCTCACCGCGGCGGCCCGAGGTTCTGGTCATCCGTCCCGACGGATACATCGGCTACCGTTCCTCCGGTACCGACATCAACGGTGCGGTTGCGTACCTGGAACGGCTTACCGGACCAGGCGCACGGTCTTCACTTCAAAGGGCCTGAACCCCAGCTCCCAGCGGCCGTCTTCCCTCCGAGACAGTTCTGCCTCCGCATCCGCCGGACGCTCAAGCAGATCGGTCTGCACGGCTGCCCTGGCCGGGAACCCGGCAGTCAGGACCGCCGCTGTGTGGCCGCCAAGGGATTCGTAAAGGCGCAGAACAACATCGCCTGAGCGGTCATCGGCCAGCTTCACGGCCTCAACCAGCACACTGCCGGGAGTGAGCACTGCCAGCGGGGCGGCGGCGGCCCCGCCGGCACCACTGACCGTGCGCAGCGGAAGGTTCAGGCGGTATCCCTCCTGCACGGCCTCAGCCACGGTTGCGTCCGGCCGCAGCGAGAAGCGGAATGTGTGCCGTCCCTGGTCGGCGCCGGGGTCCGGAAAGAGCGGCGCCCGCAGCAGCGAGGCGCGCAGCAGGGTTCCGGTGCCGGCGTCCCGGGAACCGGTGCGGGAGATGTCGTAGCCGTACGTCGAGTCGTTCGCCAGGGCCACTCCCCTGCCGTGCTCCCCGGCATGAACCCAGCGGTGGGCAGGTACCTCGAAGCGGGCATGGTCCCAGGACGTGTTGGCATGCGTGGGGCGCAGGATGTGCCCGAACTGGATTTCCGCAGCGGCCCGGTCTGCGAGCACAGCCACCGGGAAACCGAGTTTCAGCAGTTTCTGCTGTTCCTGCCAGTCCACGTCGATTTCCAGGTCCAGGGCCCTGCCGTCCGGGCTCAGGGAGATCCTCTGGCGCAGCGAGGACCGGCCAAACGCGCAGTTGCGCACCAGCTGCTCCCCCTCATGCGTGAGCTCTCCGCGGAGGGAGACTGCGCCGGCGCGGTCCGCGGCGTCGACGTCCCAGGCATCCCACTGGTTGGGAGTGTCGCGGAAGAGCTGGAAATGGTTCGCCTCTTCGCCCGGGACCACCAGCTCGCGGCCGCTTTCCCCGCGCAGCGAGAGCAGGGTGCCGGTGGGGCTGAAACGGGCGGTGAGGTGCTCCGAGGAGAGCTCCCAGCCGCCGTCGTGGGCCTGGAGCCGCGCAGGCGCCGGCACCGCCGGTTCAGCCGCCGCTCCCATCGCCGGGATGCCGCGCAGTGCCACAGGTGCCGCGTTGAATACCAGGACTCCGTTCCCTTCCCCGGCCAATGCCCGCTGGGCCCGGGCTATGATCCGCTCCAGGTGTTCCGCCGTTTCCGCGTACGCCCGTTCGGCGTCCCGGTACACCCAGGCGATGGAAGAGCCGGGCAGGATGTCGTGGAACTGCCCCAGCAGGACTGACTTCCAGGCAGCTTCGAGCTCCTGGTAGGGGTAGGCCGTGCCGCAGCGGACGGCAGCTGCCGCTGCCCACAGCTCGGCTTCCCGGAGCAGGGACTCACTGCGCCGGTTGCCGCGTTTGGTCCGGGCCTGGGATGTGTAGGTGCCGCGGTGGAACTGCAGGTACATTTCCCCGGACCACACCGGCGGATCCGCATAATCGGCCTCCGCAGCGGTGAAAAACGCCTGCGGGCTGGACAGTTCCACCCGCGGGGAGCCTTCCAGCGAGGCGGTGCGGTGTGCAGCGGCGAGCATCTCCCGGGTGGGCCCTCCGCCGCCGTCTCCCCAGCCAAAGGGAACCAGGGAGAGGTTCGTGGCGCCCTTTTCGCGGAACTGACGCTCGGCGCGGGCCAGTTCCTGCCCGGTGAGCGCCGAATTGTAGGTATCCACCGGCGGGAAGTGGGTGAACACCCGGGTGCCGTCGATCCCTTCCCAGAGGAAGGTGTGGTGGGGCATCACGTCGGATTCGTTCCAGCTCAGCTTCTGGGTGAGGAACCAGCGGGAACCGGCAACCCGGATCAGCTGCGGCAGCGCACCGGAGTAGCCGAAGGAATCGGGCAGCCACACATCCAGCGGCTCAACGCCGAAGGCTTCCAGGAAATACCGCTTGCCGAAGGTGAACTGCCGGACCAGCGACTCCCCGGAAGGCAGGTTGGTGTCCGCTTCGACCCACATGCCTCCCGCCGGGACAAAGCGTCCTTCTGCGACCCTGGCTGCCACGCGGGCAAAAAGCGCCGGATGGTCTTCCTCGAGCCAGGCGTACTGCTGGGCGGAGGACGCCGTGAAAACGAAGTCCGGGTCCGTCTCCATCAGTGCCAGCACATTGGCGAAGGTACGTGCCACCTTGCGGCGCGTCTCACGCACGGGCCACAGCCAGGCACTGTCAATGTGCGCGTGTCCGACGGCGTGGATGCGGTGCGCGCTGGCCGCCGCCGGCGCGCTGAGGGCGGGTTGGAGCAGGTTCCGTGCTGCTGCCGCGGTGCCAGAGACGTCCTGCGGGTCCACGGCGGCAGCGGCACGTTGAAGGGCCCGCAGCAGCTCATGCCGGCGCGGGGAGTCCATGGGCAGTTCGTGCATAAGACCCCAGAGCACGGAGAAGTCCTGGGCCAGCTCGTGGACCTGAACATCCAGCAGCGCGGTGTCTGCGCGGCGGAACGTGTAGAGCGGGTCGCTGCCGGCTGTGTCCGGGCTGCCCAGCGGCGTAGGGAGGAAGCTGAAGTCCCCAATGACGTTCGGGGTGGCGGCAGCTTCCACCCAGAGCAGCAGTGCACTGCCGGGTTCCCGCGGCAGGGGCACGGCCATGTTGGTGGATTCAAGCGCCTTGAGGACATTGCCTGCACTGTCATAAACGAGGCCTTCGGCCTGGAAGCCGGGCATGTCGGTGCTGAACCCCAGGTCTATCAGCGCTTCGGGCACAAAGCCCGGCTCGGCGTCGGGCACGGTGCCGGTGAGGCGGAACCAGGTGGTGCCCCAGGGCGAACCCCAGCGGTGCCCCGGGGAAACCGGCGTGTAATCCTGTGCGGTGGCCTCCGCGAAGGTCACCGGTTCCGCGGGGCAGTTCCAGGCAGCGGCCTGCAGGGGTGCGGCGGAGGTCCAGAGATGCTGCGGCAGGCGCTGGGCCAGGAAACGGGCAATGCGGCGTTCAGTGAGCTCGCGGTCCGGGTGCATGCGCCCACTCTGCTCGCCGTGGCACCCGGTTGGGAAGGGCGCTAGGCAGAGCCGGGGCTGACCAGCGTCCAGATCACCACGGCGGAGGCGTTCGGGTCCGGGTTGCGCCAGGAATGCGGTTCCTTGCCGGGGAAGGTCACGGTGTCACCTGCGGTGAGGTTCATGGTCTCCGCGGTGAAAATCAGTTCAAGCCGTCCCTCAGCGACATGGAGCACCTCAACGTCGCAGTCCACCGAGTACAGGTCCGATTCGCCGGTTCCGCCGGGCACGATCTCCGAACGGATCACCTGGACCCGGCGTTCCGTGCGCGGGGTGATGAGGCGTTCGTTGATGCCGTTGCCGCCCAGATTGATTCCCGGGGCATCGGGCCAGCGGACGAGCGTGGTCTGGGGCGGCAGGAACAGATCCCCAATGGAGATGGAAAGCACCTGGCACAGGGTGACCAGCGAGGCCACCGACGGCGAGGTGAGGTCCCGTTCCACCCGGCTGAGGAAACCCTTGGTCAGCCCGGTGGAATCTGCCACCTGCTCGATGGTGAGATGGCGCGCCTGCCGGGCGGCCCGGATCCGGGAACCGATGGCAAGGGGCGCGTTGCTTGGTTCGACCGAAAGAGCCTTCATCAGCGCAGCCGTCCTTTCATTCCCTCTCCAGCTGCCCACCCGGGGACCCGGACGGCAGTACGTGCCGCCGCTCCGCCATAAGTCGCGGCGGCTGCGGCACATTTCACCCTAATTGACCCGCAGCTTAGGTGCGCATTAGCGTGAGTAAACAATAGTTTTCAAACATCAAACGCCGGTGTTTGCCGGCTCCCAGTACCGCACCGGGTCCGGACGGTTAATCCCCTGCCCGTCCGGCCCCGGTGCTTCCCTTATCCGGGGCGTCCTGGTCCTGCTCGGGCGAGGCAACCTCCGCCACGTCCTGGGGATCTCCGGTGTCCTCCCCGATCCAGACCTTGATCACGGCCCAGCCGACGGCGGCAATCGGAACCGAGAGAATCGCGCCGATGATGCCGGCCAGGATGGTTCCGGCGGTCAGGGCCAGCAGGATGACCAGTGCGTGGATGCTCAGCGTCCGCCCCATAACCACGGGCTGCAGGAAGTTGCCCTCAAGCTGGTTCACCGCGATGATCACGATGATCACGATCAGGGCCACGAACGGCCCGTTGGCCACGAGGGCAATCAGCGCAGCAAGGATCCCGGCAGCGGTGGCGCCCACCAGCGGAATGAAGGCGCCAACGAAAACGATGACGGCGAGGGGCAGCGCCAGCGGCACACCGAGGATAAACAGTGCCGCGCCAATGCAGACGGCGTCCACGGCGGCCACGATCGCCGTGCCGCGGACATAGCCGCCCAGTACCTCCATGGTGCGGGCACCGGCGAGAGCGGCTTTCTGCCGCCGTTCACCGCGGAACCAGCGCAGGATGAAGGCCCAGATCTTCTCCCCGTCCTTCAGGAAGAAGAACAGCACCACGGCCATCAGGACAAATCCGGTGGCGAAGGAGCCTGCCGCCGAAATCCCGGCGATGGCTCCGTTGCCCACGGTGGAGGAGGTCGCGAAGTCCAGCACAGTGTCCCGGGCATCGGAGATCGCCGCGTCGTCGAAGGCGAAGGGTCCGCTCTGGACCATTGAGTAGAGTTCGTCGAATCCTGCCACTGCCTGGTCCACCAGGGTGGACCATTCGCTGCGCACGGCGAAGACGATTCCGGTGACCAGCCCGCCGAACACGACCAGCAGCAGCAGGAAGGACGTGCCGGTGGCAAGCGCCCCCGGCCAGCCTTTTCGGCGCAGCCAGTTCACAAAGGGTGCGATGGCAGCTGCAAGGATCAGGGCGAGCAGCAGCGGAATGACCACCAGGGTCACCTGCCGCAGGGCGTAGACAGCTACGCCCACCAGCAGCAGGACCAGCAGCAGCTGGGCGGAGCGCAGTGCGGCGTGGCCTAGGCCGTCGCTCCAATATCCCTGCAGCCTTCTCGGCTCGGGCACGTTCGGTCTGGAGCCGGGCTGGCTGTCCATGGATTTCCCCCGTCTAGGTTGTAGGTCCGGCCTCGTGGCCGGCTCCCTTGTGCAGCAGCGACTCTTTGACGTGCCGCCGGAGCACCTTTCCGATGAGCGAGCGCGGCAGGTCCGGGATTTGCACAATCCGGCGCGGCACCTTGTAGGCAGCGAGTTCGGCCCGCACATAGGAGCGCAGCTCATCGGCGTCGAACGTCATGTCCGGGCGGGCGACCACTGCGGCCACCACGTCTTCTCCGCCACCGGTCCGGGTCAGGCCCACGACGGCGGCTTCGGCTACGGCCGGATGGCGCTTGAGCGCTTCTTCGACCTCGGAAGGAGAGACGTTGAAGCCGCCGGTGATGATCAGTTCCTTGATCCGGTCCCGGATGGTGACAAAGTCGTCGTCGTCCACCGAAACGATGTCCCCGGTGCGGAACCAGCCGCCGTCGAGCAGCGCAGCCCGGGTTTCGGCCGGCTTGTTCCAGTAGCCCTGGAAGACCTGCGGTCCGCGGATCAGGAGCTCGCCGGCTTCGCCGCGGTGGCGTTCCTTCGTGGGATCCTCGGGATCCACCACCTTGATGTCCGTCAGCGGGAACGGAACGCCCACAGTCCCGGCCTTCCGCGTGGGGCCCATGGGGTTGCCCAGAGCCACCGGCGAGGTCTCGGTCAGGCCGTATCCTTCGATGAGATAACCGCCGGTTGCCTTCTCCCAGGCATCCACCGTGGCCGCGGGAAGGTTCATGGCTCCGGAGATGGCGAAGCGGACTCCCTTGAGGGAGATGCCCTTCTCCTGCGCTCCGGCCACAATCCGGTCATAGATCGGCGGGACCGCGGGGAGGAAGGTGGGCGGAGTCTTCTTTGCCGCCTTCAGGACCAGATCGACGTCGAACTTCGGGAACAGCACCAGCTTGGCACCGATGCTCATCGCGAAGGTGAGGCTGAGGGTCAGCCCGTAGGCGTGGAACATCGGCAGCACACCGTAAACGGTTTCCTTGCCCATGCGCAGACCCGGAATCCATGCCCTGCCCTGGGCAGCATTTGCCATGAGATTGGCGTGGCTGAGCATCGCCCCCTTGGGGTCCGCCGTGGTGCCGGAGGTGTACTGGATCGCTGCGAGGTCTTCCGCCTTCGGATGCGGATGGCGGCGCGGCAGCGGCCGGTGGTCCAGCAGTTCTTTCCAGGGAACTATCCGGCGCCCGGCGCTGCGGGGTTTCTTTTCCGGAGCCAGGGCGCTGCGGCTGCGGCGGGCAGCAGGAAGGGGAAGCTTCAGTGCCAGCCGCGTGGTGCGGGGCATGGCACTGATCAGGTCAATGGACACGATGGTGCGCACCGGGATGTCCGCCGGGAGGGACTGGATCCGGTCCGCAACCTTGTCCCAGACAATGGCAACTGTGGCGCCGTGGTCCTCGAACTGGTGGCGGAGTTCGCGGTCTGTGTACAGCGGGTTGTGCTCCACGACCACTGCCCCGAGGCGGAGCACGGCGTAGAAAGCCACCACGTGCTGCGGCGCGTTGGGAAGGACCAGAGCCACGCGGTCACCGGGTCCGACGCCGAGGCGTTTCAGGCCGGCGGCAGCACGCCGGATCTGCTCGCCCATTTCGCGGTAACTGGTGGTGGCCCCGAAGAACTGCAGGGCCGGCTTGGAACCGTACCTGCTGATGGAATCCTCCACCATGTCCACCAGCGATCCTTTGGGGAGCTGGAGATTCTGGGGCACACCTTCGGCGTAGTGGCGCGTCCACGGCCGGTGAAAGTCAGGGAATCCCTTGGAAGCTTTACTCACGGTTTGAACTCTATCCGTTGCTGGACCGTGCTCACGTACCCGGCCCGGGGGTGGAAGACCTGCATTATTTCGTTCGCTCTCCTGGGAGGATTCCGGCTGGTCTGGGCTACACTGAAAAGCTGAAGGGGAGTAGCTCCGGTATACCTCCAATCTTAGTTTCGGCTCCGGCCGCATCGAAAATTGGATTGGTTCCGAGGCCTGTCGACATACTGGCTGCACCAGCAGCCCGGCAGTCCACCCGCGGTGCATACACCGGGGCGAGCGAGACCTTCGGCCAGTTATCGATGCTGGCCGGAGCCTCCCTGTCTGCTCCGGCCATGACCAGGAGCAGAAGTGAAGAACCCATCAGCTCACGGGGATTCTCCCCCTGAGCGGCCCCAGCCCAGCCCGGCCGAGCGCCGCCGCTGGCGGCAGTATCTTGCCGACGAGCAGGCCGAAGCAGCCACCTACCGCTATCTTGCCGAGCGCCGCGAAGGCGAAGAGCGGGACATCCTGCTGGCTCTGGCCGAGGCCGAGGGCCGGCACGAGGCGCACTGGCGCCAGCTGCTGGGCCCCGACGCAGACAAACCGATGCGCCCGTCCCTGCGCAACCAGCTGCTTGGCCTGCTGGCCCGGCGCTTCGGGTCCGTGTTCGTCCTGGCCCTGGCCCAGCGCGCCGAAGGCCGTTCCCCCTACAGTGACGACCCCAATGCCACCAGCGCCATGGCCGCCGACGAGCAGATCCATGAAGAGGTGGTGCGCGGCCTGGCGACCCGGGGACGCACCCGCCTGTCCGGCAACTTCCGGGCCGCTGTCTTTGGCGCCAATGACGGTCTGGTCTCCAACCTGGCCCTGGTCATGGGCATCGGCGCCACCGGCGTCTCCAGCACCTTTGTGCTTTTCAGCGGCATCGCCGGCCTGCTCGCCGGAGCCCTGTCCATGGGTGCCGGTGAGTACGTATCCGTCCGGTCCCAGCGCGAACTGCTTGAGGCTTCGAAGCCCACTCAGGTGACCCTGTCCGCCGCGAAATCCCTGGATATCGATGCGAACGAACTGGTCCTGGTTTACCGGGCCCGGGGAATGTCCAAGGAAGCCGCGGAACACCGCGCGGCGGAGCGAATGGGCCTGTACTCCTGCGACTGCGACCCGTCACTGTCCCTGCAGCCGGAGAAGATGGAGGAAGCCGGCACGGACGAACACGAGACAGTCGGAACCGGCCTCGGAGCGGCCATTTCAAGCTTCTGCTTTTTCGCCTCCGGCGCCATCATCCCCGTCATCCCGTACCTGTTCGGGATGGGCGGACTTGCCGCCGTCGTGCTCTCCTGCACACTGGTGGGAATCGCACTGGTGCTCACCGGCAGCGTCGTGGGCCTGCTCTCCGGAGCTTCCCCGCTGAAGCGCGGACTGCGCCAGCTGGCCATCGGCCTTGGTGCCGCAGCGGTGACCTACTTGCTGGGGATGGTCTTCGGAACCTCTGTCGCCTAGCCCTCCGCCCCATCGAGATTACAGAAACTGCCCGTATGAGCGCTCATACGGGCAGTTTCTGTTCTCTCGAGCGAAGGTTGGGCTAGCGGGAGGTTGGCGCGCTGACCTGCCGCAGCTCCGTGGTGCTGGGGCCGTTGCCCTCATCCTCGGTGCTGATCAGGACGTTGCCCTCGCCGATCGCCTCGGGCATTACCTCGGGTTCCAGGCGGGTTGCCAGCGGCTTTTCCTTGATGAACAGGCACAGGATCGTTGCCACTACGGCCATGGGAACCATAAAGAGGAACAGCGGAATCAGGGCCTCGTTGTAGGACCGGATGATGATGTCCTGGATTGCCTCCGGCAGTTCGTGGACAAGCTTCGGGGTCAGCGAATTGCCGCCGCCGGTCGCCGCCGCAGCGCTGGCCGGGAGCCGGTCGGCGAGCAGGTCGGAGAGCCGGTGCGCGAACAGGCTGCCGACGACGGCGGATCCCAGGGTTGCGCCGATCTGGCGGAAGTAGTTGTTCGCTGCGGTGGCGGTGCCCACCTGCCGCATGGGGAAGGAGTTCTGCACCACCAGGACCAGGATCTGCATGTTCAGGCCCAGGCCAAGGCCCAGGACACCGATGTACACGCACAGCTGCCAGACCGGGGAGTCGGCGGTGATGGTTCCCATCAGGAACAGGGCCAGGACCATGATGGCGGAGCCGGCAATGGGCATCCACTTATAGCGTCCGGTCTTGGAGACCAGGGAACCGGAGAGCACCGAGCTGAACAGCAGGGCGCCCATCATCGGGATCATCAGCATGCCTGCCTCGGTGGCGCTGGCGCCGGTGGCCATCTGCAGGTAGGTGGGCAGGTAGCCGATGGCACCGAACATCGCCACGGAGGTAAGCAGGCCCGAGGCGGTGGAGAGGTTGAAGTTGCGGTCGCGGAAGAGCTCCATGGGAATGATCGGTTCCGCGGTGCGGCGCTCGACCATCACAAAGACGACGGCGGAGAGAATGGTTCCGCCGATCAGGCCCAGGATTACCGGATCGGTCCACTCGTAGGTGCTGCCGCCCCAGCTGCTGACCAGCACCAGGCCGGTGGTGGCCAGGGCGATGAAGACCATGCCCCACAGGTCGATCCTGGGACGGGAAGTCACTGCGCGCGGCTTGAGGAAGAACAGGGCACCGAGCAACGCCAGGACACCCACCGGAATGTTGAACCAGAACGTCCAGCGCCAGCCCGGGCCTTCCGTGAGCCAGCCGCCGATCAGCGGGCCGACTACCGAGGAGAACGCAAACACGCCGCCCATCCAGCCCATGTATTTCCCGCGCTCCCGCGCCGGAACGACGTCGGCAATGATCGCCTGGGAGAGGATCATCAGGCCGCCGGCGCCAATGCCCTGGATAACGCGGGCAACGATCAGCCAGGTCATGTCCGGGGACAGCGCACCCACAACGGAACCGGCCAGGAAAATGATGATTGCGGCGACCAGCAGGTACTTGCGTCCGATCAGGTCGCCCAGCTTGCCGTAGATCGGCATCATCACGGTGGAGGCCAGAATGAATGCCGTGATTACCCAGAGCATCAGGTTGGCGCCGTTGAGTTCACCCACGATGGTGGGCAGTGCGGTGCCGAGGATGGTCTGGTTCAGCGCCGAGAGGAGCATGGCCAGCACAAGTGCGGTAAAGACAAGCACCAGGCTGGGTTGTTTCCCGTTGCCCGTAGGCGCTGCTGCGGCAGCTGTTTTTGTCATAGGAGTTCCTTGAAAACGTCTCTGAGGAGTTCCAGGCCCTGGTCAAGGGCCTGGAACTGTGCGGTGGAAGTGGGGGTAGACCAGGTTTTCTGCATCACGTAACGCATTTGGGTGCTGGCAGTGAGCACGATCGTGAAGGCGACGTCGTCGACGTCGTGCCCCTGCCAGGGTGAGTCTGCCGGCTTCTCTCGCCAGCGCCGGGATTCGGCCAGCTGGCTGCGCACTGTCTCGAGGACAAGCTGCTCGACCTTGAGGATGTACTGGTACCGGCGGTGCCGCAGGTGGGGGTAGGACTCGTAGATCCGTCCGCGGAGCTCAGCGGAATCGTCACCGCCCTGGATGGTGCGCAGGACGGAGAGCATCAACCGGCTGACTTCGGAGAGGAGGTCGCCTTCAATGTCGAAGGCTGCCAGCGTGTCCGGCTCCACTGATGGCTCCGTCAGGCCCAGGACGGCGTCTTCCTTGCACGGGAAGTAGTTAAAGAAGGTCCGGGCCGAGACACCTGCCTCGTCCGCCACCAGCTCTATGTTTACCCCTTCCAGACCGTCTTCGAGCGCGCGCCGGGCTGCGGCGGCATGCAGTGCAGCCCAGGTCTCGGCGCGTTTACGGTCGCGGAGGGAAAGTAGTTGACTCACCGAACTACTTTGTCATCAGTAACAAATTTTCACAACTGCAAAATTGCAGTTGTGCAAGGAATCACAGCATGCTGCGGAACTTCTAGGGTTTGAGCATCACCTTTACAGCCTGGCGCTGGTCCATGGCTTCATAGGCTTTGGGGGCATCGTCCAGCGGAAGGACTGCGTCGAAAACCCGCCCCGGATGGATCTTTCCCGCCAGCACGTCCTCAAGCAGTTCCGGGAGGTAAGTGCGCACCGGAGCCATTCCGCCGCCCACCGTGATGTTCTTAGCGAACAGGACTCCGATCGGCAGCTCCGCTCCCCCGGCCGGTACACCTACAAAGCCAACCCGGCCGCCGGGGCGGGTGCAGCGCAGGGCCTGGTCCATCGACTCCGCCGTTCCCACACACTCCAGCACGGCGTCCGCCGGTACTCCGCCCAGCAGTTCCCGAACCCGGGCAGCCCCTTCCTTGCCGCGTTCAGCCACTACGTCGGTAGCTCCGAACTCACGGGCAAGTGCCGCCCGGTCCTCGTGCCGGGACATGGCGATGATCCGGCCCGCTCCCAGCCGTGACGCGGCGAGCACGGCACACAGCCCGACGGCGCCGTCGCCCACCACCACAACCGTGGCCCCCGGGGCAACGCCGGCGCTGACCGCAGCGTGATGGCCGGTTCCCATAACGTCTGAGAGGGTCAGCAGGTCCGCCAGGAGGGCATCCCCGGGATCGGATACACCGGGAACCTTGACCAGGGTCGCTTCGGCGTTGGGTACGCGGACGGCTTCGCCCTGGGCACCCTGCACGTAATCACCGTGGGTGTCGTTGCTGCCCCAGCCCACCAGCTCCTCACAGGCTACGGTGACGCCGGATCGGCAGGGCGCGCATTTGCCGCAGTTGCCGGTGAAAGGCGCAATGACAAAGTCACCGGGCGTCAGGGACGCAACGTCCGCTCCCACGCTCTCCACCACGCCTACGAATTCATGCCCGATGGCGCGCGGCTGCGGGGTCTCCCGGATTCCGCGGTACGGCCAGAGGTCCGATCCGCAGACACAGGCGGCACTTACCCGCACCACAGCGTCACCGCCGCGAAGCACCTGCGGATACTCCCTGTCCTCAACGCGGATGTCGCCGGGACCGTGAATGATGGTGGCGCGCATGGCAGCCTTCCTGTTAGCGGGCGTAGGTTCGCATACCAGCCTAACGCCGCCCGCGAAAGCCACCCGCATGGGTAGTTCTCCCCATGTCCACTTCCGCGGTTCCGGTCTAGCGTGAGGGTGAGGGCAGAGCGAAAGCCCTCGGGCGATAGCCAGGGATCGGCTGCACAGCAATCGCAGCTAACACGCAGAACAAAGGACGGATGGAAGATGCTTAGGCATTGCAAGGGGCTTCCGGCCCGGCTGACTCCATGGCCGCGGCTGCCGCGCACTCTGTGCCGCCGCAACTGGAACCGTATCCCGCGCTGCGTGAACGCAGCATAGGACGGACTACTCTCGACAGATTTTCTTCTCACCGGCACAATGCCGCAGATGAGAAGGCCAGATCCACGCTCCTTGTGCGTCGTAGCCGCCGGGATCGTGCTGGTAGCGGGCTCGGCTTCCCCCCAGCCGCCTGCTGCCCCCGCCGCCGGTCCCCCAGCCGGCGGCGCCGAACTTACCGCCGCTGAAATCGGCGAGGCACAGCAGGACACCGCAGAGGCAGTTCTCGGGGCACTGGGCCCCTCCGGATGGACCGGACCGGACGGCAGCGGCGGCACCGCAGACCTTCCGGCGCCGCGCCCGGTTAGCTGCTCACTGCCCATTCCCGCGGCCGGATCCGGGTCAGGCAGCGGGACCGTCCCCACGGCAGGAGCCCGGCGGCACCTGCTTTCCCTGCAGCTCAGCGGCCCGCCGCCCGCTTCACCGGAAGCTGCCCGGGACCAGGCACAGGCAGCACTGCTCTCGGCCGGCGCCGAGATGCTCTCAGCCCAAACTCCGGGCCCCGGCGCTCCCCCGGAAACCGAATTCACGTTCACCGCAGCTCTGGCCGGCGGGCTGGTGGTCTTCACCGCCAGCGAATATGCCCAGGAACTGCGCATCACCTCCGGCTGCTCGGCCGACCCGGCGCTGGCAGCTGCCGCAGGCAACCCAGCGACCTGAGCACCGCCGCACCGTTGAGCCCAAAGAAGAAAACTTTCCGCCTGCAGCGCCCGCCATGCCGCGAAGGCTTGCCGCGGCATCGTTAGGGCTCCTAGTCTCTGGCTAACCTACTGGCCGGTAGCAATGATCCGGCTGACAAAGACGTCAGAGAAGAAGGCCCCCATGCGAAAACTCTCAGGCCTGCTTGCCGCAGGCACCCTGGCAGCCGTCTCATTCCTCGCGGCTCCTCCCGCTTCCGCACAGGCAGAACCGGCTGCTGCCGCTGCACCGGCACCCAAGGTACGCACCGACGTCGTCGTTCCTTCCTTCGACGGGACGCCGATCCACACCAACTTCTTCCCGGCACTGGGACTGCAGGCGGGCGAGAAAGCTCCCACCGTCATGGTGGGTCCCGGGTTCGGGCTGCCCGGAAGCCGCATCCCGTCCACGACCACCAGCACGCTGATCGGCTCCATCGGAATCGCGCCGCTGCGGGAAGCCGGGTACAACGTGGTGACGTGGGATCCGCGCGGGTTCGGCCTCAGCGGCGGGGAAGCATATGTGAACAACCCCGCCTATGAGGGCCGCGACGGGCAGGTACTTATCGACTTCATTGCCGGGCAGCCGGAGGCGGAACTGGACGCGCCCGGCGACCCGGTGCTGGGCATGGCGGGCGCTTCCTACGGCGGCGGCATCCAGTTTGTCCTCGCCTCACTGGACAAGCGGGTGGACGCCATTGCCCCGACCATCGCCTGGAACAACCTGACCACCAGCCTGTACAAGGCCGGGTCATTCAAGTCCGGCTGGGGCACACTGCTCTGCCTGGAAGGAACGGTGACCGGGCAGCTTGGGGAACTCGTCGGCAACAGCGGCGCACTGGCCGCTCCCGTGCGGAAGGCATGCCGTGAAGGGCTGGGTTACCCGAATACGCTCAGCCCGGAGTCCGTGGCCTACTTCGAATCCCTGACCCCGCAGAGCATGTTCACTTCGATCACGGCTCCCACCCTGATCATCCAGGGCACTGTGGACACCCTGTTCACCCTCGATGAAGCCACCCGGAACTACAACCTGATCAAGTCCACAGGAACCGAAGTGAAGATGCTGCAGTTCTGCGGCGGGCACGGTCTGTGCTCTTCCGGAGTGGCCGGGCCGGACCGCATCACCGGAGCGGTACTGGACTGGTTCAGCAAACATCTGGACGGCAGCGGCGTTTCCACCGGACCGGGATTCGAGTTCATCGACCAGCTCGGAACCACCCGGGCGGCTGAAGGTTACCCGGCCCCGGTGGGGTCCCTGACCGGCTCGGGCAAGGGAACCCTGCTGCTCTCCCCCGCTGCCGTCAGCGGCGGAGTCATCGCTGCGGCGTGGGCGCCGGTGGCCGTCAACGCTCTGGTAACGCCTCCGGCAGCGGCCACCCAGGTCTTTGGGGCACCGCAGCTGACACTGACCTACCGGGGTACATCGCGGACCCCGAACACGCATGTGTATGCCCAGATCATCGACAAGGCCCGCAGCTCGCTGGTGGCCGGGAACCAGGTGACGCCGGTCCCGCTGATCCTGGACGGCACCGAACGGACCATCACCGTTCCCCTGGAGGAAATCTCCTACTTGGTGACGCCGCAGAGCAGGCTGGTGCTGCAGGTAACCCCCAGCTCCTCGGTGTACACCTCGCCGAAGGTCACGGCCCTGACGTCCTTCACGGCTGCTGTTTCGCTTCCGGTGATCGGCAACTACCCGGTGGTGCCGTAGCTGCAGGCCCCGCGGGTGCCGCCCGGATTCCGGACGGCACCTGCGGCCCTGCCAATCCCTGCTAGGCCTTGCGCAGCGTCAGCTCGACCTCTTCCAGTGACAGTCCGCGGGTCTCGGGCATAAACCGCCGGACGAACAGCACGGCACAGATGCCCAGCGCCACGAAGATGAAGAACGTGTTGGAGATGCCCAGGGCCGCCATCAGCATGGGGAAGGAGAAACCGACTGCGAAGTTGGCCATCCACTGCACAAAGACGGAGAGGCCAATACCCAGGCCGCGGACGCGCAGCGGGAAGATTTCCGCCAGCATCAGCCACGTCACGGGCGAAACCGCACCCTGCTGGAAGGCCAGGAACAGAACGGTTAGGGACAGGACGGTGAAACCGCGCGCGGTGCCTTCAGGCATCAGGATCGAAGCGGCGCCGATGAGCGCCAGTGTGCTGGTGGTCCCCAGCAGGCCGGTAATCAGCATGGGACGGCGGGCAACCTTCCCCAGCAGCCAGATGCCAAGCAGCGCAGCAGCCACGGAGACCACACCGTTGGCGATGTTGGCGGTCAGCGCGGCTTCCGTGCCGAATCCGGCGTCGGCCAGGATCTGCGTGCCGTAGTAGATGATGGCGTTCACGCCGGTGATCTGCTGGACGATTGAGAGGCCCATGCCGATCAGCAGGACGCGCAGCAGCCATGGTTCGGCGAAGTCCTTCAGCCGGCCGGTGCGTGAAGTCCCGGCCAGCCCTTTGATCTCCTCGGACTCGGCCTGGGCTTCCTCGGCACTGCGGATCTTCTGGAGCGCGGTCAGCATTTGCGCGTACCGGCCCTTGGACCCGAGCCAGCGAGGGCTTTCGGGGACAAAGTTCATGCCGATCCACAGTGCGATGGCCGGAAGGGTGGCCACGAGCAGCATCCAGCGCCAGACGTTGCCCTCCTCGCCCCAGAGGTTGCCGATGACGGCGTTGCAGACGAACGCCGCCAGCTGGCCGGTGACGATCATCAGCTGGTCCCGGGTCACCAGCTGGCCCCGCCGGGACGCGGGAGCGAGTTCGGCCAGGAACATGGGTACGACGGCGGAGGCACCGCCCACTGCCAGGCCCAGGACCACGCGGGCCAGCACCATCAGGCCGACTCCGGGGGCTGCAGCGGTTCCGGCTGCGCCGAGCATAAACACACCGGCCAGAATGAACAGCAGCCGCCGCCGTCCCAGCCGGTCAGCGAGCTGTCCGGCGCCTACGGCGCCGAAGGCCGCACCGAAGAGGAGGCTGGAGGTGATCAGTCCCTCAGTGAAGGGGGTCAGGCCCAGATCGTCCTGCATGTAGGGCAGGGCTCCGTTGATTACCCCGGTGTCGTAGCCGAAGAGGAACCCGCCGAGGGTGGCGATCCAGGTGGCGCGGCGCAAAGCCCGGCGGTGACCTGCCGGTGCCGCAGGGGCGGTGGCAGCTGGGTTGGAACTCATCGATTTGTCTTTCTGATGTTGGACGCACAAAACCCCCGTGCACCGGAAATTCCGGGCACGGGGGTGTGCTGGTGGAGCTTAGAGCGAAGCGTAGACTTCGCGCAGCAGCTCAGCGGTCTCGGACGGCGTCTTGCCGACCTTCACGCCTGCTGCTTCGAGTGCTTCCTTCTTGGCCTGTGCGGTTCCTGCGGAACCGGAGACGATGGCGCCGGCGTGGCCCATGGTCTTGCCTTCGGGAGCGGTGAAACCTGCCACGTAGCCGACAACCGGCTTGGTGACATTGGCCTTGATGAAGTCGGCTGCGCGCTCTTCGGCGTCGCCGCCGATTTCACCGATCATCACGATCGCCTTGGTCTCGGGATCAGCTTCGAAAGCTGCGAGGGCGTCGATGTGGGTGGTGCCGATGATCGGGTCGCCGCCGATGCCGATGGCGGTGGAGAAGCCGAGATCGCGCAGTTCGTACATCATCTGGTAGGTCAGGGTGCCGGACTTCGAAACGAGGCCGATCGGGCCCTTGCCCGTGATGTTGTTCGGGGTGATGCCAACCAGGGCTTCACCCGGAGTGATGATGCCGGGGCAGTTCGGGCCGATGATGCGGGTGACCTGGTTGCCGTCGGCGTCGACCTTGGACTGGGCGTGGGCCCAGAACTCGGCGGAATCCTGTACGGGAACACCTTCGGTGATGACCACAACGAGGCCGATGCCGGCGTCGATTGCTTCCATCACGGCGTCCTTGGTGAAGGCCGGCGGAACGAAAACGATCGAGACGTCAGCTTCGGTCTTTTCCATGGCCTCGGCCACGGTGCCGAAGACGGGCAGCTCAACATCGCCGTGGGTCACGGTGGTGCCGGCCTTGCGGGCGTTGACGCCGCCAACAACCTGGGTCCCGGCCTTGAGCATCAGGGCGGTGTGCTTGGTGCCTTCGCCGCCGGTGATGCCCTGAACGATGACCTTGGAGTCCTTGTTCAAGAAGATAGACATGTGTGAATTCTCTTTCTGGGGATCGGCTCGGTCAGCGAGCTGCGTTGGCGAGCTCGGCAGCCTTGTCGGCGCCGTTGTCCATGGTGGTGGCGAGGGTAACCAGCGGGTGGTTGGCCTCGGCCAGGATGCGGCGGCCTTCCTCGACGTTGTTGCCGTCCAGGCGGACGACCAGCGGCTTGTTGGCCTCGTCGCCGAGGATCTCCAGCGCCTTGACGATGCCGTTGGCAACAGCGTCACAGGCGGTGATTCCACCGAAGACGTTCACGAAGACGGACTTGACCTGCTCATCGTTGAGGATGACGTCCAGGCCGGCGGCCATAACGGAAGCGGAGGCTCCGCCGCCGATGTCCAGGAAGTTGGCGGGCTTGACGTTGCCGTGCTTTTCGCCTGCGTAGGCAACGACGTCGAGCGTGGACATGACCAGGCCGGCACCGTTACCGATGATGCCAACTTCGCCGTCGAGCTTGACGTAGTTGAGGTCGTTCGCCTTGGCCTTGGCTTCCAGCGGGTCGGCTGCGTCCTTGTCTTCGAGCTCTGCGTGGCCTGCCTGGCGGAAGTCAGCGTTCTCATCCAGGGAGACCTTGCCGTCCAGAGCAACGATGTCGCCTGCACCGGTCTTGACCAGCGGGTTGACCTCCACGAGGGTGGCGTCTTCCTTGGTGAAGACGTCCCAGAGCTTCAGGATGGCGTTGACGACGCCTTCGCGCAGTTCCGGAGCGAAGCCGGCTGCGTCGACGATTTCTTCGGCCTTGGCGGTGTCGATGCCCACGGCGGGATCAACGGCAACGCGGGCAAGGGCGTCCGGGCGCTCGACGGCGAGCTGCTCGATTTCCATGCCGCCTTCGACCGAGCACATGGCCAGGTAGTTGCGGTTGGCGCGGTCCAGCAGGACGGAGAAGTAGAACTCCTCGGCGATGTCCGCACCCTGGGCGATCATGACCTTCTTGACCGTGTGGCCCTTGATGTCCATCCCGAGGATGTTGCTGGCGTGCTCGAAAGCCTCGTCAGCGGTCTTAGCCACCTTGACGCCGCCGGCCTTGCCGCGGCCGCCAACCTTCACCTGGGCCTTGACGACTACAACGCCGCCAATCTTCTCGGCTGCAGCTTTGGCTTCTTCAGGAGTGTGCGCCACGATTCCGGCAAGCACGGGTACTCCGTGCGCCTCAAACAGATCGCGCGCCTGATATTCAAACAGGTCCACGGGCTAGTGTCCTTCTACGTCGAAGTAGGTTTACAGATCGATCAGCTGATCGAGAAGCAGATGCGTGAAGCCGGGCTGCCCCATTGGCACTTTAGTCCCTAAGCGCTCGGGGCCCATCACAGACTACCTCTTTAGTGATGAAGGGCACAGTTCTATCATTTGTAGAAAATCCGGCTCTCAGTTATGGGGCCCTAATTGTGTTATGACTCTTTGGTCAGCGGCGCGTAGCGCAGCAGGAGCCGCTTCTCGCCGACGTCGAACTTCACCTTCGCAACAGTCTTGTCTCCCGAGCCTTCAACGGACAGCACCTGGCCGTGCCCGAAGGAGGTGTGATTAACCTTGTCCCCCACAGCCACGGAGATGACTTCCTTCTGCGGCTGGACCCGGCCCATGGCTTTGGAGACGGGGGCGGCGGCGATGCTGCCGCCGGTGGAGGATGTGCCGGCACCCCAGTGCGAGCCGCTGTAGCGGCTGGAGGTGACGCTTCCCCCGCCGCCCCAGGTGGGGCGGTCCATACCTTCGCGCTTCCATTCGATGAGTTCGGAGGGCACCTCCCCCACGAACTGGCTGGCCGGGTTGTACTGGCTCTGCCCCCACATGCTGCGGACTTCGGAGCGGGTGAGGTAGAGCCGCTGCCGGGCTCGGGTCAGGCCCACGTAGGCCAGTCGGCGTTCCTCTGCCAGTTCGGCGGGGTCGGTGGCCGAGCGCTGGTGCGGGAAGATGCCCTGTTCCATACCGGTTAGGAAGACCACCGGGAATTCAAGGCCCTTGGCGGTGTGCAGGGTCATCAGGGTCACCACACCCTGGCGCCGGGATTCCTCGACGGCTGCTGCCACTTCCTCGGCAGAGCCTTCCGGGGCGTCCGGGATCTGGTCCGCGTCCGCCACCAGGGAGACCTGCTCCAGGAACTGCTCCAGGGTCCCCTCCGGGTTGTCGCGTTCGAATTCGCGGACGACGGCGACCAGTTCCGCCAGGTTCTCCACCCGGGATTCGTCCTGCGGGTCGTTGCTGGAGCGCAGCTGGGCCAGGTAGCCGGTCTGTTCCAGCACCGCTTCGAGGGCCGCGGAGGCTCCGGAACCTGTTGCCACTTCGGCCAGGTCGTCGATCAGTTTCACAAAGCCGTTGACCGCGTTCAGCGAGCGCGTCGCGAGGCCCGGAGCGTCTTCAGCGCGGCGCAGGGCGGCCATGAAGCTGATCCGCTCGCGTTCGGCCAGGGCAGCCACGGAGTATTCCGCGCGGTCACCGATGCCCCGCTTGGGTTCGTTCAGGATGCGGCGCAGGTTCACGACGTCGTCCTGGTTTGCCAGCACGCGCAGGTACGCCAGCGCGTCCTTGATTTCCTTGCGTTCGTAGAAACGGGTGCCGCCCACCACCTTGTACGGCAGGCCAACGCGCACCAGGACGTCCTCAAGCGAACGTGACTGGGCGTTGGTGCGGTAGAAGATGGCGACGTCGCCGGGCCTCAGGTTCTCTTCATCCTGCAGCCGGTCGATTTCCTCCGCGATGAAGCGGGCTTCTTCATGTTCGTTTTCCCCAACGTAGCCAACGATCTTGGGGCCGTCTCCTTCTGCCGTCCAGAGTTTCTTTTCCGGACGGTTGGGGTTCCGGGAGATTACCGCGTTAGCGGCGGAGAGGATGGTCTGGGTGGAGCGGTAGTTCTGTTCCAGCAGGATGGTGCGGGCAGAGGGGTAGTCCTTCTCGAAGTCCACAATGTTGCGCACGTCCGCACCGCGGAAGGCGTAAATGGACTGGTCCGAGTCGCCCACGACGGTCAGCTCAGCCGGCGGAATGTCCAGGTGGCCCTCGCCCTCCACACCCACCAGTTCGCGGACCAGCGCGTACTGGGCGTGGTTGGTGTCCTGGTACTCGTCCACCAGGATGTGCCGGAAGCGGCGGCGGTAGTACTCGGCCACGCCCGGGAAGGCCCGGAACATATAGACGGTCTGGGCGATCAGGTCGTCGAAGTCCAAGGCGTTGGCCTGGCGCATCCGCTGCGTGTACCCGGTGTAGACCTGGGCGACGGCCTGTTCGAAGGGATCCGAGTAGTTGGCGCTGGAGGCATAGGACTCATCGTCAATGAGTTCATTCTTCAGTCCGGAGATCTTGTTCGCGATCGCCTTGGGGGCGAACCGCTTCGGATCCAGGTCCAGTCCCTTGGCCACCAGGGTGATCAGGCGCAGGGTGTCCGCGGAGTCGTAGATGGAGAAGTTTGAATTCATTCCCACGGCCTTGGCCTCGCGCCGCAGGATCCGCACGCAGGAGGAGTGGAAGGTGGAGATCCACATGGTCTTCGCGACGCCGCCCACCAGGGACTCGATGCGCTCGCGCATTTCCGCTGCAGCCTTATTGGTGAAGGTGATCGCCAGGATCTGGCCAGGGTTGGAGCGTCCGGTGGCCAGCAGGTAGGCGATCCGGTGGCTGAGCACCCGGGTCTTGCCCGAGCCGGCGCCGGCCACGATCAGCAGCGGCGATCCGGCATGCTTGACCGCTTCTTCCTGCTGCGGGTTCAGCCCGCGCAGAAGATCCGCGGCGCGTGCCTCGTCCACCCGCCCCGAACCGGTGCGGGGGTGCCCGCTGCTTGCTGCGCTGTCCACTTCCGCCTTCCGGCCGGATTCTTCCCCGGCCGTTTCCGCTTTCGGGTCAGCGGAGGCCTTGGTCTTGGCGGGCGTGGAAAAGTACGGATCAAAGAGATAGTCCATGGTGGTTTTAAGTCTAGGTGCTGGCCCGGACATTTTCCCGGACGCGCATTCCGTCCGGGTGGGCCCTGCGGCCTAGCTTCCCGCCAGCCGGTTCTGGATCTCCCGCACCGCTGCGGCTGGACCGGCAATATGCCAGCGAAATCCGTTGACTTCCAGAACCGCAGTGGTGCCCCCGGCGGCCTCAACAATCGCCTTTCCCGGCAGCCAGTCCCATTCCGGGCAGCTGTGCTGGAACCATGCCCCCAGCCTGCCCGAGGCAACCGAGCCCAGATCGCAGGAACCTGATCCGAGCATCCGCAGGGTGGCAGCTCCGGACGCTGCCCTAGTCCAGGGGCCGGCCACATCATCACGGCGCAGCCAGGTTGGGTGCAGGTAGGTTCCCGCGCTGAGCCGGTCCAGGGCTGCGTCAGCCGGTGGAGCCACTTTCTCCCCGTTAAGGGTGGCCGGCCGCCCCGGGCCGCCCAACCAGAGGCGGTCCTCCTGCGGCTGGTATACCGCGCCCAGCAGCACCTGTTCATCCTGGCCCGCCGTGCCCGTTTCGGTGCGCAGGGCCAGCGCGGAACACCAGTAGGTGGAGCCGGAGAGGAAGTTGTAGGTGCCGTCCACCGGATCAATGACCCAGGTCCGTCCAGACGTTCCCTCATGACTGGCGCCTTCTTCGCCCAGGATCCCGTCTTCCGGCCGCTGCCGGCGCAGCGTCTCGAGGACCAGCTTTTCCGCTGCCTGGTCCGCCGCCGTCACGACGTCGGACACGGAGGTTTTCTGCTTGCCTGTCAGTCCCTCGCGGCGCATGGCCAGGGCAAGAGCGCCCGCCTCGCGGACCAGGGACTCGGCCAAGACAAAATCTTCTTCGGTGGCATTGGCAGTCATGCCCGATAGCCTAACCGGCCTGCGCCCCTGCAGAGGCCCGGACGGCTCCGGGAGGACTCCGCCATACTGGAGCCATGGGTAAAACTCCGGCACAGCGCGCCGCCAAGCACGGCGACAAGGCACAACTTCCGGCAGGGCAGCAGGTCCCCGCCAATCCAACAACGCAGCGGACGCCGCAGCAGGCCAAGACCAACGCCAATTTGGTCGTGATTGCCGCGGCGGCCACCGCGCTGTTTATGTTCTGGTACTACCACTTGCTGGTGCTGAACCAGATGACCCAGCTTTCGGGCGGCCTGGCCATGCCGGACTCGCTGATCGGCGGGTACGACATGGAGTACCTGGCCGCCCTGCGCTCGGCAATGGATGCCGATGCGCTGGGCCAGCTCAGCTACGTCCACAAGACGGCGGGTACCCTCTTTCCCCTGATATTCGGATTCGCCTGGCTGCTGATCATCGGCCTCAACACCCAGCGCCGTTCACTTCGCTGGGTGCTGTGGGCCGCACCGATCCTCTTTGTCATCGCGGATCTCTGGGAGAACGTCGCCATTGACGGCGTTCTGGGGTCTGCGGAGCTAGCGGCCGGTGACGCTGGCCTGGCCAGCATCCTCACGGTCTCCCGCTGGGTCCTCCTTGGTCTCAGCCTGGTGGCGTCCGTGCTTGCCGTTTTTAGCTCCCGGACGGCTCGGCCACCAGAACTTGTCACCGAGGACAAAGACTAGGGCCGGCACGATCACGGTCCGGACGATCAGGGTGTCGAACAGGACACCGATTGCCACCGTGAGTCCTACCTGGGCAAGCGTGACCAGCGGCAGCACACCCAGGACCACAAACACTGCGGCGAGCAGGATGCCGGCACTGGTGATGACGCCGCCGGTGGAGCGCAGCGCGGCCAGCATGCCCTTCTTGGTGCCCATGGTGGCGGCGTTTTCCCGGGCCCGGGTGACGAGGAAGATGTTGTAGTCCACGCCCAGGGCCACCAGGAACAGGAAGCTGTACAGCAGGGTCAGCGTATCCAGGGCAGGGAAGCCCAGGACGTTGACAAACAGCAGCCAGCTGATGCCGCTGGCGGCGAAGAAGGTCAGCAGCACCGAGGCCACAAGCAGGACCGGTGCAACGAGGGACCGCAGCAGGGCGACGAGCACCAGGAACACCAGCAGGATCACCAGGGAGACCACCAGCGTCACGTCGTGCGTGTTCGCATCCAGCTGGTCAACCCGCTCGGCCGCTTCGCCGCCTACCAGGGCTCCGTAGTCCGGGTTTTCAGCGAGGTCTGAGCGAAGGTCCCGGATGAAGGTGTTGGCCTCATCGGTTCCTGCTTCGTAGGTAGTGATCAGGTCGATCCGGGTCAGGCCGTCATGCTCGCTGCTGATGGTGGCGTTGTCCACGCCGTCCACGCTGCCCAGCTCCTCGACTGCGGCTTCTGCTTCGTCCGAGTTCACCAGCACGATGACCGGGAAAGTCGAACCGGCAGCGAAGCCCTCTTCGAGGGTCTCTGCCGCAGTTACCGCCTCCGGCTTGTCCGTAAACTGCTCATTCTCGCTCAGGCCAATCTTGGCGCTGAACAGGGCACTGGCCATGACCAGCAGAACGATGACGGCGATGCCGGCGATTGTCTTCGGCTTGCGGGCGGTCGCGTCGCCGAGCTTGCCCCAGAACTTGCCTTCGCGCGCCGGGTCTCCCACCTTCGGAACGAACGGCCAGAACAGCTTCCGGCCCAGCAGTACCAGGGCAACGGGCAGAAGGAAGAGTGCACTGAGGATGGCAAAGACGATGCCCAGTGCGGCCGAGAAGCCGAGTCCCCGGTAGCTCATGGTGTCAGTGAAGAGCAGGGTCAGCAGGGCCAGGATAACGGTGCCGCCGGAAGCAATGATCGCTTCCCGGGTGCGGCTGAGGGCCTTGCCCATGGCTGCGTAGACGCTTTCATGGATACGGAGCTCTTCGCGGTAGCGGGCGATGAGCAGCAGCGCGTAGTTCGTCGCGGCACCGAAGACCAGCACGCTGGTAATGCCCACGGCCGAAGGATCAACTTCGATTCCGGCGATTGGTGCGAGCACGTCCACCATGCGCAGGGAAAGCTGTTCGATGGTTGCCACGATCGCCAGCGGGACAATCCACAGCCACGGAGAACGGTAGGTAATGATCAGCAGCAGCGCCACAACGGAGGCAGTGACGGCAAGGAGAGTGAAGTTGGCTCCGGCGAAGACGCCGGCCAGGTCCGCAGTGAAGGCTGCGCCGCCGGTGAGTTCGGCTTTCAGCCCCGCCGGGGCGGCATCGGAGACGGCTTCGCGCAAGGCGGCGACTTCCTCGCCCACGGCATCGCCGTCGTCGCTGGCTGCCTGCAGCGTGACCGGAATGATGGCTACTACGCCGTTCTCGGAAACCATTGGAGGTACCTGGGCGGGCGGAGCCTCGACGCCGGCGTCCGTGGCGGCCGCAGAGATGTCCGCGATGCCCGCAACGTCCGATTCGCTCATCTCGCCGCCGTCTTCGCGGGAAATGACGATCAGGGCAGTGGACTGCTGCGCGTCAGGGAACTCCTTGAGCAGTTCCTGCACCTGGGTGACCTGGTACTTGTCGCTGAGCTGGCCAACAGTCGAGGACTCGTTCTCGGGGACCGGAATGGCAAAAAGCCCCACGATCACGACGAGGCCAAGGAACAGCGTGACCAACGCTGCCCTCGCCGATTTAACTATCTTCGCGCTCATGGGGATACTCCAGAGGTATAGGCGGTGTAAGCAAGTAACTAGAGAACAAAGTATCTCTTATTTAGAGATACTTCAACGTGGAGCTACTATGTGGGAGTGGAGATGAACGCGCTGCGGCGGGAGATCGTGGAGGCCGTCCGGGGCATGGGCCTGGACGGCCAGCTCGTGGCGGACGCCTTCGCCCATAAACATGGGCTGAACTCCACGGACATGCGTGCGCTCACCCTCGTCATGGAAGCTGAGATGCGCGGGGTGCCGCTCACAGCCGGACGGCTGAGCACCCTCCTGGGCACCTCCACGGGGGCCACCACTGCCGTGATTGACCGGCTGGAGCAGATCGGCCACATTCACCGCGCGCGCTCGGAAGCGGACCGGCGGAAGGTTACCCTGCACTTTGAACCGCTGGCCCGGGAACTCGCCGGTGCCTATTTCGGACCGCTGGGAGCTTTGACCGCGGACGTCATGGACCGTTACTCGGAAGCTGAGCTGGAAACAGTCCACGGCTTCCTGACCGGAATGCGTCAGGCCTACGACACCTATCTCCAGCGCCTGGAGGCCGCCGACGCGGACCAGTCCGCTCCCCCGTCCCCGCCGCAACACGCCTGACCCGCCGTCGGCGCAGGCCGCGGGGCACCTGGTCACGAAAACAGGTAAGCTGTTTATCGCTGCCGGACGCCGGCAGCGATGCCTCCGTAGCTCAGTAGGATAGAGCGGCCCTCTCCTAAAGGGCAGGTCGTCGGTTCGATTCCGGCCGGGGGCACTTTTTTATGCCGTAGCCCCTTCACCGGCTCCCTCGTTCTCGTTGAGGGAGAACTGGGTGTTGTAGAGCTCCGCATAGCGTCCACCCTTTGCCAGCAGCTCGCTGTGGGTGCCCTGCTCGGCTATCCGGCCGTCCTCGATCACCAGGATCCGGTCCGCATTGCGGATGGTGGAGAGCCGGTGCGCAATGACGACGGCGGTGCGTCCCTGCAGCGCTTCAGTCAAGGCCGCCTGTACCGCAGCCTCCGAGGTCGAGTCCAGGGCGGCCGTGGCCTCATCCAGGACCACGATGCGGGGCTGGGCAAGCAGGAGCCGGGCAATAGTCATCCGCTGGCGCTCACCGCCGGAGAGCCGGTAGCCGCGCTCCCCCACCATGGTTTCGAGTCCGTCGGGCAGCGAGCGGATCAGGTCCTCCAGGCGTGCCCGGCGCAGCGCGTCCCAGAGTTCTTCCTCGCCGGCGCCGGGGTTGGCCAGCAGCAGGTTGGAACGAATGGTCTCGTGGAAAAGGTGTCCGTCCTGCGTCACCATGCCCAGCGCAGACCGCATTCCCTCGAAGCTCAGGTCACGGACGTCCGTGCCGGAGAAACGCACCGCCCCGGCATCGACGTCGTAAAGCCGCGACAGCAGCTGTGCAATCGTTGATTTGCCGGCGCCGGAACTGCCCACCAGGGCCACGGTCTGCCCGGGTTCCACCCGGAACGAGACATCGTGCAGCACATCCTCACCACCCCGGCTGTCCAGAACGGCTACATCCTCGAGCGAGGCTAGGGACACCTTGTCCGCCGTGGGATAGGCGAACGTAACGTCCTCGAACTCCACGCCCAGCGGGCCTTCGGGAACCGGCGCGGGGTTTTCCTTCTCACGGATCAGCGGCTTCAGGTCCAGGATTTCGAATACCCGCTCAAAACTGACGACGGCGCTCATGATTTCCACCCGCGCGTTCGCCAGCGACGTCAGTGGCGCGTAGAGCCTGGTCAGCAGCAGGGCCAGCGTCACCACGTCGCCCGTGTTCAGGGTGCCGTTCAGGGCGAACCAGCCGCCCAGGCCGTAGACAAGTGCCAGCGCCAATGCTGAAACCAGTGTCAGAGCCGTGACAAAAACGGTCTGCATCATCGCTGTCTTAACACCGATGTCCCGTACGCGGGCCGCCCGGACGGCAAACTCAGTAGATTCCTGGTCCGGCCGGCCGAACAGCTTGACCAGTGTGGCGCCCGGCGCGGAGAAGCGTTCGGTCATCTGGGTGCCCATGGACGCATTGTGGTTCGCGGCTTCACGGCGCAGCGCCGCCAGCCTGCTTCCCATCCGCCGGGCGGGGATCAGGAATACCGGCAGCAAGAGCATGGCCAGGATGGTGACCTGCCAGGAGGTTGTCAGCATCACGATCAGCGTAAGGACCAGCGCAACGAGGTTGCTGACCACCCCTGAGAGGGTGCCGCTGAAGGCCTGCTGGGCTCCTATGACGTCATTGTTGAGCCGGCTGACCAGGGCCCCGGTGCGTGTACGTGTGAAGAAGGCGATGGGCATCCGCTGCACGTGGTCAAAGACGGCGGTGCGCAGGTCAAGAATTACCTGTTCACCGATCCGCGAGGAGAACCACCGCGTTGCCAGCGAAACCCCGGCGTCAGCCACGGCCACAACGGCTATCAGTACTGCCAGCCAGATCACCGTCTCAACCGATGAACGGGCCACGATCGCATTGACGACTTCACCGGCCAGGACGGGGGTAGCCACCGCCAGGAAAGCACCGCCGGTGGAGAGAATCAGGAAGCCAATCAGCTGCCTGCGGTACGGCGAAGCGAAAGCCAGGATCCGCCTGAGGGTCTCCCGTGAAATCTTCCGGTCACTGCCTTTTGCGGTGGAGATCTTGTAGAGCGAGCTCCAAGCCGCGCCTTCCATGCTCATCTTTGTAACTTCCTCACGTAGCGCTGCTTCCAGCGTAGTAGCTCCCACGGTCCGCGGCCGCCGGGCATAACGCCCCCTGGCGGCAGCGAATTCCCCGCAATACACCCGCTGCAGGGACACGCATGCATGTGTGCCGCACCACGGGTAACAGAAGTCACCCTGGGATACACTGCAAACTGCCTGCAACGATCCGGGCCCCTTGAACGAAAGGCCGCTATGCCGACGGCGCCCACCCATGAAGGGATGTCTACGGACAGACTCAGCGAGGACTTCCCCGCGCTGGTCGCTGTCAGCGATGCCTCACTGCAGGCGGACGTCGAAGCAGCCCTGGGCCGCGCGTCGCTGCGCCCGGTCTCCCGGGCGGAGGCCACCGAAGACCCCCTGCCCGTCCTTGCCGTGGTGGACACCCAGGCAGTAACCGCCGCCGGCCCCGACCTGCGGCGCTGGCTGCTGCCCGTTGCGGACGGTTCCGGACCGCCGGTCATCCTCATCACCTCCGGTGAGCTGCTTGACGTGGAGGACATGGTCCGGCGCGGCATCACGGATTTTGTCCTGAGCCCGGTTTCCTCCGATGAGCTCTCTTACCGCGCCGCGCTGATCCGCGCGGAGTCCCTGGCCGTCCGGCGCCGTCGGGAAGTCAACGCCAGCCTGCGGGGAAAAACCCGCATCATCTCCGCGGCGGTCCGTGCCACCAATGACCCGCACGTGATGGCCGACGCCGTCGTCTCCGGCCTGGGTGATGCCTTCGGGGCAGACCACGTCCTGCTGACCACGTTCCCGGATGAGCGGGTGCCGGCACTGGAGAATGGCTGGAGCCGTCCCGGGACCAGCGCCCGGATACCGGTTCCGGACCCGGGACAGGCCTTCGAAGTGGCGCGGCTGCTGTGGGAGAACGGAAAGATGCTCGCGGCGCGGGACCATCTCGATCCTGAATCGGACACCCATCCCATCCTTTACCCGGAGCCCCGCGAGGCAGGCCTGCGAACCTCCGTGATTGTGCCGCTGGGTCACGGTGACCGCCCGTTTGGCATCATCTGGCTCGCCGGCGAGTATGCCGAGCGGGTCTGGACCCCAACAGAGCTCTCCCTGATCCAGCATGTCAGCGGCAACCTGGCGCACGGCCTGGTCCAGGGCCACCTGATCACAGCCCAGCGCACGGTCCTGGCCCGGCAGCGTGAGCTCGACCGGGAAAAGACCGACTTTGTGGCCACCATCAACCACGAACTGCGCACTCCGCTGACGTCCATCACCGGTTACCTGGACCTGATCCTGGACAGCTCCGGAGGCGAAGTCTCGCCTGAGGTCGCCCAGATGCTGGAGATCGTGGGCCGCAACGCCAACCGGCTCAATCACCTGATCGGCGACCTGCTGACCATCTCCCGTGCCGATGCCGAGGAAACCCGGCTGGACGTGGAGGAGCTTGTACTGCGGGATCTGCTGGATCAGGTCATCGCTTCGCTGACCCCCGCGGCTGCCAGCCGGAACATCTCCCTCACACTGGATGAAACCGACCCCGAGCTGCGGCTGGACCTGCGCCTGGACGGGGACCGCGAACAGCTGGAACGCGTCTTCTCAAACCTCATCTCCAACGCAGTGAAATTCACCCCGCCGAACGGCACGGTCCGGGTGGAGGCATCGCTTGCAGACCCGGCCGACGGCACTGCACCGATGATCCGGGTGTGTGTGCGGGACACCGGAATCGGCATTCCTCCGCAGGACCTGCCCAAGCTCTTCAGCCGCTTCTTCCGTGCCTCCAACGCCACGGCAGCGGCCATCCCGGGAACCGGCCTGGGGCTCTCGATTGTCCAGGACATCGTCAACCAGCACGGCGGCAAGCTCTCCATCGCCTCCGAAATGGGCAAGGGAACCTGCGCCGAGGTTATGCTCCCGGCCAGTTAGCCTTCCGCAGCTGCGCCGACGGCAACCTGGGCCTGGATCCGCTCCGGAAAGCAGTAGCAGTTCAGCGAACTGCCGCGGCTGAAGCCCACCAGCGTCATTCCCGCGTCACGGGCCAGTTCCACGGACAGGGACGACGGCGCCGAGACCGCTGCCAGCACCGGGATACCCGCCAGCTGCGCTTTTTGAACGAGTTCAAAAGATGCCCGGCCAGATACCTGGAGCACGGTTCCGCGCAGCGGCAGCATACCGGCGCGCAGCGCCCAGCCCACCACCTTGTCCACGGCGTTGTGCCGTCCCACGTCTTCGCGCAGGCACAACAGCTCACCTTCGGCAGTGAACAGGCCTGCTGCGTGGACCCCTCCGGTCTTCTCGAACAGGGCCTGGCTTTCCCGCAGCCGCTCGGGCAGGGCTGCCAGGACCTCCAGCGGCACGCGCACGCCGTCCCCGGCTACGTCGAAGTGGGAGGATTTCCGCACTGCTTCAATGGAGGCGGTACCGCAGATTCCGCAGGAGGATGAGGTATAGACGTGCCTCTCCATGCCGGTGTCCGGAAGCGGAGTGCCGGGGCGCAGCTGAACATCCACCACGTTGAAGGTCTGCTGCCCTTCCTCATCCACCCCGGCGCAGTAGCGCAGTGAAATCAGTTGGCCGGCCTCCCAGATAACGCCCTCAGAGACCAGGAAACCGGCCACCAAATCGAAGTCGTCGCCGGGAGTCCGCATGGTCACGGTGAAGGAACGGCCCTGGAAACGGATCTCCAGCGGCTCCTCTCCGGCCAGCACATCATCGCGCCGGCTCACCGTCCCGTCAGTGCGGAACCTCGTTATGCGGGCACGCCGTGAAACCCGTCCCATCCCATCGCTCCTCAATAAGTCTTAGACTGGCCTCACTTCAGACTAGGTGATTTCCTACACAAGGACGTGGTGGCTGTGCCAAGCAAGGCTCCAAAAGATGGAATCGACGAATCAGAGCTGAGGGTTGGTGACCCCAAGACCCATGCCGTGGGCCTTCCGGCGGTAATCAATTCACTGCGCATTTCCTTCGACCAGATGGGGGCCATGCGCAGCGCCAAGACGCTGCTGAACGTGAACCAGAAGAAGGGCTTCGACTGTCCCGGCTGCGCCTGGCCTGAAGGGGACAAGCGCCACGCCGCGGAGTTCTGCGAAAACGGCGCCAAGGCCGTGGCTGAGGAAGCAACCAAACGCAAGGTTCCGCCGGAGTTCTTCGCCGAACACTCGATTGCGGACATGCTGGAAAAGGACGACTACTGGCTGGGCCAGCAGGGCCGTCTGACCCACCCGATGGTGCTGGAGGCCGGGGACACGCACTACCGGCCGATCAGCTGGGACGCGGCATACGACATCATCGTCGAGGAACTCGCTGCCATGGACAGCCCGGACCAGGCGGTGTTCTACACCTCGGGCCGCACCTCCAACGAGGCAGCCTTCCTGTATCAGCTCATGGTCCGCGGGCTGGGCACCAACAACCTGCCGGACTGCTCCAACATGTGCCACGAGTCCTCCGGATCGGCGCTGACGGAAACCCTCGGCGTCGGCAAGGGTACCGTCAGCCTGGATGATGTGCAGGGCTCGGACCTGATCATCGTTGCCGGACAAAACCCCGGAACCAACCACCCGCGAATGCTGACCGCGCTGGAGCGGGCCAAGAAGAACGGCGCCACCATCGTGGCCGTGAATCCGCTGCCCGAAGCGGGCCTGCTGCGTTTCGACAACCCGCAGACGCCGTCGGGCATCCTGGGCACGAAGTTCGGCGGCGGAACCCAGCTGGCGGACGACTTCCTGCAGATCCGCCTGGGCGGTGACCAGGCGTTGTTCCAGGGCCTGGGCAAGTACCTGCTGGAGCAGGAAGAGGAACACGGAAACGTCTTCGACCACATTTTCATCAACTCCTATACCGACGGACTTGATGCCTACCTGGCGGAAATCCGGAAGACGTCCTGGGATGAGATCTGCCTGGCCAGCGGCCTGACCCGGGCGCAGATTGAAGCCACGGGCGCCCGGATGATTGCTTCCAAGTCCACGGTGGTGTGCTGGGCCATGGGCCTGACCCAGCACAAGCACTCCGTGGCGATGCTCCGCGACATCGTTAACGTCCTGCTGCTGCAGGGCAATGTTGGCAGGCCGGGCGCCGGTGTGTGCCCGGTGCGCGGGCACTCAAATGTTCAGGGTGACCGCACCATGGGCATCTTCGAGCGGATGCCGGAGGCGTTCCACGACAGGCTCGACGCCGAATTCGGCTTTGCCTCGCCGCGGCGCCACGGGTTCGACACCGTCAATGCGATCCGGGCGATGCGTGACTCCAAGGTCCGGGTGTTTATGGCGATGGGCGGCAACTTCATCCGCGCGACTCCGGATTCAGCAGTGACAGAGGATGCGCTGCGCAACACGGCGCTCACGGTCCAGGTATCCACGAAACTGAACAAATCGCATCTGGTGCATGGCCGGCGGGCACTGATCCTCCCCGCGCTTGGCCGCACTGACCGGGACACGCAGGCCGGCGGAGACCAGCGGGTAACGGTGGAGGATTCGATGAGCGCGGTGCACGCCTCGCAGGGCAGGCTGGACCCGCCGGGTCCGCAGGTCCGGTCCGAGGTTGCAATTGTCTGCGAGCTCTCCGAACGCCTGTTCACCGGTTCAAAGGCTCCCTTCCGGGAGAACGCACCGAAGCTGGACTGGATCGGCGCCCGCGCCGACTACTCCCTGATCCGCCGGCACATCGAGAACGTTATTCCCGGATTTGAGGGCTTCGAGGCCAAGATCAAGCACGGCGGCGGAGGGTTTGTGCTGCCCAACGGCCCGCGTGACGGACGAAAGTTCGCAACGGCAACTGGCAAGGCGCGTTTCACGGCCAATGAGCTGGATTATCCGAAGGTTCCGGAGGGACGGCTGATCCTGCAGACCCTGCGTGCCCACGACCAGTACAACACCACCATCTACGCCAAGGATGACCGTTACCGGGGCATCTACGGCGGACGGCGGGTGGTGTTCGTCAACGAGGCTGACCTGGCAGCAGCCGGGATGAAGGACGGTGACATGGTGGACATGGTCTCCGAATACGAAGACGGCGTCGAACGGCGGGCCGAAGCGTTCCGGGCGGTTGCCTACAACACCCCTGTTGGGTGCGCAGCGGCCTACTACCCGGAAGCAAACGTCCTGGTGCCGCTGGACTCCGTTGCCGAAGTCAGCGGCACCCCAACGTCCAAGTCAGTGATTATCCGGCTGGAGGCTGCTTCACCGGCCACGGCAGAGGCAGCGCACTGACGGACTGGTCGGCAGTGCAGCCTTCTTCCGGGAGCACCATGATGGCGTCGGCCTCAGCCAGCCCGCGGAGCATGCCCGAACGGAAGTACTGAGAGGGCACGGCGCGCCCGTCCTGGATCCGGCAGGGAACCAGGCGGGTGCGCCCGGGCAGCGGGGCCACGTCCACCCCGGCCAGCACATGGTATTCCCGGGCGGATGCGGCACCGCGCAGCCCTTCGAGCAGCGGCTGAAGCACGGTGAACACTGCCATCATGGCTGCCAGCGGGTTGCCTGGGAGTGCAACGACGAACCGTCCGTCCTGCAGCCGGGCCAGCAGCGTGGGGTGGCCCGGCCGCATGGCGATACCGTCAATGACCAGCTCCGCATCCACTGCTTCCAGTGCACGCCGCAGATGGTCTGCGTCTGAAATCCCCGTGCCACCGGTGGTCACAAGTACATCGCCGGATGACATGGCCAGCGACGTCTCGTCCACTGCATCGGTGCTCAGTGCGGCAATCACATCATCCAGCCGGTCCGGAAGGCGGCGGACGGCATCCACTCTGCCGCCGAGCATCTCCACGAGCCGGGGCAGCTGCGGCCCAAAGGTGTCCCGCACCTGTCCGGAATCCGGCAGCCCGGATTCGATGACCTCGTCACCGGTGAACAGCAGCGAGACACGCGGTGCGCGCAGCACCGGCAGGGTGTCATGCCCGCACACCGCGGCCAGGGCAATGTGCGCCGGGTTCAGGACCGTGCCGGCTGCGATCGTGGTTTCACCGGCTGCAGCTTCTTCGCCGGCAGGGCGAATGTGCTCCCCCAGCCGCGGTTCGTCTTCACGGGCAGTGGCCGCGCGGCGCAGCGTCGCGGGCTCGGCAGGGTCCAGCACCCCGTTCTCTGTCCGGAGGATCGCTTCCGCCCCCGCCGGAACGAGTCCGCCGGTCAGAATCGAAACAGCTTCACCAGACTGCAGCGGACGGCGGCCGGATTCCTTATGGATCTGCCAGGGTTCAGGATCGGGTTCGGGTACCACTATGGTCCAGGGTTCGGGTCCTGCCACGGCCCACCCGTCCATCGCGGAGGAAGCGTAGTGCGGCACCGGCTGCAGGGCGACGGCATCGGAGGCCAGGGTATGCCCCAGGGCCTCAGCGAGGGGAACCGTCTCGAACGGCAGCGGGCGGGCCGCGGCATAGGCGGCTTTGCGGGCCTCTCCCCAGGATGTGTTCGGCTGCAGGGGCAGGATTACAGGCAGGGTACCGTTCACTTTGACTCCTTCCGGTCTGCTTCCGCGTCGCATTCGCGCTGGGCCGCCCGGATGGCTGCCCGCATGGCAACCGTTTCATCGGCCTGGCCGGACCCGGCGGCCAGACCCGCAGCCAGACCGGCGACGAAGGTTGTCAGGGGTGCTGCCGGACGCACCACGTTGTGGGCAGCAGCCGCAGCCAGGTCCAGCACCGCGTTGATATCCACCTGCGTTCCGTCAAGCTCAAAGGCCTGCAGCAAGCGCTGCGTCCAGTCCTCGAGTTCCTGCTGCTGGGTTCCCATCTTGTGGCTCCTTAGTCCTTGGCGGCAGCTGCGGATCCGGGTGGCACGCCTGCGGCCCGTGGCCCGGCCTGGATACCCCATTTCCCGGCATCTGCCCAAGTGTCCACGTCCGCCGTGCTTCCCTCCGGAACGGCAACCTCTCTCCACTGCACCCTAGCAAGCATGCTGAACATTGAGAGATCTGCGAGTCCCTCCGCGCGTGAAGCTACGGCTTCGGCAAGGTCCCCGGTGCGGTACAGGGCGGCCAGAGGCTGCGTCTTTCCGGCACTGTCCACCGCCAGCACGGACTGGCTTGGATCCTCCGCCGCCGCAGCCAGCAGCGCAGGTACGGCCAGATGTGCCTCCGGCATGTCGCAGGCAAGCAGCAGAGTCCAGGGACTGCGGGTATCCCCGGTCTGTGCAGAGATTTCCGCCAGCGCACCCACAGCGGCTCCCACGGCGGCGGCAGGACCTGAGAACGGCGGATCCTCCCTCACAATGATCCCGGAATAGGCAACGCCGTCGAGCAGCGTCTGAAGGGACGGCGGTCCCGCTACCGCCGTGCGCACAGCGCCGGCAGCGGCACGCAGAGTACGGACCAGCAGCGGCTCCTGCTCCAGGAGGAGGCCCGCCTTCGGTTCTCCGCCGAGCCGTGAGGAGCGGCCGCCGGCAAGAATAACGGCGTCGAACCGCGTGGCTGCACCGGAGTTCATGCGGCGGTATCTCCCAGGAACGGGCTCCACTGTGCCGCCGGCTGCTCCAGCTCCCGGATCTGCCAGCGGGTGCCGCGCGGGGCACGCGGCGTAAACCGGAGCTTCCAGCCCAGCTGGTTCAAGGTTTTGTCGCCTTTCTTGTTGTTGCAGCGCAGGCAGCAGGCCACGAGGTTCTCCCAGCTGTCCTGCCCGCCGTGCGACTTTGGCACCACGTGGTCCACCGTCGCCGCCTGCTTCCCGCAGTACGCGCAGGAGTGTCCGTCGCGGCGCAGGACTCCGCGGCGGGTAGCTGCGGTTGAATCACGGTACGGGATGTTTACGTAGCGGTTCAGGAGGATCACGGACGGGCGGCCAAAAACATCCCCGGGACCAACAACCGGGTCCCCGCTCTCCGCCAGCACGCTGGCCTTGCCGGTTAGGACCAGCACCAGCGCGCGCCGGAAGCTGACCACAGCCAGCGGTTCGTAGCCCGCATTCAGAACCAGGGTTCGCATGCACGTTCCTCTTCGCCTGCCCGCCGGCGGGAAGAAACAGCGTCAACCGGCCCTGCGGTACTTCGAATGTTCACTGCAAGGGTAAGCCGCGGAACGCAATCCCGCCATTAAACCGGCCCGGGTTCACGCCGAATGCCGGGGCTGAGCGGCACGGCGGCTTCGGCTCCGGCGAGGAGCCGGTCCCGGAAAGGCAGAAGGACCCTGCCGTTTCCCGGCAGGGTCCTTCACTGTGTCAAAACTGTGGCTCTTAGCCTCCAACGCGGATGTATACGCCGCCGGAACCAAGTTCTGCGGGAGCAACCACGGTCTGGTTCCCGAAGAAGCCGCCGTGGACGGCCTGGCCGTTGCCCACGTAGACAGCGATGTGGGCCAGGCCCATGCCGCCGTCGGCGTAGTAGATCAGGTCGCCGGGGACAGCCTCGGCAGCGCTGACCGTGCGGCCCAGCGAGAGGTAGCCTGCGGGCCAGTCGTGGAAGTTGATGCCGGCAGCTGCCAGTGCATTGGTCACCAGCATGGTGCAGTCCTGCATAACACCGAGCTGTGCGTAGGCTGCAGCGGCGATGGTGGCTGCTGTGCCGGACGCTGCAGCGGGTGCTGCCGGAGCGGCGCTCTGCGCGGCGGCCGGGGTGGCTGCTGCCGTGCCGTTGCCGGCGGGAGCCGCAGCGGCTTCATCTGCAACAGCAACTTCCTGGGACTGGACAGTGACCTCTGCGGGCTCGGGTGCCACGATCACGCCCGGGACCGGGGTCAGCGTCAGGTCGGGACCGATTGCGTCGGCCGGAACCTGAAGCGGAATAGAGGACAGATCCAGCTTGCTGGTCTGTACGTCGCGGGATGTCTCCGGGCCGGCTGCGGTAGCAGCTACGCCCGTGCTCAGTACCAGACCCGAGGCAGCTGCAATAACTGCGGCCTGGCGTCCGACGTTGCCGGCGCTGCTGACAGCGTCTGCAAGGGCGGACAGGGAGTTATTGCGCTGCACGGGCGCACGGTGACGCGCACGCTCAGTTGACGTGGTCATGAGAGGTTTTTCTCCGTTGTTTCTGGCAACTGGGCGTCAGCTGACGCGGACGAAGCTTGCGCCGGGAAGATCAGACAGGGAGTGCAGTCCGGTGTTCATGCCGTTGAGGCCACCGCTGATGACCTGGCCGTTGCCGACGTAGATCGCAACGTGGCCGCCGGTGATGACGAGGTCGCCGGGCTGCGGGCTGCCAACAACGGTACCGAAGGCGAAGAACTGTCCGGGAGCCAGGTCGCCGACGGACTTGCCGACCGAGCGCAGTGCATTCTCAACCATGGCGGTGCAGTCCTGTGCTACGCCGATCTGGGCGTAGGCGGAAGCCACCAGGCCGGCAGCTACTCCGCTGGCGCTGGCTTCTGCGGGGGCAGGAGTGGAGGAAGCGGTGCTGACGTTGCCGGCTGCGGGTGCGGCAGCCGGGGCCGGAGCAGCGGCCTGCTGTGCGGCGACAGCTTCCTGCTGGGCAGCGGCAGCAACGGCTGCGGCTTCCTCAGCAGCAGCCTGCTCTGCGGCTGCAATCTGTGCGCGGGTCTCGGCTCCGGACAGCGAACCGGCCAGCGGCTGGACCGGAAGTTCGAAGGGTGCCTGCTCGGAGACCGTAACGGTCCCGTTGGAGGTCACAACGTTGAGGGGGGTGGCTTCAAGAGCCTGGCGGTCGGTGGAAACCGGAGCTGCCTGGGCCGGCATACCTGCGGCCAGGACGAGGCCGGAAGCAGCGACAACCACGGCGGCCTGGCGGCCGACGGATCCTGCGTTGGCGGTAACAGCTTTGGACAGCGCGGTAAGCGTGCTTACCGGCGCAGTGGCGGCACGACGGCGGCCGGAATTGACTGATGACACAGTTTTTGCCTCTCCCAACGCCTGCGAGGTGAGCTGTCGGATTCGGATGGGAGTCACCCGGTTGCTGGACTGCTAAGTCCGGCAACTTAACCCCTAGGGCTTCTTGCGAAACCCGAAATTGGTTCCCCCGCCTCTGCCATGCGATTTTGCGAACGGATCTCGGACAGTGGCAGAGCTCGGCGAACTGTTCGAGAGTGCCTGATCTTTGGCGAATCAGGCACGGTGACGAGAATATAACAACATCAAGGAAATGTCACGCTCAGGTCACGAAAGGGTATTGCCGCGGTCACAACCAGCCGAGGGGATCGACAGGATTGCCGTTTACGAGTACTTCAAAGTGCAGATGGCAGCCGGTGGAGGCGCCCGTGGTCCCGCTGGCGCCCACCAGGTGCCCGCGCTCCACGAAGTCCCCGACGGACACGCTGATCGCTGACAGGTGGTTATAAGTGGTCTCCACACCGTTGCCGTGATCGACCACGACGCGGTTACCGCCGCCGTACTCATGCCAGCCGGCCGACTTGACCGTTCCGGCTGCTGCGGCGGTTACCTCGGTGCCGCAGGCTGCGGCGTAATCCTGGCCGGTGTGAAGCTCCCCTGCCGTGCCGGTGATGGGGCTGACCCGGTAACCGAAGGAAGAGGTCTGCACCAGCTCCGACGTCAGCGGAGCAGCGAGCGTTCCCTTGGCCGCAGCCGGGGTCACATCGGTTCCTGCGACCGTGAGCCCGCGCAGCTTGGCATCGGGGTCGAACTTGGAGGTCAGTGCTGCCCGGTCAAAGTCCAGGACTGCGTTGGGGTCTGCGGAAACCGGCGCCGGAGCTGCAGTCAGCTCCGGAGTGGTGGCCGGGTCCGTGGCTGCCGCCGTCGTGGGCATGGCCACGGTCAGGACGAGCCCGGACGCGGCAGCCGTGATGGCGAACTTCTGGGCGGTGCCGCCCATGGGACGGTGGACAGGTTCGGCGCGGCGTCTGCCGGCCGGCCGTCCGGCGGTGCGTGGACGCAGCTCAACGGCCGGTGTTTCGGCCCTGCGCCTGCCCGAAGCAGCATGCTTCGACAAGTGTTTCCCTCTCTACAAAGCCTGCGAAGTTAGCTGTCGGATTCGAGTAGAGAAACTCGGCCCCCGATGCCCGGGACCATCCAGGAAACAGATGGTCCTGCGCTGCTCGAAGGCTTCACCCCAAGGCAGTAGTGCTGCCGGTTGGTGGGTCCTCCGCCCCTGCCTGCGAACGGTTGCACCTGCGGTCCAGTGGCAGGGTTCGGCTGTTGGACCGGTAAGCGGTGTTGTTGCTGTAGTCAGATGCCACTATAGGGGCAAAAGGCCAAAAGATACCATTCCGTTACCTGGAGAGGCAGAAGGTCACGAAGCGGGTGCGGAGACAAATACGTGCGAAGCGACCTCGGCGGGGAGCTCCAGCGCACCCTCGATGCCCGGCACACGGACCGAAATGTAGCCGCCCACAACCTCAGCTGTGATGGTTGCTCCGGGCCGCAGCCCGGCCTCATCCAGCTGGGTCAGGAGTTCGGGGTCCACCTGGATGGGTTCGGCCAGCCGTTCGAGCACCATCGGCTGCCCGGAGGTGACAAGCTCGACGGCGGAGAGCAGGTCCCGGTAGGCAATGGCCGGCGGCACTGCGGCCTCTCCGCCGAGGGCTTCCAGTCCGGGAATGGGGTTTCCGTACGGGGATTCGGTGGGCTTGCCCAGCAGGTCATACAGGCGGCGTTCCACACGTTCGCTCATCACGTGTTCCCAGCGGCAGGCTTCGTCATGGACGTAGGCCCAGTCCAGTCCAATCACGTCCGCGAGCAGCCTTTCGGCCAGCCGGTGCTTGCGCATCACTTCGGTGGCACGGCGCCGGCCCAGCTCAGTAAGTTCAAGCTGCCGGTTCCCGGAGACGACTACCAGTCCGTCACGTTCCATCCGCCCGACGGTCTGGGAGACGGTTGGCCCGGAGTGGCGCAGGCGCTCGGCAATGCGCGCCCGCAGAGCCACGATGTTCTCTTCTTCGAGCTCAAGGATGGTTCGAAGATACATCTCAGTTGTGTCGATGAGGTCCGTCATGACCGTACCGCTCCTAGCAATCGTGCGGAAGTGAATACCCGCAGCGGCACAGAACGCGCCGCCGGTTCCGTTCCCACGTTAGCCCATCGGCTCAAAACGGGGAGAATTATCCGCTTCGCAGGAGCAAAAGCGCTAGCCCGGTCACAATAGGACCGGCACGGGCGCCGGGTGTTGAATAGAAGAGTACGTTGAAGCACCCTGCCAACCCGCTTGGAGCATACAGAAAATGGGCGAACCCGCCGTTACGATTCCCGCAGAACTTCTTCCCAAGGACGGGCGGTTCGGCGCCGGCCCTTCCAAGGTCCGGCCCGAGCAGATCCAGGCCCTGACCAGTGCAGGTGCCAAGCTGCTTGGCACCTCCCACCGGCAGGCACCGGTGAGGAACCTCGTGGGAAGCGTCCGCGAGGGACTCTCTTCCTTGTTCTCCGCCCCCGAGGGCTATGAGGTTGTCCTCGGCGTCGGCGGCTCCACTGCCTTCTGGGACATCGCTTCCTTCGGCCTGGTGGAAAACAAGGCACAGCACCTTTCCTTCGGCGAATTCGGTTCCAAGTTCGCCGCTGCTACCAACAAGGCACCTTTCCTGGCGGCCTCCAGCATCATCAAGTCTGAACCCGGCACCCGCCCGGAAGCAGCTGCCGAACAAGGCGTTGACGTCTACGCCTGGCCCCAGAATGAGACCTCCACGGGCGTAGCCGCTCCGGTCCGCCGGGTTGCCGGCGCCGACGACGGCTCCCTTGTCCTGATCGATGCGACGTCAGCGGCCGGCGGCCTGGCCGTGGACCTGGCTGAAGCGGATGTGTACTACTTTGCCCCGCAGAAGAACTTCGCGTCCGACGGCGGGCTGTGGCTGGGCATGTTCTCCCCTGCTGCCATCGAGCGCGCCGCCAGGATCAACGCTTCCGACCGCTGGATCCCGGATTTCCTGAACCTTCAGACAGCGGTGGACAACTCGCGGCTGAACCAGACCTACAACACCCCGTCCCTGTCCACACTGGTGACTCTGGACGCGCAGATCCAGTGGCTGAACTCCAACGGCGGCCTGGACTTTGCTGCGGCCCGCACTGCCGATTCCGCCGGCCGCATCTACTCCTGGGCAGAGAAGTCAGGCGTCGCTGCGCCGTTCGTTGCCCGCGCCGAGGACCGGTCCAACGTCATCGCCACCATCGACTTCGATGAGTCGATTGATGCCGCAGCCATCGCCAAGACCCTGCGGGCCAACGGCATCGTGGATGTTGAGCCGTACCGCAAGCTTGGCCGCAACCAGCTGCGCATTGCCACCTTCGTCGCCATTGAGCCTGATGATGTCAGCGCTCTGCTGCAGTGCATCGACTATGTGATCGAGCATTCCTAACCGCTGGATCAGCTGACGGCGGGCACGAGCCCGTCCCGACGAGGATCCCGGCGCCGTTACTGCGGCCTGGGGTCCTCGTCGTTTATGCGCTTCTCCGTCGCGTCGCTGGTCAGGTAGAGCCGCCGCCGGACCGAACGATCGTAGTGCAGGCGCAGGTGGTGCGCACGCCAGGCCCAGACCAGGCCGATGACGGCGGTGATCAGACCGGATGCTGCGGCCACGCCGAGGCTCCAGCGCGGACCGAAGGCATTGGAGACCCATCCAACGATCGGTGCGCCCAGCGGCGTGCCGCCGAGGAAGATCGCGAAGTACAGGGCCATGACCCGGCCGCGCATTACCGGTGTGGTGGTGGTCTGGACGTAGGCGTTGGCACTGGTCATCAGAGTCAGCGCGAACAGGCCCACCGGGATCAGGGACAGGGCAAAGATCCAAAGCGTCGGGGAAAGTGCGGCAACCGTGCAGGCGGCGCCAAAGGCACCGGCTGCCCCGAAAATAAACCGCAGCCGCGGCCGCTCGCGGCGCGCTGAGAGCAGGGCCCCGGCGACGGAGCCAATTGCCATGATTGAGTTCAGCAGCCCAAAAACCCCGGCATCCTGTCCAAACTCGGTCCGTGCCATCGCGGCGATGTACACGGCGAAGTTCAGGCCGAAGGTTCCCACGATGAAGATCGCCACCAGGACCATGACCAGATCCGGACGGTACCGCACATATTTCAGTCCGGCCCGGATCCGTCCCTTGCCCGGCGGTGCCTTGGGCAGCACCCGGAGTTCGGAGGAACGCATCTTCAGCAGGGCAAGGACCATGGCAGCGAAGGTCACCGTGTTAATAAGGAAGACCCAGCCCGGCCCCACCGCCACGGTCAGCAGGCCGGCCGCTGCCGGGCCAATCATGCGGGCACCGTTGAAGGAGGCACTGTTCAGTGCGACGGCGTTGGGCAGGTTCTCCTCGCTGACCACCTCGGAGACAAAACTCTGGCGCGCGGGGGCGTCCACGGCGGAGACCACGCCCAGCGCCAGGGCGAACGCGTAAACGTGCCACAGCTCCGCATGCCCGGAGAGCACCAGCAGGCCCAGTCCCGCACCAAGTGCAGCCATTGAAACCTGGGTGGCCAGCAGGACCCTGCGCCGGTCATAGGTATCGGCAACAAGGCCCGCCCAGGGCGCGAGCAGAAGCTGCGGGCCCAGCTGCAGCGCCATGACGATTCCCATGGCTGCAGCGTCCTGGCTGGTCAGGATGTCATAGACCAGCCAGTCCTGGGCGGTGCGCTGCATCCAGGTTCCAATGTTCGAAACCAGGGCTCCAAGGAACCAGATGCGGTAGTTGAAAATTCGAAGCGAACGGAACATTTAGGTTCACTTCTCCCTTCCGGGACAGCGAACCAAGTTCCGTGCACTCACCGATTATTCGTCCTCCATGGCCGCAGGCGCTGCGGCATCCTCTTCCGTCTGCGCTGCCTCTGCCGTACCGGCGTCAGGCTCTTTAACCCCAGCGTCCGGGGCAGTTCCAGTCTGCTGACCGTCCACAGTTTCCGCGGCGGCCCCGCTTTCCTCGGCAGCTACGTCCTCGGGACGCACCCGCTGGGACCACGGCACCCACTCAGGCGCCAGGATGGCATCGGCTGAGGGCAGCAGGCCTACTTCGCAGACCGTGGCCACCTTGCCGCGGGGCACCCTCGCCACCGTGGCGTACCATTCCCAGCCCCGGTAGCCGGGACGGTTGGCACGGAACCGGTGGGTTACCAGCCGGTCTGCCTCGGGCACGGCGCTGAGCCACTCCCCCACCTGCTCTTCCGGTGCGACTTCCAGCAGCCCTGCCCGCGCGCTCTCTACGGCAGCTGCCAGCACTGCGTCCGGCTTGGACGGCTTGCGCGGAGGCTTCCGCGAGAGAGCAGGCTTAGGCGTTGGTTCGGTATCGGTCGCGTCGGTAGTTTTCACTCGGTGGTTCTGCCCCTATGCATCAAGGTCGTCGGCAACGGCCCGCAGCACCGCAGCCACCTTGGTGGCGTGCTTCTTTTCGGGGTAGCGTCCCCGGCGCAGTCCGTTGGAGATTCCGTCCAACAGTTTAATAAGGTCTTCGGTAATCACTGCCATATCGTCAGCGGGCTTCCGCGTAGCCTTGGCCACCGACGGCGGCGCCTCCAGGATCCGGGCAGAGAGCGCCTGCGGGCCCCGGCGGCCGTCAGCCACGCCAAACTCCATCCGGGTCCCGGGCTTCACCTCGCTCACACCAGCGGGAAGAGCAGAAGCATGCAGGAAGACTTCCTGGCCGTCGTCAGTGGCCAGGAATCCAAATCCCTTGCCAGTGTCGAACCACTTGACCTTGCCGATGGGCACTTCGCTTACCTCGTTCTTAGCTCTTGGGTGCGGGCTTTCGACCGCATCTGGTGATGAAGGGGTGGTACGTCCGCGCGTATCCGTCTTCCGGCCTTCGATCGGGCCGGCGGCGGATGCCTGTTGAGATACTACGGGGAAGTGTCTTCCCTTTAGAATATCCCGAGCCCCCTAATCCGTGGCCCGTCCCGCTTTGGGTGCGCGGTTTTTTAGCTGTTAGCGTTAAAGACCATGGAGCACATGGGTTCAACCCCCGCAAAAAGCCGCGCTGACTTCCCTGAAAAAACCAGGCGCTCACCGCTGCGGATGCTGGTGACGGCACTGGCCGGACTCCTGGCCGTGGCCGGCGTCGGCAGCCTGGGGGCTCTGCTGCTTGAGGCGCTGCGCGGCGAGGTTATCTGGCCCGGATTCGCAGCCGGAGCGTTCTATGCCCTGCCCCTCGCCTTCCTCATGATGGCCGGGCTGGTAATTGACTCAATCGTGCGGCGGCGCCGGGGCTGACCCGTTTGTTTTCGGTCCCACTCGGGTAACGTATTGGACGATGTCCGCGATCCGAGCCTTGGCCGAAGACCTTGCAGCGCGCAGTGACGAACAACTGCGTGAGCTCCTTCTCGCCCGGCCGGACCTGGCACTGCCGCCGGTACCGGATTTCCAGGCACTGGCCGCCCGCGCTTCCACGCGCATCAGCGTACAGCGGGCCCTTGAAAAACTCACGGCTCCCCAGCTGCAGGTCCTTGAAGCGCTGGACCTCACCACCAATGAGGACTCACACCTCAGCACCACGGCCTCCTGGCTGAAAGCCTCCATCTCCGGCTCCACCATCAAGGCGCTGGACGCAATCCTCAGCTACCTGCACAGTCTGGCCCTGCTGCGCCGCGCAACGCCGCACCCCGGCGCCCCGAAGGCCGACGCCGGACGCAAGTTCTACCTGCCGGTTTCCGTGCTGGGCGAAGCACTGGGCGCGTATCCTGCAGGGCTCGGCCGGCCTTATTCGACACTGGCTGCCCAGCAGCCGGAGTTCGGGCAGCGCCTGGTGGGCATCGTGGACGGACTCCGGCAGCGCGGGCTGCCCATCGAGAAGGCTGACACGCCTGCCACGGCTGCGCACTCACTCCATCACCTGGTCTCGGACCCCGCCGGCTGGGAAGCCCTGCTGGCCGACGCCCCGCCCCAGACCCACGACCTGCTGAGGCGTTTCAAGTACTCCCCGGTGGGCACCATTCCGCGCAAGGCGGCGATTAGCCGCGCCGTCCTGGACAACCCGTCTCCCACTCCTGTTGAGTGGCTTGTTGCACATGGCCTGCTGGTACCCCTGGATGCCCTCCATGTTGAGCTTCCGCGGCCGGTGGGACAGGCCTCGCGCGGCCACGTGATCGTCTCCGATTTCCAGCTGGATCCGGTTCCGCCCAAGCCCCGGCCGGTACCTCATGCCCTTCGTGACAACGCGGCGTACGGTGCGGTGGCAGAGACTCTCCGCCTGGTCACTGAGCTGCTGGCAGTTGCCGCTGAAGCGCCGATCGGAACCCTGCGTTCCGGCGGCGTCGGGGTCCGGGAAGTCCGGCGCGTTTCGGAAGCGCTGCGGCTGGACGGGATGGCCACGGCCTGGCTGCTGGAGCTTTCCGCGCTTTCCGGACTGCTTGTCCTGGACGCTGCGACCTCCCGCTGGGGCACGGCGGAGAGCGACTGGCACACCATGGACCGCGAACTGCAGTGGCAGCACCTGGTGGAAGCCTGGCTGGAAGCCGAACGGGCGCCGTCGCTGGTCGGAGCCCCGCTGCCGGGCGGGGGTTCAGTCAACGCCCTGGCCGGCGAGCTGTCCCGCCCCGATGCCCCGCTGGTGCGGCGGCGCATGCTGGAGATGTTCGCGTCCCTGACCGAGGCGGAGTCCGTGGAGGAAGGACACTCCGGCGCCTACGACGCCGAAGACCTGATCAGCGCACTTACCTGGTACCAGCCCAGACTGCAGCGCCGTTTCGCCCGTTTGGTCCCGGGAATCCTGAAGGAAGCCGCGCAGCTGGGACTGATCGGCTCCGGCGCCCTGACCGAACTGGGCCACGCCGTCGCGGCCGGTGAGCTGGAGCGTGCTTCGGGCCGGCTTCGGGAGGTGCTTCCGGAGCCGCTGAGCTCCTTCCTGCTGCAGGCAGACCTGACCGCGGTGGCTCCGGGATACTTGGACCCCAAGGTGGCCAGGCAGCTGTCCCTGGTGGCCGACGCCGAGGGGCAGGGTCCGGCAACGATCTACCGTTTTTCCTCGGACTCGATCCGCCGCGCCCTGGACGCCGAGCTGGACGCGGCGTCGATCCTGGAGTTCCTCGCCCACTATTCAGCCACCGAAGTGCCGCAGCCGCTGCGCTACCTGGTGGAAGACACCGCAGCCCGGCACGGCCGGCTGCGGATCGGCGCAGCCTGGTCCTACCTGCGCAGTGACGACGAAACCGGGCTGAACGCCCTGATGGCTGATCCGCGTGCCGGTGCCTTGGGACTAACCCGGATCGCTCCGACCGTGATCGCCTCGGCCGCGACCCCGCAGGAACTGGCCCTGGCCATCCGCGGCCTGGGCTACGCACCGGTCATGGAGGGGCGTGCGCGGGAAGCTTCCGGTTCCCATGCCCGCCCGCCGGTTCCGGCGCCGTCGTCCTCTTCCACCCGCGTAAACCAGTGGGAACTGACGGAGGATGACCTCGACGCCCAGCTGGCTGCGCTGCGCGGCCGCGGCCCCGCCGTGGCCGCCAAGGGAGATGAAGCCGTTCCGCTGGTCGGCCTGGAAACCCTGCGCAAGGCCATCCGCACCAAAAGCTCCGTACGGATGGGCGTCGTGGACAGCCAGGGGAATGAACGCCAGGAGATCTTCGTTCCCCTGTCCGTAGGCGATGGCCGGGTACGGGTCTTTGACCCGCGCCGGGACGTGGAGCGCGTAGTGTCGATACATCGGATAATGGATGTGGAAATAGTGGAGGGCAGCCCAGCACATGGTTGATGGACCGTTGATCGTCCAGAGTGACAAGACCATCCTGCTGGAAGTGGACCATCCCCAGGCCGTCGAGGCCCGGCACGCGATTGCAGCCTTCGCTGAACTTGAGCGCGCGCCGGAGCACATCCACAGCTACCGCCTCACCCCGCTGGGACTCTGGAACGCACGCGCCGCGGGACTGGACGCCGAGCAGGTGCTGAATACACTGCTCACCTATTCCCGCTTCCCGGTGCCGCACACGCTGCTGGTGGACATCGAGGAAACCATGTCCCGGTACGGGCGGCTGCGGCTGGAGAAGGACCCGCAGCATGGCCTGGTGCTGCGGACCACCGACTATCCGGTGCTTGAAGAAGTGCTCCACGCCAAGAAAATCCAGCCGCTGCTTGGTCCGCGGATCGACGGCGAAACGGTAGTGGTGCATTCTTCCCAGCGCGGCGCCCTGAAGCAGCTGCTGCTCAAGCTGGGCTGGCCTGCGGAAGACCTGGCCGGATACGTGGACGGCACTCCGCACCCGATCCTGCTGAACGAGGACGGCTGGGCGCTGCGCCCTTACCAGAAGCTCGCCACCGAGAACTTCTGGGCCGGCGGGTCGGGTGTTGTGGTGCTGCCCTGCGGCGCCGGCAAGACGCTCGTCGGGGCTGCCGCCATGGCCACCAGTTCCACCACCACACTCATCCTGGTGACCAACACGGTTTCGGCCCGCCAGTGGAAGGACGAGCTGCTCCGCCGCACCTCCCTGACCGAAGACGAAATCGGCGAGTACTCCGGTGCGGTCAAGGAAGTCCGCCCGGTGACGATCGCCACCTACCAGGTGCTAACGCTCAAGCGCGGCGGCCTGTATCCGCACCTTGAGCTGCTGGATGCCAACGACTGGGGCCTGATCATTTACGACGAGGTCCATCTGCTGCCGGCTCCGATCTTCCGCATGACCGCTGATCTGCAGGCCCGGCGTAGGCTGGGGCTCACTGCCACGCTGGTCCGCGAGGACGGCCGCGAAGGGGAAGTGTTCTCGCTGATTGGCCCCAAACGCTACGACGCACCCTGGAAGGACATCGAAGCGCAGGGTTACATCGCGCCGGCGGAGTGCATCGAGGTGCGGGTTGATCTGCCCCGGGATGAGCGTGTTGCCTATGCCATGGCCGAGGACGGTGACAAATACCGTCTGTGCTCCACCTCCGAAACGAAATCCAAGGTTGTCCAGGACCTCGTCCGCCGGCATGAGGGCGACCAGATCCTGGTGATCGGGCAGTACATAGACCAGCTCGATGAGCTCGCAGAACGCCTGGACGCCCCCGTTATCAAGGGTGGAACACCGGTGAAGGAGCGCCAGCGGCTCTTCAGTGATTTCCGGGAAGGAAAGCTGAAGACCCTGGTTGTGTCCAAGGTGGCGAACTTCTCGATCGATCTGCCCGAAGCGTCAGTGGCAATTCAGGTCTCCGGGTCCTTCGGCTCGCGGCAGGAAGAAGCCCAGCGCCTGGGACGCCTGCTGCGGCCAAAGTCCGACGGCCGGGCAGCGCACTTTTACACCGTCGTCGCGCGGGACACCCTGGACCAGGACTTCGCGGCCAAGCGGCAGCGTTTCCTGGCTGAGCAGGGCTATGCCTACTCGATCCAGGACGCGACGGACATCGGCAAGCCCGCCTCATAAGCTCAGCCTGCGTCACATAATGGCGCCCCGGGATTCGCAGCGGTTATCTTGAAACTGCTTCCGGGCGCGCATCCCGCGCGGCTTCGGACATTCTCGTCCCGCCGAGCCGGATGTAGCCAATGCCGCACTTCGCCGTAGTCCCGGGCCCTCCGAGCCCCAACCCGCGCGTCCTCTCCCGCAGCAGGCTGCTGCAGGCGCTCGACGCCGCTGCGGCCACGCCACTGACCATTCTGCGCGGACCGGCCGGCGCTGGAAAAACCACCCTGCTGCAGGACTGGGCAGCTGCCGGGGACCTGCCTGCGGCATGGGTCTCCGCCCGCCGGAGCGGTTCGCCGCAGGCCAACCGGCCAGCACCGGCAGCACCGTTCCTCGCCGCCGTGTTCGGCGGACTCTTCGGAGGTTCCACTCCCGGCCATCTTGCCCTGGTGGACCAGGCAGCGCAGGCCGCTGCCGCGGGAGCAGGACTCGGTGCCGCTCTGCACACCCTCGCCCGGCTACCGGCCCGGAAACTCCTGGTGGTAGAGGACCTGCATCTGGCTACCGGGTTTCCAGCCGAGGATCTCCTGCTGGAACTTCTCCGTGCGATGCCCGGCCTTCGGATCGTGGCCAGCACCGCTGCACTGGGGGGCATTGAAAAGAGCAGGGCCCTGCTGGAGCTGGACATCACCGTAATAGGCCCGGATCTGCTTGCGTTCACTGCGCAGGAATGCGCGGCCGTGCTGGCCGGAACAGGGCTGGAGGATCAGGCAGAGGAAATCCGGGGCCTCACCGGAGGTTTACCCCGGTGGGTCCGGTTCCTCGCCCTCACGGCGGCCCCGCCCTCCCGGTTCCGGTCCCGGCAGCTGCTTCCAGCCGTCCTGGAAACAGCTGACCGGGATCTCACGGAGCTGCTCTCCCCTCCCCGCATCACAGCCGCCGCCGGCGATTTCCTGCTCGCCGCCTCCGTTCCCGGGTCACTCCCGCCTGCGCTGGCAGAGCGGCTCTGCGGTGGCCGGAGCGTGGAAGCCGCGGCCGCCGAAGCTGAGCAGGAAGGTTTCCTCACCCGGACACACGACGGCGAATCAGCCGTCATTCCCCTGCTGCGCAGCGCTGTCCTTGCCCGGGGGCGCAGGATGTTTCCCGAGCGCGTCCGTGAGCTGGAAGAGACCTGCGGAAGGTATTTCCTGGAAAACGGGCAGCCGCTTGAGGCTCTCGGCCACGCGATACGCGCAGACACCCTGGATCTGGCGACGGACGTCATTCGACGCAGCGCCCTTGAGCTGTTCACCTACCATGGCCCGGAGACCAGGAAACTCCTTGAGGAGATTCCGCTCCTGAAACTGGCACGCCAGCCTGCCCCGGCGCTGGCCCTCGCCGTCATCTACAACTCCTCAGCGTTCCGGCGCATGCGGGGAACCGAGCTGACGCTGCTGGCGCTCTCCGGCGCCCGCGCCCTCTACCGGTCAATGCCGCAGGCTGAGCGGCTGCTGCTGACCTTGGTGGAGGCAGTGGCGCTGCGGGGATGCGGGCAGCTCCCCCGTTCCGCGGCACGGGCTGCGGCAGGCCTGCAGGCCTACGCAGAGATGCCGCTGGCCGAACGCGGGAGAATTGGCCCGCTCGAATCCGTTGCCGTTGCCCATCTGGGGATCTCCCTGTGGCGGACCGGCGCACACGGGGACGCCGAAGCGGCATTCACCCGGGCCGCGTCAATTGCCGCTGCCCAGGATCAGGCCGACTACGAGGGCTACTACCACTCCCTCACCGCCTGCCTGTCCGCCGAAACGGGCGATCTGTCCGGCGCTGCCCATTTCCTGCAGCTCTGCGCCGGCCTGGCCTGGGGCAGGGATGAGGTACACCCCTACGCTGAGACGCCGCTCCGGCTGGCCGAGGCGATGGTCGCCTTGGAATCGGGAGACCACACCGCAGCCAAAGCGGCCCTGGCCCGTGTTCTGGACCAGGCCGGTTCGATGGAATTCTGGCCAAGGGTCCGGTATCTGGATGCCATCGCAGACCTCGCGGCAGGCAAAACGGCCACGGCCCTTGCCCGGCTGGAAGACCTGCTCTCCCGCCCCAAGGAGCTGCCCCCGGTCAGCGAACCTGAGCGCGCGCTCCTCATTCGGGCGCAGTCACTGCTCCTGCTCGCATCGGGGCTGCCTGGCCAGGCCCTCACGGCTGCCGGGCGCCTGCCAAAGAGGTCCGGGGAGCTGGTGACGGCGCGCATCCACCTTGCAGGCGGGCAGCCGGGAAAGACGCTCAGCGCTGTCTTGGGTCTGCGCTCGGAGGGCACGGTCCGGCAACAGGCAGAGGCAACGGGGTTATCCGTTGCCGCCCGTCTGCAGCTGGAACCCGGGATTACCCCCGGGCTGATGCTTGAGCTGGCCCGCCTATCGAACCTGTACACCGCCCACGGGCTGAGGCTGTCCACGTCCCTCCTGCCGGCTGCCGACCTGGAACGCGTCCGGCAGGCAGCAGCACAGGGCGGGCTTGACGTGGGACTGGAGTCCGGTCAGGAAAGTGTCATCGGAAGCACCCAGGGCCTGGCGGAACTGACTCCGCGTGAACTGGCCATCCTGGGCTCGCTCGTCCAGACGGGTTCACTGGCAGAAATTGCACAGCTGCACTTCGTCTCGGTGAATACGGTCAAGTCCCAGATCCGGGGACTGTACCGCAAGCTCGGAGTATCCGGCCGGGAGGATGCGCTCAAAGAGGCCCTGCGAAGGGGCGTCCTTTAGGCACTGGAACACGGAATCCAGGCTCCCCCGAGGGGGAAGCCTGGATTCCGGACCGCGGCTGTCCGGGATGTTGGGGGCCTTGACTGCCGCGATATGCCGGAGGACTGGCGGTTTGGGGCCCGGCAGCGCTCCGGCGGTCCTTTGGGTTGTGCAGAACCTGCCGCCTCAGCTCGGAGGCGCCGGATTCCGCTCCTGCCGGCAGAAGCTAACCGGCCAGTGTCCCGCGATTACTGCACGTGTCAGCACGGAGGGCAGCTCATCGGCTGCTCCCTGCCCGGACACATCCGGCGGGGCAGGCATGCCGGCAGCGGCGGCCCGTTCTGCCAGCTGCACACCGGCAGCACCGGCATGGTGTGCGGGGCGCCGTGTGGGCTCGGAGGTAGTTCGCTGCATCTTCGTTCCCTTGATCTTCAGTTCCAGTGCTTGTCTGCTCTCATTCAATGCTCGCCGCCGGAAGGGCACCACGGCGTCCCACTGCAGACGTTCATCCCGAACTTCACCCCCGGGCGAAGCACCCCAAGCTCACGCTATTCATCCAGCGGACGCTGAGTTAGCATTCAGGAAACCATCAGCCAAATGCTAGAAACTAGGACACGTGACTAAATCTGCGCCTGAGGCCAGGCTTCTTGTTGTCGATGACGAACCCAACATCCGCGAGCTTCTGTCGACGTCGCTGCGCTTTGCCGGCTTTGACGTCGTTGCCGCTGGAAACGGCCGTGAAGCGCTGGCCGCGGTTGATGAGCACAGCCCGGACCTTGCTGTCCTGGACGTCATGCTGCCGGATATGGACGGCTTTACGCTCACCCGCCGCCTGCGCGCGGCAGGGCGGCATTTCCCCGTTGTCTTCCTGACGGCACGGGACGATACCGAAGACAAGGTCACCGGGCTCACCGTGGGCGGGGACGATTACGTGACCAAGCCGTTCAGCCTCGATGAGGTTGTGGCCCGGATCCGCGCCGTGCTGCGCCGCACCCAGCCGCTGGATGACGACGACGCCGTGATCCGCGTGGAAGACCTGGAACTCGACGACGATGCCCACGAGGTGCGCCGGGGCGGGGTGACGATCGAACTCTCACCCACCGAGTTCAAGCTGCTCCGCTACCTGATGCTCAATCCGAACCGGGTGCTGTCCAAGGCCCAGATCCTGGACCATGTGTGGGAGTACGACTTCAATGGAGACGCTTCGATCGTGGAGTCCTACATCTCCTATCTGCGCCGCAAGATCGACAGCAGCCCGGATGCGCCGGCCCTGATCCAGACCAAGCGCGGCGTCGGCTACCTGCTGCGCACGACGGAGAAGCGATAAGCCTTGCTTCGCCGCTGGAAGTCGGCCTCGCTGCGGTCGCAGCTGGTGGTCATCATGGCCGTCCTGATGGTCGTCACCGTGACCATCACCGGCCTTGCCACGATCTACGTCCTGCGCCAGATCCTGATCAGCCGGCTCGATACCGACATCCAGGACAATGCCGGCGCAATTTCGCGCTATCTGGTCTCCGGCAGTCCCACCACGGACGCCTCGCTATTCCGGTTCTACGGGCTCTACCTCGACGAGGACGGAACCCACGGACCGGAAACCCATTCAGAGCCGACCTTCGACACTCCGGTCATTGACGATCTCACCGCCGCGGATGTGGATGCCAAAGGCGGCCGCGGTTTTGACGTACCCGGCACGGCCCCCGGCAGCAAGGGCTGGCGGGTTATGGTCTTCCACATCGCCAACTTCCCCGGCTCGATCGCCGTCGCTGTCCCCCTGGACTCCGTGGCCGAAACCGTGGATGAGGCCGCCTCCCTTGTCTTCTCCGTGGGACTGCTGGGCACACTTGGAGCCACCGGCATCGCCTACTGGGCCGTGACACGCCAGTTCCGCCCGCTGAGCCAGGTGGAGAAAACTGCGGCTGCGATCGCAGCAGGCGACCTCTCCCGCCGAGTGGAGGTGGGCAATCCGGCCACCGAGATCGGACGGCTGTCCCGTTCCCTCAATGCCATGCTGGCCCACATCGAAACCGCCTTCGCGGCCCGCACTGCCTCAGAACAAAAGATGCGCCGGTTCGTCCAGGACGCCTCGCATGAACTGCGGACGCCGCTGGTCACCATCCGCGGCTTCTCCGAGCTCTACCGGCAGGGCGCCCTGCAGAAACCCGAAGACGTCAGTGCTGCCATGGGCCGGATAGAAAGCGAAGCCAAACGCATGGGCCAGCTGGTAGAGGACCTGCTGACACTGGCCCGGGTGGATGAACAGCGCCCGCTTGAATACGGCCCCGTAGACCTGATGATCCTGGGCAACGACGCCGCCCTGGACGCGCGGGCCAGCGCTCCTGACCGGGAAATCCGGGTGATTGGCCTGGACGGGAATTCACCGCGCAGCGCGCCCACCATGGGTGATGAGGCAAGGCTGCGCCAGGTGGTGGCCAATCTAATGACCAATGCCCTCCGCTACACGCCCGCCGGCAGCCCTATCGAGGTTGCCGTTGGTGTGGCCCCGGTGATTCACGACCGCATGGACGCCGTCCTGGAAGTCCGGGATCACGGGCCAGGTATCTCCGAAGAGGACGCCGCACGGGTCTTTGAACGCTTCTACCGGGCGGATTCGTCACGCTACCGCGAGACCGGCGGAACGGGACTGGGGCTGGCAATTGTCGCAGCCCTGGTAGCCCAGCATGACGGCACGGTCCGGCTGACCGAAACCGAGGGAGGCGGTGCCACCATGTCCATCCGCCTGCCGTACATCCCCGCAGACGGGACCGCCGAGCACGAACCCGGCGAGGGCGAAGAAGAACAGCCTCCGCAGCCCTAGGTCGAAGCGAAGGATGCCGGAATGTCCTTGTCCCCCGCGCATCTCTGTTCCTCCACAATAGGCCCAGCAGCCCGCAGGACGTCCTGCAGTCCCCCGCGTGAGTGTCGGGGCGCACCCGTCCCCGCCGGGCCCCTAGCGTTTTGCTGCAGGAGCGCAACCAGGCGTTCCCGAACAACCGGAGGGAATTCCATGGCGGGCTTTTTCGTCGACAGCGACGTCCTGGCAGCAAAGAGCGCCGAGGTGCGCGGAACCATCGACCGGCTGCAGGCCGAAATCAACACCATGCAGGCCGGCCTCGTGTCCCTCGGGGAATCCTGGCAGGGACAGGCATCGGCAAACTTCCAGCTGCTCATCACTGACTGGCGGGCCACGCAGGCACGGGTGGAGGAGTCCCTGGCCAGCATCAATCAGGCGCTGGCCTATGCCTCATCCCAGTACGCGGATACGGAGGCAGCCAACACTGCACTCTTTATGCGCTAGGCAGCAGGACTGCGTCGACCCCGGGCAGCCGGGGCAGCCGGCGCAGCCGGAGCAGCCGGAGCAGCCGGAGCAGCCGGAGCAGCCGGCGCCGTGTGCCGGGCGGCACCCGCGCAGCACAAACAACAGGAGCGCGGCACCCGTGTCGGGTACCGCGCTCCTATGTGGAAGCACTCAGCCGGAAGAGCCGGCCGGGGGTAAGGGCTTAGAAGCCGCCCATTCCGCCCATGCCGCCCATGTCATCTCCGCCGCCCATTGCCGGTGCAGCCTTTTCGGGCTTGTCGGCAACGACTGCTTCGGTGGTGAGGAACAGGCCGGCAATGGAAGCCGCGTTCTGCAGAGCCGAACGGGTTACCTTGACCGGGTCATTGACGCCGGCAGCCAGCAGGTCTTCGTATTCGCCGGTAGCGGCATTCAGGCCAAAGCCTTCAGCCAGACCGCGGACCTTGTCCGCCACGACGCCGGGCTCGAGGCCGGCGTTGAAGGCAATCTGCTTCAGCGGTGCGTCGATGGCAACCTTGACGATGTTGGCACCGGTAGCCTCGTCGCCTTCCAGAACCAGGTTTGCGAAGGCCTTCTGGCCTGCCTGGATCAGGGCGACGCCGCCGCCGGCAACAATGCCTTCTTCGACTGCAGCCTTGGCGTTGCGCACGGCATCTTCGATGCGGTGCTTGCGTTCCTTGAGCTCAACTTCGGTTGCGGCACCGGCCTTGATGACTGCAACGCCGCCGGCCAGCTTGGCCAGGCGCTCCTGCAGCTTCTCGCGGTCGTAGTCGGAATCGGAGTTCTCGATTTCGGCGCGGATCTGGTTGACGCGGCCGGCGATCTCTTCGGGGTCGCCTGCACCTTCAACGATGGTGGTCTCGTCCTTGGTGACAACCACCTTGCGGGCCTTGCCCAGCAGGTCCAGCGTGGCGTTCTCCAGCTTGAGGCCAACTTCTTCGGCGATGACCTGGCCACCGGTGAGGATGGCGATGTCAGCGAGCTGCGCCTTGCGGCGGTCGCCGAAGCCCGGAGCCTTGACGGCAACAGACTTGAACGTGCCGCGGATCTTGTTGACCACCAGGGTAGCCAGGGCTTCGCCCTCAACGTCTTCGGCGATGATCAGCAGCGGCTTGCCGGACTGCATGACCTTCTCGAGGACAGCAACCAGGTCCTTCACGGAGGAAATCTTGGAGTTGACGATCAGGATGTACGGATCTTCAAGGACCGTTTCCTGGCGCTCTGCGTCAGTAACGAAGTAGCCGGAGATGTAGCCCTTGTCGAAGCGCATACCTTCAGTGAGCTCAAGCTCTAGGCCGAAGGTGTTGGACTCCTCGACGGTGATAACGCCTTCCTTGCCAACCTTGTCCAGCGCTTCAGCGATCAGGTCGCCGATCTGCTGGTCGCCGGCGGAGATGGAAGCCGTAGCCGCGATCTGTTCCTTGGTCTCGATTTCCTTGGCGGAAGCGAGCAGTTCGGCCGTAACGGCTGCGACTGCCTTCTCGATGCCGCGCTTCAGGCCCAGCGGATCAGCGCCGGCAGCAACGTTGCGCAGGCCTTCCTTGACGAGTGCCTGAGCCAGGACGGTTGCCGTGGTGGTGCCGTCGCCTGCGACGTCATCAGTCTTCTTGGCAACTTCCTTGACCAGCTCAGCGCCGATCTTCTCGTACGGGTCGTCCAGCTCGATCTCCTTGGCGATGGAAACGCCATCGTTGGTGATCGTGGGAGCGCCCCACTTCTTCTCGAGTACGACGTTGCGGCCACGCGGGCCGAGGGTGACCTTGACGGCGTCGGCGAGGGTGTTCAGGCCCCGCTCGAGGCCGCGGCGTGCCTCTTCGTCAAATGCAATGATCTTGGCCATAACGGCTATCGTCCTTCCGGAACAGTCATGCTTGGATGTTGCATTCCTGGCTGGAGTGCCCGCGACGGACGGGAACGGGTGCACGATCTCTTTACGCGCATCCCGGGTCCCTCACCCCAGTGGCTTGCTTGTTCACTCAACGCCGCTGACTTAGCAGTCAGTCCGCAAGAGTGCTAACTCAATAATTAGCACTCCCATCCTTCGAGTGCAAGCAGTCACGGTCCCCTGTGACCGGGACTGTGCCCCGTTTGTGCATGCCCTGCAAAAACGCGGCGGCGAATCTGCGGGCCCTCACCCCCGCTGCCCGTGCGGCGGCGTAGATTGGGAACTTCACGGTCCCGTTATGCCAGGACCGGATCCGACCATCAAACGCTGAGGAGCAGGCTATGGCGCCGAACCAGCCACCGAACCAACCTTCTCCCCTAGACGGTGAGGAAGACCGCAGCCCGAACGCGCCCCAGGCCCATGGCGCCAGCGCGGCTCCGCCGCCGTACGGCAGGCCACCGGGCGAATACGGACAGGGCACCGGGAACGACGGCGGCGCGCCTGTGTCCGGGGAACGGCAGCAGTCCGGCTACCCGCAGGGCGGGTACACGCAGGAGGGCAACCCGCAGCCCGGCTATTCCCAGGGCGGCTACCAGCAGCCCGGGTACTCCCAGGGCGGGCAGTCCTACTATCAGCAGGGACCGCCGCCGGGCACGTACCAGCAGGGTTATGCGCAGGGGTACCCGCCGGGATACCCGACTCCCTACGGCTGGGCCGAACCGAAGTCCCGGCTTGCTGCCGGGCTGCTCGGCATTTTCCTCGGCGGGCTTGGCATCCAGCGCTTCTATCTCGGCTACACCACGCTGGGAATCGTGCAGCTCCTGGTCACCATCTTCACGTTCGGGTTCGGGGCCATCTGGGGTTTTGTGGAAGGAATCATGATCCTGGCCGGCGCACAGTCCTTCCGGACCGATGCCCGGGGTGTTCCGCTCCGCGAGTAGAGCCCAAACGAAAGTGAGCCGGCGGCCTCTCGGGGCCGCCGGCTCACTTTTGTGCAGGTCTTCCTGCGCGGGCCAGCTGACTAGACCGTGCGGACGTCTTCGGCCTGCGGCCCCTTCTGTCCTTCACCAATTTCGAACTCGACCCGCTGGCCTTCTTCCAGTGTCCGGTAGCCGGCGGACTGGATAGCAGACCAGTGGACGAAAACATCAGTCTGGGCTTCATCAACGGTGATGAAGCCGTAGCCCTTTTCCCCGTTGAACCATTTGACGATCCCCTGCGCCATACTCTTTCTCCCCTTTTAGGTTCCGCTCCCGCGATGGTGTTCCACGGCAGCAGCCAAACGGGAACTGCAGGCGTTTGACCTGCTCAACCCGTGCGGCTGGCCCTTACTTTAGCCATCGGCTGCGGCGTCACCCATGGGGTAGAGGGATAGTTATCGAGTCTTAACTAAAGTCTCACTGGAAGCCCGGGCCGGCCACGACCGTCACCAGCGAAAACTCGGGAGAATCGGTGAGCGTCGGGATGCCCAGAAGTGCGGAGAGCTCTTCGGCATTGGCGCGCTGGGCTTGACCGTTGTAGAAGATGACCGAGGTCTGCAGCGGTGCGCCGCCCCAGTTAGCGACCTGCGCCGTCGTCCATCCGTCTGCGCCGATCCGCGCGGAGATTCCGGCGCCCAGACCGGAGATGCCGCTGGCGTTGAGCACAACCACCGGCTGTGTACGGTCAGCTTCCACGGCCTCGGGTGTGGGCTCCGGCGTTGGAGTCGGCTCCGGCGTCGGCGTGGTGGACGGAACCGGGGAGGCACTGGGGCTCGGTGACTGCCCGGTGTCCGCCTCGGGGGTGGCAGAGCCGGACTCGGAGACTGCCGGGCTGGCGCTGCTGCCTTCCCCGATTCCCAGGCGCGGGAGCACAAAGTACGCGGCCAGGCCCACCAGGAGAGCCAGAACACCCACGGTAATGATCAGGCCCACTCCGGAAGAGCGTGCCGGAATAAGCCGCTCACGGTGGACACCTTGGCGGGTCGAGGTCTCCGGGACCTTGTCGAACTCATCCCTGGGGTATTGGCTCATGGCTGCGTTGTCTGTCCTTGGTATCTGTGGGAAGTCCTACGCGTCCGTACCCATGCGGCGGGCAGTACGCGCGCGCTGGCGTGTAGTACGCAGTCTACGCAGCCGCTTAACCAGCATGGGATCGTGCGCGAGTGCTTCCTCGGTGTCGATCAGGGCGTTAAGGACCTGGTAGTAGCTGGTGGCAGAGAGACCAAAAAGATCGCGGATCGCCTGTTCCTTGGCTCCGGAGTATTTCCACCAGGAACGTTCCAGGGCCAGCATCTGCTGGTCCCGCTCGCTGAGGGGACTCTGGGGATCGACCGCGCCCTCAAGTGAAAACGCCGCGGCGTCGGCTGATCCTGCCAATCTTGGTCCCCGTTTCCCGGTGCACCCGGACGCGGGTACGGTCCGGGCAAAGAGTCTGCTTCCAGATGCAATCCTAAACCGGAATAACATCGTTGTCATTCAGGCCCAGGCGGGCCCCGGCTGGGATCCTGGCCCGTAATGCCGAACACTGGAGGGGTGCAGAGCAGTGATGAACCAGCCCTTTTTGATCTCACCCCCGGCCGTAACGGAGGGGAACCGGACGTTGAGCCTCCCGTACCCTTCACCAGCGGGAGCTCACTGGCAGAGCTGATGGACCCGGAGTGGGCCGTAGCCCTGGCACCGGAAACACCCCTGATCCACCGCATCGGAGACGAACTGCAGCGGCGAATCAGCTCCGGGACGCGGATCCTTCCCTCCCCCGCGAACATCCTGCGCGCCTTCACGCTTCCGCTGGAGCAGGTCAAGGTGCTGATCATCGGCCAGGATCCCTACCCCACCCGGGGCCACGCCGTGGGACTCAGCTTCTCCGTCGACCCCTCAGTGCGCCCGCTGCCGCGTTCTCTGGTGAACATCTACAAGGAACTGAAGGAGGACCTGGGGATCGACCCGGCGCCGCACGGAGACCTTAGCGCCTGGGCGGACCAGGGTGTGCTGCTGCTCAACCGCGCCCTCAGCGTCGATGCAGGGCAGGCCAACTCACACCGGAGCATCGGCTGGGAATCTGTCACGGATCTTGCCGTACGCACCCTCGCAGCCCGCCGCCGGGCGGACGGTTCACCGATGCCGCTCGTGGCGATCCTCTGGGGGCGGCAGGCGCAGGCGCTGTCGCCGCTGCTGGGCAGCACTCCGCGGATCGAATCGGCACATCCCAGTCCACTCTCCGCCTCCCGGGGATTTTTCGGATCCCGCCCGTTCAGCCGGGCCAATGAGCTGCTGAAACAACAGGACGCATCCCCGATTGACTGGAGACTGCCCGGGGTACGGTAGAACAACCACCCCGTCCGAGGAGAACACCGCAATGCCTGATGCCCCCGCCACCCGTACGCCGGCACCTGCCCGGCGCGCCCGGCCGACGCACACCATGACGGTGCTGCGCCGCGAACAGCTCTCACCCCATATGGTGCGCATTGTGGCAGGCGGCCCCGGCTTCGACACGTTCACCCCGAGCAGCAGCACGGATGCCTACTGCAAGATCTGGTTCGGCCCCGACGGCAGGCCGCTGGACGGCACCGTTCCCCTGGAACAGCTGCGCGAGCAGACCCCGCGCGAGGAGTGGCCCGTGTCGCGGACCTACACCGTCCGCTGGGTCGACACCGCCCGCCGCGAACTGGCTATGGACTTTGTGATCCACGGCGACGAAGGCCTCGCCGGCCCGTGGGCCAATGCGGCGCAGCCCGGAGATGTCCTGACGTTCGGCGGGCCCGGAGGCGGCTTCGCTCCCGATCCTGCTGCTGACTGGTATCTCTTCGCCGCTGACGAGTCCGCCCTTCCGGCTACCGCCGCCGCACTGGAAGCGCTGTCCGCGGATGCGGTGGGCCACGCTTTCATCGAGGTTGAAGGCCCGCAGGACGAACAGCAGCTGACGCACCCGCAGGGCATTGTGGTGACGTGGCTGTACCGGGGAGCTGACGCTCCGGCCGGCCGCCTGCTCATTGCCGCCCTTGACGCGCTCCCCTGGCATCCCGGCGCGGTGCAGGTCTTTGCCCATGGTGAGCGTGAGGCCATGAAGGGCCTGCGGGACATATTCTTTACCCGGCATAAACTCGACCGCAGCGCAGTCTCGCTTTCGGGCTACTGGGCCGCCGGCCGGACCGAGGACACTTTCCAGGCCGAAAAGCGCACGCCGATCGGCAAAATCCTCTAAGCCCGCGGCGGGAATCAGCGGCGGCGGTTGCGCCGGTCGTTCCCGTTCAGGTTCCGGGTCAGGGGCCGGGCAAGGTTGTCGCCGAAGACCACTCCGCCGGCGATCGCCAGGATCACGGTCAGGGCATTGAACAGGCCGATCACGCCGCCGGAAATGTCATCCAGGCCAATGCTCAGCCCGTACATCGAGCGGAAGATGCTCAGGCCCGGGAAGAGGAACAGAATCGCCGGCACAGCGATGACCAGCTGCGGCGCCCCCATCCGCAGCGCCACGATCCGTGATGCCATGCCGATGACGATCGCAGCGATCGCCGGTGTAAGTCTGGGCCCGATCCCAGCGGCCTCAGAGGCTACGGAGACCAGGAATCCTCCGACGCCGATGAGTACGGTGGGCAGGACAAGGTTGGCGGGCGACTGTTCGGTGATGCTGATGGTTGCCAGGGCAACGGCCAGCAGCAGAACAGTGACGGCAAACGGATACTGCGAGGCCGCGACCCCGGTCACTTCCAGCCGCGGCATGCCCACCAGCGCCCCGGCCACCAGTGCGACGGCGATGCCGGCCACGATTGCGCCGAACGTCAGGAACGCAGAGAGGAAACGGCCCGCGGCTGTCACCGGGAAGCCGTTGATGGCATCCTGCACTGCTGAAACCAGGCGGCCGGTGGGCAGCATCAGCAGGATCCCGCCGGCCACCACAATTCCGGGGGCTATGTCCAGTTCTGCCCTGTCCGTGGCGTCCAGCCACCAGAACAGCATGGCCAGTGCGGTAACCAGGAACCCGCTTGCTGCGGTGGTGAAGAAGTCCGGAACACGCCAGCGGCCCAGTATCCGCTGCAGCAGGCTGACCAGGATGGTACTCACAAAACCCACGGCAGAGCCCAGCGGGCTGCCGCCGATGAACGCGACGATGGCAGCCGCGAAGAGACCGGCCGAGAAGGTTACGGCCCAGCGCGGGAAAGGCTTGGGCTGGTGCACAATTGCGTTCAGCTGCTGCGAGGCTTCGGCGCGGGAGACGTTCCCGTCGACGATGTCCGTCACCAGGCGGTGCACCAGGGCCAGTCCGGCGTAGTTGTTGGTCCAGGAACGGACCACCCGCATTACGGTGATGGGTGTCTGGTCCTTGGGCGAGTAGTTGAGGAGGACGGACTGGTTGGTGATGTCCACCTCGATGTTTTCCAGTCCGTAGGCGGCGGTCACGGCGATCATCGCCGTTTCGACTTCCAGTGCGCCTGCCCCGTAGCGGAACATGGTCTCTGCCATGCCCAGCGCCAGGTCCAGGGTCTTGCGGGCACTGGCGTCCGGCCCGCCGGAGCGGACCCGCGGATTGGCATACGGGCTGCCGGCCAGCCGTTCCACGATGGACATGGCCTGGGTGGGCGGTGTCTCCCCCTGCACCAGGCGGCGCAGCACCCGCCGCGCGGCAGCGGAGGATGAGTCGGCCCGCTGGGCTGCAGAAGGGCTGTGCTGGCGAGGAGTGGTCTTGCGGGCGCGGGGTTTCCCCGAGCGCGGGATTGTTCCCCCCGGGCGGCCGGCTTTTGGCTCAGCGCCGGCGGGTTTGCGGGCAGCCCCGGCTTTGGAGGCTCCCCTGGGCATCCGCGGCACGGAGGACGTAGCGGGCGGCGGCTTCGGTTTGGTGCTGCGCAGGCCACCCGGTCCGGGTACGGCTGGCAGGGCACTGGCCGGCGTCCGCACTGCAGACTGTTCCGTGCCCGGGGCAGCCGCAGGTGTCCGTCCGCGGTCCTTCTCGTCCCGTTTCCCGGGCACCTTGATGATGGGGATCAGTCCCGCCACCGGCTCCGGTGTGGGCGCAGGCCTGCGGCGGTCGTCGTCGTTATCCACGGTGTCCACCCCTGCTTCCCTCCTGGTGAATGCGGTTTAGTAGAACGGCTGGTGGTGGCGCCGCCAGTAAATCTGGCGCGTCACGCGTTCGCCGATGGTGTTCCAGATCCGGTACCGCAGCGGGTCCAGCACCATGTCCCAGCAGCCGGTGAAGTCGGTAACGGTCTTGGAAAAGCTGGTCTTGAACAGGCCCAGCCCGTGGTGCGGGTGTTCCTTGTTCTTCAGCTCGCTGCTGGGCGGGGTGCCGCAGAAATCGTATTCCTCGATCCCAAAGTCTTCCTTGAGTTCGGTCAGTGCTGTCCACTGCACCAGATGCGAGTCCCCGTACTGCTTGCGGCGCGGCTTGGAGCCGCCGTCCTTGTACGTTCCCTTTTTGCCGTACGCGATGACGAAGGCACCCACGCTGGGTTCACCGTTTTCATCGAACGCGAAGTAGAAGCGGCCCTGGCCTGCAGCCACAAAGTTGGACCAGAACCGCTGGTAGTACTCGTAGGAACGCATCCGGGCGTCGGAGCGGTCCTCAATGTGGCTCATGAGCTTGTACATGGTCCGCATGTTTTCTTCGGTGGGCTCCACGCGGCGCACGTCGGCGCCTTCGCGGATGGCCCGGCGGACGGCGTTGCGGGCACGGGAAGAGATGTTCTTCAGGATCTGTTCGGTGTCCGGGGTGGTGTCCAGCAGCGCGGTGGAGTCATTGGGCTGCAGGTTGAACGTCTTGACGAAGCCCGCGGAGGTGAACAGATCACGGATCTCATCGCCGTCCACAATGTCCGGCTCCACCTTCAGCGCGAAGACACGGCGGCGGGTTTCCTTGATGAACCGGCCCAGCGCACGGCCCATGGCCGGCACGTCCTCCGGTGCTGCGGCATCGGGCCCCTTGATCAGGTACCAGAGGCTGCCCAGCAGCGGGACCTTCTTTTCGATCGCCAGGTTGTACGAGGTGTATTCCGGGCAGCTGAAGACCACATAGATCGGGTTCCAGCCGTGGTGTGACTTGACCTCAGCGTACGCAGCGGACTGCAGTACGTTGCCGCCGTTGGGGTTGGACTGGACCAGCTTGTCCCACTCCGCAACCTCATCAGCGGTGGCCAGGCGTGCACTAAAGTCTCGCAAAATTCCTCAACTAGTCCTCGTTGGTGGATCATTCTTCCGCCCCCGCTCGGAGCACCGGCTCCGGGCCGTTTCCAAGTCTATCCGCCGGGTGGACGGGCCCTGCACGGCATTGGCCCGGCGCGCCGGGTGGCGCCAGCCACGCTGTGCGGGAATACCCCGCGTTCCGGCGCGGTTGTGCGCAACAATAGATGCATAAGCATATTTACGACGACGAAGGCGGCGGCAGTGGCACAGCACATAGAACTTGGACTGGACACGTTTGGGGACGTGACGCAGAACGGGGACGGAGCGAAGCTGCCCATGCCCGAGGTTATCCGCAACGTTGTGGCCGAAGCAGTGCTCGCCGATTCCGTGGGACTGGACTTCATCGGCATCGGCGAACACCACCGGGACGACTTCGCGGTGTCCTCGCCGGAGACAGTACTGGCTGCCATTGCCGGCCAGACCAGCCGCATCCGGCTTGGCTCCGCCGTGACGGTGCTCTCCTCCGATGATCCGATCCGCGTGTTCGAGCGCTTCGCAACCCTGGACGCGGTTTCAAACGGCCGGGCAGAGGTCATCCTGGGCCGTGGTTCCTTTACCGAATCCTTCCCGCTGTTCGGATTCGACCTGTCCGACTACGAGGTCCTGTTCGAGGAAAAGCTTGACCTGTTCACCAAGCTCCTGAACGAGGAGCCCGTCACCTGGGAGGGCAGCATCCGCCCGCCGCTGCGCAATGTGCAGGTGTACCCGCCAACACAGGACGGACACATTCCCGCCTGGATCGCGGTCGGCGGAACCCCGCAGTCCGTGGTGCGGGCCGCGCATTACGGACTGCCGCTGATGCTGGCCATCATCGGCGGCGAGCCGGCACGGTTCACCCCGTTCGTTTCCCTCTACAAGCGTGCGCTCAAGGAGTTCGGCAAGCCTGCCCTGCCCATTGGCGCGCACTCCCCCGGCTACGTTGCTGCCACGGACGAGCAGGCACTGGATGAAGCCTGGCCGCACTATGCACAGATGCAGAACCGCATTGGCCGCGAGCGCGGCTGGCCGCCGGTCTCCCGGGCCGAGTACGAGGCGGGTGCCGGCCCTGAGGGCGCCCTGTTCATTGGTTCCCCCGAAACCGTCGCGGACAAGATTATCCGGACGGCCCGGACCCTGGAGCTCTCCCGCTTCGACCTGAAATACAGTCTGGGCACCCTGCCGCACGAAAACCTGATGAAGTGCATCGAGCTTTACGGCACCCAGGTGGCTCCGGCCGTCCGCGCGGCCCTGGCCGCAGACGGAGAATAGAACTAGGCATCGGCCGGGAGGAACCACCGTGTTCGTGGTTCCTCCTGTGCCAGCCCGGCTGCCCGCTCGATATTCTTGCGGTCGGCACCCGTGAGCCGCTGGTGTTCCTGGCGCATGTACTCCCGCCAGGTGGGAACGTCATAGACCTCACGGAACTGGCTGGAGTCGGTGACCGAGTGCACCAGCTCCCAGGTTGTCGCCCCGGTCCGCAGCCGGGAGAGCCGCACTTCACGCATGGCTTCCACAAATTCCGAAGCCTTCTCCGGGTCCAGCTCGTACGCCACCAGGATGGTCACGGGTCCGGCACCCGGATCCGGCTCGGACTCAACTTCCAGTCCCAGGTCAGGTTCGGGAACGCTGCGGTCCAGCTGCCCGGCACCGGGCAGCAGCGGCAGCGGTACAACGCTGGCGGCAACCAGCAGGAGGACGACGGCGGCACCGGCCAGCACCGGGGCGTAGCCGAACGCTGTGGCCAGCGAACCCCACAGCACCGACCCAAGTGCCTGCGTTCCGGTGAGCACCATCAGGTACACGGCGAGTCCGCGTGCACGAACCCATTCCGGCAGGGTGAGCTGCATGGCGCTGTTAAGCGTGGAAAGCGTGTTGATCCAGGCCATTCCGGCCAGGACCAGCAGGATTGCCAGCGGAATGGGCGGCAGGTAACCGGCAGAGAACACTGCCGCACCAAAGACGGCAGCGGAGGCCCCCAGCAGCACAGTGTCCGGAAACAGCCTGCGGGTCCGCACCAGGAGCGCCACTCCCAGGATGGCCCCGGCGCCCAGCGCTCCGAGCAGCAGGCCATAGCCGGAGGACCCCAGGCCCAGATGCCCGTTCACGGCAACCGGGAGCAGCGCGTAGAGGGCACTGGCCGGAACCAGGAACAGGATGCAGCGCAGCAGGATGCGGCGGATCCGCGGTGCCGCCCGGATGTAGCGCATCCCCGCTGCCAGTGCCTCCCCCAGGTGTTCACGGTCCTCAGGGCTCTGCGGTGCACTGCGCCACAGGAAGACAGCCAGAGCCGTCCCGAGGAAAGACAGCGCGTTGAGCCCAAACACAAAGGCCGGTCCGGCGGCCGAGACCAGTAGGCCGCCCAGGGCCGGCCCCACGGCCCGGGCGGCGTTGACGGCCACGGACCCGAGCGCAGACGCTGACCGGATCTGCTCGCGCGGAACCAGCGACGGGGTCACAGCCTGCCAGGCGGGGGAACTGAGCGCGACGCCGCAGCCGATCAGGAACGTGTAAAGCAGCAGGGAATCCGGTCCCAGCAGGCCCAGGGCGGCGATGACAGTGAGCAGGCAGCCGGCACCGGCGGCGAACAGGTTGCTGCCCAGGATCAGCCGCCGCCGGTTGAAGGCATCGGCCAGGACGCCTGCCACCAGGCCAAGGAGCAGCGCCGGGGCCAGCGACGCCGACTGCACCAGGGAGACCAGGACCGGGCTCGCTCCGCTCTCGACGAGGTACCACTGCGCGCCGACGGTCTGCATCCAGCTGCCGACGTTGGATCCCAGCTGCGCCAGCCACAGGATCAGGAACCACCGGTATCGAAGGGGTGCCCAGGGAGATTCCATCGGATTCCTCCGTCGGTGGCGGCGCTCCGGGGCCGGGGCCTTGTCCGCGGGACCAGTGCGCCTCACTGGCAGGGTAGGTCCGCCGCCCTGCGGAGTCCAGAGCACGGCCCTGCCGGGAGTATGCTGACACCGTGTCACCAAAACTGGCCCCCACTGAAGATGCGGGCCCGGAAAGGAAATCCCCCATGTACGTGGTAGTCAACACCCTGGAAATCACGCCTGATACAGCCGAAGCCTTTGAGAAGGCCTTCATCGACAGCATGGCGCATCTTGAAGGCGTTCCGGGTCTCGGCCGCAGCACTCTAATGCGGCCCGAGGGTGCCTCCAACACCTACCTCTCCACCATGGAGTTCGATTCCAGGGAGAGCTTCATGGACTGGCTGAAGTCGGATTCATTCAAGGCTTCGCACTCGGACGACCAGGCTCCCGGAATGCAGGCACCCAATGCTGTGGCTTCCTACACCGTCATTAAGGACACCGCCCTCACCGACGCTTAGCAACATGTGCCGGGGTGCCGCCTACCAGCCGTGCGCCCCGGCAAAACCCTTCCACAGCCGGCGAAAGTGCTTCTCCGACCGGCGTGCGCGCTGCTCCTCGACGGCGTGCAGCCGGCCATAGGTGAATCCGCTGCCGCCGCGGCCCGGATGCGCACCCAGCCGGACCAGGAGTTCGCGCGTAACCACACTGTCCTGGTGCTCACCGAGCGCCTTCTGAACGCTTTCTGCTGCTTCCACCATGGAGGAGGCATGCCCGCCGCCCACCGGCACATATGCCTCGGCGGCGTAGCGCAGCCGTTTTGCGTCCTTGCGGGCTTCATGGAAGATCTCTGCCCGCCGCCCGTCGTCGTGCTCCTGCCGTGCTTCACGGACACGGCCCCGCAGCCGGCGCAGGTCGCGGCGGATCAGCCGCCTGCCGACTTTCCGGGCCGGCTTACCTGCCGGGCCGGTGAACTGCGGATCCGCCAGGAGCGCGCCGAGTTCCTCCACCAGCACCGCATAGCGCTCTGCGTCCAGTTCGCGGTGAATGGCCTTGACCGCATCGTTGTAGCTGCCAGTGAGCTCCGCATCGATCCGCTCGGACACCGGCCCCCGCACCAGCTCAGCCGGCTGGGCAGCTACCAGCTCCTGCAGCCGGTGGCGCATCACCTGGGCATCGCGGGCAGCGCCCAGGACCTGGGCAAGCCATTTGAGTTCAATGCGGATCCGTTTGGCCGGCTCCTCAGGCAGGAGTTTGCGGTAGCTGGCGAGCACTGAGCGCAGCCGGCGGGTGCTGACCCGCATCTTGTGGATCGCATCGGACTCCCCGGCGCGCAGCCTGTGCTCCTGCCGCAGCATCTCCGCGTACTGCTCCGAAACGTATGCCAGCAGCGCCTCCCCGGCTGTGCCGCCTCGTCCTGCCACGGGGGCGGCTGGAAGGTCGGTTGCGGAAGCCATGGCTCAGTATAGGCAGGCGCGCCCCGTGCGGGGCAGACCCCCTGTACCCGGATACGGGCACCGCCGTAGCATCAGCTGTACCGGCCCGGAGCCGGAACAGCCGCCGCCCGAGCCCTCCTGGAGGCCAGGACCATGAACTCGATGCGCTACGTCAAGCTAGGCCGGTCAGGAGCCACCGTTTCGGCAATCGGGCTGGGCTGCCTGAGCTTCGGAGACCCGGGCCGGGGAACACACTCCTGGACGCTGCGGGAGGAGGAGTCCAAGGCCTGCATCCGCCGGGCCCTGGAACTGGGCATCAACCTCTTCGACACCGCCAATGTCTATTCCGCCGGCGACAGCGAGCGCATCCTGGGCGTGGCCCTGCGCGAGTACGCCCGCCGGGAAGAGGTTGTCATCGCCACCAAGGTTCACGGGGAAATGGCGCCCGGACCCAACGGCTGGGGGCTGTCCCGCAAGCACATCCTGTGGCAGGTGGAGGACTCGCTGCGCAGGCTCGGCACCGACTACATCGACCTGTACCAGATCCACCGCTGGGACAGCTCCACTCCGCTGGAGGAAACCCTTGCCACCCTCGACCAGCTGGTGAGGGACGGAAAGGTCCGGTATCTGGGTGCCTCCACAACCTACGCCTGGCAGTTCGCCCGGGCCCTGGACGTGCAGCGGCAGAACGGCTGGACACCGTTCATCACCATGCAGGACCACTACAACCTGATCTACCGCGAGGAGGAGCGGGAAATGTATCCGCTCTGCCTCGAAGAAGGCGTAGGCGTGCTGGCCTACTGTCCGCTGGCTCGCGGCCGCCTGGCCCGGCCGTGGGACGGGGAGAGCCGCCGCAGCGGGCACGATTCCCTGGCCGACTCCATGTACGGAGCGCATGAGGAGACCGACCGCCGGATTTCCGATGCACTGGGAACCGTGGCCGGGGCTCACGGGGTGTCCAGGGCACAGGTTGCCCTGGCCTGGGTGCTGGGCCACCCCGTGGTCACAGCTCCCCTGGTCGGTGTCACTTCCCTGGCGCAGCTCGACGACGACGCCGCGGCCCTGGACCTGGAACTCACCGTTGAGGACCAGGCGCTGCTCTCAGAGCATTACGTGCCGCACGGCGTCGTCGGCTTCTGAGCTAGCCTTTCACCGCACCGGCTACCAGCCCGGATGCGATGTAGCGCTGCAGGAACAGGAACAGCGCCATGACGGGCACTGCCGCCAGCACCGCGCCCGCAGAGAAGACACCCCAGGTCCGGGACTGGTTATCCCCCACGAAGGAATAGAGCCCGACGGCGAGGGTCTGGGTGTCCGGGTCATTGAGCACAATCGAGGCGATCATAAACTCCCCGGTGGTGGTGATGAAGGTCAGCAGTCCGACGATCGCCAGGATGGGCGTCACCAGGCGCAGGATGATGGTGAAGAAGATCTGGAAGTGCCCGGCACCGTCAATCCGCGCCGCCTCATCCAGGGTCTTGGGTACGGTGTTGAAGAACCCGTACATCAGGTAGGTGTTCACTCCGAGTGCTCCGCCCAGGTACACCATGATCAGGCCCAGCTGGCTGCCCAGACCCAGCCAGGGAACTATGTCGGAGATCTCGGAGAGCAGCAGGAAGATCGCCACCACGCCGAGCATCTGCGGGAACATCTGAAGCAGGAGCAGGCTCAGCAGTCCCATGCGCCGTCCGGTGAAGCGCATCCGGGAGAAGCAGTAGGCGGCGAGCGCGCCGAGGAAGACGGTGGCGGCGCTGGTAACCAGGCCGATCACCAGGGTGTTCATAAACCAGCGGGCAAATGGCTTCTGCGGGTCCGTAAACAAGGCCTGGAAGTTGTCGAACCCGATGTCCCTGAACAGGCCGCTGGAGGCAACCAGCGTTCCGGTGGGACTCAGCGCGGCGGAGAGGACGTAGGCCAGCGGAAGCAGGGCGAAGGCCGTCATGACCAGTCCCACCAGGTGCCGCCAGCCGGTGTCCTTGAACCAGGCACCGAAGCTGCGCCGACGCACCCTCAGGGGCGGGGTGCCGGCGGTTTCGGCGGCGGGGCGGGGAGGAAGGGCGGTGGAGGTGCTCATGAGTTCACTTCTTCCAGCGACTTGGTCTGCCTGAAACTGATGGCGGAGATGACGGCCACGATGATGAAGATCAGGATCGCCAGCGCGCTGGCGAGCCCGTAGTCACGTCCGGTGCCCTGGCCAAAGGCGACCTTGTACACCACGGTGATCAGCAGGTCCGTGGCACCGATGTCCTGGCTGGTGCCCGGGAAACGCGGACCGCCGCCGGTCAGCATAAAGATCACGTTGAAGTTGTTGAAGTTGAACGCGAACGTGGAGATCAGCAGCGGGGCGGTGGAGACCAGCAGCAGCGGCAGTTTGATGGACCGGAAGATCCGCCACGCTCCGGCGCCGTCCATCCGGGCTGCCTCGTTGACTTCCTCCGGCAGGGACTGCAGGGCACCGGTGCAGACCAGGAACATATAGGGGAAGCCCAGCCACGTGTTGACCAGCAGCACGCTGGCTTTGGCGAGCCAGGGATCGTTCAGCCAGGGTATGGAGGCGCCGCCGAAGAAGGTGCCGTTGATGAACCCGAATTCCTGGTTGAGCATGCCGGACCAGACCAGACCGGCAAGGAAGGCCGGGAACGCGTACGGCATGATCATCAGCACGCGGTAGATTTTCTTGCCCCGGAGGGTGGGGTGGTTGAACGTGATGGCCAGGAAGAGCCCCAGCCCGAAGCACAGTGCCACGGAAGCAACTGCGAAGGTAAAGGTCCAGCCGATCACGCTCAGCAGCGGCCCGCGGAGCTCAGGATCGGAGACGGCGCGCTGGAAGTTCTCGAAGCCGACGTTGATCTTCCAGCCGGTGGCCAGGCGCTCTCCGTCATCCGAGACGAAGGAGCCTTCTCCCCCGTCCCGGTAGACGGTGCCGGTTTCGGAGTTCGTGAAGGTATCGGCTGCCTCGTCATAGACCAGGACCGGTTTGTAGACGTAGGCGTTGGACCCGTCGGCGGTGGCCAATGTGCCGTCGTCGAGGTCCTCGGAGAACGGGACCTTGAGTGCCAGGATTTCGGACTGGCGGTTCAGCAGGTCGTTGAAAGCGAGGGTTTCATACCCGTCGACGCCGGTCGCCTTTCCGGTACTGTCCGTCTGCGCACCGCTGACCTCTTCCAGCGGCATCTCGGCGCCGCCGAGCTGGACCCCGCCCTCCGGATCAGTGACCAGCAGGAACAGCTCGCTGCCCTGTTCAAGGACGGAGACTGCGTAGGCCGGGGAATCGGGCACCCGCTGCTGCGCGGTCAGGGAGATGGCCGCGACGGCGTCTTCCTTGGTGCTGTTGTGTCCGTCGCCGTAATTGGTGAACGCCACGTAGCCGCTGTAGACGACCACAAAAACCTGGAAGACCAGCAGGAACAGCACTCCCGGCGCCAGATACTTTGCGGGCAGCCCGCCCCGGCGCAGGTAGATCCAGTTGATGATCACCGTGACGGCTGATGCCACGCCGAACACCACCCACTCCTCGTTGAGGAACAGGGCCATCAGGACGTAGACGGCAAAGGCGTCCACGAGTCCGAGCAGCACGATCTTGGCCAGGGTCCCGGCCAGCGAGTCGGGGCTGCGGCGCCGGGGCCCGGCAGGTGCGGGTCTAACGGGTCGGACGGGTGTGTCCGTTGAAACGGCCATGATGTTCTCCTACAAGTGGCCCGAACCGGGATTGCTCCCTGTCCGGGCCACTAAAGCGGGTGCGGCTTGGTTGGTGCCGTTATTTGCTGATCTTGGACTCGATGTTGGAGACCATGGTGGGCCAGGCGGTGGCCGGGTCTGCTTCTCCCTTGATCAGGGACAGCTGCGTGCCTCCCCAGTCAGCCCAGACAGCTTCCATTTCCGGGATGGCGGGCATCGGCACGCCGTTGGCGCCGATTTCACCGAAAGCAGCAACGATCGGATCCGATGCAGCCTTTTCGAAGGAGGCGGTCAGGGCAGGCGGGCGTCCGCCGGCGTCGAACATGGAGTCCTGGACCGCTTCGGTGGTGAGGTAGTTCAGGGCGAATTCGTTGGCGGCCAAGGCGTTCTGGCTCTTGGCGCTGATGAAGAAGCCGTTGACGCCAACGAACGGCTGGGCGGGTGAGTCACCGGCGGTCGGCAGCGGGTCGACGGCCAGGTTGATGCCTGCGGCGACGGCGTCGGGAACGTTCCACGGGCCGGTCAGCAGGTAGGGGGACGCGCCGGCGTTGAACTTCTCCTTGGCGATGTCCGGGGTGATGCTGGAGTTGAAGATGCGTTCGCCGGTATCTCCCCAGGCCACGAGCTTCTCGGCGAATTCGACGCCGCCGGGGTTGCCCAGTTCAAGCTTCGAAGCGTCGTAGCTGCCGGACTCATCGGTGCCAAACACCGGAACGCCCATGGAGGTCTGCAGCGGGTAGAGGTGGTACGGGTCGCCCTGCTTGGGGTCCATCTGCACCAGGAACGGGAACTCCGCCTTGCCCTCGGCCACGGCGGCCTTGCCGTTGGCGATGACTTCATCCATGGTGGCTGCCGGTTCAGAAACGATGTCCGTGTTCCGCAGCAGGCCGATGTTCTCAATCGAGTAGGGCACCCCATACGTGTTGCCCTCATAGGTCATGGCGGCAACGGCGCTTTCCTGGAACTGGCTGGCCTTGTCGCCGAGTTCGATCGGGGCCACGACGCCGTTCTGGACGAACTTGCCCAGCCAGTCGTGCGGACCGACGATCAGATCCGGGCCCTTGCCGGTGGGAACCTGGGTGATGAAGTCGTCCGATACCTGCTGGAAGTCCTTGGTCACCAGCTTGACCTCAATGCCGGTGTCCTCCTTGAAACGCTCAGTGACCTCGGTCAGCGCGGGGGAACGCTCGGCGTCCACCCACATAGTGAGCGTGGTTGCGCCGGCGGACGCGAGGTCACTGGATTCGGTCCCTTCGCTGGAGTCGGATCCGCCGCCGCAGGCGGTGAGGACGAGGGCAGCGGTGACCGAGACGGCACCGAGAGTAAAGGTACGGCGGCCAAAGCCCGCCGCACCCGTTGTGCGCACCTTCATTGGTGTACCTCTTCTGTTTTTCAGGCCCCGGAATGCCGGGGAGGTAAATGGTGCCTGCCCGTGACCCGGACCATGGCATGGACGCAAGTGTAAGCGTGTGCGCACTGTGCGTCCAGTCACAGTTCCCAGTAGGCGAGAACACACACTCTCCACCGCGGAGAATCGCTATCAGAGCAGGCCACCCCGGGAAATACGTGCGACGGACTTGTTCAGACATTTTGTGGAAGCGTTTGCATTCTGCGGAGGAACGTCCTCTAGGATGCAAGGCATGCTCAGCACTATCGCCGTCCCCACCGTCCAGCTTCCCGGCGCCGGCCTGGTTCCGGTCCATGAAGCCTCCACCGAACGTGAGAGGCAGTGGTGGCGCTCCTCGGTGATCTACCAGATCTACCCCCGTTCCTTCCGCGACCTGCGCGGCGACGGCATCGGCGACCTGCCCGGCATCACCGCCGAAATCCCCGCCCTGGCGAGCCTGGACATCGACGCGATCTGGCTCTCCCCCTTCTACGTCTCCCCCCAGAAGGACGCCGGCTACGACGTAGCCGACTACTGCGCCGTCGACCCCCTCTTCGGCACCCTGGACGACTTCGATGACCTCGTGGCCACCGCCAAAAACCACGGCATCCGCGTCATCGTCGACCTCGTCCCCAACCACTGCTCCGACCAGCACGCCCTCTTCCAGGCCGCCCTCGCCGCACCCGAAAACTCCCCTGCCCGGGACATGTTCATCTTCCGCGACGGCACCGGCGAAAACGGCGAAAACCCGCCGAACAACTGGCAGTCCCACTTCGGCGGCCCCGCCTGGACCCGCACCACCAACCCCGACGGCACCCCCGGACAGTGGTACCTGCACCTCTTCGACTCCACCCAGCCCGACTTCAACTGGGACAACCCCGCCGTCCACGACGAATTCGAACGCATCCTGCGCTTCTGGCTCGACCGCGGCGCCGGCGGGTTCCGCGTCGACGTCGCCCACGCCCTCATCAAGAAAAGCGGGCTCCCCGACTGGGGCGGCCGCGCCGACGGCGCCTCCAGCGAAGGCTTCCCCGGCGATCAGGCCCCCATGTTCGGCCAGGCCGGCATCCACGACATCTACCGCTCCTGGCGCAAAATCCTCGACGAATACGACGGCGACCGCGTGCTCTGCGCCGAAGCGACCATCGACCCCCTGGACCGGCTCACCGACTGGGTCCGCTCCGACGAAATGCACCAAACCTTCAACTTCGCCTACCTCCACCACCCCTGGAACGCGAACGAACTGCGGCGCATCATCGAAACCAGTCTCACCGCCTTCGATCAGGTCGGCGCCCCCACCACCTGGGTCCTCTCCAACCACGACGTCGTCCGCCACGTCTCCCGCTTCGGGCAGGCCCCGGGCCACACCCGGCCCGGCGACGGCCTCGGCCCGGAAGACTTCCAGCCCGACCACGAGCTGGGGCTGCGCCGCGCCCGGGCGGCGACCCTGCTGATGCTCGCGCTGCCCGGCGGCGTCTACCTCTACCAGGGCGAAGAACTGGGCATGCCGGACCACACCATGCTCGAACACGGCCATCGGCAGGATCCCACCTTCCACCGCACCGGCGGCGAACGCCTGGGCCGGGACGGCTGCCGGGTGCCGCTGCCCTGGACCGCGGATGCGCCGTCGTACGGGTTCAGCAGCACCGGAAAGAGCTGGCTGCCACAGCCGGAGCAGTGGCGGGAACTCTCCCGGGACCTGCAGGAGCAGGACCCGGACTCAACGCTGCACGTCTACCGGGATGCACTGGCCCTTCGGCGCGAGCTGAATCTGGGCCACGGCTCCCTGGCCTGGTGGCCCGAGCACGATGACAGGGGCGTCGTCGCACTGGTCAACGAAAACGTCCTCGCCATCATGAACATGGGCAGCGAACCGGTGGAACTTCCTGCGGGCGAGGTCCTGGTCCGCAGCATCCCGGAAGCCGGCGCGAACGGCGTCCTGCTACCGGACGCTGCCGTGTGGATTCGGCTAGCCTAAGCCAGTGGAACGCAGCGCCCGCGGGGCAGGTATTAGAGAAGTCGCCGCCCGGGCAGGGGTCTCGGCCGCAACCGTCTCCCGGGCGCTGAGCGGCAACGGCAGGGTGTCGGAGAAGACCCGGGAGAAGGTCCAGGCCGCGGCGGAGGAACTCGGCTTCGTCATTTCCTACAACGCGTCTTCACTGGCTTCGGGCCGGAGCCGGAACATCGGAATCGTGATTCCAACCGTGGGCCGCTGGTACTTTTCCCAGGTCCTCGAGGGTGCAGCCTCTGCCCTGATCGAGGCCGGCTACGACCTCACCCTGTACAACACCTCCGACGGCCCGGGCCACCGGGAGAGTGTGCTCAAGGAGATGCTCCAGCGCAAACGGCTCGACGCCGTGATTACCGTAGCGCTGCGCCTCACGGAGGAGGAACTGGAACAGCTGCGCGAGGTCGGCAAGCCGATCGTCGCCATCGGCGGACCCCTGCCGGACACACCAACCGTGCGGGTCGATGAGTTCAGTATTTCTGCCCTGGCCACCCGGCACCTGATTTCCCTGGGACACACCCGGATCGCCCACATTGGCGGCGGTGAAGAACTTGAACGCGATTTCCGGATGGGAAGCACCCGCCAGGACGGCTACCGCTCTGCCATGGCTGAAGCCGGGCTCACCGTTGAACCGCAGTGGCTGCGCAGCTCCGGGTTCAGCGTGGCAGGCGGGTTCGCAGCGGCGAAGGCCCTGCTCGCCGACCCCGCTGCCGGGGTCACCGGGATCTTCTGCGCCGCTGATGAAATTGCGGTGGGCGTGATCCTGGCTGCACGTGAGCTGGGACTGCGGGTACCGGAGGACCTGTCCGTGATCGGGATCGACGGCCATGAGCTTTCAGAAGTTTTTGGCCTCACCACGATCAGCCAGGACCCGGCAGGGCAGGGGGCTGCCGCCGTCGGCGCCGTCCTGTCCCTGCTGCGCCGGCAGCCCGTGGGCGGTGAACTGCTCACCGGCTTCTATCCCACTGAATTTGTGGTCCGTTCCAGCACCGCGGTGCCGCCCGGATTCCAGGGCAGGCCTGCACCATAGCTGTGCCGCGGCCGGGCAGCTGGATAGGATGGCAATGCCGGATTTGCCGGCGGGAAACGGGGGATTGAGGATCAGCCATGCTGGTGTTTCTGTGGGTAGCGGAGATCGTGCTGGCCCTGCTGTACTTCGGACTGGGTGTGATGCGGCTGGTCCAGCCCTACGCCAAGCTGGTTCGGGTGCTGCGCTGGCCTGCTGACTTCCCGGCCTGGGCCGTCAAGCTCATTGGGGTGGCCGAAATCCTCGGCGCCCTGGGGCTGCTGCTTCCGGCTGCCACGGACGTTGCCCCTGTCCTCACCCCGATCGCGGCCTGCGCACTGGCCGTGATGATGGCCTGTGCGGTTGCCGTCCATCTGCGGCGCAGGGAGCGCCAGCGTGTGGCCCTTCCGGCGATCCTGCTGGCGGTGAATGTTTTTGTGGCCATTGGCCGGTTTGGACCGTATCCGGGATGACGCCTTCCCGGAAGCAGGAGACCCAGGATCCGGCTGAGGCCGTCACCCGGCTTTATGGCCTGCTTCCGGGAGAGTTCACGGCAGCCCGCAATGCGGAGGCCGCAGCAGCCGGCCGCACCGGGGATCCCGAGCTCGGCAAGCGGATCAAGGCCCTGCCCAAACCCTCGGCAGCTGCCTGGCTGACAAACATGCTGGTCCGCGAAGAGGGCCCCTCGATCGCCAGCGTCCTGGCGCTGGGTGCCTCGCTGCGGGAAGCGCAGGCAGACCTTGACCGAGAGGAACTGCGCCGGCTGAACGCCGAGCGGCACCGTATGCTGCGGTCCCTCGCCCGGGAAGCACGCGAGCTTGCCGAACGGCTCGGCAATCCCGTCAGCGCGGCAGTGGCGGCGGAAGTGGAACAGACGCTGTGGGCTGCCATGACGGACCCGGATGCTGCATCCGCCCTCGCCTCCGGGCGGCTGGTCCGCGGGCTGGAGGCAAACGGCTGGGAACCGGTGGAGCTCGACGGCGCTGTGGCGGATCCGGATTCCGCGTCACCGCTGGTGGCTGCCGGGGCCGACCGGCAACGCCGGAGGCCGGGATCCGGGAAGGGCGCAGGTGCCGGCTCGGAGCAAAAAGGGGAAACCAACAGGACCTCCCGGCAGCAGCAGGCTGCACGGCAAAAGGCTCTGCGGGAGGCTGAAGCGGAACTGGCCGGTGCCCGCAAAACCGCAGAGCAGGCTGAACAGACGCTGGCTGAGGTCCAGTCCGAGGTTCAGAGCCAGGCTTCCTTCCGGGACGGTCTGACGGATGAGATCGATGACCTCCGGGACCGGATCCGGGAGCTGGAGCGTGAGGTCAGCGAGCTTGACCGGCGCCGCGGGTCACTGGAACGTTCCCGTGACAGGGCACGCCGGGAGGCCCGGTCAGCCCGCCGGGCCGTGGAGAAGGCCGAGGCGAAACTGGATTCACTGCGCTGAGCAGCACGCTGCGGACCGTCAGCTCCGGTAGGAACGCAGTTGTTCCTCGAGCGCTCCCTCGCGGAGCAGTTTCAGCCGCAGGGCACGTGCAGTCTCCATATGCTTACGGGCAATTGCCCTGGCAGCTTCGGCATCGGAACGGTCAATGGCTGCCACCAGCGCGGCGTGCTCTTCGAGAGCGTCCTCCCACCGCTGGCCGACCGAGAGCGTGGAGTGCGGAGCATGCACCAGGTGCGTGGAGAGCCGCTCAAGCAGGTCCTGCAGGACGGGATTATGGGCGCAGGCCCAGACAGCCGAGTGGAATTCAAGGTTGGTCCGGATACGGGTCTGGTCATCCGGGCCGGCGAGGCTGCGGTCCCTTTCCAGCAGGGCTTCGAGCCGCATCTGGTCCGTGAACTGGCGCGCTTTGGCAGCCTGCCCGGCTGCTTCTTCTTCCAGGAGAATCCGCATGTCATAAACCTGAATGACCTGCTGCGGATCTACCTTGGGCACCTGCAGCCCGCGGGCAACGCGCTCCAGCAGCCGCTCCTGCTGCAGGCGGGAGAGCGCCTCCCGGACCGGAGTCCGGGAGACGCCAAACCGCTCTGCCAGGGTGACCTCGCGCATGGCCGTTCCGGGCGGGTGCAGCCCGGAGAGGATCTCCGACCGTAGGGTCAGGAAGATCGACTCGCCGTCCTTGCGGGAAGATACGGGTTGGGCCACTGTGGGTTTTCCTTGCGCGAGAGCCGTTGGGGAAGGTCTACCGGCAACTTTACGCGAGCTGCCCCGCACGCCGGCCGAAGACACATCCTGCCGCCAGCCCCGAACCGCCGGGGTAGTTCGTGCTGAACAGGCCGCCGAGCATCTCCCCCGCTGCGAACAGCCCCGGAATCGGGGTTCCGGTTTCGTCCAGGACCCGCCCGTGGGTATCTCCCCGCACGCCGCCGAAGGTGAAGGTAATGCCGCAGGTGACGCCGAACGCGTAAAACGGACCGGTTTCGATCGGGCTGGCCCAGTTGCTCTTGGGCGGTTGGGTCCTCGCCGCCCGTCCGTCCAGGACGTTCGGGTCCAGCGGCACGGAGCGGTCAATGGAGTTGTTGAAACCGGTGACGGTCTTCTCCAGCTGTTCCGGGCTGATGCCGATTTTTGCGGCGAGCTCGGCGATGGTGTCTGCGGTCTCTACGGAGACACCGGGCATGTCATACTCTTCGGTGCGGAGCATGGGACGCAGGCCGGCATCGAAGATCTGGTAGGCAATGGATCCCGGCTGGCGCAGGATTTCCCGCCCGTACTTCGCATAGGTGTAGTTGCGGAAGTCCGCTCCCTCATCGAGGAAACGTTCGCCGTCACGGTTGACGATGATGCCCAGGGGATAGCTCTGCCGGGTCAGGCGGTTCGTCAGCTCCCGGTTCGATTCGTTCAGCGCGGTGAAGGCATCCCACTGCACACTGTGGCAGGTGTTCCAGTCGCCGCCGCGGGCAGCGCCGATATCCAGCGCCGCCATGATCATGTCTCCGGTGTTGCAGGGAGTGCCGCGCACCTTCGCGTTTTCCCAGCCTTCGCCGAGGAACTCGCGCCGCTTCTGCGGATCGGATTCAAAGCCGCCGGCCGTGAGGATTACCGATTCCGCGGAAAAGGTCCGCTCCCCTTCCGGCGTCTGCACGCGCGCACCGGTGACGGCACCGTCTTGAACAATCAGCTCTGTGGCGGAGTGGCCATAGCGAACGTCGACGCCCATGCGGTCAGCAACCCGGGCGTGGTCGGCCATCATGCCCTCGCCGCCGCCCACATTTCCCACATGCAGCCCACCCCAGAAGAGGTAGCTGCCGTCGGGGCGCTCGTACGCCTGCCGTTCGTACATCAGCCGGTACTTCAACCCCAGGCCGGCCAGCCACCGCAGGGTGGACTGGCTTTCGGCAATGAGGACCTCGGTCAGCGCCGGGTCATTGCGCCCTTCCGTGACCTTCTCAAGGTCGGAGGCATAGTCCTGCGCGGTGTACGGCGGCACTTCCGTGACCGGATGCCGGTCATCATCCTCGATGAACCCTCGCAGGTCTTCCAGTCCGCCGTGGACAATGCGCGTGGCGCCGGCGGTGTAGAAGCTGTTGCCGCCGGAGAGTTCCGGGGTTCCCTTCTCGAGCAGGATGACCTTGCGTCCCCGCTCGGCAGCTGCGTGAGCTGCGGTAAAACCGGCGTTTCCGCCGCCGATCACCAGGACGTCCGCGTCCAGCTGATTCTCCTGTGGCATGACTAAACACTCTCTCTTCGCCGTCGTTGCATATGACTGTATACAAACTATCCGGATTAAATACATTTCGGAAGAGCCGTGCCACATTAGGTAAGAAGCGTACTTCCATAACAGGAGAAGGCCCATATGGCTAGGGGTGCCAGCAGTCTTGCAGTGACCTGCGTCACGGGATATACATGTACTTCATTGTGTACAAGCAGCGCCCAGAGCGCTCCAAGGAACTCCCGCAACCTCATTTGGAACAGGAACCATGAAGCTAACCCTGCGCTCCGGCGCCTTCGCCCTGGTTACGGTACTGGTTACAGTCCTTGCCTTTATCAACGCCGCGTCCTCCGGCGGAACAGCAACTGCCCGCAGCAAACTCACCCTGATCGCCCCGGCAGCCCCCGGCGGTGGCTGGGACGGGTTTGCCCGTGAATCCCAGCAAGCCCTTCGGGGCAACGGCATCGTGAACAACCCGCAGGTGGTCAATGTCCCGGGCGCAGGCGGAACAATCGGCCTGAGCCAGTTCGTCCAGACACCCGGGCGGGAAGATGCCCTGCTGGTTACCGGCGGTGTCATGATCGGCGCCATTGAGCTGGCGGACAACCCGGAGTCCATGGAGGACGTAGTTCCCATCGCCAAGCTGGCAGATGACTACGCCGCCCTGGTGGTGCCCGCCGACTCAGAGTTCCAGACCCTCGACGATTTCCTGGCCGCGTGGATCCAGAACCCGGGCGGCAATTCCATCGGCGGGGGATCGCTGGGATCGATCGACCACCTGCTCAGCGGCCTGCTCGCCAAGGAAGTGGGGCTGGACCCCAAGCTGGTGAACTACGTTGCCTACTCCGGCGGCGGCGAAGCGCTTACTTCACTGCTTTCACACACAACGGCAGCGGGAATGTCCGGCTACAACGAGGTAGCCGACCAGATTGAGGCAGGTTCCCTGCGTGCCCTGGCCATTTCCTCCGAAGAGCGCCTCGAGGGAGTCGACGTGCCGACTTTCAAGGAACAGGGAGTGGACGTTGCCATGTCCAACTGGCGCGGCGTCGTTGCCGCCCCCGGCATCACCGACGCCGCCCGCGCCGAATTTACGGCCATCATCACCGAGATGCGTGAAACCGAAGACTGGAAAGACACCCTGGCACGCAACAGCTGGACCGACAGCTTTGCCACCGGAGAAGAGCTGGAAGAGTTCGTCGCCGGTGAAGTCGCCACCGCCCGCGAGATCGTAAAGGACCTGGGACTATGAGCATTACCGGCAACAGGCCCGAGGCGGGCCACGTTCAAAACACCACGGAAACGGCCGGAGGCGGGTTTCTGCGCGGACGCAGCGAACTGCTCGTCGCAGCCGTGCTTTATGCCCTGGCTGTGTTCCTCACGGTGGGAACCATCACCATGAACGTGCAGGGCACGGCTACACCTGGTCCCCAGTTCTTCCCCATCCTGGTCTGCGTCCTGCTCTACGGCGTGGCAACGGCCCTGACCATCTCCGTAGTGCGCAGCCCAAGAGTTCCGGACACCCGGAAGCACCCTGACCACGGCAACTTCTCCGATGACATGCTCCGCGACCTCGCGGGACTGCCGTCGGACGACGCGCCTGCGAAATCCCCCGGTTCCTGGCGGACCTACTCCGACTGGCGGACCGTCGGCCTGGTGCTGCTGGGCGTGGTGGTGTTTACCGCCACCCTGAATGTTCTGGGCTGGATCCTCAGCGCAGCTTTTCTCTTCTGGATCATTTGCTATGCACTGGGCAGCAAGCGGCCGGTGTTCGACGCCGGCGTGTCCCTGCTCTTCGCCTCGGCAATCCAGCTCGCTTTTAACGCCGGTTTGGGCTTGAACCTGCCTTCCGGTTTCCTGGGAGGACTTCTCTAGATGGATCAGCTATCCCTGCTTTTTGACGGCTTTGGCGCCGCCCTGACACCCATGAACCTGCTGTGGGTGCTGATCGGCGCGGTCCTGGGCACCGCCGTCGGCGTCCTGCCCGGACTGGGTTCCGCGATGGCGGTCGCCCTGCTGCTGCCGGTCACCTTTTCCCTGGATCCCACCGCGGCATTCATCATGTTTGCCGGCATCTACTTCGGCGGGCTCTTCGGTGATTCGACCGCCGGGATCCTGCTCAACACTCCGGGCAACTCGTCGGCCATCGCCTCAACCTTCGAGGGCCATCGGATGGCCAAGAACGGCAACGCGGCCAAGGCGCTGGCAACCGCGGCCATCGGTGCATTCATCGGCGGGCTGATCGCCACCACCCTGGTGGTCTTCTTCGCCCCCACCCTGGTGAAGCTCGCCACCGTCTTTGGGCCCGCAGAGTACTTCGCGCTGGCGGTTTTTGCGTTCCTCGCCATCTCCGCCGTGGTATCCGAGTCCGTGGTCCGCGGCCTGGCTGCACTCGGCATCGGCCTGGCACTGGCACTCGTGGGCATCGACGGCCCCAGCGGCACTGCGCGCTTCACGCTGGGCATGCCCCAGCTCTTTGACGGCATCTCCATCATCGTCATCACAGTCGGGCTGCTGGCGCTGGGTGAAGTGTTCTCCATTGCCTCCCGCATCCACCGGGACCCGGCGGCAACCCGGATCAAAACCAGCGGACGCGCCCGCATCAACCTGCGCGACGTCCGGCGTGCCATGCCGGCTTGGCTGCGCGGCACAGCTTTTGGCGCCCCGTTCGGCCTCATACCCGCCGGCGGAGCCGAAGTTCCCACCTTCCTCGCCTACGGCACAGAGAAGAAACTCGCAGCCCGCCGCAAGGACCCGGAGTTCGGCACCACAGGCTCCATCAAGGGCCTCGCCGCTCCGGAAGCCGCCTCCAACGCAACTGCCGGAACGGCCATGGGCGCACTGCTGGCCCTGGGCCTGCCCACCTCCGCTACCGCGGCCATCATGCTCGCAGCCTTCCAGCAGTACGGCATGCAGCCCGGCCCGCTGCTCTTCGAGCGCAGCGGGGAACTGGTCTGGGCCCTGCTGGCCTCGCTGTTCATTGGCCTGGTGATCCTGCTGATCATCAACCTGCCGTTCGCCACCGTGTGGGCCAAGCTGCTGAACATTCCGCGGCACTACCTGTACGCCGGGATCACCGTGTTCTCGATGCTGGGTGTTTACGCGGTCAGCTCCTCGGTTCTTGACCTCTGGCTGCTGATCGCGATCGGGCTCCTTGGGTTCATGATGCGCCGCTTCAACATTCCCCTGGCGCCGGTACTGATCGCCGTCATCCTTGGCCCGATGGCAGAGACTGAACTCCGCAGGGCGCTCGCCGTATCCGAAGGCGACCTTGGCATCCTGGTGGGCAGCCCGATTACGCTCATCCTGTACCTGGTACTGGCGGCGGCCCTGGTGGTTTCGGGAATCCAGCACCTGCGCCACCGGCACAGCCGGAAAAACCCGGAGCGGGACACCCAGCCTGTGGATGCCTGAGAAGGCTAGCCTCCCGGGCGCGCGATCAGCATTCCGAACCGGCTGCTGATCCGGGCCAGATCGATCTCATGGGCGATCCCCGGGAAGCTGCCGGCGTAATCGCTGAAGCCGAGCACATCCAGGCGGCAGCCGGCGTCGTACAGCACATCCACCAGATTGCCGAACCGCTGCCAGGCATTCGGATCTTCGTGGGTGGTGTCCGGAACACTGGACACCACCCAGTGCCGGTAGTCCCCGGCCAGGGCCAGATAATCAGACGCCGCCGAACGGCTGCCGCAGAGTTCGGGATAAGTGAACCAGAGCTGGCCCTCCGCAGCACGTTCCGCTGTCAAAGGCACAGTTCCCGGTTTGAGCACGGTGGTTTCTCCGGGCCGCGGGAACCGGAGCCCGGCAGCTTCCAGGGCCGCCGGACCCGGCCGGCGGAGGTGATGACCGGCAGCGAACCCGGATGTGCCGCGCGCGCCGGCGGAGCGGTAGTCCAGGTCCCCGTCCAGAGCGGCCACCTGCAGATGGGTGGTGAGCAGCTCAATCCCGGGCTCGAAGAGATGATGGAACATTGGATCCGGAAGCAGCTCATCCGGGGCGTAGTTCGACGTCGCCACCAGGACGATCCCGCGCTCGATCACCTGGCGGAGCAGCCGGGTCACAAACGCTGCGTCAGCTGGGCCATTGACATGGAATTCATCGAAGCAGAGCAGCCGGACATCCCCCAGCAGGGCATCCAGCCCGGCAGCGAACGCTGACTGCTGCGCGTACCCCTTCCGGCCATATCCCTCGAAGGTGCGGGCATGCAGCTCACGGAAAAAGTCATGGAAGTGCAGCCGGCGCTTCTCGGCGACGGGGACCGAGGCGAAGAAGGCATCCAGCAGCCATGTTTTTCCGCGGCCGGGAGGACCCCAGAGGTACAGCGAAGCTCCGGAGGTCCCCTCCCCGGAGACAGCAGCAGCGCCGGCGCGGGCCAGCAGCGGAAGCACAGCCAGCTGGGAGCGGTCCAGGGTCAGATCCTCCGCTGCGGCAGCCTGCCGCACCGCCTCGGAAGTGGTGTTCAGCTGCACGGAGGTCATACACCGGTTATACCGAGTCGTTTCACCGCCTCCAAATACGCCGCTGTGGCAAGATTTCAGCGACGGCGCGAACCGCGGCGTTCGAAGAAAACGGCAGGCAAGGGGCACAGTGCAGCAGTTGTGGGCGGGTCTGGATTTCTGGACGGTCAGCCAGGTTACCGCTCTGGTCTCCGCGGTTTTCGGCGTTTTCATCGTAGGCCGGGCCTGCTGGGACAACACCGTGCTGCCGGCGTTGACGGACCGCTACCTGGAGCTCGTGGGCGAACGGGCAGCGCAGCTGCGCGAACCGGCGGAGGAACCGGCCCGATCGGCGTCGGCTCTGGGCCGGCACATGGTCCGGACACTGACCGACCCGCGCCTTATGCTTCCCTCCGCGGATGAGAGCAGCTGGGCAAGGAAACTGGAACAGCGCAGGCATGCCCGCCCCTCACCTGCCCAGCGCTCCCAAAGTGCGCTCGCACTGGCCGGCCTCCTCCGGCGCCCGCAGCTGGTTGCCGAACAGGAGTCAATCCTGGCCGGAGCCGTGGCCCCGCTGGCACCGACGATAGCTGCCGCTGAGACCTGGGATGAACTTCGGCGCACTTCAAGGCTTCATTCCCGGACCGCGGCGTCGCTGCTGCGGACAGCCGCCGCCCGGCGTTTCTTCTCCGTGTTCCTTCCGGCGATGGGACGCTACCTGGACTTCGTGGGACGCGGCAGCGCCCTGGGCCTGGCCGTGGGTGTCGTGGCGTCCGGCGGCCTTAGCGGAGACAGCACTCTGGTGGGAGTGCTCACCACCGTCTGCGGCGTCGGTGGAGCCATTGTCTTCACCGCCACCGTCATCCGGTGCGATGCCCGTTCCTGGCCCGCAGCCAGGCGCCGGGTCCCGCTGTGGCTGCACCGTGTTTATCCGGAAGCCTCGTTCCTGTTCAGGCTCCTGCTGACCGTCACCGCCGTTCTGGTAACCGTCTCGATCCTGCAGCAGTAGCCCCGCCGGGCCCCATCCGCACGAATTACGGCGAAGAAATTCGTGCTAATTATTCCGGCCGGCCGGTGGTACGTTCGGAACTCGGGCACGATCCAATCCGGCACCAAGCACGGGAGGAACCATGACTGACCATGTAGCACCCGTATCCGACTGTTCGGTCCACAACTGCGACTTCAACCACGACGGCTGCACCGCCTACGCCATCACCGTGGGGGGCTCCCAGGACCATGCCAGCTGCGCCACCTTCATCGACACCTCTGCCTCCGGCGGCCTGCCGAAGGTCCTCGCGACTGTGGGAGCCTGCCAGCGTGAAGAATGCCGCTACAACGACCACCTGATGTGCGATGCGCACGACGTACGTGTAGGGCCAGGCGCGGAGCTCGCTGACTGCCTCACGTATCAGCCGCGTTGACCGCTCACCCGGCGGATGCCGGATGAGCGGGGCCCTGCTTGGCTGGGATCCGGTCTGGCCGGAAGCCTGGCAGCCGGACTACCACGACGCCGCAGCAATCGCCTCCGAAGCCGGGTTCTTCCGCGCAGTCTGGGACGTCTCTGCCGCGGCTGGACTTGAACCAGGCTCCGACGTCTGGTTCGCGGTCTCCGGCGAGCGCGCGGGGGTGGCCGGACACGGAATTGTGGTCTCCGCTCCTTACAGCGTGGCTGATCCGCAGGGCGACCCGGAGACCCGCCTGCACCTGGCCGACGTGGACATCGACATTCTGCTCCCGCTGGACGAACTGGTCACCGTGGCAGAGCTTCCTGCGGAACTCGCCGGGCTGCTGCCCGGGCCCGCCGGTGTCAGCGTCCTGTCCCGGCGAACCGGTGAGGAACTGCGCCGGGCCTGGTCCCGCAGCACGGCGAATGGACGGGCAGAGTCTCCCATTCCGCTGCCTGGGTCCCTGCCGGCGCCAGCCGTCCGCTGGTCCCTGGCCAGCCGCTACGAAACCGACCCCGACGCCGCACGCGTCTGCCGCGCCCATCACGGACCGGCTTGTTCAGCCTGCGGTCTCGATCCCGAAGCTGTTTACGGGCCCGAGGCGGCGGGGGTACTGCAGGTGCACCATATAGTGCCGGCGGGACTGATTTCGGACAGCTATGAGCTGGACCCGGTGAGCGACCTGGTGCCCCTGTGCCCCACCTGCCATGCCGTGGCCCACTCCGGTTTTCCGGATCCGTATACCCCGGCCGAGCTCCGGCGCCTGCTGGCGGCACGGGCCGTGCCCCGGCATAACACCGTGGTGCAGGGCGGGCTGCTTTCCGCCGAGCAGCTGCGCGCCGAGGCAGAGGCCCGTGATCTCCTGGGCTTTCGGGGCCGGGGAAACGATCCGGCGGACTAGACTCGGGAATCACCATGAGCATTCCGAACGCCACTTCCCGCACCGTGCGCATCGACGCATGGCTCTGGGCGATCCGCGCCTACAAGACCCGCTCCGCTGCCACGGCCGCATGCCGGGCAGGACACGTCAAGCTCAACGGAAACGCTGCGAAGGCCGCTGCCGCTGTCCAGCCGGGGGACACGATCCGGGTCCGGCAGCCCGGGTTCGAACGGATACTGGAAGTCCGCGGGCTGATCGCCAAGCGCGTCGGCGCCGAAGCGGCGTCGCACTTCTACGCGGACCACACACCGGAACGTCCCCCTGTCCCGGCGCTGGGCATCCCTCAGCGTGACCGCGGAACCGGGCGCCCCACCAAAAAAGACCGGCGTGAGCTGGAGCGGCTCCGAAACGGGCGGTAGCTGCCCCGGGGATCCGTGCCTACCGGCGTTCCGGTCAGGAGCGGGCGGATTCTTCCGCGCAGGAACGGCAGAGCCGGCGGGCGCCGGCTTCCTCGCGGGCGCAGACCTGCAGCGCCGGCCGATTGAATTCCCAGGTCCGCTGGACCACCTGGCACCAGTCGGAGTGGTAAACGGTGCCCCTGCGCGTGACGTAGACCTGTCCCGGTTTCAGCGCAGGCCTGGACGGAGCCGTCTGGGCGCGGTTTGAGTGCACCCAACGGATTGCCGCGGCCGTTCCGGAGGACGGAGTCAGCACATCGGCGGATGGTTTCCTGCTTGAGATTGCGTTGTATGTCCCCATGGACAGACTCTAGGAACGCTCCCCGCAAATTCTCCCAAAGATACCCGCATTTCTTGCACAAGTTCTCGCGGCTCGTTTCCCGGACGGGCCGGCATGCGGCTAGGTTCCGGCGGCTTGCTTCGTTCCCTGCCGGAATCCAGCTTCATTGGCTATCCTGTCGGCATGCTGAAGAGAATAGCCCGCAGGCTTGCTGCAGCTGCACTGGTTCTTTTCGCCCTGGGCTCCGGCCTGGTGGTTTTGGGGGTGTACGCCCTCCTCTCCTTCGCGTCCTGGGCCATCTGGGGAGCGGTGCCTCCCGCCTACACATTCGTGCTGGCCTTTGTCATTCCGCCGCTGGGCGTCGCGGCGCTGACCGGGCTGGGGATCGTGACCGGCAAAACGGCCAAACGGCTCAGGGCCCGGCGGAACCGTCTGACCCAGGCCGCTGCCACGGCTTCCTCCTGGGAAGCTGCACAGAGCCGCCGGGATGCGGCACTGGTGTCCTGGTCCCGCTATGAAACAGATGTCTCCCTGCTCATCGAGTACCCGGTCATGACTGATTACAGCGATCCGGTGATCCGCGAGGTCATCGTGGCCATGCAGGGTATCCGCGAAGCGGAACGGGGGACAGACCCCGCCAAACTGCACCTCGCCGTCGACCGCTTTGAAGTAGCACTGCGGACTGCAGAGAACTACGCGCGCCGCTGCGGACAGTCCAAGCTCACGGAAGCCGAGCGCGGAAAGCTGGCCACCGCGCGTTCGGCCCTGAACCTGCTGCTCGACGGCGGTGCGTCGCCCACGGAGGTGGAAGGCGCCTACCGCAGCCTGCGCCGTTCACTGCGCGGCATTATTGATCTTCCGGCCCAGGCCGCCGCTGACCTGGACGCCCGTGCACGCGATGCCCGGCGTCTCAATGCGCTTCGGGTGGCGTCCTAACATTGGCACCCATGGTGGAAAAGCCGGCAGCGGGTTCCCGCGGCAGAAAGGGGAACAAAGGCGCTGCGGCCGCGGATCCCTGGGGCGCGGTCCGGCAGGAATTCGGAATGTACACGATCAGTGAGCTGGCGGACCGGCTGGATTTTGGCGGACAGGACAATCTGCGGGCCAACCTCCTGACCGGCAAAGCCCGGGTTCTCGCTGTACAAGACAAGGGAACCTTCCTGTATCCCGGATTTCAGTTCGATGAGGTACGGACCCGGATTCTTCCCTCGGTCAAGGACATCATCCGGCTGGGACGCCTGAACGGCTGGCGGGACGAGGAACTTCTCCGGTGGTTCTCCCGGCCGAACCCGCTGCTCTCCGGCAAACGCCCGGTGGATGTCCTCCAGAACGAAGAACTGCTCCTGCCCGCTGCGGAGAAGGACCTCTGCCGCTAGCTGGCAGGCAGCCGGCTTCCCGCAGGCGCCACAAACGCGGTGGCCGATCCCGGATCGATTTCGGTCAGGCCGGCGTCAACGATGAGCGGTCCGGCACCGTCAGACGAACTGAGTTCCCGGAAAGGGCCTGCCCGGACTTCCGTGACCGCGGCACCGGGGTCCGAGGCGAACGCGGCGGCCTGTTCCGGCGCGAGGGTCAAATACCAGGCCAGCAGGGCATGGGATGCCTGGGCTGCTGCCTTGCCGGTGGACATGGCAAGGTCCTGGTTGAGCACAACCAGCGGGTTCCCCGGATCTGCCGGCACGGGTTCCCCTGCCGGCAGCTGGGTTCCGGAGACCTGCAGCGAGCGCAGGGCACGGGGCATGTCTTCGTAGCGCTGCGGCTCGAACGCCGCGGCCTCGGCCTTGCCGACTACCACTGTCCCGGACGGCGCCCCGGCGCTGAGCTTCGCGAAAGGTTTGGGCCCGGCCCGCCGCACCGTCTTGGTGAAGCGTCCGTGCACCCACTCTTCCCAGGCTTCGTCGCCGTCCCGCCGGGCATAGGCCAGCACGCAGGCAAGCGCTGCGGCCGCTACTGCGTCACGGTGGGCTGCAGGGTCTTCCTTGTCCACGCGGATCAGGATCGGCTGGACGGTATCGCTGGGATGCACTCCCCCAGTTTCCCACGGCGCCGACGCCCGTAATGGTGGACTTACCCCGGACGCCCGCCGTTACGATGAGCCGGTGAGTGTTGAACAGGCCCTGCTGGGCTTCACCGCCGTCGCCGTGCTGCTGACCATTCTGCCTGGTCTCGATTCGGCCATGGTGCTGCGTTCGGCGATCAGCCAGGGACCGCGGCATGCCGTGGCCACCGGTCTGGGAATCAATACCGGTGCTTTCCTCTGGGGCGCCGCGGCCGCCGTCGGCATTTCCGCCCTGCTCACGGCGTCCGAGGCTGCCTACACCGCCCTAAAGCTGGCCGGTGCCGCGTACATGCTGTGGCTGGGATGTTCCCTGCTGTACAAGTCCTTCCGCCGGCGGCATGCCCCGGTGCCGGTCGACGGGGTTCCGGTACCCGCACTGCCGGGGGAACGGCTGGCTGCCTCATGGGCGAAAGGACTGGGCACCAACCTGCTCAACCCCAAGGTGGGTGTCTTCTACATCGCCATGATTCCGCAGTTTATGCCCGCCGGTGTCTCTCCGCTGCTGATGGGCCTGGCTCTGGCAGGGATCCATGTGCTGCTGAGCGTTCTATGGTTCGGGCTGATTATTTCCGCTGCGCACCTGGCCCGGAAGGCCCTGCAGGGACCGCGCTCGGTCAAGATCACCGACCGGCTTACCGGCCTTGCACTGCTGGGTTTCGGCACGTCGCTGGCCCTCAAACACTGATCCAGGCCGACGGTAACAAAACGGCATCACCCCCGTTACATGCCCCTGACTAGGGCAGACGCACCCATAGGGCTCCTGCTAGGTCTGGCGGGACGGAGATTTCACCACACTCCGCCCCCACAAGAGAAGGAGCACTACATGAAGTACCGCCTGCTGCCCGTTTTCGCCGCAGCCGCCCTGCTGGCCACCGGATGCACGGCCTCCGCCACCGAGACCCCAGCCTCCGCTGAGGACTCCGGCACCGAGTCCCGGCTGGCTGCCGTCACTGAGCGCGGCTCCCTGAAGGTCTGCACCACGGGTGACTACCGGCCCTTCACCTATCTGGACCCGGACACCGGCGAATGGAGCGGAATCGACATCTCGATGGCCCGGGACCTCGCGGCGCGGCTCGACGTCGACGTCGAGTTTGTGCAGACCACGTGGAAGGACCTGATGCCCGACTTCCTGGCCGGATGTGACATCGGCGTGGGCGGCGTGTCAATTTCCCTGGCGCGCGCCCAGCAGGCGTTCTACACCGATCCCGTCCTGGACGACGGCAAGACCCCGATCACCCTCTGCGGCAAGGAAGAGCTCTACGACACCGTGGAGGAAATCAATACCCCGGGCGTCCGGTCCATCACCCCGATCGGAGGCACGAACGAGATCTTCGCCGATGAAAACTACCCCGACGGCGAGATTATCCGCTTTGAAGACAACAACACGATCTTCGACGAGATCGTCGCCGGCAGGGCAGACGTGATGACCACCGACGCCGCCGAGGTGAAGTGGGTTGCCAACGAGTATCCCGAGCTCTGTGCCGTGGACCCGGACAACCCGTTCAACTTCTCCCAGAAGGCCTACCTGCTGCCGCTTGGGGACACGGTGTTCCAGGAATACGTCAACCAGTGGCTGAACCTCGCCGAAAATGACGGAACGTACGACGCCGCCAAGGAACCGTGGTGGGGCGCAGCCGAGGGCTAGGACCCGGATTGGCCGAAGTAGTCCAGCACCGCAGGGCTCTGCCAGATCTCGGCGTACTTCGCCTGCAGATCATAGAGTGAGCCGCCGTGCACGGTTTCATCCCGGTCTCCGACGGCGTCAGCCACCACGATCGGGATGAAACCGTGCTGCGTCGCGTCCACAGCGCTGGCCCGAATGCACCCGCTGGTGCTGGTGCCCACGATCACCACCGTGTCCACGCCCCGCGTGTGCAGCACCTGGGCCAGGTCCGTACCGAAGAACGCGCTGGCGTACTGCTTCACCAGCACAGTTTCCCCGTCCAGCGGCGCTACCTCCGGCATGATCCGGCCCAGTTCGCTGTCCCCGATCAGCAGCCGCAGCGCGGGGATCTTGTGGAGAAAGACCCCGCCGTCCGCGCCGTCGGGCCCGTAGCTGACCCGGGTGTGCAGCACCGGAACACCATTGGCACGCGCCGAACCCATAACCTGGGCGGCGGTGTCCAGGAACTGCTTCTCCGGCAGGCACAGCGGACTCTGGGGATCAAAGTACGCCTGCATCAGGTCTACCGAGAGCAGCACAGGGACAGTTCCGGGAGCCAGGGTGCCGTCGAACCCGTGGGCAAAACTCACGGCATGACCACCGGCGGGGACGGAGCCTTCAGGCCCGTTTCTGCCTCCGCGTTGGCGAGCAGGTCCTCGAGGTTCCCGCCGCGGTTGAACAGCGGGAGCTCTCCGGGCCGGCCTGCCCCCAGCTTCGTGCGCAAGGCAACCGTGGCATCGGCGTCGAGCTCTCCGTTCTCAGAGCAGACCACTCCGTAGGAACGTGCCCCTTCGGCAGTCACCAGGCCCCGCCGCACCTCCTTGCACACCAGCTCCGGATCACGCTCCAGCGGATCTCCCCACCCGCCGCCGCCCCAGGTAACGAAGTGCAGCACATCTCCGGGTTCAACCGAGACGTCATGGACCTTAGAGGGCAGAACAACGGTGGTGCCGTCAGCCTTCTCGATCCACTTCCGGCCGCGGGCACCGGGTTCCCCGCCGCGCACACCCCAGGGATAGGTCAGCCACCGGTCGTCATGAATCGCGATGGTGCCCGGTTCCAGGAAACGGTAGGCGACGTCGACGCCGTTGCCTCCGCGGTGCAGCCCCGCGCCGCCGGTGTCCGGAGTGGTTTCCCAGCGGTCGATCACCAGCGGGTAATAGGACTCCAGGTACTCGCACGGGATGTTGGTGAAGGAGGGCCAGAGCGAGTGGCCGTCCGGCCCGTCTCCTACAGGGCGTCCCGGAATGCCGCCGAAGCCGATGGAGTAGAGCTGGAACCATTCGCCCTTCCGGTCTCCGGAGCTGTAGTTACCGGAATACATAAAGTGCGGCGAGGAGGAGAACCCGGCGCCGTTGAGCAGGTCCGGGTTGGCCTGGCCCAGCAGTCCGCCGAAGAGGTCGAAGAGCCGGCCAATTCCGTGGTTGCGCCCGTTCAGCGCTGCCGGATAGCGGGGTTTCCAGAGCGTGTCTTCAGGGATTTCGACGTCCACCAGCGGATAGAAGCCGTCATTCCAGAGGATCTGCGGGTCCGCGACGGTGATCATGTAGATGCCGAAGAACATCCGGATCAGGTTTTCGTTGATGTAGTAGTTGATCGGCCCCTGCGCCTGCGGACTGCTGCCGGTCAGGTCGATCAATACCTTGTCCCCGGTGCGGGTGATGGTCATCTTCAGTTCGTACGGACCAAAGCCGCGGCCGTCGTCGTCAATGTAGTCCGTGAAAGAGAGCGGTTTGCCTTCTTCGAAGACCATTGAAAGCAGTGTCTTCATGGCCCGGTAGTTCCGGTCCAGCAGGGCGTTCAGCGCAGAGGTGTAGGTATCCACGCCGAAACGCGCGCACATTTCCTGCACCCGGCGGGAGGCGGTGCTGCAGGCTGCGACCAGCCCGTTGAGGTCCGCCCTGTTCCAGTCCGGTTTGCGGACCTGGTTCAGGATGATGCCCAGCGCCGTGTCATCGCGCTCTCCGCGCCGGTAGAGCTTGAACGGCGGGATCACCACGCCTTCTTCGAAGATGGTGCGTGCGTCGGTGGGCATGGACGCCGGGGTCTTGCCGCCGACGTCGGTCATGTGGCCGAACTGTGAGGCCCAGCCGACGATCCTGCCTTCATAGAAGATGGGCATCACCACCAGCCAGTCGTTGGCGTGGCTGATCGCCGCTCCGCAGGAATACGGGTCCGAGGTCATCAGGACGTCGCCCTCTTCGATCGTCCCGTGGAAGTTCTCGAGGAAGTCCGGAATGGAGAGGCCGAACTGGCCCACGATCATCTTGCCGCTGGGGTCCGCGATCAGCGGGAACTCGTCATGCTGTTCCCGGATGCCGGGGCTCAGGGCAGTACGGAAGAGCGTCTCATCCATCTCATAGCGGGCGCTGCGCAGCGCGTTTTCAATCAGGTCGAGGGTAACGACGTCGACGTCCACCGCGCGCAGGGGCTCGGCGGCGGTTTCCACTAGCTGGGCCATGGGGGCTACTCCTTCGAATCTGCGGGGCGGATGAGCAGGCTGCCGTGCTGGTGCACCGCAGCGGTGTGGCCGGGAAGGACCAGCGTGGTGGAGTCCATTTCGGCGATGATGGCCGGGCCGGGCACAATGTTCCCGGCCCGGAGCCGGTTGCGGTCGTACACCACGGCCTCCACCGTCTCGCCGTCCACGAAAATGCTGGTGCGGGTTCGTTCGGCTGCGGCGGGGTCTTCGCCTCCCGCTTCAAGGGTGATGGAGGCAACCTCGGGGTGCGGTCCGTTGACCGTGGCCCTGACAGTGACGAGTTCGTGTTCGTTGTCCAGCAGGAAAGAGAACAGCCGCTGGTGCTCGGCGTCGAACGCGGAACGCAGTGCGGCAAACCCGGCGCCATCCCCTGCGGCAAACGCCGGATAATCCAGCGGCACCGGGATCTCGAAACCCTGGCCGTGGTAGCGGACGTCCGCCGAGTAGCTGACGCTGAGCTCGTTTTCACCCAGGCCGGCGGTGAGCAGAGATTCGCGGGCTGTGGAGGAGAGCTCATCGAGCAGGCCGGCCAGTTCGGCGTCGGTAAAGTCGCTGAACGGCCGCACCAGCGTGCGGGCTGCTTCGTCCCGCAGACTGGTGGTGGCATCCCCGTAGGCGGAGAGCACTCCGGGAGAAGGCGGAATGATTACCGGCCACGCGCCGGTGAGCTTGCCCAGCGCATTGGCGTGCAGCGGTCCGGCGCCGCCGAAGGCCACGAGTGCGAAGTCCCGGGGATCAAAGCCCTGCTGGGTGGAGACGAGTTTTAATGCGCCGAACATGTTCTCGTTGACAATGCGCACAATGCCTTCGGCTGCGCGCTCGACGTCGTTGAGCCCGGTGGCATCGGCAATCGTCTTGACTGCAGCGGCGGCGGCCTCGGTGTCCAGACCGATCTCGCCGCCAGCCAGTTCCTCAGGCAGGTAGCCCAGCACCACGTTCGCGTCCGTCACTGTGGGTGCGGTCCCACCGCGCCCGTACGACGCCGGCCCGGGGGCGGCTCCGGCGGACTGCGGCCCTACCCGCAGTGCCTGGGTCAGCGGCGGCACGTGGGCGATCGATCCGCCGCCGGCGCCGACGGTGCGGACGTCAACGGAGGTGGCGCGGACAGTCAGGTCACCCACTGTGGTCTCCCGTCCGATCCGCGGCTGCAGGTTCTGCACCAGTGCCACGTCCGTTGAGGTGCCGCCCATGTCGAAAGTCAGGAAATCGGTGTAGCCAGCCTGTTCAGCCGCCCAGGCCGCACCTGTAACACCGCCCGCCGGTCCGGAGAGCAGCAGCGACACGGGGTTGTCAGCCGCAACGGCACCGGAGACCAGGCCGCCGTCGCTGCGCAGGATCGAAAGCTGGGCATCCATGCCGGCGCCGGCCAGCTGCTCGTCGAGGCTGCGGACATACCCGGAAACCTGGCCCTGCACGTAGGCGTTGGCCACGGTGGTGATGGCGCGTTCGTACTCGCGCAGCTCAGGCAGCACTACTGATGAACGTGAGACCGGGATGCCGGGCAGTTCCTCCGCGGCTATTTCTGCGATCCGTGCCTCGTGGCCGCCGTTGGCATACGCGTTGATCAGGCAGATGCTCAGGGCCTCGATCCCGTTGTTCCGCAGCCTGGCGAGCTGGCGGCGCACGTCGTCTTCATCCAGCGGGGTAAGCACCTCCCCCGTGGTCGAAACCCGTTCGCTCACCTCAACGGTGTCCTCCAGGTCCGCAAGGGGTTCCGGCTTGGGCCAGATGATCCAGCCGGCCAGGCCTCCGGGAACAAAGGACCGGGCAATCTGCAGCACCTGCCGGAAGCCGCGGGTGGTTACCAGCCCAACCCGGGCACCTTTCTGTTCCAGGATCGCGTTGGTGGCCACCGTGGTGCCGTGCAGTACGTCCTTGACCTCGGAGGGATCAACACCTGCCGCTGCGCAAACCTGCTGGATTCCGTACAGCACACCCACCGACTGGTCCTGCGGGGTGGAGGAGGTTTTGTACCGGTGTGTCTGTCCGGTGTCTTCATTCACCAGCAATATGTCCGTGAATGTGCCGCCAACATCCACGCCTAGCCGAAACGCCATCAGTTCTCCTTGGGGTGGTGCCGCGGGGTCCCGATCAGGGTGCGGCGGAAGGAATCCGAGCCGGGGAATGCGCCCGATGTTGCCTGCGTCACATTCGTGGCATCAGGCTAGGGGTGCACTTTGGGACTGTCAAGAGATTGCATACAAGTAGTCCGCGCTGAACAAAACGCTCCTTGACAGCGTCCGGGACAGCTGCAAAGTTGTATGCAGATTGGCCACTGCAGTCCAGCTCAGGAGGAGCACCCATGTCAGCAGAGACGAAACCGGGCGGCCCGCTGGCGGGCATTCGGGTTGTAGAGATGGGACAGCTGCTGGCCGGACCGTTCTGCGGGCAACTTCTGGGCGACATGGGCGCCGACGTGGTCAAGATCGAGGACCCCGAGCGGGGGGACCCAATGCGGCAGTGGGGGCGGCAGCTGCCGGAAGGTGTATCGCTCTGGTTCTCCGTGGTGGGCCGGAACAAGCGGTCGGTGACGCTGAACCTCCGCGAGAAGGAAGGGCAGGATCTGGCCCGCCGGCTTATTGCGGACGCCGACGTCGTCATTGAGAACTTCCGTCCCGGCACCATGGAACGCTGGGGGCTGGGATTCGAAGACCTCCGCCGGGAGAACCCTGGACTGGTGATGGTCCGGGTATCGGGATTCGGGCAGGACGGGCCCTACTCACAGCGCGCCGGGTACGGTGCCATCGGCGAGGCCATGGGCGGACTGCGCTACGTGGTCGGTGACCCTTCGACGCCGCCGTCCCGGGTGGGCATCTCCATCGGAGATACCCTGGCCGCCATGTTCGCCACCATCGGAGCCCTGGCTGCCCTGCAGGAACGGAACTCCTCCGGCCAGGGACAGGTAGTTGATTCCGCCATCTATGAGGCGGTGCTGGGGGTCATGGAATCCCTGGTTCCGGAATGGCAGGTCACCGGATACCAGCGTGAACGCACCGGTGCCGTGCTTCCCAACGTGGCACCCAGCAACGTTTACCCAACCAGGGACGGGCAGTGGCTGCTGATCGCAGCCAACCAGGACACGGTCTTTTCCCGGCTGGCCAAGGCCATGGGCGCCCCGGATCTGGCCGCTGACCCGCGCTACGCAACCCATGGGGCGCGCGGAGAACGCCAGAGCGAACTCGATGACCTCATAGCCGGCTTCACCTCCGGTCTTGATGCACCGGATCTGGAAGCCCTGCTGGAAGAGCACGGCGTCCCGGCCGGAAGGATCTTCCGGCCGGTGGACATGTTCTCCGATCCGCAGTTCGCAGCCCGGGGGTCGATTACCCAGGTGGAACATCCTTCCCTTGGACCCGTGTCGATGCAGGACGTCTTCCCCAGGCTGAGCCGGACGCGCGGTACGGTCCGCTGGCCCGGCCCGGAGCTGGGCGCCCACACCGAAGAAGTCCTGGCCGGCATTGGTGTCAGCGGGAGCCGGCTGCAGGACCTCCGGGCCCGGGGCGTGGCATGAGCCTGCCGGGGCTCCCCGGCTCGGTCCGGCTGGTGGAAGTCGGGCTCCGCGACGGTCTCCAGTCCGTTCCGGAGCCGCTGGAAACAGCAGCCAAGGTGGAGCTGGTGCAGCTGCTCATTGACGCCGGGGTCCGGGAGATCGAGGCGGTGTCCTTCGCCCATCCCAGAGTCCTGCCGCAGCTCGCCGACGCCGCCGAGGTGATGGCGGCTGTCCCCCGGGTTCCGGGCGTACGCTACCGCGGACTCGCGCCGAACTACCGGGGCGCCGAGCGGGCAGTGGACTGCGGACTGGATGAACTGGTGGTGGTGGTTTCAGCGGACGAGGAGGTTAGCCTGCGCAACCAGCACCTGTCGGTGGACGAGGCGCTGGCCGGTCTGGAGCGCATCGGGGAACTTGCCCGGACCTCCGGCCTCCGCCTGGTGACCGCCGTCGCCTGTTCCTTTTTCGCCCCTGCACGCGGGCCCGTTCCGAGGGAAGAGCGGTTGAGGGTGGTGGATGCTGCCGTCTCCGCCGGTTCGGCCGGCGTCTATCTGGCGGGCACCTCAGGGCAGGAGGGTCCGGGCGAGTTCTACGACGGGATCCGCGAGGTCCGCGAACTGCATCCCGGCCTTGAAGTGGGCGTCCATCTGCATAACCGCAACGGTTTTGCGCCGGCTAATGCGCTGGCGGCGCTGCAGGCCGGCACCGACTGGATCGAGGGCTCCTTCGCCGGGCTGGGCGGGGATCTCTGGTTCCCGGGCGATCCGTCGGTGCTGGGCAATGCGCCCTTTGAGGACCTGGTCCACCTGTGCGACGGGCTGGGTATCCGCACCGGCGTGAACCTGGAACGCTATCTCCTGGCCGCCCGCCGGATCGTGGAGCTCACCGGCCGGGCGTCGGCGTCGTTCGTTTCCCGCGGCGGAACCCGGGCACAGCTCGCTGAAGCCCGCTGGCCGGAACCCGCCTCCGGCAAGGGATAACGTAGTTCGGATGGACCACTACCCCGCTGCTGCGGACCCCGCCGATGAGAGCCCTTACGCCCGCCTGCGTGACCTGATCGCCTCCGGCGAGGTTGCTCCGGGCGCCTGGCTCCGCGAGGCCGCGCTGGCCGAACGGCTGGGCGTTTCGCGGACACCGGTCCGCGAAGCACTGAACCGGCTGGCAGCCGAGGGCATCGTGGAGATCAGCCGGAACAAGGGCGCCCAGGTTGTTTCCTTCACACCCGAGGACGTGGCCGGGCTCTACGACGTGCGGGCCGGCTTTGAACCGCATGCCGCCCTGCTGGCCGTTCCCCTGCTTTCGGATGACGACGTGGAGCGGCTGGCCGGGCTGAACACCGCCATGGAAGCGGCCGCTGAAGCAGGCGACCTGCGGACGCTGGGGGCGCTGAACAACGAATTCCACGGAGTGTTCGTGGAACGCTGCGGCAACCGGCACTTTGCCGTGGCCCTGCAGACCCTGATGCGCCCGGCAGTGGTTGCGCACACCTTCGGCAAGTACAGCCCCGAAGCACTGCGCCGCAGCATGCTCCACCACGCTGAGCTGGTGGCTGCGGCACGGGCCCGTGACGGGGAGTGGGCGGAAGCCGTGATGCGCACCCACATCCTGGCCGCCCGCAACGCCGCGGGCGCGCGGACGGCAGCCGGGCAGCTGCCCTAGTTCCAGATGTTGGGGGCGGCCGCAAAGGGATTGAAGCGGAGCCGTTCAAACATGGCCTGCTGGTCCTCCTGCGCCTCCTTGCGTTCATCCAGGCGCTGGATGACGTAGCGGTAGAGCTTCTCCTGCAGAACCTTTACTTCAATCTCACTGAACGAGCCGTGTGCCAGGTCCCCGATCCGCTGCTCGAGTTCAGGCAGCTGCGCCAGGCCGGAGGCATCAGGTGCCATGGCGATGCCGAAGACAACGTCCAGGAGAACGCTGGCCTTCTCCGCACTGGTCGCAGCGGGATCCGCCTCCACCACCGTGAGGGTCCGTTCAGCTGCCGCCCGCGCCATACCGTAGGCCTGCAGCCGGAGCAGAAAACCTACCAGGGCGGTGCCTGATTCGTAGCCGCTGACCGGGCCGGAGAGCCATTCTTCCAGCGCGTGGCGGCACAGGTCGTCACCGGCAGCAAAGAGGAACTGGGCTGCGTATCCGACGACGTCGCTGCGCAGGCAGCGTTCGGCATGGGTCGTCCCGCGCGGGAATCCGCCCAGGGCTGCGACGGCCATCCGGTGCAGGTCTTCGGCCAGTTCCCGGTCCTCCTCCCGTTTCCGCAGGGAGGCGAACTCATCCCGTTCCGGATCCTCCTGGAGGTACCAGTACAGTTCACGCATCAGGTAAGGCACCCAGGCACTGCCGGGCCCGTACTCCTCCACCGCGAGGAAGAACGCTCCGGTCAGGTACATCGGGTCCCGGGGCCGGCGGTGGTCCCATCCGGCGTCGTAAACGTGGACTGCCACCTCGCGGTCGTGATTGAGCGCAGGAACAGATTCAACAAATTCCCACGCACGTTCACACAGTGCCCGGCCCTCGTCTGTCTCTCCGTACCCGGCGTACACCTTGGCGGCCTGCAGAACGGTCATGATGTACAGCTTTGGCTGCGGTATGCCCTTGGATTCCATAGCGCGGATTGACTGAATAAGATCCGCGGGATCCTGCATCCCTGCCCCATAGTTTTCATTCCCCATCGGGACAGGGTACCGCTGCCTGTGCAGTACCTGCGGGACCGCTACGCCGAGCGGGGTCGCGCCTGCCAGCGGGCCCAGTCAGCACTCGTGTCCGCAGCGGCCTCCTGCAGCAGCGGGAGGTAGTCGCCCAGCAGCTTCTCCACGCTGGTTTCCGCGGCATGCACCGTGACGTTCATGGCGGCAGGCACCTTGCCGGAACCGTCCGGTACGGGAACGGCAACTGAACGCACGCCGGGCGCCAGTTCCTCGTCGGCGAGCGCCCAGCCCTGGCCGCGGACGGCGTCGAGCATGTCCCGCAGCTGGCCTTCCCCGGGCACGGGAGCCGGCGGCAGACCCGAACGGGTATGTTCCTCCAGCGCCTGCCGGGCGGCCTCGAACGGCAGCCCGGCCAGCAGGACTTTGCCCTGGGAAGTGCGCAGGGACGGGAAACGGGTGCCGATCTCCACCCTCAGCGCAATGAGCTTCGGCACCGCCACCCGAGCCACATAGACAATGTCAGACCCGTCCAGCTGGGCCATTGACGAGGACTCCCCGGTTCTGGAAACCAGCCGCTGCAGATGCGGCCGGGCCATGTCCCACAGTCCCAGAGAGCCCACGTAGGCCATCCCCAGTTCAAGGACCCTGGGCGTGAGGCTGAAACGTCCTTCATACGCGTTGACATAGCCAAGCTCCGCCAGAGTGAGCAGGATCCGGCGCGCCGTCGGCCTGGCCAGGGAACTGGCGGCAGCCACTTCGCTGAGGGACATCTCGGTCCCGTCCGGCCCAAAGTGCCGGATCACTTCCAGCCCCCGTGCCAGCGCCTCAATGAAATCCGCACCACGGTCTCCCGCCATGTTCCTATCCCCCAACCTTTCTACGGAACTGACTGTGACCCTTGACACAGTGTCCGTAACCATGGATCCTTTTGCCACCGCCAGATCAGCGGACAGTTGTCCGCCTAGCGGACAGCAAGAGGATAGCCGCCGTTCCAGCAGAAAGGAAGTACCGTGCCCGAATCTCCCCCAGCCGCTTCTCACCTCCCCCTGGACGGGGTGGTGGTAGCGGATTTCTCCCGGGTGCTGGCTGGGCCGTACGCCACCATGCTGCTGGCGGACCTGGGCGCGGAGGTGATCAAGGTGGAGAGTCCGGCCGGGGACGACACCAGGTCCTGGGTCCCGCCGGTCCGGCCCGACGGTGTGTCCACCTACTACACGTCGATCAACCGGAACAAGAGTTCGGTAGTGCTGGATTTCAAGGACGACGCCGATCTCGCAACCGCAAGGGCACTGGCCCGCCGGGCGGATGTCCTGATCGAGAACTTCAAGCCCGGGGGCCTCGCCCGCTTCGGGCTGGACTACCAAACCGTCCGCCAGGCCAATCCCGCCGTCATCTACTGCTCCATCAGCGGTTTTGGCACCCAGGGCGGCGCATCGCTGCCGGGCTACGACCTGATTGTCCAGGCCATGTCCGGGCTGATGAGCCTTACCGGTGACCCGGACGGCCCGCCCTACCGGGCCGGTATCAGTGTGTTCGACGTGATGGCCGGCCTGCATTCCGCCGTCGGCATCCTGGCCGCCCTGCGGCATCGGGACGCCACCGGAACCGGCCAGCTGCTGGAAACCAACCTGATGTCCACCGCCCTCTCCGGGCTGGTAAACCAGACAGCCGCCTATGTTTCCGGCGGCGCGGTGCCGTTCCGGATGGGCAACGCGCACCCCAGCCTCTTCCCCTACGAACCCCTCCCCACCGCCGACGATGACCTGATTGTCGCCGCCGGCAATAACGCCCAGTTCGCCAGGCTCTGCGAAGTCCTTGGCATCCCGGAGGTAGCAGCGGACCCGCGGTTCAAGGAGAATGCCGACCGCACCGAGCGCCGGGAGGAACTCCGCCCGCTGCTGACCGCGCAGCTCACCTCCCACCCGGCGGCGCACTGGTTTGAGCAGCTCAACGCGGCGGGTGTTCCCTGCGGGCCCATCAACACCATTGGGCAGGGCGTTGAGTACGCGCAGGAACTGGGCCTTGAGCCTGTGGTCTACGCAGGTACCGGACAGAACGCGGTGCCGGTGGTGCGCAACCCCGTTACCTATTCCGCTACCCCTCCGCGTTATGACCTGGCGCCCCCGGCGCTGGGCGAGCACACAGAGCAGATCCGTTCCTGGCTCAGTGATGAGCTGTCCGCTGCCGAACCGAAGGAAAACCGATGACCGCGCCTACCGGCCAGGACCTGTTCTTTCCCACCTCTCTTGGCACTTCCAGCCGCACCGAGATCCGGCTGCTGGGCCAGGACCTGGCCGAAGACCTCATGGGCAAGATCAGTTTCGGAGAACTTGCCTTCTGGCTGGTGGCTATGCGCCGTCCCTCCGCTTCTGAACTGAGGGTTTTCGAAGCCGTGCTGGTGGCTCTGGCCGACCACGGATTCACCCCCACCGCCATTGCTGCCCGGCTCACTTACCTCAGCGCCCCGGATTCCCTGCAGGGCGCCCTGGCTGCCGGCCTGCTGGGCGGAGGTTCCCGGTTCCTGGGCGTGACCGAGGACTGTGCCCAGTTCCTGGCGGAGGTCCTGGCGGAGCACCGGGACAACCTGCCCGGCGACGACGCCGGCTGGGATGCAGTGGCGCTGCAGGCCATCCGCTCGCGCCGTGCCGAAGGGCGGCTGGTCCCGGGACTGGGCCACCCCAACCATAAGGACGGCGACCCGCGCACGCCGGTGCTGATCGGAATTGCCGAGGAAGAAGGGCTCCGCGGGCCGCATCTGCGCCTGTTCGAGGCCGTGGGCCGGGTGAGCGGGGAGGCCCTGGGCCGGCAGCTGCCCCTGAACGGTGCTGGGGTCTGCGGTGCCGCACTGGCTGACCTTGGCCTGCCTCCGGAACTGCTGCGCGGCTTTGCACTGCTGGCACGTGCTGCAGGACTGCTCGGACAGCTGGCAGAGGAACGCCGCAACCCGATTGCCAATGACATCTACATGGCCGTGGACCGCAACGCGGGCTACGTCGATCCCGACACCATCTGACACCACACCCGGAAAGGGGAACCCCATGGCCGAGCTCACCGCAGTGCTGGCCAGCACGCACCATCCGTTTTACCTCAAAGCCACGACCGACCACTCCGAAGCGCGCATGCCGCAGGCCGATGAATGGCAGCGGAAAGTCGAGGCCTACCGCCAGACCCTGACGGCCGCGGCACCGGACGTGCTGGTGATGGTCGGAGCCGACCATTTCCACCAGTTCTTCCTGGACAACTACCCCACCTTCCTGATCGGCAAACAGGAAAAGTACGACGCAACGTTCTATAACGAGGAGCGCGAATTCGGCCTGCCCCGCTACCTGCTCGACGGCGACACCGAGCTGTCCGGTTTTATGCACCAGGGACTGATGGATGCAGGATTCGACTTCTCCTTCAGCCACGAACTGAAGATCGACCACTCGATCATCTGCCCGATCATCACAGTCCGTCCCGAGGCGGACCTGCCGATCGTTCCGATCTACACGAACATTTTCGCTCCGCCGCTGCCTTCCCCCAAGCGTTTCTGGGATCTGGGCCGGGCTATCCGCCGCGTCATCGAAGCCTTTCCGTCTGACCGGAAGGTCGCGGCGGTCGGAACCGGCCATCTGTCCCTGGAACTCGGCGGGCCGCGGATGTTCGGTGAACACGGCCCCGATCCCGTTTTTGATGCGCAGGCCATCGAATGGCTCTCCACCGGCAACATTGAGGCGATCCTGGCCAACGTCACCCATGAATCAATGGCCGCAGCCGGGAACGCCACGCACGGGTTTATGGACCTGATCCTGATGATGGGTATTGCTGCCGGGGAAGAAGCGGACTACGTGGACCAGCTGGACCTCTACCACACCCGGGAAATGTTCATGACGTGGTACCCCACGCAGAAGGACCATCTGCTGCAGGCAGCGGTGCGCGCAGCGGCAGCCTCCGGCGCCGTGCTTGGCCCGGTGTACGCGGACCGCGAAGGAGCATCCGCGTGAGCAGGTACTACGTCAACAAGTTCCTTTTCACAGTGGACCGCGATCCGGGCTGGGTGGCCCGCTACAAGTCGGACCCCGCCGCCGCTGTTGCCCGCTGGGAGGAAGAAGTTGGCCAGTGGCTGAACCCGGCAGAACGGACCACCTGGCTGTCCTTCACCGCCGACGAACGGCAGGCGCTGGAGACGTATGACTATGTGTGGCTGTTCGAGAACGGCTGCCATTTCTTCCTGTACCTGACGCTGTTCATCGGTCTGTTCGAGGAGGACTGGACCCGGGACAAAGGCCCGCTGTCCTACCAGCGGGACTGGGCCCGCCGCCTGGAGCACTGGACCGGACGCCCCTACCCGTCCACAGCCCTGTGACGTAACCAAGGAATCCGGAGGAAGCCGTGGACGAAGGACTGCTGCTGCTGCGTCTGCTGATCGGTACCGTCCTGCTGGCACACGCAGCCCAGAAGTCGCTGGGCTGGTTCCAGGGACAGGGCCTGGACGTGATGTCCGGCGTCTTCGAATCCCTGGGCCTGCGTCCTGGCCGGCTGATGGTCATCACAGCATCCGTTACCGAGGCCCTGGCCGGCCTGTTCCTGCTGCTGGGACTTTTCCTTCCGCTCGGGGCGGCTGCTGCTGCCGGAACCATGGCAGTGGCCGGCACCGTGTCCCAGCTGAAGGCCGGGTCTTTCTGGAACGCACGCGGCGGCGGCGAATACCCGTTCGTCCTCGCGGCAGCAGGCGCCGGACTTGCGTTCACCGGTGCCGGCGCGTTCTCTGCCGATGCGCTGCTGGCAGAACGCTTCCCCGCCCTGTCGCCTTTGCTCGGCGGCGCCGCGGCAGGAGCGGCCACCGTCCTGCTCGCGGCGGTCTCCGCACTCGTATTCCTCTTCCTTGTCCGCCGCTGGACCACCCGCCGCAGGACGGCCGAGAGGCCCGCTGCCTGAACCCGCATTTTCGCTTTTCCCGCCCTTTACGACCCCATCCAGGAGCCCAGCATGAACAGCTCGTCCCCCACCCCGCAGGAGAACCAGCCCGTCGTTTTCCGCAACGGCACGGTCCTGACCATGGATGCCACCCGCCGCGTCCTGCAGCACACAGACGTGCTCGTGACCGGTGAAGACATTGCAGCCGTCGGACCGGCACTCGAAGTCCCCGAGGGCACCTTCGAAATCGATGCCGCCGGAGGAATCGTGATGCCCGGCATGGTGGACACGCACCGGCACATGTGGCAGACGGCGATGCGCGGCTACGGCGCGGACTGGACGCTCACGCAGTACTTCGTCTGGTACTACCTGGAACATGGGAAGGCATTCCGTCCGGAAGACATCGCCACCGGCAACGCGCTTTCTGCCTGGGATGCGCTGGACGCCGGGGTGACCACGTCCGTTGACTGGTCCCATGGCCTGAGCACACTGGACCATGCTGAAGCCGCGCTTTCCGCTCTGGAAGAAACCGGCGGGCGATTCGTCTTCGCGCCCGGAAACATCTTTGCCGGACCCTGGGAATGGACGGTCCAGCCGGAGTTCACAGACTTCGTCAAGCGCCGGAACCCGCGCACGGACATGATGAAGTTCCAGCTGGCTTTCGACGTCACCGGTGACCCTGCGTTCCCGGAAAAGGCAGCCTTCGAGGTGGCCCGCGAACTGGACCTGCCGGTCACCACCCACGCCGGCGTCTGGGGTGCCACGAACGACGACGGCGTACGGCTGATGCACGAACACGGCTTTATGGTTCCCGGGACCGTCTACGTCCACGCAGCAACGCTGAGCGAGGATTCCTACCAGCGGATCGCCGCCACCGGGGGTTCGGTGTCCCTCTCCACCGAAAGCGAGCAGAGCTGCGGCCAGGGCTACCCGCCGTCGTGGGTCCTGCGCCGGCACAACATCCCCATGTCCCTGTCCATCGACACCAGTGTCTGGTTCAGCTCCGACCTGTTCACCGCCATGCGGACCACGCTGGGGGCCGACCGCTCTTACGAGCACATGCGAGCCCACGAGCAGGGGGACACCGTCACGCACTCCTCACTTCGTGCCGAGCACGTGGTGGACTGGGCCACCCGCGGCGGTGCGGCAGCGCTGTCCCTGGATCACGCCGTCGGATCCCTGGAACAGGGCAAAAAAGCAGACGTGGTGCTGCTGCGCAACGACCATTCGCCGTCGGCGTTCCCCGTCCTGAACCCCTACGGCCAGGTAGCGCTGCAGGCCGGGCGCGGGGACGTACACACCGTCCTGGTGAATGGCCGGACGGTCAAGTACAACCACCGGCTCATTGGCGTGGACCTCGATGCACTGCGCCGCCGGGTTGAAACCACAGTGGAGCATCTGCAGTCCGAGCTGGGCCCCGAAGCCTGGCAGCAGGATATGAACCCGGATATTCCGGAGACACGCATTCTGGATAACCCGTACATGTACACCGACTACCGGGACAGCTCCACCCACGCTTAAAAAACAGGTGCCGGCCCGGAGCCGGTGATTCCACCCCCATGGAAATCACCGGCTTCGGCCCGGCGCTTGAATTCGCCGCACCTGGTGCAGCGGGTCTGTGCTTTGTTCCACATTGAGAATAGCGAACAATGCCCTTTGCCTGCGGAACGTTTGGACACAAATGGATATCAAAACAATTCGGTGGTCCGGTTTTCAGCGTCACGCCTTCAAGGCGGCCCGGTTCGCGGCCACTCCTGCGGTGATGATGAGCCCGGTGACCAGGGCGTAGCCGCCCAGGGTCAAGACCCCCGTCAGCACGTTATCCGGCTCCCCTGTAACTGCAATTCCGACGCCGGCGCAGGCCAGACCCGCTGCCAGCGCGCCCAGCGCTGCGGTACGCATCCACGGCAGCGCTGCCTCGTGCCCGCGCGTCCACGCTTCATCGGAGGTCATGGTGGCCCGGGTCCGGATCCCGATCGCCTGGTTGCGGCTTAGCTGACCGGCCCCGATGAAGCGGGCCACTGTGCCGAGCACCGCCGCGAGCAGGAACAGCCCGAATGAGCCCTGGACCAGGGCGTTCATGCACCGGCCCCCGGAGCCGTGTTCTGGTTCATCGAAAAGACTCGTTTCTGCAGTGCGGCGTCCCGGCGCCGCCGGGAACGGTCTGGACCTTGCCGGCCATCCTAGTGCCTGCAGCCTCAACGGGACGGAGCCTGCCCGCTCACCGCGGCCGCCTCGTTCCCTGACGCGCGGCCCGTGCGTCGAGCCGGCGGACAGACTCCCGTACGGCGCCGTGCAGCATGATCTCCAGATCACCGACCACCCGGTAGGGATGTTCCACCATGCCGTCGGCGACCCACCGCAGCACCACGGCAAGCACGGCCGACGTGTAAAAGTCCACCACCAGCACCCGGTCCTGCGGGCGCTGCGGTCCGCCGCCGTCCTGATCCATGACTGCTTCAGTGACAGGCCGCATCTGCCGAAACAGGAAACGCTCGAGCCCCGGCAGGCCCACCCCGTTGATTACCCCGAGCGTCGTCGAGCGGTTCCGCCGCATGTACAGCATCAGCCGCACCAGCCCGTCAGCCCACCCCTCCCGCGCCGCGAAGGCACGGACCTTACGGGCCACCTCTGTCTCGAACATCCAGACGGCGAGGTGCTGCACGTCGGGGAAGTGGTAATAGAAGGCCTGCCGTGTCAGTCCACAGTCACGCGTCAGCTCCGTGACCGTCACCCTATCCAGCGGCTCAGTACGCAGACGGGCCTTAAGCGCGGCCGCGAGAGCCGCACGTGCTTCCGCAGAACGCTTTGTCCGAGGGACCTCATCGGCCATGCCTGACGGTAACACCGGACGTTTTTGGACACATCGCCCCCGGTGTCTAATGACCCGCGGCTGGGCCCTTTTTACCTTGGAATTCGAAGGTACACATGCTGCTGACCGCTAAGGAGAGGTCCCAAGATGTTCCTGTTCGAATCCATTCCCTGGTATTCCTGGGCGATGTTCGGCGTCGTCCTGGTTGCCCTTATTGCACTCAACGAGGTGACGCGGCGCTGGAAGTGGGCCGGTCTGGCCTTCTTCGTGGCGCTGCCGATCCTGCTGACCCTGTTCGTGTGGCCAACGACGGCCGGAGACGGGTCTTCCACCGGCACTTGGTTCCACTGGGTAAAGGTGTACTCGGCCATCATCGGGTGTCTGGGCTTTATGCTCATCCGCTACGTCCCGCGCCTCGCGAAGAACCGCTGGATGCTGCTGTTCCCTCCGCTGATCCTCGCGATCAACATCGCAGAGGCCGTCATCCGTGACTTCGAGGTGGCTGGCCTGCAGGGCATGCACGACGGCGTGTTTATGGTCGGCGGCCCATGGAACTACATGAACGCCGCCGCCGGCATCCTGAACCTGCTGACCATCTGCGGCTGGATGGGCATTTTCGTCTCGCGCGACAAGTCGAAAGACATGATCTGGCCGGACATGATGTGGTTCTGGATCATCGCCTACGACCTCTGGAACTTCGCCTACGTCTACAACTGCGTCGGTGACCACGCGTTCTACGCCGGGGCCGCGCTGCTCATCTCCTGCACCATCCCCGCGTTCTTCCTCAAGAAGGGTGCCTGGCTGCAGCACCGCGCCCACACGCTGGCACTGTGGATGATGTTCACCATGGCGGTCCCGACATTCGTGAGCACCTCGCCGTTCGCCGTCGACTCCTCGCACAACCCGACCGCACTGTTCGTTGTCTCTGCCATCTCGCTGGCAGCCAACATCGCCGTCGCGGTCTACCAGGTGTTCACCATCATCAAGCGGCACCGCAACCCGCTGCGCGACGAGCTGTACACCGATCTGCCCCAGTACCAGGAGGTGCGCAATGCGAACCTCCCCGGCAATCCCGCCCTCCCCGGGTCCCCGGGAAGGGACCGTACGGTCACCGTCTGAGAACACGATGCTCCGGCTGCCGCCGGAATGCAGCGGACCATGCGCCGTGGTCGAGCCCCGCCGGCTCGGCCACGGCGCTGCCGTATCCGGACGGCGCCGCCTTGCCGTCCTAGCGCCTGCCGCGGCGCAGGCAAACGATGAGCAGACCCCCTGCAACAGCGGACGTTCCCCCGGCCAGCAGAAGCGCATTCGGGGAAACGCCGTCAACGAGGATCCCGCCGATAACCGCGCCGGCTGCGATGGCCACGTTGAACATGACTACCAGCAGTCCTCCGATCTGCTCGAGGTGGCTGGGCTCGGTGCGCGCACCCCAGGTCTGCAGCGTGGTGGGCACGCCGCCGAAGCCAAGGCCCCACAGCGCTGCGGCGGCGAACAGCCCTGCGGCCGACCCGCCGGTGACCAGCATCAGCAGCATTCCGGCACCCAGGACGGAGGGGAACAGCAGCACCCCCAGCCGCAGCGAGCGGTCGGCCATGGGGCCGGCCGCCAGCGTGCCCAGGAAGTTGGCAACCCCAAAGACGAGCAGCATCAGGGCAATGCCTGCCGGATCAATACCCGAGAGGCTTTCGGCTGCCGGACGGATGTAGGTGAATCCGGCGAAATGGCCGCCGGAGATCAGGAAGGCGGCCAGCATTCCCAGCAGCACAATTCCGGACCGAAGCGTTGAACCCAGGGCGCGGAGCCCGCTGACTGCGCCGGGGGTGATCCGCGGCAGGGTCAGCGCCTGGAGGACCAGTGCCAGCGCTGCTGCGCCGGCTCCGAGCACAAAGACACCCCGCCAGCCCCACACCTCGCCCAGCCACGCACCGAGCGGAACGGCGGCCACAGTTGCGGTCGAGACTCCGGTGTTTACTACGGTCAGCGCCCTGCCCAGGCGGTCGGCGGGCACCAGGTGTGCGGCCACGGCGATTGCCATGGCCCAGAATCCTCCCAAGGCGATCCCCAGCAGCACCCGGGCTGCCAGAAGCACCGGGAGGCTGGGGGCAAGAGCCACAAGGACATTGGAAACTGCCGCGAGCAGCGTGAGACCGAGCATCACCCTGCGGCGGTCGGCATGAGGCAGGACAACAGCGATCATCAGCGCCGTCACCGCGGCGGCTGCGGCCGTCATGGTGACGCTTTGTCCGGCAGCTCCGGCGCTGACGCCGAGGTCCTCGGCCATGCGCGGCAGCAGGCTCGCGGGCAGGAACTCGGCCATAACGATGCCGAAGATTCCCAGCCCCAGGGATACGACCCCGGCCCAATTCGCCTTGGTCCGGGGCGGTGCCTCAGCCGATGCACTCATCGGTTCACCCCCGGCGTTTTCTCCCTGCCGGTTCCGGTGCTGGGTCTAGCGGACATAGCGTTCCTTTCGAATTCTCCGGCCCGGACTGGACCATAGAAAACGCTATGACCGGCTTGGCAGCCCAACCAGATTCCCGTTGATCCCAGGGTCTGGAAGGGCCCCCATTTGATTCCCCCAGAGCCGTGGGGCCGCCCTCCCGGACGGCGCCCCCACGGCAGGGATCTGCCCTATCTGCGGCAGATCTCCTGAAGGTTGACGGCTGATGCCATCGCCGCGTAGCCGGCGTCATTCGGATGAAGGTGGTCCCCCGGATCGAACCGGGCCTGCAGCCTGCTGCGGTCCCGGGAGTCCCGGACCGCGGCGTCGAAATCGATCACCGCGTCGAATTCTCCTGACGTCCGTATCCAGAAGTTCACTGCCTGGCGGTCCTGCTCGCCCTCATCCGTGTAATAGCCGGCGCCCCCATATGGTGTCAGCGTGGCACCTGCCACCCGGATACCGTGGTCGTGTGCCCGTTCAATGAACTGACGGTAGACGGCGATCAGTGAATCCGGGTCCAGCGCTCCGCCGGTCCGGCCTATGTCGTTAATGCCTTCAAGCAGCACAACGGTCCGCACACCGGTCTGGTCAATGACGTCATCCTCGAAACGTGACAGGGCCGAGATGCCCGCCGTGCCCGCGTCCTCCAGCACGCGGTTGCCGCTGATTCCCGAGTTGAGCACACCGCACTGCCGGGCCTCAGGCCTGCGCATCAGCCGGTCAGCAACCTGATCCGGGTAGCGGAGGTTGGCGTCAACGGTGGAGGCATATCCATCAGTGATGGAGTCACCGAAGAAGACCACCGATCCGAGCGCCTTCGTAGCCGTGTCCACCCCTTCCAGGAAGTACCGCGAGGTGTCCAGGGCTTCGTAGGAGTCCGCTGGGCTCGCTGTGGCGTTTCCCTCTGCACGGTACGAGGTAGCCATCCCGAGCGTATGCACGGAAGCGGGACCGGTGGGGCCGGGCAGGTACATGCTGACGGTCAGGTCCGAGTTCCCTTCCACAGAGAGCTGCACCGGATCGGAGACCCACTCGGCACCTGCGGGGATAGTTACTGAAGCAGCGCCGTCGAACGTTACTTCCCGCAGCCTGTCCGGATCCGGGTCCTCATCAGCCGAACCGGGAGAAACGGTGGCAGCGCCAATCACCAGCGGGGTGGTACCAAAATCGTTGCTGATTCGAATACGCAGGCTGTCCCCGCCAACGGACAGGTGAGCCGTCTGGCGCAGAGTGGCGTCGGTGAAACCCGCTCCGGAAACGCTGCCTTCCGGCCCGGCCGGGGTCATCGATGCAGCCCAGCTGCCAACCCAGGGTGTTGACGGAGACGAACCTCCCGCCGCGTTTGGGGATGCCTTGGAGTCAGTGCCCGCTCCTCCACCGGGAACCGTCGTGTTGTTTGTCTGCGATGTCATGGCGGTTCCTGCCGCTGGAACGCTCAGCGCAGCGGCTAGAAGACCGGCGAGGAAGAAACCGGACCGGGTGGCTGGTTGTCTCACGGTGCACTCCTTCGTGCTGGTTTCCGGCTGGCGGGGGCCAGCCGTCCGGTCAAGCTAGCACCGGTATTCCTGAGGCCAATAGAGAAGCGACCACGTCACGGGGCTGACGGCGAAAAAGAACGGGACGGCGGTGAAGTCTCAGGAGGCGGCGTCGGTGATCCAGGGTTCCTTGTTCACGTATCGCGGGCCCCGTTCGCACCACGCAAAAACCCCTCCTGATCGGGCGTTTTACCTGATCAGGAGGGGTTTGGTGGAGCCCCCTGCCGGATTCGAACCGGCGACCCCCTGTTTACAAGACAGGTGCTCTGGCCAACTGAGCTAAGGAGGCGTGGGCCGCAAATGCAGGCCCCGCGCCGTCGTCGTTGCAGTCAACGCACCAAACGACAAGACAGCGCTAGACAAGATTAGCCCAGCATGCCCGCCGGAACGAAACCAGGGATGGTTCTGTCCCGGCGGGCAGCCGGACTACGGCGGAACTAGGAGGAAGCCTCAGCCTTGTTGGCGTCAATGGCGCTCTGCACTGTCTCCACGAAGGCGTTCAGGTCCGCTTCAGCACCGTTGACGTAGACGGTCGGGGTGCCGCCGACCTCAGCCGCGCGGGCCAGAGCATCGGCGTACTTGACGTAGGTGCGGAACCCGTCGTTCTCGATGCAGTCGGCTGCCTCGTTGGCGCCCACGGACTCGGCCATATCCACCAGGCCGGCGTTGTTGACTTCACCGGCAGCGTGCTGGGCGAAGATTGCCTTCATAAAGTCCCAGTAGGACTCCGGGTTCTTGTCGGCTACGCAGGCAGCGGCGTTGGCGCCGCGAGAGGAGTAGTTGGTCGGCGAATTCCGGTCGAGGAAAGCGACGGTGCGGTATTCGAGGGTGACCTCACCCGCGTCGAGCCAGGTCTTGACCTGGTCTGCGTAGGTGGAGGAGAAGTCGGCACAGTGGACGCAATTGATGTCCACATATTCCACAATCTGGATCGGCTCGCCGGGGCCTGCGGCTTCGACGCCGGCCGGCACGGTTTCACCCGCTTCGTTCGTGGTGGTCGCCTCGGGGAGGTTGTTGACGTCAACCTCACCGGTGTCCGCCGGTTCCAGCGACGTAGTGGAGGTCAGAGTGAACCCGCCGTTGATGTTGCCGTTGGCCGGGGCCGGTCCGGCGTCTGGGATTCCGCCGCGGACACTGTTGATAACAATCACAGCGACGATCACAATGACGGCAACGATTCCAGCGACAATGCCCCAGCGTGTCAGCAGCTTGTTACGGCGCTCTTTCTTCAGCTGTGCCTCACGCAGGGCCCGTGCCTTCTCGCGCGCCGCGGCCTGGCGCTCGGCCTTGGTGACCTTGGGATTCCGGTCGGTCATAGTTCCTTCTGTCTCTCAAACGGCCGCAGTTGGGCGGCATCAGGTACTCGGTCTTCAGGGACAACCATAATCCCTGCACCTGAGCGTCAACGCCCGGAGTGGGTACAAAGGTTCCCCCGTTGGATAGAGTGGCGAACAAACAAGTCAACTTAGGAGTGCAAAAGGTGAACGCTGTTGCCGCTGAATCGAAAACTGAGATTTCAACGGACGGGTACGGCGATTACGACTTCATAGTGGTCTCCAACCGCCTGCCCGTGGACCGGGTGGCGGACAACGGAGCAGAGGGCGCAGACAGCTGGCGCCGCTCCCCCGGCGGCCTCGTGACGGCGCTGGCGCCGGTGATGGCGAAGGCCGACGGCGCGTGGGTTGGCTGGCACGGCGCGCCGGACGAAACGCTGGAACCGTTTGACCATGACAACATGCATCTTCGGCCGGTGCCGCTGAGCGCCTCCGAGGTGGAGCTCTACTACGAAGGCTTCTCCAACGCCACACTCTGGCCGCTGTACCACGACGTTATTGCCCCGCCCGAGTTCCACCGAACCTGGTGGGACTCCTACCGCACCGTCAACCGCCGCTTTGCCGAAGCTGCCGCCGAGGTCGCCGCTGAGGGCGCCACCGTGTGGGTGCAGGACTACCAGCTGCAGCTGGTTCCGCAGATGCTGCGCAAGGCCCGCCCGGACCTGAAGATCGGCTTCTTCAACCACATTCCCTTCCCTCCGCTGGAAATCTTCGCGCAGCTGCCGTGGCGGCGTGACATCATCGCCGGCCTGCTGGGAGCGGACCTGATCGGGTTCCAGCGCCCCAGCGACACCGCAAACTTCCTGCGCTGCGTCCGCCGGTTCGCCGGGCATTCAGTGCGCCAGCAGCAGGTTCACATCACCGATGATGAGGGCAACACCTACATTTCCCGGGCTGAGGCCTTCCCAATCTCCATCGACGTGGACCAGATCACCGAACTGGCCAAACGCGAGGACATCATTGAGCGTTCCAAGCAGATCCGCCGCGAACTGGGCAACCCCAAGGTCATCCTGCTCGGCGTCGACCGCCTGGACTACACCAAGGGCATCAGCCACCGGCTGAAGGCCTACGGTGAACTCCTCGAGGACGGCCGGATCAGCGTTGAGGACGCGGCCCTGATCCAGGTGGCCAGCCCCAGCCGCGAGCGCGTGGAACAGTACCGGCTGCTGCGGGAAGAGGTTGAAGGAACCGTAGGCCGCATCAACGGCACCTACGACACCATGTCAAACACCGCCATCCGCTACCTGCACCACTCCTACCCCGTGGAGGAAATGGTTGCCCTGTACCTGGCCTCAGACGTCATGCTCGTCACGGCGCTGCGCGACGGCATGAACCTGGTGGCCAAGGAATATGTTGCCGCCCGGACGGAGAACACCGGCGCACTGGTGCTCAGCGAGTTTGCCGGTGCTGCAGACCAGCTGCGCCAGGCCGTGCTGGTCAATCCGCACGACATTGACCGGCTGAAGGACGCGATTGTCTCCGCCATCCAGATGCAGCCGCGTGAAGCCCAGCGCCGGATGCGCCTGATGCGCCGGCAGGTCCTGCAGAACGACGTCGAGCGCTGGTCCCAGAACTTCCTCAACGCCCTGCGCCTGGAAGGAGAACCCCAGTGATTCCCATGGACCTGCGGTCCGCCCTTGCTACCCTCGCCACGACCGACCACCTGCTGGTCGCCGTCGATTTCGACGGCACCCTCGCGCCGCTGGTGGAACACGCCGACGACGCGCGGCCGCTCCCGGCCGCAGCGGAGGCGCTGCGCGCCCTGGCCGGCGTGCCGGGAACCGCGACGGCGCTGATCTCGGGCCGGGCGCTGGATAGCCTGCGTGCCGTTGCCACACCCGAGCCGGAAACCCTGCTGGTCGGCAGCCACGGCGCCGAGACCTGGACCGGCCCGAACGCAGAACCCCTGCAGCTCACTCCGGAGCAGGCGGACCTGCTGGCCCGCGCCCGCGCGGCCGTCGCCGAAGTGGCCGAAGCCTGCGCCGGCTGCCGCATCGAGGACAAGCCCGCCGGCGTCGTCCTGCATACCCGAAGCGCGTCCGACGACGACGCATCCGCAGCGGTCGCGGCGGCGCGGGCACGGCTGGGCGAGCTGGACGGTGTGCAGGTCACGGACGGCAAGCGGGTCCTGGAAGCCTCCGTTGTCCACGCGAACAAGGGTGAAGGCATCCTCGCGCTGCGCGAGCTGACCGGGGCCACCGCTGTCCTGTTCGCCGGTGACGATGTCACGGACGAGTTGGGCTTCGCCGTGCTGCAGCCGGAGGACGTGGGAATCAAGGTCGGTCCGGGAGAGAGCGCCGCCCGGTTCCGGGTTGAATCACCGGAAGAGTTTGCCGCGGTCTTGGAACATCTGCACGAGCTGCGCCTGGCCGCCGTCGGAAATTAACCTTCCGGCTACCTGTTTTCCTTCTGTCCGCTGGACAGACGTGGCATACTTGCCACCAGTGACCGCTTTCGTGGCGTCCGTCACTTGTTTCTTGCTGTTTCACAACTAAACATCCACCCATTCACAACGGATCGTCGGGCACGTACCTGCCCGTGAAGGGAAATATCATGGCAACGGTAACGTTTGACCAAGCAACACGTGTGTACCCGGGCACCGAGCGCCCTGCAGTCGATAACCTCAGCCTCGAAATCGCCGACGGCGAATTCCTGGTGCTCGTTGGCCCCTCCGGCTGCGGCAAGTCCACCTCCCTGCGAATGCTCGCCGGCCTGGAAGACGTCAACTCCGGGCGCATCCTCATCGGTGACCGCGACGTCACCGACGTTCCGCCCAAGGACCGCGACATTGCCATGGTGTTCCAGAACTACGCGCTTTACCCGCACATGTCCGTGGCGGACAACATGGGCTTTGCGCTGAAGATCGCCGGCGTCCCGAAGGAGGAACGCCTGGAGCGCGTCCGCGAGGCCGCCAAGCTCCTGGACCTTGAGGATTACCTGGACCGCAAGCCCAAGGCACTCTCCGGCGGCCAGCGCCAGCGTGTCGCCATGGGCCGGGCCATCGTGCGGAACCCGCAGGTGTTCCTCATGGATGAGCCGCTCTCCAACCTCGATGCCAAGCTGCGTGTGCAGACCCGGACCCAGATCGCGTCGCTGACCCGCCGCCTCGGCGTCACCACCGTCTACGTCACCCATGACCAGGTCGAAGCCATGACCATGGGCGACCGCGTTGCCGTGCTGAAGGACGGCATCCTGCAGCAGGTGGATACCCCGCGCAACCTCTACGACAAGCCGATGAACGTTTTCGTTGCCGGCTTTATGGGCTCCCCGGCGATGAACCTCCTGGAACTGCCTGCCACCGAGGGCGGTGTGACCTTCGGCGGCACGGTGTACCCGGTTCCGCGCAGCATCCTCGACGCCGCTGCCGGCAACACTGTTACGTTCGGTGTCCGTCCGGAAGACATGGACATTGCTGCCGACGGCGAGGGCCTGAAGGTGGAAGTGGACGTGGTGGAGGAACTCGGCGCAGACGCCTTCGTTTACGGCCACACCTTCCTGGACGGCCAGGAACACGAGATTACGGCCCGTGTGGATGCACGGAAGCCTCCCGCCAAGGGAGACACCCTGTTCGTGAAGCCGAAGGCAGGGCATGTGCACCTCTTTGACACCAGCACCGGTGCTCGACTTGCGGACGAAGCGTAGCCTTTAGCAACACTGTGCGCGTGCGGTGGCCTTTCCCCTGATCTAGACTTCAGGAGGAAGGCCACCGCACTGGTTTAACCCCCGTCCAGCGCTGATAGAAGGCGTAAATGCCAATGACTGAAGCTCCGCGCGCCAACTGGCGTGATGAACCAACCAACTGGGAGCAGCCCGGCAAGCTCCCCCGCAGCCACAGTGAGGCAACGCAGGAACCCCTTGGTTCGCTGAACATCACCGCGGCCTCCATGGACCCCGCCCTGCTGGATCTTCCGTGGTCCATTCCGCTGGAAGACTGGCCCAAGGAAAACCTGGCCGCGCTGCCCCGCGGCATTTCCCGGCACGTTGTCCGGTTCGCGCGGATGGGCGATTCCCTGATCGCCATCAAGGAGACCAGCGAACACGTGGCGCGGCAGGAGTATCACATGCTGCGCAAGCTGCGGCGGCTGAACATCCCCAGCGTCGCCCCCGTGGCTGTCATCACCGGACGCCAGGACGCTGAAGGCAATGAGCTGGATCCGGTGCTGGTGACGCGCCATCTACGTTTTTCCCTGCCCTACCGTGCCGTGTTTTCCCAGACGCTCCGGGAAGTCACGCTGACCCGCCTGATCGATGCTCAGGCGCTGCTACTGGTCCGGCTGCACCTGGCCGGCTTCTACTGGGGTGATGTGTCCCTCTCCAACACCCTCTTCCGCCGCGATGCCGGGGCCTTTGCCGCCTACCTCGTGGACGCCGAAACCGGCGAGCTGTACCCGGAGCTTTCCCGGGGCCAGCGTGAATACGATCTGGAGATCGCCCGTGTAAACATTGCCGGGGAACTCATGGACCTCGCCGAGGGCGGCCTGATCGAAGAGAACGTTGATCCGCTGGCCACAAGCGAACGCATCATGGACAGCTACCGCAATCTGTGGGCCGAGCTAACCGAACAGGAATCCTTCGAGCTCGGTGAACGCTGGCGCGTCAATGCGCGCATCCGGCGCCTGAATGAGCTGGGGTTCGACGTCGACGAACTCACCATCCGGACCACTCCGGACGGATCGCAGGTGCAGCTCCAGCCCAAGGTTGTCGACGCCGGCCACCACCAGCGCCGCCTGCTGCGCCTCACCGGACTGGATGCCCAGGAAAACCAGGCCCGGAGGCTCCTGAATGATCTGGACTCCTACCGGGCGGACAACAACCCGGACATGGATGAAGAGCTGAGCGCCCACCTTTGGGTCACCCATGTCTTCGAACCAATCGTGAAGTCCGTGCCGCGGGAACTTGGCAGCAAGCTGGAGCAGGCCGAGGTGGTTCACGAGGTACTGGAGCACCGCTGGTACATGTCCGAGAAGGAGAACCGCTACGTCCCTCTGGCGGAAGCGGTGCAGTCCTATATGGACAACGTGCTGCGCCATCGCCGGGATGAGGCGGCGATCCTGCTCAACCCGGACACCACGACTATGCGGATTCTTGAAAGCGGCGCTTCATCGGGCTAGAAAATAAAGCACTGCAGGCCGGGAGCTGATCCCGGCCTGCAGTGCTTTATTTCCCTGTCTGTCTGTGTGCCTGTCAGAGAGACTGTTCAAATTCAGCGAGGTCACCGCAGTCAATCCGCTGGCCGTCGACGTAGAACGTTCCCGTTCCCCGCTCGGTGCAGACCTCATAAAATGTGTTGGCCGTATCAACTGCGAAGACAAACAGCGCCACTGTGGCAAGCACCGTCAGCACGAACACAACGCCGCCAATGATGATGCCCGCCAGTGCCGGACCGTTGCTCATCCTGGCTTTTCGTGACTGGACGAAGGCCACGATGCTCAGGATCACGCCTACCAGCGAGGCGAAGGGAATGAAGAACAGGCAGGAGAGAATCAGGCCAATGATGCCCATGGTCTTGCCCGGCTGCGGCGCGGGAGCCTGGTAACTGCCCGGGTAACCGTAGGGCGCCGGCGGAGCGCCGTAGCCGGAGTTGGGGGCCGCACCGTAGCCGGGCTGCTGGGGCTGGCCCTGCGGCGGGCTCCAGGGTCCCTGGCCGGGTGTCGAAGCGTACTGCGGTTCCGGCTGCCGGCTGGTCTCCGGAGCTGAATCATCCGGTGCCTGTCCGGCTTCCGGACCGGAGCCCTCAGCGTAGCGGCCGTACAGCGGCTGGGTCGGGGCATCGGCGTCGGCGGCATTCGCGGGGGCCTGGTCCCAGGGCTGCGCCTGCGGGTCCTTGGCGGGCTCGCCCGGGACGTCGTTGCGGTTCTCTGACATGGTTCTCCCGAATGATGGCTGGTGGGGGACGGACGCCGGCCTGACGCGGGGGCGCTGCCAGCAGTAGCCGTAAGTCTATCCCGACCAGCATGGACGCTCCTGTAAAGCGCTCTTCCGCCAGTGACCCGTGATCAGTAGCCGGCAATTGTGTGGGTTATCACGCCGGATCCCCGGCACATAAGGAGACTTATCCTCGTTTAAGAGGACGTACCCAGACCGCACAAAAGAAAAGGGGTGATTCTTTTCATGGACAACGCTCCCCGCGTACCTGTCGCACGAAACGGAGAGCTCCGCCTGGTTCCGGTTCATGAAGCTTCCAGCAACCGGGAACGGCAGTGGTGGCGCTCCTCGGTGATCTACCAGATCTACCCCCGTTCCTTCCGCGACCTGCGCGGCGACGGCATCGGCGACCTGCCCGGCATCACCGCCGAAATCCCCGCCCTGGCGAGCCTGGACATCGACGCGATCTGGCTCTCCCCCTTCTACGTCTCCCCCCAGAAGGACGCCGGCTACGACGTAGCCGACTACTGCGCCGTCGACCCCCTCTTCGGCACCCTGGACGACTTCGATGACCTCGTGGCCACCGCCAAAAACCACGGCATCCGTGTCATCGTCGACCTCGTCCCCAACCACTGCTCCGATCAGCACGCCCTCTTCCAGGCCGCCCTCGCCGCCCCGGAGAACTCCCCTGCCCGGGACATGTTCATCTTCCGCGACGGCACCGGCGAAAACGGCGAAAACCCGCCGAACAACTGGCAGTCCCACTTCGGCGGCCCCGCCTGGACCCGCACCACACGCCCCGACGGCACCCCCGGACAGTGGTACCTGCACCTCTTCGACTCCACCCAGCCCGACTTCAACTGGGACAACCCCGCCGTTCACGATGAATTCGAACGCATCCTGCGCTTCTGGCTCGACCGCGGCGTCGGCGGGTTCCGCGTCGACGTCGCCCACGCCCTGATCAAGAAAAGCGGGCTGCCCGACTGGGGCGGCCGCGCCGACGGCGCCTCCAGCGAAGGCTTTCCCGGCGATCAGGCACCCATGTTCGGCCAGGCCGGCATCCACGACATCTACCGCTCCTGGCGCAAAATCCTCGATGAATACGACGGCGACCGCGTGCTCTGCGCCGAAGCGAACGTAGATCCTCTGGACCGGCTCACCGACTGGGTCCGCTCCGACGAAATGCACCAAACCTTCAACTTCGCCTACCTCAGCCATCCCTGGGAGGCGGGCGAACTGCGGCGCATCATCGAAACCAGTCTCACCGCCTTCGATCAGGTCGGCGCCCCCACCACCTGGGTCCTCTCCAACCACGACGTCGTCCGCCACGTCTCCCGCTTCGGGCTCAAGGGGAATGAGCTAAGGCTCGGGGACGGGATCGGCCCCGAGGACGCTCAGCCGGACCATGTCCTGGGACTGGCCCGAGCACGGGCGGCGACCCTGCTGATGCTCGCGCTTCCCGGCGGCGTCTACCTCTACCAGGGTGAAGAACTGGGTTTGCCGGACCACACCATGATCCCCAACGAGTTCCGCCAGGACCCCACGTTCCATCGGACGGAAGGCATCCGCGTAGGCCGGGACGGCTCCCGGGTGCCGCTGCCCTGGGTCGCGGGCGCGCCGTCGTACGGGTTCAGCAGCACCGGAAAGAGCTGGCTGCCACAGCCCGGACTGTGGGGCACACATTCTCGCGATATCCAGGAACGGAACCCAGACTCTACTCTCCGGATGTACCGGACCGCGCTGTCCCTGCGCCGGGAACTCGGCCTGGGCCACGGCTCCCTGGCCTGGTGGCCCGAGCATGATGACGAGGGCGTCGTCGCCTTCGTGAACGGGAACATTTTGGCCGTGATGAACATGGGCACCAAGCCGGTGGAACTGCCGGAGTTTGAGATTCTGCACGAAAGCTCGCCCGGCACCATGGAAGACACGCGGCTGCGCCCCAACCGGACGGTGTGGATGCGCCTGCCGTAGCCGGACGGATTGAGGCTAGATCCCCGGTACTGCCTTGCCCGGGTTCAGGATCCCCGCGGGATCAAAAATGGCCTTGATGTGGCGCTGCAGCTGCAGGACCTCTTCCTGCTGTTCCTGCGGCAGCCAGCGGAGCTTGAACTGGCCGATGCCGTGTTCACCGGTGATCGTGCCGCCCATCCGGAGGGCAACCGTGATGGATTCGTCCAGGGCGGCGTTGAGCCTCTCGACGCCGCCCGCGCCCTCCTCCGCACTGATCCAGAACGTGGGGTGCAGGTTCCCGTCCCCGGCATGGGCTACAACCTTGAGCTGAACCCTGTGGTCCGCTGCCATACGCTCCAGCTCCGCCACGTAATGCACCAGCTGTGAACGGGGCACAGCAACGTCCTCGCCAACGCGGATCTCATGGTCGACGTCGTCTCCCCTGCTGTGCCGGCGCAGGTCCAGCAGCCGCTCGGCTTCCTCAGACCCCTCGGTGCTCACTGTTCCGCCGAGTTCGGCAAGCACGGCACGGGCGGCGGCGGCTTCGGCCTCGGCACCGAACCCGTCCGTCTGGATCAGCAGCAGGGCCCCGCCGCGGGTGCCCAGATCGGAGCCGTGGGCACCGTCCAGGGCCGCCATTGTGGCGCCGTCGAGCAGTTCCATGATGGAAGGCTGCACACGTGCTGCACCGACGGCCAGTACACCTGCTGCTGCGGTGCGGAAGTCGGGGAAGAACGCTGCGATGGTCCGAACCTCATTGGGCAGGTAACGCAGCCGCACGGTCACGCCGACCACGATGCCAAGGGTTCCTTCCGATCCCGTGAACAGGCCCGTGAGGTCATACCCGGCAACCCCCTTGAAGCTCTGGTGCCCGGTATGGATCAGCGTGCCGTCTGCCAGCACCACGTCCAGCGCCAGCACCGAATCCCTGGTCACGCCATACTTGGCGCAGCGCAGGCCGCCGGCGTTCGTGGCCACGTTGCCGCCAATGGTGGAGACCTTGTAGCTCGCGGGGTCCGGTGCGTACATAAGACCGTGCGGTTTCACCGCTTCGTTGAGGTCCGCGTTAACAACCCCGGCTTCGACCACGGCGAGTTCGTCACCCGGCCGGATGTCCAGGATGCGGTTCATCTTCTCAAGGCTCAGGACAATACAGTTCCGTGTGGCGTGGGCTCCGCCGGAAACACCGGTTCCCGCCCCACGGGGGACGACTGCAGTTTTGGTGCGCGAGGCCCAGCGCAGAACCTCCTGCACGTCAGCGATGGATTCTGCCCACACCACGGCCAAAGGATCAATGAGTTCCTGCACCGGGCCCTGGTCTCGGGCGTACCGCTTCAGGGTTTCAGGATCCGTGTCGATGCGGACTGAAGGGATTGATACTTCCAGGTCGTGCAGGGCAGGCATGGTCATAGCAAGAAGGCTACCGGGCGCCCATAAAACGGGCGTAACGTTGCAGAACGTTGCGCCAGAGGGCCTCTGCTTCTTGCCGCTGCCCTGCGCCGTCGGGAACCGTGTCGAATCCGGTGTGCCGAATGGTCACGGCCGTACCGGTACCGTCTGCGGCGAAGTTGATCGTTACAGTGCTGGAACCGGCGCCTGGGTTCCATTCGAGTTCCATAACCTCTCCCGGCCGGATCTCTTGGACGGCCGCACGAACGGCGGTTTCTTCGTCCTCGCTGGTTTCGATCAGCGAGCCGCCTTCAAACTCCACATGGGTCCCCTCTCCAAATTCGGTGAATTCGGTGGGCCACCAGAGATGCGGGTACTCATGGAATCCGCGGAAGGCCTCTTCGGTTTCACGGGGAACAGTGCAGCTCTCTTGGAGGTCAGCGACTGGTACGCGGGTGCCCTCGGGCTCGGGTTCCGGGGCGTGGGAGAACAGGGATGAAGTCATCTTCCCAGCCTACGCAGTCCTTGGAATGGTTTCCGGAATGCAGGAACTCTTAGCCCATCAGCATGTGTTCGACAGCAGCGTCGTCCTCTGGAATGGTTTACCTGATCCGGCGGTATGCCGGCCCCATGGACGGAGTCGGACGATGGCAATTCACGGTCAGCACAGCCAGCTATTGGCTGCCGGCGGCGTGCTTCTGCTGGCCTGCGCCGGTGTGCTTCCGGTGTCAGGCTGCACCAGTACACGATCGCAGCTGACACCCGAACTCGTGATGCAAGGGTTTTGGTTCAACCCGGACACTCCGATCACCAACCCCCCGAGACGTTACCGCCGAGAAATGCGGGGGAAGAGATTCCCTGCCAAGCGGCGGCCATGGGCGACGAGGTGACTGTCTACAGCTTCGACAGTCAGGACGACGCCGCGGCTTTCGCGGAGTCTCTCGGCCCCGATGGTTACCAGTCCGACTGGATTGTGCTCGAGTACGAAGGTGCCGCAGCCGACACGGATCCTTCCGAGGCATCGTACGCAGGCATAACAGATTCAATGTGGTCCTCGGACTGAGCTCGGTGACTGGGTCCTGTTCGATTCCGGGCGCTGTTCTCTGCCGTGGTTCCCAGTGTTTGTGGCGGGTGGTGCCTGGTGTGGTCCCACTGGGTAACAGGTGTCACTGTGCGTGGGAAGGGCGGTTAGGCTCGGCGGCGGGGGCGTTGTTGAGCCTGAGGCTGCCGGCTGGAGGACGCCAGCCAGCCGGCTGGCGCCCGGGGGTGCCCGGCGCCTGGCCCCCGCCGCCCAAGGGTATGTGCTGTTAAACGGGTCAGGCCCCGCAGCGTTGCGGGGCCTGAGCCTTTTTAATGATTGTCCGGCGGTGACCTACTCTCCCACACCCTCCCGGGTGCAG